>DAITAC010000014.1:1899-51556 GCA_036824465.1 Burkholderiaceae bacterium
GCGGCGCCGCGCTGACGGACTTTCAGGTGTCGATGCGAGACAACGCGTCCTGCAGCCGTTGCTGCACCGCGTCGCGGCCGATCAACTCGAGCACCGCGTCGATCGACGGCGTCTGCGTACGCCCGGTCACTGCCACGCGCAGCGGCACGGCGATCTGCGGCATCTTGATAGGGAGGTCCTTGACCAGCTGCTTCAACAGCGCCGACAGCGCCGTCCGCTCCCAGGCGATCGCGGAGGCACGCTCGGCGAAAGCGCGCACCGCTTCAAGGCTTGCGCCCGTGAGGTGCTGCTTCAGCAGCGCGGCATCGACCGTGTGCGGGCCATAGAAAAGCATCGCCTCGTCAGCGAGTTCGTTCAGCGTCTTCGCACGCTCCTTCAGCAGCGCGACCACGGCTTCCAGCGACGGCCCGACCACCACGCCACCGCGCTGCGCGATGCGCGGCGCCACGAGCCCGGCGAGCCGCGCGTTGTCGGCTTCCTTCATGTACTCGCCGTTCAGCCACAGCAGTTTGTCGAGGTTGTACTGCGCCGGCGCGCGGTTCACGTGGTCCAGGTCGAACCATCCAATCAGCTGCTCGCGCGTGAATTTCTCCTCGTCACCGTGACTCCAGCCGAGTCGCGCCAGGTAGTTGAACAGCGCCTCCGGCAGGAAGCCGTCTTCGTCGTACTGCAGGACGCTGACCGCCCCGTGGCGCTTGGATAGTTTCTGCCCGTCGGGACCGAGGATCATCGGCAGATGGCCGAACTGCGGCAACGCCGCGCCCAGTGCCTTGTAGATATTGATCTGCCGTGGCGTGTTGTTCACATGATCGTCGCCGCGCAGCACATGGGTGATGCGCATGTCGATGTCATCGACCACCACGGCGAAGTTGTAGGTCGGCACGAGGTCAACGCCGCGCGCGATCACCAGATCGTCGAGTTCGCTGTTGGCGATCGCAATCGGGCCCTTGACGAGGTCGGTCCACGCCACCTCGCCCGCATCAGGATTGCGAAAGCGGATCACCGGATTCACACCGGCCGGCGGCGTCCTGCCGTGCGCATTCTCGGGCCGCCAGCGGCCGTCGTAACGCGGCTTCTCATTGCGTGCCATCTGCTGCTCGCGCATCGCGTCGAGCTCTTCGACGGTCGCGTAGCAGCGGTACGCCTTGCCCTCCGCGAGCAGGCGCTCGATCACCTCGCGATAACGTGCAAAGCGCTCCGTCTGGCGGATCGGCCCCTCGTCGTAGTCGAGGTCGAGCCAGTTCATCGAGTCGAGGATGACGCGCACCGCTTCCTCGGTCGAGCGCTCGATGTCAGTGTCCTCGATGCGCAGAATGAACTGCCCGCCAAAATGGCGCGCATACGCCCACGAGAACAGCGCAGTGCGCGCGGTGCCCAGATGGAGCATGCCGGTGGGGCTGGGTGCGATGCGGGTGCGGACAGTCATCGGGAAAAGAGCCCGCGGGGCGGGCCAGGAAGGAGTTGGTGGGTGGTACAGGGATCGAACCTGTGACCCCGTCCGTGTGAAGGACGTGCTCTACCGCTGAGCTAACCACCCGACGCCGCGTTGAGGCGCGGATTCTAACCGAGCGCCCGGCCTTAGACTCGTCACCGATGAACCTCGCGCATACGCTCTTGCGCGCCGCGCGGCGGCTGCCCGGCCAGCCGGCCGTGATCGAGCGCGACCGCTGCCATTACAGCTATGCCGAACTCGCGGCACGTGTGCTGCGGCTCGCGCATGCGCTGCGCGAACGACTGGCAGTCGAGCCCGGCGAGCGCGTGGCGCTGGTCATGCGCAACAACGCTGCGTACGTCGAACTGCTGTACGCATGCTGGGCCGCCGGCCTGTGCGCAATCCCGATCAACGTCAAGCTGCACGCCAGCGAGATCGCGTTCATTCTCGACGACGCGGCCGCGCGCGTTTGCTTCGTCACCGATGATGTCGACACCGTCGCAATCGCCGCCGCGCGCATAGGTGCCAGCACGACTTTCATCGACGTCGACACAGCCGACTATCGCGCGCTGGCGAGGCACGACGGCTGCTCACCGATCGACGTAGCCGACGATGACCCGGCGTGGCTTTTCTACACCAGCGGAACGACTGGACGGCCCAAGGGCGTGATGCTCACGCATCGCAATCTGCTGGCGATGACTCTGAACTACCTGGCAGACGTCGACCACGCCACGGTCGGCGATCACCTGCTGCATGCGGCGCCGATGTCGCACGGCTCGGGCCTGTACACGCTGCCGAACATCGCAGTGGGTGCCACGCAACTGATCCCGGCATCGCGCGGGTTCGACGAGGCAGAGATCGACGAGATCCTTGCATTCGCTCCCAACGTGAAGCTCTTCGCCGCACCGACCATGGTGATGCGGCTGGTCGATCGACTGCGCGGGCAGGCCGAGGGATTGAAGCTGATCGTCTACGGCGGCGGGCCGATGTATGTCGCCGATTGCCTGCGCGCGCTCGACCGTTTCGGGCCGAAACTCGTGCAGATCTACGGCCAGGGCGAAAGTCCGATGACGATCACCGTGCTGCCGATTGCGGATCATCTCGACGATCACGACGGCCGCCGCCTGGAGCGGATCGGCTCCGTGGGCCGCGCGCAGACCGGCGTCGAGGTTGCCGTGTTCGACGAGAACGATCATCCGGTCGCCCTCGGCGAGATCGGCGAAGTGTGCGTGCGCGGCGATACCGTGATGCGCGGCTACCTGAACAACGCGGAAGCGACCGCAATGACGCTCGCCCATGGGTGGTTGCACACGGGCGACCTTGGGCGTCTCGACGGACACGGCTACCTGACGCTGGTCGATCGCAGCAAGGACCTGATCATCTCGGGCGGCTCGAACATCTACCCGCGCGAAATCGAGGAGCTGCTGTTGCGACATCCGGGTGTGGCCGAAGTCGCGGTGATCGGCACGCGTGACGCAGAATGGGGCGAGGCGGTCGTCGCCATTGTGGTCGCGCGCGACGGCGCATCCATCGATGCGGCCACGCTCGACGCGTTCTGCCTCGAACACATCGCGCGCTTCAAGCGGCCGAAGCGCTACGTGTTCGTCGATGAATTGCCGAAGAACGCCGCGGGCAAGGTAGTGAAACGCCAGTTGCGCGACTCACTGACCTGAGGCACCCGCCGCGGTCAGGCAGGCATGCAGCGCCGCCTTCAGGCGCGCTGGCGGAACCGGCTTGATCAGCAGCGGCAGTCCGCTGGCTTTCACACGCGCAAGTTCGCGTGCGCCGGTATCACCCGAAATAAGCAGCGCGGGAAAGACCGCGCCAAAGCGCCCGCGCAGGAGCGTGACCACATCGACACCGTCGATGCCGCCGCCGAGCCGCAGATCGACGATGGCGGCGTCCGGTTTCACACCCGTATCCAGCACGCGCGTGAGTTCAACCGGATCGGCCGCGACGAACGCCTTTACACCCCATTGGCTGAGCAATGCGACCGACGCATCGCGAATCTCGACTTCGTCGTCGACCACGAGGACAGCTTTGCCTTGCAGCAGCGAAGGCGCGAGCAACAACTCGTTTGGAGCGTCCGCGTCTATCGCTGCGTCCAACCGCGGCAACGAGAGTCGGAAGATCGTGCCCCGCCCAGGCGCCGACTGCAACTGCAGCGGGTGATCAAGGAGCCGTGTCAGCCGGCGCACGATTGCGAGCCCCAGACCCAGTCCCCGGCGCCGGTCGCGCGCCGGGTTGTTGACCTGATAGAACTCGTCGAAGACGCGCTCCTGCTCGGCAGCGGCGATGCCGACACCCGAATCGCGCACCTCGAGCACGACCTTGTCGCCGCGCCGTCGCGCGCCGATCAGCACACCGCCGCGCTCTGTGTAGCGCAGTGCGTTGGACACGAGGTTCGACGCGATGCGCTCCAGCAGCACCGGGTCGCTCGTCACCGCTAATCGCGTCGGCACGAAACGCAGATTTAGCCCACGCTGCTCCGCGTCACGATGGAACTCGGCATCGAGGCGGTCAAACAGGTTCTGCAGTCGGAGCGGCCGAACCCTTGGTTCAATCACGCCGGCATCCAGCCGTGACAGGTCGAGCAGTTCGTTGAACAGGCTTTCGAGCGCCTCGATCGATGAGCCAATGCGGCGCCGCAGTTCACGCCCTTCTTCGGAGCTCAGATGCGCATCGAGCGCCGAGGCGAACATGCCGAGCGAATGCAGCGGCTGGCGCAGGTCGTGACTCGCAGCGGCGAAGAATTTCGATTTGGCCACGCTGGCCTGTTCGGCCACTTCACGCGCGGCGCGTACGTCGTCGAGTTGGCGACGCAGCTCGGCATTCGCCTCCACCACGCGGCGCTCAAGCGTGCGGTTCAGTTCCTCGAACGCGCTCGCCGTGCGCTGATAACGCTCGACCAGCATCCAGCCGGCGAGAAAGATGAAGGACAGGCCGGCATACGGCGTAAGGATGTATTCCTTGACGAGCTCGCCCCAGACATTCGCCTTCAGCCAGTCGTACACCGAGAATGACACCGACAACACGCCGACCGCGAGCAGCAGCGCGCCGTCAAAGCTGCGCGAGGTGAACGCAAACTGCATCACGCCGGACAGCGCGACGATCGCCATGCCGATGCACGCCGCCAGGAACAGGCCGTACGCAAGCGCGCCAGCGCCGAAGAACACGATGCCGTACATGATCGGCACGGCTGCGAGCGAGAAGACCAGGCCGAAGCGGGCGAACCAGCGCCACTGCAAACCCGCGAAGCGCACGCAAAACAGGCTCAGAGCGCTGACGAACCAGGCGTACGCGGCGTACCAGAACACGACATAGTGCTGGAACGGAAGCGGCGTTTCAGGCAGCAATGTCACCGCGGTATGCAACCCCCACACGATTGCGCCGACGCCGAACAGCACGAACGTCCTCGGATCCCGCTGGCCACGCGCCAGCACGAGCGCAAAGAAACCGAGGGTGGCGATGACGGCCGCGATAACCAGCGGCGCGACGGTATCGCGCACCAGCACGCGAAACTCGACCTTGGAGACCGCTGCTGCATCGCCGAACCAGAGCGGCGCCAGGCCGCCACCACGCTGTGGCAGCGCGAACGAGGTCAGCTCGATCTCATTATTCCCCGAACGCAGCAGATCCGCCGGGACGCTGAATTCAGGCGACATGCGCCAACTGCGCAGCCGCGGCGCACTCACGGGGTCGCCGCGCGTGGTTGCAAAAACCTCCGTGCCATTAACGCGCGCGACAAAATGCAGCCGAGCCGCCTCGACAAATACGCTCAGGTTGCGATGGCCAGGTGGGACGGTGACCACGAATCGGTGCCGCGTCGGATTGCCTGCCTCGTTGCCGCGCCAATAACCTGGTAACCGCATCGTTTCCGTCGGGCCCACCGCGGTGCCGTCGGGCGCAATGCGGTCGACCTCGGCCGTGTCCAGACGCACCAGGAACCGGGTGTCTGCTTCGGATGCGTTCACCGACCGTGTAGTGACAATCACGACGGCGGCTAACGCAATCAAGGCATGCACACTTCGGATCTGGAGCGTGGGCAACATCGACATCCGCAATCTTTGTGATTAGCCTCTCGTCCCGGCCTGCAGAACTCGAAGCCAAAAGGCACGTTACCCGTGATTGCCCGATCGCAACAAGCCCAACCTGAGGCCACACCAAACGACGCGCGCGCGGAGCGGCCGCTGCGCGTGCTGCTGGCCGACGATCACGAAATGATGCGCCTTGCGCTTCGCACCGCGCTGGCCTCGCTTGGCCCATCGACCGAGTGGTTCGAGGCCGGCCGGGCCGACGAGGCCCAGGCGCTGCTGGAGAAACTGCCCGACCTCGACCTGGCGCTGATCGACTTCAACATGCCGGGCGCGAGCGACGTCCAATGGCTGGCACAACTGCGTATCCGTTATCCGTCGCTGCCACTGGTCGTGATTTCGGCGCAGGAGGA
This sequence comes from Burkholderiaceae bacterium, assembly GCA_036824465.1. Lineage (GTDB taxonomy): Bacteria > Pseudomonadota > Gammaproteobacteria > Burkholderiales > Burkholderiaceae_F > JAKOQB01. The sequence continues at coordinate 7,779 of DAITAC010000014.1, forward strand.
TTCGGCCCTGATCAGGCAACTGATCGCGCTTGGCGTGGCCGGCTTCATCCCGAAATCGGACTCGGCGCGGGTCGTGCTGCAAGCGGTGACGCTGGTGCTGGCGGGCGGCACCTATGCACCGTTGCGGCTCCTCAATTCGTCGACGCCCAACTCCCCGCGGAACGGTGGACGAATGTCGGAACTGACGCCGCGGCAGCTCGACGTGCTGCAGCGCCTGGCGCGCGGCCTGCCCAACAAGCTGATCGCGCGCGAACTGACCCTGTCCGAGGGCACGGTCAAGGCGCATCTGCTGGCGATCTATCGCGTACTCAATGCGCGCAATCGGACCGAGGCCGTTGTCGCCGCGCAGGATTGGCTGCGCGACGAGCAGCGTTAGGACGACTTTCCACGCGCAGCTGCGCGGGTGCCGCCGCGAACCGGCACCTTGCGCACCGAACTTCGGTCAGTCCTCGGCTCTTTCTCAATGACTGCTGCTGTCGATGCGGGCTGAAGCGCCGGCGCATTGGTCACCAGCGGCGCGGCGCGCGCGACGCGATCGCCGTCGCAGGTCGCGAACCCGGCGATGTCCATGGCGTAGTACGGACAAGCCGAATCGGCGACGACCTCGACCGTCGCACCGGCCGAGGTCGCCCAGCCAAGGCCAACCACGGCGATCTTCAACAAAGCCCTCATACGTCCACCTCGATCTTCAAAGCCATGCGCAGGAAAAAGGCGGGCGGCGGCGGGAACGCACCCGAAGCCGCCGCCCTGGAGACAACCTAGCCGTGCGGCATGAAATGCGGACTTGCTTCCGCCGGAAGCGAATCAACCTCACCGCGCGGCACTGCGTCCTTGCGGGACCGCAGAGGTTCGCCGCGCGCTGCACCCGAAGGCTCGGGCGAAATGCTGCCAATCGCCGGCACGAATTCCTCCGGCGAGGCACTGCCCTGAAGCATGACGTCTGGCCGCGCGACGATGGCGATCGACGCCACGCCGACGACGATAAACAGCGCCGCGACCGCGCGGGCGATTCTCATCACGTCCAGAGTCTCGCGGTCCTTGCGCGCAGCAAACTCGAATCGTTCACGATGGTTGAGCATTTCAAATCTCCTCGTCTGACTGCCACCAAGTGCGGCGACATGACAGCATCGTGCCGCGTCTGGCGCGGCGCGAATAGTGACCAGGAGACCTAAGGAAGAGTGGCAGGACGGCCTATGCCGATCGGCATAGAGTGGGTACGGCTCAGGTGGCGGCTGCCCGACGCCACACGCTGCCCGCCTTGGATTCGCCCTCGATCGCGTCGAGCATCGCCTCGTGCGCCGCGATTTCGTCCACTGAGGGCAGCAGGACGATCAACTGCGACACGTCGATCTCGCTGACGTCCGCCTGGACATGCGCCGGCGTCAGATCCATGACCAGGCTGTCCTGCCCGCGGGTCATCGCCAGATACACATCCGCCAGCAGGCCGGCATCGAGCAGTGCGCCGTGCAGCGTGCGATGTTTGTTGGAAACCGCATAGCGCTCGCACAGCGCATCGAGCGAGTTGCGCTTGCCCGGATGCAGCTCGCGTGCAAGTTTCAGTGAGTCGGTGACGCGGCAGTAATCCTCGAAGCGGCCGAGGCTCAATCGCGCCAGTTCCGCGTCGAGGAACTCCAGATCAAAAGCGGCGTTGTGGATGATGACTTCGGCGCCGCGCACGAACTCGATCAGTTCCGCCGCGATCTCGCCGAACCTGGGTTTGTCGGCGAGAAACTCGTTCGACAGCCCGTGCACGGCGAGTGCGCCCTCGTCGCTGTCCCGTTCCGGATTGACGTAGTGATGCAGCCGGCGCTCCGTCAGGCGGCGGCTGACGAGCTCTAGACAGCCGACTTCGATGATGCGATGGCCGTCCTTCGCTTCGAGTCCGGTGGTCTCCGTGTCGAGAACGATCTGTCTCACGCTGCAGTTGCTTCCCGTTGGTACGCCCTATTCAGCAGCGCGTGTGTGCGGCGCGGCCGCGGCCGCCTCGTCCTCATGATGATGCGACCCCAGCCACTTGCCGAGCGCCTGCTCCATGATCGTGTACATCGTTGGCACCACGTACAGCGTCAAAATGGTGCCGAAAGTGAGGCCGCCGACGATCACCCAGCCGATCTGGATGCGGCTTTCGGCGCCGGCGCCGCGTGACATTGCCAGCGGTAACGCGCCCAGCACCATCGCGCCGGTCGTCATCAGGATCGGCCGCAACCGCAGCACGGCGGCATGACCGATGGCGTCGAAGAGGTCCTCGCCGCGCTCCTGTAACTGGTTGGCGAACTCGACAATCAGGATGCCGTGCTTGGTGATGAGACCCACCAGCGTGATCAACCCGATCTGGCTGTAGATGTTGAGCGTCCCGCCGCTGGCCCACAGCGCGAAGAGAGCTCCAGCGAGCGACAAAGGCACCGACAGCATGATGACGAACGGATCAGCAAAGCTCTCGAACTGCGCCGACAGAACAAGGTAGATGAAGACCAGCGCCAGCACGAACGTGAGATAGATGCTGCCGCGCGCGTCGCGGAACTCGCGTGACACGCCGTTCAGGTCCGTTAGCGCGGTCTGCGGCAGCACGCGTCGAGCGGTGTCATCCATCATCTTCAGTGCGTCGCTCAGCGCGTAGCCCGGTGCGAGCGTGGCGCTGATGGTCACCGCGCGCAGCCGCTGGAAGTGATTCAGCGACTGGGGCGACACACCTTCCTGCACCGTGACGAGGTTGGCAAGCTGGACCATCGAGCCGTCGCGCGCGCGCACGTAGATGTCGCTGATGTCGTTCGGGCGGCTGCGGTCGCGTGGCGCCACCTGCACGATCACGTCGTACTGCTCGCCGTCCTTCTTGAAGCGCGTCACCTGGCGGCCGCCCAGCATGGTCTGCAGCGTGCGGCCGACGTTTTCCACTGGAACACCGATGTCGGACAGCTTGTCGCGATTGACCTCTACGCGAAGTTCCGGCGTGTTCAGGCGCAGGTCCGACTGCGGGTTCTGCACGATCCCGGTCTTTGCAATTTCGCCGACAAACTGGGTGACGATGCGATCCAGTTCCGCGTACGGCACCTGCGACATGATCACGTATTCGACCGGCAACTGGCGCGGCGACTGGCCGAGCGAAGGCGGATTGACCGCAAATCCGATCACGCCGGGCAGCTGCTGAAAGCGCTGGTTCAGTTCGCGCGCGATGTCCTGCTGCTTGCGCGTGCGCTCCTCCCATGGCTTGAGGCGCAGGATCGCATTGCCGAAATCCACCGTCGGGAAGCCGGCCACCGCGTTATAGGCCGCCGTTTCGGGAAAGGTCTGGTAATACTTCTCGACCGTGCGCAACTGCTCCGATGTGTAGTCGACCGTGGCCCCGGGCGGCGATTGAAGGCGACCAAAGATCACCGAGCGGTCCTCGAGCGGCGCGAGTTCCGAGCGCAGCAGCGAAAAGAACAGCGCACCCAGACCGGCGGCGACAAACCAAACAATCACAATCAGCCAGCGGCGCGAAAGCACCCACGCCAGCGAACGCGCATAACCGCTGGTAAGTGCTTCGAGCCAGCCCTCGACCAGCTTGAACACGCGTCCGTGCTTTTCCTCGTGCTTAAGCAGCTTGCTGCACATCATCGGGCTTAACGTGAGTGCCACGAAGCCCGACACCAGGACTGCTCCTGCGAGCGCCAGCGCAAACTCGATGAACAGGCGCCCGGTGCGTCCAGTTGCGAATGCCAGTGGCGCAAACACCGCGGTGAGCGTCAGCGTCATCGCAACGACCGCGAAGCCGATCTCCTTGATGCCCTTGATTGCCGCCGCCACCCGGCCCATGCCGTTTTCGATATTGCGGTAGATGTTCTCCAGCACCACGATCGCGTCATCGACCACCAGTCCGATCGCCAGCACCATCGCCAGCAGCGTCAGCGTGTTGATGGTGAACCCGAACGCATACATCAGTGCGAAGGCGCCCACGAGCGACAGCGGGATCGTCACCAGCGGAATCAGCGTGGCGCGCAGGTTGCGCAGAAAGAAGAAGATCACCAGCACCACCAGGACCACCGCTTCGGTCACGGTGCGGAACACCGAGCTGATGGACCGATCGATGAACACCGATGAGTCGTATGCCACGGTGATCTTCATGCCCTCGGGCAGGGTGGCGTTGATCTTCGCGATCTCGGCTCGCGCTGCCTGCGACAATTCGAGCGGATTGCCGGTGGCCTGCTTGACCAGCCCCATGTTGATCGACGGCTGGCTGTTGAAGCGCGCAATCACGCGTTCTTCGACCGGGCCCACCGCAACGGCGGCCACATCGCGCAGCCGCACCGGATAGCCGGCGACCTGCGCCACGATCAGGTTTTCAAACTGCTCGCGCGTGCTGACGTCGGTGGCGGCCACGATCGAGAATTCGCGTTTGGCCGATTCAATCCGTCCGGAGGGCAGCTCGACGTTCTGCCGCCGCAGCGCTTCTTCCACATCCTGAGGCGTCAGGCGATAGCCGGCAAGGCGATCGCGGTCGACATTGATGCGCATCGAGATCTTGCGTTCACCGAAGATCCACACGTCCGCCGCGCCCGGCAGCACCGACAATCTCGGCTTCACGTAGCGGGCGAGATAGTCCGAGACTTCGAGCGAAGTGCGCCCGCCCGCGGTCACCGCCATCCAGATGATCGGGAACGAGTCCGCCTCGACCTTGGCGATCACCGGCTCGTCGACTTCGTCGGGCAGTCGCGCGCGCACGCGTGCCACCTTGTCGCGCACATCGGCGGCGGCCGAGTCCGGATCGCGCGTAATGCGGAACCGCACGTTGATCTGGCTCGTCTCCGAGCGGCTGGCCGAGGTCATCAGCTCCACGCCCTCGATGCCGGCGAGTGAGTCCTCGAGCACCTTCGTGATCTGCGATTCGACCACCTCGGCCGAGGCGCCCGCATACTTGGTGCTGACGCTGACGACCGGCTCGTCGATCTTCGGATACTCGCGCACGGCGAGTCGCGAATACGAAATGGCACCGATGACAAGCACCAGCAGCGACAGCACGGTCGAGAGGACCGGGCGGCGGATGCATACTTCAAACAGGCTCATGGAGACGGGGGTCGGGAGTCCGGCGGTGGAGGTTCAGAATTGGATAGTCAGAGCCACAAACGTTACTTCTTTCCTGTTTCGGCCGCGATGTCCTTGCTCCCGACGCCCGACTCCCGACTCCCGACGATCTTCACCTGCTGTCCATCGCGGGCCAGCCGCATACCCGCGGTGACTACCTGGTCACCAGCGCCGAGCCCGTCGAGGATTTCCACCTTCGCCGCGCGTCGCACGCCAATCTTCACTTTGACCCGCTTTGCCACCCCATCGTTTACCCTGAAGACGAAGAAGTCCTCGCCCAGCGGCACGATGGCTTCCTCCGGCACCAGCAGCGCGTTGGCGCGCTCGCCAATGATCACGCGCACGCGAACGAACATGCCGGGCCGCAGCTTGCGTTCCTGATTACTCAACCGCGCCCGCACCTCAAGCGAGCGAGCGTTGGCATCAATGCGCGGGTTGGTGGCATCGATGACACCTGCAAATTGCTCGCCCGCGACCGCATCGGCTGTGACTTCGACCGGCTGCCCGACACGGATCTGAGTGAAGTAGCGTTCCGGCAAACGGAAGTCGGCCTTCAGGATGCCAACGTCCTCGATGTTGACGAGATCGGTGCCGTCCTTCACGTAGTCGCCCACGCTCACATTACGGATGCCGACCACACCGTCAAACGGCGCCAGGATTCGCATCTTGGCCAGCCGCGCTTCGGCGAGCTTCAGCTTCGCTTCGCTCACCTGCACATTCGATGCGGCCTGCTCCTGCGCGCTTGAACTGACGAAGTTCTTGCGCGCGAGATCCTCAGTGCGCTTCAGGTTGGACTGCGCGAGTTCAAATTCCGCCCGCGCCTGCGCCACTTCCGCCTGATTCACTGACGCATCCAGCCCGATGATCAGCTGGCCCCGACGCACAGGCTGCCCATCGCGAAAACCGATCTGCGCAATGCGGCCGGCGACCTCCGGCCGCAGCACCACGCTTTCGTTGGAGCGCAGCGAGCCCACTGCGACCAGGTCCTCCTGCACCGCGGCTGGACGCAATTCGATGACCTCCACCGGCGTCGGTCCAGCGGCGCCGCCACCCTTGTCGGACTTCGAACCCGTCGCGTTGGACGCGCCCTTGGATCCCGTGTCGACCTTCCCGACTTCAGCTGTGGACACCGGGGCCGGCCCCGTCGCGGTCCAGCGCGGCCCGAAGTACGCAATGGCAGCAATCGCCAGCAATCCGGCCATCGCCCACAGGGAGACCTTGTTCTTCATCGTCAGGGAGTTGCGGCGACGAATGACGGAAGCCGCCGCGTCGAGACTGTATCACCGGCACGCACGCAGTCTTACGTGCGACCGCCATCGCGCAGCGCGGTTTCGACGCCACGATTGGCCAGTTCGTCCGCGCGCTCGTTGCCGGGTACGCCGGCATGTCCCTTGACCCAACGCCAGTCAATGTCGTGCTGCGAAGCCAGATGTGCCAACTCGCGCCACAGATCGGCGTTCTTCACCGCCTTGTTGCCGGCAGTCTTCCAGCCGCGTCGAATCCACATCGGCAGCCATTCGGTGACGCCGAGCTTCACATACTGCGAGTCGGTGTGCAGCACCACGTGCGCGCGCCGCTTGAGTGATTCCAGCGCGCGTATCACCGCGATCAATTCCATGCGATTGTTCGTGGTCGCGCGTTCACCACCGAAGAGTTCCTTCTCGTGCACGCCCGACTTCAGCCATGCCCCCCAGCCACCGGGACCCGGATTGCCCTTGCAGGCACCGTCGGTGTAGATCTCGACCAGCGCGCCCGATGCGGCCGAGGGCTGCAGCCGCGCATCCTCGCGATCCAGCAGCTTCACGCTGCGGCTGTGCCTCATGGGGTCAAATCAGCCCTGCGCCGCGCCCGGCATGGCGTCGTTGTCGGCGTCATGGTCGGGATCAACGCGGACACTGTAGGCATCAGCGGTTGGCGTCAACGTGCGCGTCGCGGCCGGAGCGAACGCGGGCCGTGTCTTCTCCTTGCGTTTCCACGCCGGGCCAATCAGCCGCATGCCGCGCACGCGCTTGATTGCGGTGACCAGGTAGACCGATCCAAGCACCGGCCACCAGCGATCACCTGCCTTCTCGATGAACGCCCAGCGCGCCAGCCACTTCTCGCTGCGGGCCCACGGCACGTAGCACCCGAAGCGCCCGCGATTGACCTCGAATGACAACAGCTTCAGCCAGTCCTTGACGCGGGGCAGCGCGATGAACTGGCCCTCACGTGGCAGAAAGGGCGCCATTCCAAGGCGCGCAAGCGTCTGACGCACGCCCCACAGGCTGGCCGGGTTGAACCCCGTCAGCACGACACTGCCTTCGGGCACCAGCACGCGATCGACTTCGCGCAGCACCTGGTGTGGCTCCTGGGCGAACTCGAGGATATGCGGCATCACCACCAGATCGATCGACTGCGTCTCGAACGGCAGTTCTTCATACCGGTTGATGACCGCGACCTGCGTATGCGCACCCTGCGCCGCAGTCGCATCGAGCTGGCGATCCGACGCGCAGAAGCGCAGCGGCATGCGATTCTCGCGCAGCGCGTCGATCTCGGGCAGACCAAGCTGCAGCGCGTGGTAGCCGAAAATGTCGGCTACCGCGGCATCAAGATGCGCCTGCTCCCAGTCAAGCGCATAACGGCCCGGCGGCGAGCGCAGGAACTCGGATAGACGGACGATCGCCGTGCTACTCATTCATGCTCCGGCGCTCATCTGTCGGGACGAAGCTGCGGTCATCGCAAGGTTCATACTTGGTGTCCAATCGGTGCACGGGACTTCCGCTGTTGCGCAGGCTTCACGATGACGGCTGCCTCTGACATTCTCATTGAGCCGATCCCCGCGTTCAATGACAACTACCTGTGGTGGCTGTCAAATGGCCGGTCGGCGGTGATCGTCGACCCGGGTGACGCTGCGCCGGTTGCACACCGATTGTCGCAGACCGGTCTGCAGCTGACCGCGATTCTAGTCACGCATCATCATGGCGATCACGTCGGCGGCGTCGAAGCCCTGGTGCGCGCGACTGGCGCACATGTGTTCGGCCCGGCGGCGGAATCGATTCCGTGCGTCGGCACGCGCCTTTCCGGTGGCGATCGCATCGAGGTGCTGGGCCATGCGTTCGACGTGTTCGACGTGCCCGGACACACGAGCGGCCATATCGCCTACTACGCGCCGTCGCTGCGCGCACTTTTCTGCGGCGACACGCTTTTTGCGTGCGGCTGCGGCCGCCTGTTCGAAGGCACAGCGGCGCAGATGTTGGATTCGCTGGCGCGGCTGGCCGCGCTGCCCGCTGACACACGCGTGTACTGCGCGCATGAATACACACTCGCCAACATACGCTTCGCGCTCGCGGTCGAGCCCCACAACACGGATCTGCAGGCGCGCCAGCGCGGCTGCGAAGCCCTGCGCGCAACTGGAACGCCAACCGTGCCGTCGACGATCGGCGAGGAGCGCGCGACCAATCCATTCCTGCGCTGCGACGTGCTGGCCGTGCGCGAACGGGCTGAACGCGAACGGCCAGGCTCCGGGGCATCGACCATCGAAACCTTTGCCACGCTGCGTGCGTGGAAAAACCGATTCTGAGCGATGGACGCGCCTTATACTGCGCCCCTTCAATTCGACGGCTTCCGTCCCATGATGGCGATGCGGAGACAACTGGGCGTGAACCGCATCGGCGCCGCGCTTGCGCGCTGGATTGTCATCGCTGTGAGCAGCGCCGTGCCGCTGGCCGCTATTGCCGACGAGCCGGCAACGGCGTCCGATATCGCGGCGCTGAATGCCGCCGCCAGCGCGAGCCCGGCCGCGCCCGATCCGCTTGGCCAGTTGCTGCGCAAACTCGAATCCGACAACCCGGCCGCGTCGGCGCGCCTTGAACCGCGCGTCTCTGGCGACACATCGATCGATCTGTGGGAGCGTATCCGGCGTGGCTTCAAGATGCCGGACCTCGCCGGTCGCCTGGCAGACAACAGCACGCGGTGGTACGCCGGCCAGCCTGATTTCATCGGGCGCATGGCGAGCCGCGGTAACCGTTACCTGTTTCACATCGTCGAGGAAATCGAGAAGCGCGGCATGCCCACCGAGCTCGCGCTGCTGCCTTTTGTCGAAAGCGCGATGCAACCCGAGGCGGAATCGCACGCCAAGGCGGCAGGCCTGTGGCAGTTCATTCCGTCGACCGGCAAGATCTATCAGCTCGAGCAGAACCTGTGGAAGGACGAGCGGCGCGACGTGCTCGAATCAACCCGCGCTGCTCTCGATTACCTGCAGAAACTTTACAACGACTTCGGTGATTGGCATCTGGCGCTGGCCGCCTACAACTGCGGCGAGGGCTGCATCGGAAGGGCCATTGCGCGCAACCGCGCTCAGCGCAAGCCGATGAACTACGCCAGCCTGCGCTTGCCGAAGGAAACGCAGCACTACGTGCCCAAGCTGCAGGCGATCAAGAACATCGTGCGGGCGCCGCAGTCGTATGACATTGCGCTGCCGGCCATCCAGAACGAGCCCTACTTCGCCGTCGTGCGCAAGACGCGCGATATCGACATTGTTACGGCAGCGCGCCTTGCAGAGATGCCGATCGACGAGTTCCGCGCACTGAACCCGTCCTTCAATCGCCCGGTGATCGTTGGCGCCGGACAGTCACGCATCCTGCTTCCGGCCGATCATGCCGACACCTTCATCGGCAACCTCGCCGCGTATGAGTCAACCGGCCAGCCCCTGGCAAGCTGGACCACACACGTGATCGCTCCGAACGAAAAGATCGCGCAACTGGCCGAGCGCGTCGGCATCACCGAAGCGGCACTGCGCGAGGCCAATCGCATTCCGCCCAAATTCCGCATCGCGCCAGGATCGACGATCCTGATACCGCGCGACGAGATGATGGAAGATGACATCGCCCCGGAAAAACTCGCCGCGGCATTCGCGCTGGTGCCCGAGCAGCCGAATCTGCGTCAGATCACTTACCGTGTGCGACGCGGGGACACGCTGCACTCGGTCGCGCGGCGGTGGAAGGTGCAAGCCGATGATGTCGTCGCCTGGAACCGGTTGCGTTCGCAGCAGCTTTTCGCCGGTCAGCGCCTGAATCTGATGATAGCGACGAAGCCCGCGAGCGCTAAGGCCGGCGTCGCTCAAAATTCGCTGAAGGCCAAGGCCACCTCCAAGAAGACTTCGGCGCAAGTCGCGCACGCCGCCGCAAGACGCTGAGCGCCGACGACGGCGATTGAACGCTCGGGCGGCTTTGCCACGCCGCCTCGATTGGCCGGTAGCATGCGCATCCGAGCGCAACTCCACGAGATCCGAAACCCATGGGATTCCTGGCCGGCAAACGCATCCTGATTACCGGGCTTCTGTCCAACCGCTCGATTGCGTATGGCATCGCACAGGCCTGCAGACGCGAGGGAGCGCTTCTGGCGCTCACCTATGTCGGCGACCGCTTCAGGGAGCGCGTGACCGAGTTTGCGCGGGAGTTCGGTTCGACGATCGTCCTTCCATGCGATGTTGGCGACGATGCGCAGATTGCGGCGATGGTCGAAGGATTGCGCGCGCAATGGGACGGGCTTGACGGCCTTGTGCACTCGATCGGCTTCGCACCGCGCGAGGCGATCAGCGGCGAGCTTCTTGACGGCCTGACGCGCGAGAACTTTCGCATCGCGCATGACATCTCGTCGTACAGCTTCCCGGCACTGGCGAAGGCGGTGCTGCCGCTGATGGAAGGCCGCCGCGGCGCGCTGCTGACGCTGACCTATCTCGGTGCGGAACGCGTGGTGCCCCACTACAACACGATGGGGCTCGCCAAGGCATCGCTCGAAGCATCGGTGCGCTACCTGGCCGCCGACCTCGGGCCGAGAGGCATCCGCGTCAACGGCATCTCAGCCGGGCCGATCAAGACGCTGGCCGCCAGCGGCATCAAGGGATTCAGCAGGATGCTCGAGTTCAATGAGCAGAACGCGCCGCTGCGGAGAAACGTCACCATCGATGAGGTGGGCAATGTCGCCGCATTTCTGCTGTCGGATCTGGCCTCCGGGATGACCGGCGAGATCACTCATGTCGATGCCGGTTTCCGTGCGATCGCGTTCGGGCTGGCGGCGGTGAAGGGCGAATAGGACAGCCGCCGCCATGGCACGGCCGCTGGTCGCGATCGTCACCCCGTATCTGGCGGATTCGAACACCGGCAACTGGCACACCGCCGCACGTTGGGCAAGTCATCTGCGCACGCGCTATCGCGTTGCGCTCATGCAGCGCTGGGACGGCAGTCCGGTCGACTGCCTGGTTGTGCTGCATGCACTGCGCTCCGCGGAGTCGATCCAGAAGTTCGCGGCGGCACACCCGGATCGTCCGCTCGCCGTCGTCCTGACCGGAACCGATCTGTACCGCGACATTGCGGGCAATTCGACCGCGCAGCGGTCGCTGGCCCTGGCTTCGCGCCTGGTCGTGCTCAACGAACGCGGACCGCTGCGGCTGCCGCGTCGCTACCGGAAGAAGACCAGCGTCATCGTGCAGTCGGCGCGGACATTGACGCCCGCACGCAAACCGCGCCGGATCTTCAACGTTGCCGTGGTCGGCCATCTGCGTGAAGAGAAGAATCCACGCTTCGTATGGCGCCTGCTTGAAATCCTGTCGCCCGACCTGCGCGTCCGCATTCATCATGCCGGCGCCAGCCTGGATCCGCAGCTCGCCGCGCGCGCCGCTGAGGTCGCCGCGCGCGATCCGCGCTACCGGCCGCTTGGAAATCTGCGTCGATCGGAGGCGCGGCAACTGATCCGCCGCTGCCACGTGCTGCTTCATCCATCGAACATGGAAGGCGGCGCGCAGGCCGTGATCGAGGCGGTCACCGCGCATACCCCCGTGATCGGCAGCGGCATCGACGGCAATGCCGGCTTGCTGGGTGTGCACTACGAGGGACTATTCACGGAAGGCGATCTCGATGCTGCTCGCTGCTTGATCGAACGCGCGGCGCGCGAGCCGCGTTTTCTCGCGCGGCTCACCTGGGCCTGCGACCGGCGCGCCAGGCTGTTTGCGCCGGTGCGCGAAGCGCGCGCGGTGAGGCGGCTGGTGGATAATCTTCTGCAACAGTCCGGCCGGAGATCGACATGAACGCACCCGAGCAACCGCGGTTGCGGCTGACTTCGTTTTCACACGGCGGCGGCTGCGGCTGCAAGATCGCGCCCGGCGTGCTGTCCGACATCCTGCGCAATGCAGGCGGCGTGGTGCCGAAGGAACTGCTGGTCGGCATCGAGACCGCAGATGACGCCGCCGTCTACAAGCTGAACGACGAGCAGGCGCTGATCGCGACCACCGATTTCTTCATGCCGATCGTCGACGATCCGTTCGACTTCGGCCGCATCGCGGCGACCAACGCGATTTCCGACGTGTACGCGATGGGCGGCACGCCGATCATGGCACTCGCGATCCTGGCAATGCCGATCGACAAGCTGCCGGTCGACGTGATCCAGAAGATCATCGAAGGCGGCGAGTCCGTCTGCACCGCGGCTGGCATTCCGATCGCGGGCGGGCACACGATTGATTCCGTCGAACCGATCTATGGCCTGGTCGCGCTTGGCCTCGTGCATCCGGACCGGGTGAAGAAGAACAGCAGCGCCCGGGCGGGAGATGTGCTGATCCTCGGCAAGCCGCTCGGGGTCGGCGTCTACTCCGCCGCGCTGAAGAAAGATCAGCTCGACACCAGCGGGTATGCGCAGATGATCGCCACCACCACCAAGCTGAATACGCCAGGACGCCGCCTTTCCGCGCTCGACGGCGTGCACGCGCTGACCGATGTGACGGGCTTTGGCCTGCTGGGCCACCTGCTCGAGATCTGCCGCGGCGCAAAGGTCGCGGGCCGCGTGCGCATGGCAGACGTGCCGTTGCTGCCCGGGGTCGATGTGCTGGCGGCGCGCGGATTCATCACCGGTGCCTCAGGGCGCAACTGGGCTGGCTACGGGCGGGACGTTGATCTTGCCGGGGTGAGTGACGTGCACAAGGCGCTGCTGACCGACCCGCAGACCAGCGGCGGCCTGCTGGTCACCTGCGACCGCGCGATCGCGGACGATGTGCTGCGCATTTTTCGCGAGGACGGGTTCGACCGCGCTGCAATCATCGGCGAACTCGCAGCTGGTGCACCCAGAGTGCAGGTCCGTGGCGTCTAAGCGGCGCTCGCTGCGTCAACCTGACGCAACGCTGCTCAACTGAATCACGGCGCGCTCGCATTGCGCGCCCTGCTTCGCGCATAATCGCGCCGCGCCGGCAACGGCAGCGACATCAGACGCCCGCATGAGGAAATTGTTCCGGCAGGAAGCCATCGACGCGCAGCGCGAAAAGCTGCTGGGCGAGGTATCGGTGGCGCGGCCGGTTCCGCTTTGGGTCTTCACGCTGCTGGCCACGGTCTTCGCGGTGGCGCTGGTCGCGTTCGCATTCCTCGGCGAATACACGCGGCGCGAACGCGTTGAAGGCTTTCTCGCGCTCGACGCCGGCGCGGCGCGCATCCAGGCGCCCGAGATCGGCACCGTGGCCGATCTCATGGTCAAGGAAGGCGACGAAGTCGAGGCCGGCGCACCGATCGCGCGGCTGTCGCTCGAACGCTCCACCGCTTCGGGCGCGACATCGGTGGAACTGGTGCAGCGCGAACTGACGCAACGAGCCACCAACCTGGAAACCGAAAAGGAACGCGTACGGCAACTGGCCGGGCAACAGCGTGAACAGATTCGGACCCGCATCGCCGACCTGCGCAAGGAGATCGCACAGGCCGACGTCGAGATTCGCCTGCAGCAAACCCGGGTCGCGTCGGCGCGCGAGGACTTTCAGCGCACGCAGCAGCTTGTCAAGGAAGGTTTCTTTTCCGATACGCAGCTAACCCAGAAGCGCAACGATCAGCTCGACCAGCAGGTCAAGCTTGAGACGGTGAGGGGCAAGCGCACCGGACTGGAGCGCGAGCTACGCGCCGCTGAAACCGAGCTGCCGACCATCGACACGCGCGCCAGCCAGCAGATCGATCTGCTGGCGCGGCAGAAGAGTGAATTGCAGCAAAGCATGGTGCAGGAAGAGGCCAAACGCGAGACGATCATTCGCGCGCCGATCACGGGAGTAGTAACGAACATCGCCGTGTCGCGGGGCGCGTCGCTCGCGGCCGACGCACCCATCGCAATGATGCTGCCTAAAGGGAGCGGGCTGCAGGCGCAGCTGCTGGTGCCAACGCGCGCGATCGGATTCGTACAGCCGGGCAACGACGTCGTGCTCCGTTACGAGGCATTCCCGTTCCAGCGCTTCGGCCAGTATCACGGCAAGGTAGAAGCCATCAGCCGCACCGTGTGGTCGGCGGGCGAAAAGGTGGGTTCAATGACCACCAGGGAGCCCGTGTATCGCATCGACGTGGCGCTGGACAAACAGTCGGTATCGGCGGGCAGTCAGGAGTTTCAATTGCGCCCCGGCATGCTGGTCAATGCCGATATCCTGCTCGAGCGACGCAGCGTGTTCGAGTGGGTGTTCGAGCCCGTGCTTCAGTTCAAGGAACGGCTCCGATGAGCCTGCTCGGCGACCGGGTTCCGCTGATCCTGCAGTCGGAGGCGCCGGAGTGCGGCATCGCCTGCGTGGCGATGATCGCGAGCTACCACGGCTACCGCACCGACCTCTCGGCCATGCGCGTGCGGCTGTCGCCTTCGATGCGTGGCGTCACGCTGCGGCACATCGCCGCGATCGCACAGACGATGAACATGTCGGCGCGCGGGGTGCAGGCGCCGCTGGAGGCGCTGGGCCAGCTGCGGTTGCCGGCGATCCTGCACTGGGACATGAACCACTTCGTCGTGCTGACCAAGGTCGCGGGTCAGCGCATCACCGTGCACGACCCGGCGCGTGGCAAGCGCGTGCTGCAGATCTCAGACGCCTCGCGCCATTACACCGGCGTGGCGATGGAGCTTTCGCCGTCAGCCGGGTTCGCGAAACGCGACGAGCGCGAAAAGATCAGCGCCTGGCAGCTGCTGGGGGTCGCCTCCGGCATGAAGAACGCGATTGCGCAGGTGCTGCTGCTGTCGGTCGTGCTCGAAGTGTTCGCAATCGCTTCGCCGTTCTTCGTGCAGGTGGTCGTCGACCGTGTTGTGGTCGGGCGCGATCTTGACCTGCTGGTGGTCCTCGGCCTGGGATTCGGGCTGCTGGTGGCGATGCAGGTTGCGGTCACCGCGGTGCGCGCGTGGCTGGGTGTGTACCTGTCGACGCATCTGAATCTGCGCCTGCTCGACACGCTGTTCGGCCAGTTGCTGAAGCTGCCGCTGGCCTGGTTCGAGAAGCGGCAGCTGGGCGACATCTTCTCGCGCTTCAAGAGTGTGGACGCGATCCAGCGCACGCTGACGCTGACGTTCGTCGAGACCATTGTCGATGGCGTGATGGTGGTGCTGACGCTGGCAGTGATGTTCTGGTACAGCCCGCTGCTGTCGTCGATCGTTTTCGCAGCCGCGATCCTGTACGGACTGGTGCGCTGGGCGTTCTACGGCCCGCAGCGCCGCGCGCTCGACGAGCAGATCGTCCACGAAGGCAAATCCAACACGCATTTCATCGAGACGCTGCGCGGAATGCTGGCGATCAAACTGAACCTGCGCGAGACCGAGCGCCGTGCGGCATACCAGAACCTGGTCGTCGAACACACCAACGCCAACGTGCGCGCGCAGAACATCGCAATCGTGCATCGCGCCGCCAACGGCTTGATCTTCGGACTTGAGAATGTCGCGGTGATCTGGCTCGCCGCCCTGCTGGTGATCGACGGCAGCTTCTCGGTCGGCATGTTGTTCGGCTTCCTCGCGTTCAAGATGCTGTTCCTCACGCGCGTGAACAACCTGGTCGACAAGGCAATCGAGTTTCGCATGCTCGACCTGCACGCGGAGCGCATTGCCGATATCGCGCTCGCCACGCCGGAACCGGTGCGCGCCGGCGCGACCGAGTCTGCCAACGTGCCGCTGGTGATCGAAGGCAAGGGGCTGGGTTTCGCCTACGGTGTTGAGGGATTTGCGTTTCGCGGGGTGGACTTCTCCCTGCGGCCCGGGGAGACAGTCGCCATCGTCGGTCCCTCGGGCTCAGGCAAGACAACGCTGGTCAAGGTGATGGTCGGTCTGCTCGACCGCACCGAGGGCTCGTTGAAAGTGGCCGGACGCGACGCGCGCGACTGGGATCGCGCCGCGTATCGCGGACGCATCGGCGTGGTGATGCAGGACGATCAGCTCTTTGTCGGCACGATCGAGGACAACATCAGCTTCTTCGACCCGCAGCACAACGCCGAGCGCGTGCGCGAGTGCGCGCAGCTCGCACGGATTCACGACGACATCGAAGCGATGCCGATGCAGTACAACACGATCGTCGGCAGCATGGGCATCGCGCTGTCGGGCGGCCAGAAGCAGCGCATCCTGCTGGCGCGCGCGCTGTATCGGAAGCCGCAGATACTGTTTCTCGACGAAGCATTCGATCAGCTTGATCTGGCGCGTGAACGTGAAATCACTGAGGGGCTGAAGCACCTGGGCATGGGGCTGGTGATTGTCAGCCACCGCCCCGAGACGGTGCGTGCCGTGGACCGTCTCGTGGCGCTCGGCCTGACGACCGGTTAAGGTCGTACCAGCTCAGCGCTGCGTATCGAAGCGGTAGCGCGATCCCAGTCCGCGACCGCTGAACTGGCGCAGGGTCGCTGCGATCTTTTCGCGGGCCTGGATGAATGGTGACTGGCGCGCGCTACGTCCGAGGTATTCGTCGAGGTCGCCCTGCTCCCGCTGCAGGCGCGGAATCAGCGCGAGGAACAGGTCGGTCAAATGCGGATCGAACTGGTGACCCTTCAGGTATGCAATTTCTTCGAGCGCGCGCGCGACCGGCCACGGCTCCTTGTAAGGTCGCTTGTGCGTCAGCGCGTCGAACACGTCGGCAAGCGCTGTGATGCGCGGCGCCATCGGGATCGCAGTGCCGCTGATGCCGAACGGATAACCGGACCCGTCCCACCACTCGTGGTGGAAGCGCGCGATCTCTTCCGCCATCTGCATATGTGGAATGTTGCTCTGCGCCAGCAGTTCGGCACCGACCGTCGTATGCGTCTGCATGATCTGCCGCTCGGCGTCGGTCAACCGGTCCGGCTTGAGCAGGATGCCGTCGGGAATGCCGATCTTGCCGATATCGTGCAGTCGCGCGGCCAGATCGATCATGAAGCAGGTCTGCTCGTCGCACCCATACTCCGCCGCAAGCAGCGCCGCGAGCTGGCCGACGCGATAGGAGTGTTCCCCGGTCGAGTCGTCGCGCAGCTCTGCGGTGACCGCAAGCCGCTCGAGCATCTCGATCCGTGAGCGCATCAGCTCCTGCTGCGCCACCTGCTCGGCGAACTGGCCGCGCAGCTGCTGCTCGCGCCGCTCCATCACGACATCGGCGGATTCCGATGCCTGCCGCTGTTTCTCGAGCTTCTCGATATGCAACTGGTGGTGCCGCAGCGCATTGTCCTGCTGTGCCTTCTTGATGTGCAGCATCAGTTCGCGCAGATACACGAGTGCCATGTCCGGCTTGCCCGCGACCTCATGCGCCTTGACCATCGCAGCGAGGGTGTCACGCAGCGCGGATTTCAGGATGCGGGCGCGTTCAAGCGCCTGGCTCAGCCGCGACAGTCCGATGTCGATCATGCCGGCATGGACTTCGTACAAACCCTCGGACAGCGCTGCTATCAGCTCGGCCCGTTCGGAGCGTGACTCTTTCGCGAAACGCTTGGCCAGTTCGCATCGCTCCTTGGCCCGTTCAAGGCTGTCGACCTCGAGCAGAAGGCGGGTGTAATAACTTTCGCTCAGCACGCGCGACAGGAGCTCGGTCGGCGTCCTGGGATCCGCTGATGCTTCCACGGCCGCTTTTGCCGATCGCAGGCCCTTCGCGTAGTCCTCGAGGTGCAAAGACGCCAGCGCGATGTTGCTGAGCGCGAGCAGTCGAATGCCAGCCAGTCGTGGCTCAGACCCGGCGAGCTCGATCGCTCGCTCAAAGCAGTGAATCGCCTCGACATACTGGGCCGCGTAGATCAACGCTGCGCCCAGGTTGTTCCAAACCGGACACTCCGCGAACACGTCGCCCGCAGCGCGAGCGATATCAAGCGCCTCCGCGTAGCACTCAATGGCGCCGGGCAGGTTGCCGGTATCCGCCAGAATGATTCCGTGAAACGTCAGGGCCTTTCGCAGCTCGCCGTTGTCACCCAGCTTGCGCGCGACCGCCACCGCGTCCGCAACCGGATCAAGCCCTGCAAAAGGCTGCCCCGACACGTACAGGAACTGCGCGACCGAAAGCAGCGCTTCCACCCGGGACTTCGTGACGAAGTCTCGCGGAAGCTGACGCAAAGCCAGGTGGGCGTTGGAAAAAAGCAGCGGTGTCTGCGGACCGGGTCCCGCCAATGCGGTACCAAGAATGCGCGAGGTCTCGTCAAGCCATTCACTGGCCTCATCCGCATTCGCGGTAGCCGCTCGGGCAGCAAAATCACTCAGTCGCGTGAGGTAGTTCTGCATTCTGGGCCTCCCCTACCGGGATCGTGGCATGGCGGTACGGGACGAAATCTAAGTAAATCACGCATGAAAGCAGGTGTCCATCAACTTCGATCGACACTTTGGCTTGGATTCGAAACGGAAGGGGAAGGAAATGAATTCGACATTGCTCACAAATGAAAGCAAGACCCAGACGACCGACACGTCAAATAGCCAGAACGACGTTCTGGATGAGTTGTACGCCGTTGAACTTGCCTACGTCGGCGGCGGCATGGCCAACGTCGCATTCATGTAAGAACCCACGTCCATCCAACTCTGAAGAGGTCACCGTGAACACCATTCTGACGCAAGCTGCCGAGCAAGCCATCAACGCCGAGACGACCGACACGCACCAGGCCGTGACCGAACTGAAGTCGGTCGAACTGGCCTACGTCGGCGGTGGCATGGCCAACGTCGCTTTCCAATAGTCAAACACAACGCCGAGGGAACCATGAACACCGCCCTGATTCAAGCCGCTGAGCAGACCGCCACGATCGAGACAGCTGAGCAACAGCCGGCAGTAAGCGAACTGAGCCTGGTCGAGCTCGCCTGCGTCGGCGGTGGCATGGCCAACGTCGCTTTCCAGTAATCGAATCCAACGCCGAGGTCACGATGAACGCCGCTCTGATTCAAGCCGTCGAGCAGACCACTGAGATTGAGACAACCGGCATGCAAGCCGCCGCAAGCGAATTGAGCCTGGTCGAACTGGCTTATGTCGGCGGCGGCATGGCCAACGTCGCGTTCATGTGACGAGCGCCTGGTCGAGCGAGAAACCAGTTGCAGCAGTGAATTGGGGGGCCGAAAGGCCCCTTTCGTTTTCTGGAGCGGCGCGCCTGCAGCGAACTCAGGTTTCGCGTTTCGGGTTCACATCAATCGGCACGGCTCGCCACGTCAGCTTTGTCCGCGTGACGCGCATGCCCTCTTCTCTCAGAAGCGCGGCGCGATAGCGGCTGCCCAACGGCCAGTTGGGGCTCAGCGTGCCATCGTCGCGCACCAGCCGCCAGATCGGCCAGCGCGGCCTGCGGCGGCGCGTGATGTCATCGCCGACGACGCCGGCGACGATCGTGGCAAAGATACCGGTGGTCAAGGGACAGGTCCGATCCGCCTTGAAGCGCCTGGCCAGACGCACGCGTAGCTCGGAAAATGTAATGACATCGCCGCGCGCGATGCGCGCGACTTCTTCCGCCACGAGCAGCGGCGTGGCGATCAGCAGTCGATCGCCGAGCCGCGGATCTCTCACGACGCGCGGTTCAAGCGCGGGGCGCAGCTTGGCTTCCCAACTCGTCCGTGTGCGCGCCATACCCTTGCGCGCAGCGATCGGTTTTTTCGCCTTTCGGTTGCTGGTCCGCGCTGCGACCGTCATGCGCGCAAGCTACTACCGCGCGGTCGCGATCGCGCTGACCTAACGCAAAGCAGAGGGTCGCGCGGCAACGACCGCCGCTTCTGTTTGCGCCAGGTCGTGCGCCAGGCGCTCAGTAGGTGTCGAGTTCCGCCGGCAGTCCTGCATCGCGCAGCGCGCGCAGGATCTCCTCGATATGTTCCGGCCCGCGCGTCTGCAGCACCATCTCGAGCTGGGCGTTCTGCGCCGGCAGCGTGGTGAACGCGCGCTGATGCTCGACTTCCTCGATGTTGGCGCCGGTCGTGCCGACGATGGTCGCCGCGCGCGCCAGTTCCCCGGGCACGTCGCGGGTGGCCACCCGGATGCGTGCCAGTCGACCTGCACGCACCATGCCGCGCTCGATGATGTCCGCCAGCATCATCGGGTCGATGTTTCCGCCGCACAGAATCAATCCAACCTTCCTGCCGGCAAAGCGCTCGCGATGCCGTATCAACGCGGCCAGGCTCACCGCCCCCGCACCTTCGACCACGGTCTTCTCGATCTCCAGCAGCAGCAGGATCGCGTGCTCGATGTCGCCCTCCGACACCAGCACGATGTCGTTGACCAGCCGCTTGACGATCTCGCGCGTGATCAGTCCGGGCGACTTGACCGCAATGCCTTCGGCCAGCGTCGCGTTCGCCGACGGCATCTCCACGCCCTTGAAGAGCGCATACATCGCCGGAAACTGTTCAGTCTGCACGCCGATGATTTCGATCGACGGCTTGATCGCGCGCGCCGCGATCGCCACGCCGCTGATCAGGCCGCCACCACCGATCGCCACGCACAGGCAATCCAGCTGCGGCTGCGCAGCCAGCATCTCGAGCCCGATCGTGCCCTGCCCCGCGATCACCGCCGGATCGTCGTAAGGATGCACCAGCGTCAGTCCGCGCGCGGCGGCGATCTTCAGTGCTTCTACCTTGGCGTCGTCGAACGTGTCGCCCACGAGCACGATCTCAGGGCCGAAGCCGCGTGTGCGCTCGACCTTCACCATCGGCGTGAAGCGCGGCATCACGATCACGGCTGGCACGCCCATCCGTTGGGCGTGATACGCGACACCCTGCGCGTGATTGCCCGCCGATACGGCGATCACGCCGCGCTTCCTCTGCTCCGCGTCCAGCATGCTCAGGCGGTTGAATGCACCACGCTCCTTGAAGCTCGCCGTGAACTGCAGGTTCTCGAATTTCAGGTAGACGTCGGCGCCGGTGATCTGCGACAGCGTGCGCGAATGCACGCACGGCGTGTTCTCGACCTGCCCGCGCAGCCGTTCGGCGGCCGCGCGGATGTCGTCGATCGTGACTGGGTCTTGAGCGTTCATCCGCGGATTGTAGTGACCACTCCGTAGAATCGCCGGATGCTGGTGCTTTCCAACGTCTGCAAGCGGTTCGGCGCGCGCACGATCCTCGATGCAGTCGATCTGCGGGTCGGCGCCGGTGAATACACCGCGATCGTGGGCGAATCAGGATCGGGCAAGTCGACGCTGCTGAACCTGATCGCGGGACTCGACCTTCCCGATGCCGGCAGCATCGAGGTCGATGGCCAGTCACTGACGGCGCTTACCGAGGACGCGCGCACGCGATTGCGGCGCACCCGCGTCGGCTTCGTGTTCCAGGCATTCCACATCCTGCCGCACCTGACGATTGCGCAGAACGTCGAACTGCCGCTGGTGCTGCTTGGCATCGAGCAGGACGAACGAGCAAACCGGGCACGCGAAATGATCGCCGCCGTCGGACTCGACGGACGCGAACAGTCGCTGCCACGGGAACTGTCCGGCGGCGAACTGCAGCGCGTCGCGCTTGCGCGCGCGCTCGTGCATCGGCCCGCGCTGGTGCTCGCCGACGAGCCGACCGGCAACCTCGATCCTGACACCGCGGGCACCGTTCTCAGGCTGCTTGCGGACACGATTCGCACCCATGGCGCCGCCGGCGTGCTCGTCACCCACTCCGCCCACGCGGCGCAGACCGCGGACCGGATTCTGCGGCTCGAACACGGAAGATTGCAGGCGACATAGGAGACTGCGCGTATCGCACTCGGGTTGGCGCTGGGTCAATTGCGTGCATCGCTGCACGACTAGCCTTCCAGTCATGGCAGCGAACATGCCTTCCCCGGCCCCCGCCGACTGGTCGCGGTCCGAACAGGATCTGTTCGCTGAGTTCGGGAGCAGCGCGGCGGGGCTCGCTGGCGACGAGGCCGCGCGCCGACTCGATCGCGACGGTCCGAACCTCCTGAAACCGACGCGTCGAACCGCGGTTCTGCGTACGTTCGTGGCGCAGTTCAAGAGCCCGTTGATGCTGATCCTGGTCTTTGCTGCCGGTGTGTCGGTGCTGACGCGCGACTGGCTCGATGCGATGATCGTGCTCACGATCATCATCGCCAGCGCACTGCTCAGCTTCACGCAGGAGTATCGCGCCGGGCGCGCGGTCGAGCGAATGCTCGCGCGCATCACGCTGCGCACGACGGTGCTACGCGACGGGGAGCGCGCCAACGTGCCGGCGCACGATATCGTGCGCGGCGATGTCGTTCTGCTTTCTGCCGGCAGCCTGATCCCTGCCGACGGCCGCGTACTCGCGGCAAGCGACTTCTTCGTCAATCAGGCAGTGCTGACTGGCGAAACCTTCCCGGTCGAAAAACACCCCGGGCCGTTGGCGGCCGGTGATTCACTGGTCGCGCGCACCAATTGCGTGTTCATGGGCACCAACGTGCGCAGCGGTACTGCGCATGTGTTGATCACCGCCACCGGAGCCGCGACCGAATATGGCCGCATCGCAGCGTCGCTCGCACTGCGCGCGCCGGAAACCGAGTTCGAGCGCGGCATCCGCCGCTTCGGCAACTTGCTGACACAGGTAATGACGTTGCTGGTCCTGGCAATCTTCGCTGCCAACGTCGCGTATGAACGGCCGTGGAACGAATCGCTGCTGTTCGCCGTCGCGCTCGCGGTCGGCCTTGCGCCGGAACTGCTGCCAGCGATCATCAGCATCACGCTTGCGCGCGGCGCGCAGCGCATGGCGCGCGCCGGCGTGATCGTACGGCGGCTGGCCGCGATCGAGAACTTCGGCTCGATGGATGTGCTGTGCACCGACAAGACGGGCACGCTGACGGTCGGCGTGATCCGCCTCGACGGCGCGCTTGACGCACATGGCAACGCGTCCGACGGCGTGCTCGAACTCGCATGGTTGAATGCGTCGCTGCAGACCGGGCTGCAGAACCCTCTCGACGAAGCAATCGTCGCCGCCGACGGCGCGCGCGACATTTCGCGCTGGCAAAAAGTGGAGGAAATCCCGTACGACTTCGTGCGCAAGCGGATGACCGTCGCCGTACGCGACGTGCACAGAGGCGCTGTGCAGATGATCACCAAGGGCGCGCTCGAGCCGACCCTGGACGTCTGCACACGGTTTCGTCGCGACGGTGAGATCGATCCGCTCGAAGAGGCGGACCGCGCATCGATTGTCGCGCTCGCAGAGTCCCGCGCCGACCAGGGTTTTCGCGTGCTTGCGGTGGCCAGTCGCGACATGCCGCCGCGAGCGGCCTATACGATCGCCGACGAAGCCGACCTCGTGTTCGAGGGTTTCCTGCTGTTCTTCGATCCGCCGAAGCCGGAGGCGGCCGAGGCGATCGATGACTTGCGGCTCCTTGGGGTGGAACTGAAGATCATTACCGGCGACAGCCGCCGCGTTGCCCAGCACATCGCGCGCGCGGTCGGTCTACCCGCCGAGACGGTCGTCACTGGCGCACAACTGCGCGAATTGCATGACGAAGCGTTGTGGCAACTGGCGGAACGTACGACGATCTTCGCCGAGGTCGATCCAAACCAGAAGGAGCGCATCATCACTGCATTGCGGCGAACGGGCCATGTCGTCGGTTATCTCGGCGACGGAATCAACGATGCGCCCGCACTGCATGCCGCCGATGTGGGTGTCTCGGTCGACACAGCGGTTGATGTCGCCAAGGAAACCGCCGACTTCGTGCTGCTCGAGCACAGCCTGTCTGTGCTGCGACAGGGCATCGAGGAAGGCCGCAGCGTGTTCGCCAACACGCTGAAGTACGTGTACACGACCACGAGCGCCAACTTCGGCAACATGCTGTCGATGGCCGGCCTGTCGCTGATGCTGCCGTTCCTGCCGCTGTTGCCAAAGCAGATCCTCCTCAACAACTTCCTGTCCGACGTGCCCGCGATGGCGATTGCGGGCGACCGTGTCGATGAAGAACTGGTCCAGCGGCCTCGGCGCTGGCGGGTCGCGCATATCCGCAACTTCATGCTGGCCTTCGGGTTGATCAGCTCGCTGTTCGATGTGCTGACGTTCTTTGTGCTGCTGGTCGTGCTGCGTGCGGCGCCGGAAGAGTTTCGCACCGCGTGGTTTGTCGAATCGCTGCTGACCGAACTGGCGATCCTTCTCGTGGTGCGCACCCAGCGGCCCCTGATCGCCAGCGATCCGAGCCCCGGGCTGCTGTGGTCGACGATTGGCGTGGCCGCGGTGGCGCTCGCCATGCCCTATCTGCCGGTGCTTGCGCCCATGTTCGGCTTCGTGCCTCTGCCGCCACTGCTCGTGACCACGCTGATCGCAATCACGCTGGCGTACGTGGTGGCGAATGAAGTCGCCAAACGTGCTTTTCACCGGCGGTTCGGTTTCTGACTTCCCGACTTCTGATCGTTCAATCCCGTACCCGACAGTGCGGCCGATAGACTGCCGCCATGCTCTGGCTGCTCACCCACGTAATCGGCGGTTATGGTCGTGCGCATCCGCTGCGCGCAATCGTGCAGGTCGTTGCGATCGCGATCGGCGTTGCGTTGGGTTTCGCGGTGCACCTGATCAACACCTCGGCACTGGCGGAGTTTTCCTCGGCGCTGCGCCAGGTGAGCGGCCAGGCCGATGCGTCGATCGTCGGGGCACCGGGAGCCACGGGCGGCTTTGACGAGCGCCTGCTGGAGCGCATCGCGGCCGATCCTGCCGTCGAAGTCGCCAACCCGATCCTGGCGATCGATGTGGCGATTGCCGAACCGGAACGATTGCGCGGCAAGACGCTGACCGTCGTAGGCGTCGACGTCTTTCGCGCTGCGCTGCTCGCGCCGCAGTGGATTGGCGCACCCGAGCGCGATGATCGCTTTGCACTGCTCGGCGAAGGCCTTTTCCTGTCACCCGCCGCGCTCGACGCGCTGCAACTCCCGGTCGCTGCATCGATCGGCGTGCTGATCGATGGCCGCGTGGTCCAGTTACGTGTCGCCGGCCGGCTGCCCGGCGCGCGCGCAGGGATTTCTGTCGGCGCGATGGATGTCGGCTTCGCCCAATGGAGGCTGAATCAAATCGGACGTCTGTCACGCATTGATCTGAAGCTCGTGCCGGGCGCCGATCTGGCGCAACTCGCAACGAGATTGCAACTTTCGGCCGGCGTGTCGGTTCAGTCGCCCGACGAAGCCGCGATCCGTGTATCGAACCTGTCGCGCGCGTATCGCGTGAACCTGAACGTACTCGCGCTGGTGGCCCTGTTCACCGGCGCGTTTCTCGTCTATTCACTGCAGTCGCAGGCGGTGTTGGCGCGGCGCGCGCAACTGGCTTTCCTGCGCGTGATCGGCGTCACGCGCGGCGAAGTCGAGCGGTTGCTGATGTTCGAAGCTGGCGTGCTCGGCGTCGTCGGCGCCGCGCTCGGCATCGCACTCGGCACGCTGATCGCGTCGGCAGCGCTCGAACTGCTCGGAGGCGACCTGGGCAGCGGGTTCTTCACCGGTACGCGACCGGCATTGGCGTTCCATGCGGTCAACGCGCTCGGCTTCTTTGCACTGGGTGTGGCAGCCGCAATCGTGGGAGGCTGGATGCCCGCGCGTGAAGCGGCGCGCGACACCCCGGCGTTCGCATTGAAGTCCGGCTCCGGTCTTGACGCCGATGCGCGCCCCGCGCGCGCGCGGCCCGGTGTGCTGCTGCTTGCGTTCAGTGGTGCGCTGCTGCTGGCGCCACCAATTGCCGGCATTCCGGTGTTCGCTTATCTGGCAATCATGCTGCTGCTCACAGGCGCGATCTTCATCAAGCCGCTGATTGCACCGCGCGTGTTCGCGCCGCTGGCGCGACTTGCCTCGCGCCATTCGCGCTCGCCCGTCGCTGCGGCCCGCTGGCTCGCGACCACCCGTCTGGCGGCGACGCCCCGATTTGCCTCGATCGGCGCCGCCGGCATCGTCGCCTCGTTTGCGTTGATGGTGGCGATGGCGACGATGGTCGCAAGCTTCCGCGCTTCGGTTGATGACTGGCTCACCCGTGTGCTGCCTGCCGACGTGTACGTACGCGCAGGCCCCGTGACGGCGAGCGGAGCGACCGCGGCATTCAGTGCCGCCGATCTGCAACGCCTGCGCGCGCACCCGCAGGTCGCGCGCGTCGATGTCACCCGCAGCGTGCGCATCTCGCTCGACCCGGCACGTGCATCGGTTTCGCTCGTCGCGCGCGCGATCGATCGCGCTGATCCCGTGCGCCAGCTGCCCTTGACCGGCGGCGCACTCGCGTGGCGCGACGGCATGCCGCCACCGGCGTGGGTGACCGAGCCGATCGTCGATCTCTACGGTGCGCGCGTAGGCAACCCAATCGACCTGCCGATCGCAGGCACGACGCAGCGCTTCATCGTCGCCGGCGTGTGGCGCGACTATGCGCGCCAGTTTGGCGCGATCGCGATCGACGCCGCCGACTACGAACGCCTGACTGGTGATATCTCGCACACCGAAGCCGCACTGTGGCTGCGTCCCGGGGCGCGGGCGGCCGAGGTAACAGGCGAACTGCAGCGAACGCTTGACGCGAGGACGGCCGAATTCGCCGAGCCGGGAGAGATCCGTGCGGTCAGCCTGCGCATCTTCGATCGCAGCTTTGCGGTCACGTATGTGCTCGAGATCGCCGCGATCGTCATCGGGCTGACCGGTATCGCCGCGACGTTCTCCGCGCAGGCGATTGCGCGCACGCGCGAGTTCGGCATGTTGCGCCATGTCGGCGTCACGCGCGGGCAGATCCTGCAACTGCTGGCGTTTGAAGCGCTGCTGGTCACGCTGCTCGCCATCTGCATCGGGCTCGCCGCGGGACTTGCAGTCGCGTGGGTACTGGTCGAGATCATCAACCCGCAATCGTTTCACTGGACAATGGACTTCAGGCTGCCGGTCGCGCTCGTCGGCGGGCTGATCGCGGCGCTGCTGATCGCCGCCGCGCTGACTGCGGTCGTTGCGGGCCGGCGCGCGGTGGCGCCGTCGACGATTCTCGCTGTGCGGGAGGACTGGTGAACCCGCGCCGCGCGCTGCTGCGTGCAGCCGGCGGTGCGCTGCTCACGCCGCGGCTGCTTTCTGCTTTCGAGTATCCAGTCGTCACACAGCGCGCGCTCGTCTTTCCGCGCGACCACGGCGCGCATCCCGAATACCGCACCGAATGGTGGTACCTGACGGGCTGGCTCGACGCAACGCCCGCGCCGATCGGATTTCAGATCACGTTCTTTCGCACGCGCACGTCGGTCGATCCAGCCAACCCGAGCCGCTTCGCCGCGCAGCAACTGGTGATCGCGCACGCCGCCATCGCACAGGCATCACGTGGCCATCTGCTACATGACCAGCGCATCGCGCGCACCGGCTTCGGCATCGCACGCGCGTCGGAAACGGACACCGATGTGTTGCTCGATCGCTGGACATTCGCGCGCCGCGCGAGTGACGGCGCGTACACGGGCCACGTGCCGGCGCGTGGATTCAATCTGCGTTTCACTGCCCGGCCAACCCAGCCGCCGCTTCTTCAGGGCGACTCCGGCTATTCGCGCAAGGGTTCGAAGCCGGAGCAGGCAAGCTACTACTACTCGCAACCGCAACTCGCGATCGATGCCGAACTGACGCTCGACAACCGCACGAGCACACTGCGTGGCCGCGCGTGGCTCGATCACGAGTGGTCGACCACGCTGCTGGGCTCCGAGGCAACCGGCTGGGACTGGATCGGCATGAATCTCGACGACGGCGGCGCACTGACCGCGTTCCAGATCCGTCGCCAGGGCGAAGGCGAGCCCCTGTATGCGTATGCGTCGCTGCGCACGGGCGCGAACTCCGCCGTGCAGACTCTCGCCCCCGATGCCGTTCGATTCGAAACCGTCTCCCGCTGGGAATCGCCGCGCACGCGCGCCCGCTACGCGGTGGCACAACGCATCAGGATTGGCGAACGTGCCTTCGAGACGCAGCCGCTGTTTTCCGACCAGGAACTCGACTCGCGCGCGACCACGGGCGCCGTCTACTGGGAAGGCGCGAGCACGGTGCTGGAGAAAGGCCGCCCTGTCGGCCGTGGTTATCTCGAGATGACCGGCTACGTCGCGCCAATTCGGCTGTAACCGCAGGCCCGGTACGATCTGCCGTTTTGAATCAGGCGAGATTTCCGATGACTTTCATGAGCGGCATGGACTGGACCGCGCTCATCACGCTGGGCGTACTGGCGCTGGGGTTCGCCACTGCCTGGATGGTCGGCCGCGCGCGCGTCAAGTACGGCATCAAGGCGCCGGCGACGACCGGACACGAGATGTTCGAGCGCGCATACCGGGTACAGATGAACACGCTGGAGAACACCGTGATCTTTCTGCCGGCGCTCTGGCTCAGCGCACACTACATCGGCACGGTGGCAACGACAGTCCTCGGTGGTGTGTGGCTCGCCGGTCGCATCTGGTATGCGATCGCCTATATGGCGAATCCGAAGAAGCGCGGCGCCGGATTCACGCTCGCCTACATCGCATGGTCATTGATGATGCTCGGAGCCGCGTGGGGCGTGCTGAACAACCTGGCAGGCAAGTAATGGCAGAGCAGACAGTTCACGCGTCCGGCGCACTTGCGACGTCTGCGCCGGCGCCTGAAGCAGCACCCGCCAGCCGCCGCCTGCGCCCGCTGCGCGCGCTGCTGCCGTTCGTGGCGCCGTATCGCAAGCAGATCGCGCTCGCGCTGCTGTTCCTGCTGCTCGCCGCCGCAAGCACGCTGGCGCTGCCCTACGCGGTCAAGCTGCTGGTCGATGGCGGACTTGCCTTGCCGGCAGGGACCGACGTCGGCGCGCGTCTGGTCGCGATTCGCGGGCACTTCCTCCAGCTGTTCGGTGTCGCTGTTGCGCTCGGGCTTTTCACTTCTGCGCGCTTCTACATGGTGAGCTGGATCGGCGAGCGCGTGACCACCGACCTGCGCCAGGCGGTCTACGCCCATGTGCTGCAGCAGAGCCCGCAGTTCTTCGAGACCCTGAAGACGGGCGAAGTGCTGTCGCGCCTCACGACCGACACGACCGTGATCCAGAACGCGGTCGGCTCGAGCATCTCGATGGGCCTGCGCAACAGCGTGCTCTTCATCGGCGGCCTCGCGATGCTGATCGCCACCAGCCCGCGGCTGATGCTGACCGTCACCGGCATCATCGTGCTGGTGGTGCTGCCGGCGCTGGTGATCGGCCGCCGCGTGCGCAAGCTGTCACGTGCCAGCCAGGACCGGATGGCAGACACCAGCGGCATCGCCGGCGAGATCCTCAACGCCATCCCGATCGTGCAGAGCTTCACGCAGGAGCGCGCCGAAGCCGCGCGCTACGGTGCTGCCAACGAACAGGCGTTCTCGGCGTCGATCCGCCGCACCGGCACGCGCGCCTCGCTGACCGCATTCGTGATCATCGGCGTGTTCGGCTCGCTGCTGTGGGGCCTGTACGGCGGTGTGCAATCGGTACTTGCCGGAAGGATCAGCGCCGGCGAACTGTCGCAGACGGCCCTGTACATCACGCTGGTCGCATCGAGTGTCGCGGTCCTTGCCGAGGTGTGGGGCGATCTGCTGCGCGCGGCGGGTGCCACCGAACGGCTGATGGAGCTGCTCGATACGCGCTCGGCCATCGCCGATCCCGCGCAGCCGCACGCGCTGCCGCCGACACGCGGCGGTGCGCGCATCGATTTCGCCTCGGTGCGCTTCGCCTATCCGTCGCGAACGACACGGCCCGTGCTGAACGGAATGTCGCTTGCCATCGAGCCCGGCCAGAACGTGGCGCTGGTCGGTCCGTCCGGCGCGGGGAAGACCACGATCTTCCAGTTGCTGCAGCGGTTCTACGACATCGACGCGGGATCGATCCGCTTCGACGGTGTCGACCTGCGCGAGCTGCGGCTTTCCGATCTGCGCGGCCGCATCGCGGTCGTGCCGCAGGAACCGGTGATCTTCTCCGGCACTGTGCTCGACAACATCCGCTACGGTCGCGCCAGCGCCACCGATGACGAAGCCATGGCCGCCGCGCGCGCCGCGTTCGTCGACGAGTTCGTGCGCCAGCTACCCGACGGCTACGCCACCTTCGTCGGCGAGCGCGGGTTGCGCCTGTCCGGCGGTCAGCGACAACGTCTGGCCATTGCGCGCGCAATGGTCAAGGACGCTCCGCTGCTGCTCCTCGATGAGGCCACGAGCAGCCTCGATGCCGAAAGCGAGCGCGTGGTGCAGGCCGCCCTCGAAGTGGCCATGCACGGACGCACCACGATCGTGATCGCGCATCGTCTGGCCACCGTGCAGCGGGCGGACAAGATCTTCGTGCTCGATGCCGGAAGCATTGTCGATTCCGGCACACACTCGGAACTCGTTGCACGCGGCGGCCTGTACGCGCGGCTGGCGGCGCTGCAGTTTGCGGCGTGAGGTGGCGGCTGATGCGTCAAGTGCACAAGCCCGCCCAAGGCCGCCACAGCGGTCCCATCTCGCGGCAGAATAGCTCTGAGGTGACGTGGCACGAGGTAGCGCGCCTATTCTGAGCGAGATTGCGGGCAACGCGGGGCACTCAATGCGGATTTGGTTCTTCCTTCTCTGTCTGCTGCTGACCTCGTGCGCCAGTCCGCCGAAGGTGGTCACGCAACCGGATTTCCTGCTGCGCGACGGTCTGTTCGCTTCGCCTTCGCAGCACATCAGCGCGACGGACGTGTTCGCGCTGAGCGAATCGATGAAGCGCTACGTGAAGAACGAGATCGCTGGCGAGATTCGCACCAGAGGCCCGCAGGAAGGACTGGCCGAAGCCCTGCACAAGAAGGGCAAGCTGCAGCTCGAATACGACGCTGCGGCGACCCGCAACGCGTCAGAAGCGTTCGAAGCACGATCGGGCAACTGCCTTTCACTGGTTCTGATGACGGCCGCTTTCGCGAAAGAGCTGGGCCTGCCGGTGCGCTATCAGAGCGCGTACCTGGAGGAAACCTGGAGCCGCAGCGGCGATCTCCTCGTCAGAAGCGGACACATCAACATCACGCTCGGCCCGCGCCTGTTTGACGCCGGGACCATTCGCTGGCTGCATCCGCTGACGATCGATTTCCTGCCGGTACAGGAAATCCGCGGCTTGCGGACGCAGGAAATCAGTGAGTCAACCGTTGTGGCCATGTACATGAACAACCGTGCGGTCGAAGTGCTGTCGCAGGGGCGGCTGGACGACGCTTACGGTTGGGTGCGCGAGGCCATTGCTCAGGATGCGGGCTTCTCAAGTTCCTACAACACGCTCGGCGTGATCTACCTGCGCCACGGCGATCTCACGCCGGCCGCGCAGGCATTCAACTTCGTGCTCGAGCGCGAGCCGAACAACACCCACGCGATGGCGAACCTCGTCGAGCTGTTGGGCAAACAGGGGCGCGTCGCGGAAGCGGCGGCGTTGCAGCGCCGGCTCGCCCAGCTCGAACCGTACCCGCCGTTTCACTACTTCAACCTCGGCATGGTGGCGATGAAGCGGGGAGATTTCCGGGCGGCACGTGATCTTTTTGCGAAGGAGGTTGCGCGAGCCGACTATTACCACGAGTTCCACTTCTGGCTGAGCCTGGCCAACTTCGGGCTCGGCGACCTGGAGCAGGCGCAGGAGCACCTGGCGCGCGCGAAGGAAAGCAGCGTGACGCGCGGCGATCAGGACCTGTACGCGGCCAAGCTGGAATGGCTGCGCGGTTATGGCAAGCACGCCGGGAGCCGATGACCCCGCTGCAGACACTGCTGGAGATCGAACTGCCGATCGTCCAGGCACCGATGGCGGGCGTGCAGGGCAGCGCGCTGGCCATCGCCGTGTCCAACGCCGGCGGCCTGGGATCGCTGCCGTGCGCGATGCTCAGCCTCGACGCCATGCGCGCGGAACTGGCCGCGATCAAGAACGGGACGGAGAAGCCGTTCAACGTCAATTACTTCTGCCACGCACCGCCCACGCAAGACGCCAGGCACGAGGCTGCCTGGCGCGCGGCGCTGGCGCCGTATTACCTCGAGTTTGGATTGGACATCAACGCTGTGCCCGCCGGCCCGGGTCGTGCGCCGTTCAGTCATGAGGCGGCCGATGTTCTCGCTGAATTCCGGCCCGCCGTCGTCAGCTTTCACTTCGGCCTGCCGCGGGCCGACCTGCTCGCGCGTGTGCGCGCGTGGGGAGCGAAGATCCTTTCCTCGGCCACCACCGTCGACGAGGCACGCTGGCTCGAAGCGCAGGGTGTCGATGCGATCATCGCGCAGGGCGTCGAGGCCGGCGGCCATCGCGGCATGTTTCTGTCGGACGATCTGACCACACAGGCAGGCACGTTCGCACTTCTGCCGCAGATCGTACGAGCGGTCAGCAAGCCGGTGATCGCGGCGGGCGGCATCGCCGATGCGCACGGAGTTGCCGCGGCGCTGGCGCTCGGGGCTACCGGCGCGCAGGTCGGCACGGCCTATCTGCTCTGTCCCGAAGCGACCACAAGCGCCGTGCACCGCGCCGCGCTGAAAGCAGCGTCGGCCCGCCACACGGCGCTGACGAATCTCTTCAGCGGCCGGCCGGCGCGCGGCATCATGAACCGCGTAATGCGCGAACTTGGTCCGCTGAGCGAACTGGCGCCCGCGTTTCCGCTGGCCGTTAGCGCGATGGCGCCTCTACGTGCCAAGGCGGAAAGCCGCGGCAGCGGCGATTTCTCTCCACTGTGGGCCGGCGAAAACGTGAGCGGCTGCAAGGAAGTGCCGGCCGCGCAGTTGACGCGGGAACTCGCGGCTCGGTGTTAGTGGCGCCCTTGGCAGCGCGCCAGCAGTGACTGCCGCGTCTCACCATCGAGTCTGAGCGCCGCGAGGACTGGATTTTCGTTGCGAAAGTCGTGGGCACAAAGCGTCGACAGATTAGTGATGGTCGCCGACATCATCGGGACCGGCATGTCCGCCAGCCGCGCCAGCGCCTCGTAGAACACGAGCCCGAACGGCACGTCTTCGAGTACGAAGCGCGATTCCAGGGAAGTTGGGCCCGGCGGGCCGCCCCGGCGGCGATGCAGTTCGGCGGCGATGTCTGCCAGCGGCGTCAGAGGCACGTCGAATGAGTGCTGGAAATGTTCTTCGATCGTGCGCACGTGCAGGCCGAACGCACTCGCGATGGCGCGTCGCTCGCGGTCCATCGCCTCGATCAGCCGCGCCACGGCCGGCGTCAGATAGTGATACTGCGGCCAGGCCTCGCCGCGCTCCATCCGCGTCAAGTTGGCAAGCGCCATCGCCGCGTGCGCCACCGGATTGATGTTGGAGAGCGCGATCGCGAGAGCGTTCGGCGCCAACGCGAAGCGATCGCCGAACAGATCCGTGCAAACCATCAAAGTGCGCTCGCCTTCACTGGCCGGGATCGCAGCCACGTCGAGCCGCGAACGCAGCGTCATGATGCGCACGCCCGGGCCATCGGTACGCGCCGTGACGATCGTGGTACCGAACGACGAAATCGTCGGTCGGGTGCCGTGGGCTGCCGCGAGGTCGGCCAGCCACAGCGGCGCCAGCGAAAGTGCCCCCGAGAAAAGTACGATCTGCGCATCGCGCAGTCTGCGCGCGACTTCGGGCAGCACCGTCGCGTACCCGTTGGCAGGCAGCGCAATCAGCACATAGTCGGCCACTGCAACTGAGTCGGCATTCGGCAAAACGGCGACGTTTGCGGAGCCGCTGTCGATGCCGGTAAAGCGCAGTGTCGCGCTGCGCTCATTCGATCCCGGCCAGCCGATGACGCGTGATGCGGCGGGCCAATCCGCCGTGCCCGCACCCGACGGCGACCACAGACCGACGACATGCCCGTCGCGCGCCAGCAGCGTGGCCATTGCGCGCGCGACCGCGCCGGCGCCGACGATGGCGATGCGGCTCACTCGACCCTGATGTTTGCGTTCTTGATCACGCGCGCCCAGCGCTCGATGTCGTTGCGGATCATCTGCGTGAACGCATCGCTTTGTGTGCCGGCCGGCTCCACGCCCAATGCTGCCAGCCGCTCGCGCACGTCGGGGCGTGCCAACGCAGCCGCAAACTCGCGGCCGAGGCGCTCGACCACCGCGGGCGGCGTCTTTGCCGGCGCGGAAAGGCCGATCCACACCGACACCTCGAGGCCTGGCACGCCTGACTCGACGAAAGTCGGCACGTTCGGCAGCATCGCGGTGCGCCTGGCCGACGTGACCGCGATCGCGCGCACCTTGTTCGAGGCAAGGTGCGGCTGCGCCGACGCCGTCGTCGTGAACATGGTCTGCACGGCCCCGCCGAGCAGGTCACTGAATGCTGGCGAGGCTCCCTTGTAGGGAATGTGCGTCAGGTCCGCGCCGGTGGCGGCCTTGAACAGTTCCAGCGTCAGATGCGTGTAAGTGCCGTTGCCGGTCGACGCGGTGTTGACCTTGCCCTTGTTGGCCTTCGAGTAGTCGACGACTTCCTTGACGGTGTTCGGCGTGAACGACGGGATCGCCAGCAGCACCAGCGGCGCATCTCCCAGATGAGCAACGTGCACGAAATCCCGCAGCGGGTCGTAGCCGACATTCGGTCGGAGGTTTGGCTCGATCGCCATCTGTGCGCCCGTGGACAGCAGCAGTGTGTAGCCGTCCGGCACGGCGCGCGAGACCGATTGCGTGGCGATCTGTCCTCCTGCCCCGGCCTGGTTCTCGACGATTATCTGCTGACCAAGCGCTTCGCCCACCCGCTGCGCCAGCAGGCGCCCGATCACGTCCTGCGAGCCGCCGGGCGTGAAGGGAACGACCAGCTTGATGGGCTTGGAGGGGAAGGTCTGCGCGCCGACGATCGCCGGTGCCAGCGCTGTGCACACAAGCAGGACAGATGCCAGAAGACGATGTAATTGCATGGTGGCCGCCTGGTTCGTGGCGTGATCGATAGAATGCCGGTGATTATCCGCTGCGGCATCGCTTTTGATGGTCGCCGCACGATGCCCGGCAGGACGGATTGCGGTTGGTGCCGCTCGGCCGGCGGCCGCGCCTCGATGGCCGAATGCCCGTAATATATGCGCATTCTCCATGCGCACCCGGGTTCCTCATGCTGCGATTCGACGACGCGCCAAAACGACCGACCAACCTGTCGCTCAACTCCAAGGTCCTTGACCTGGCCAAGCAGCTTGGCATCAATCTGTCGCAGCTGGTCGATGCCTATCTCGAGGAGGAAGTGCGCCGGCGGCTGCGCGAACGCTGGCTCGAGCGCAACCGCGACGGCATTGAGCAGTACAACGCCCGCATCGAGAAGGAAGGTACATTCTCGAGACAGTGGCGCACGTTTGCCAGGGACGAGAGCTGACGGCAGTGGTACACCGAATGGCGCGCCTGACCGTCTATCGCAATCCGACCCGCGCCGAGTGGAAGCTCACACCCTTCCTGCTCGACGTGCAGACCGACTTCATCGCATCGCTGGCGACTCGCGTTGTCGTGCCGCTGCGCAGCCAGGACGCCTTTCCCACGCCGCTGGATGTCCTGAATCCCCTGTTTGAGATCGATGGCAAGAAGGTCGTGATGGATACTGCTGCCCTTGCGGCGTTGCCGCGCAGCGCGCTGCGCACGAGGGTGGCCGACCTGCGCGGCCGGCGCCTTGAAGTCGACAACGCGCTGGACTTCCTGTTCCAGGGCATTTGATTTCACCCCGCTGATGCGCCAATACGAAGACTTCATGCGCCATGTGTTCGAGCAGGGCGTCGAAAAGCGCGACCGCACCGGCACCGGCACGCGCTCGGTGTTCGGCTGCCAGATGCGCTTTCCCCTGCGCGAAGGGTTTCCGCTCGTCACGACCAAGAAGCTGCACATGCGCTCGATCATCTACGAGCTGCTGTGGTTCCTGCGTGGTGAGTCGAACGTCCGGTACCTGCACGAGAACAAAGTCACGATCTGGGATGAATGGGCGCGTACCGACGGCGAACTCGGCCCGGTGTACGGCGTTCAATGGCGCTCCTGGCCCACGCCCCACGGCGAGCATATCGACCAGATCTCGCAGGTGCTCGAGCAGATCAGGAAGAATCCGGACTCGCGCCGGCTGATCGTCTCGGCGTGGAACGTCGGCGACATCCCCAAGATGGCCTTGCCGCCATGCCACCTGCTGTTCCAGTTCTACGTGGCGAACGGTCAATTGTCGTGCCAGCTCTATCAGCGCAGCTGCGACATCTTT
This sequence comes from Burkholderiaceae bacterium, assembly GCA_036824465.1. Taxonomy (GTDB): domain Bacteria; phylum Pseudomonadota; class Gammaproteobacteria; order Burkholderiales; family Burkholderiaceae_F; genus JAKOQB01. Next base: position 44,009 of record DAITAC010000014.1, read on the forward strand.
CTCGGCGTGCCGTTCAACATCGCCTCCTACGCGTTACTCACCCACATGGTCGCGCAGCAATGCGATCTCGACGTCGGCGATTTCGTCTGGGTCGGCGGCGACTGCCACATCTACAGCAATCACTTCGACCAGGTGCGCGAACAGCTCGCGCGCGCGCCGAGGTCGTATCCGAAGCTCGTGATCCGGCGCAGGCCGGCGTCGCTGTTCGAGTATCGCTACGAAGACTTCGAGTTCGTCGGCTACGAGCCGCATCCGCACATCAAGGCACCGGTGGCGGTGTGAGTCACACGCGCGTGGACCCGACTTGATCCGCGGCCGCGCGCTCATCGGCCTGCTGGCACTCACGCTGATGTGGGGCGTGAACTGGCCGATCATGAAGTTCTCGCTGCGCGAACTGTCCCCGGTTTACTTCCGTGCCGTGTCGATGAGCGGCGGCGTGCTGATTCTGCTGGCGTTCTATGCAATGCGCGGATCGAGCCTGCGCCTGCCGCGCACCGCGTGGCTGCCGGTCGTGTGGCTGGCCCTGCCCAACGTCTTCGGCTGGCATCTTTTCTCGATTCTCGGTGTGCAGGAACTGGCATCCGGGCGCGCGGCGATCCTCGGTTTCACGATGCCGATCTGGACCACGCTGCTCGCGATCGTGTTCTTCGGCGAGCGATTGAGCGGACGGGTCGCGTTCAGTGCAGCGTGCGCGCTCGCCGCCATCGGTCTGCTGCTGGCGCATGAACTGACCACGCTCGCCGGCAAACCGCTGGGTGTGCTGTGGATGCAGATCGCGGCCTTCTGCTGGGCGCTCGGCACGATCCTGATGCGCAGGACGAAGCTCGAGCTGCCGACGACCACGATCACGGTATGGATGATGGCGATCACCGCGGTCGGCTTCTGGCTGGTGGCACCGCAACTCGAACCGTGGCCGTCGTGGCGGTTTTCACCGCTGATGTGGGCCGCGCTCGCCTGGGCCGCGGCGATCAACTACGGCGTGGCGCAGATCTTCTGGTTCGGGCTCGCGCGCGATCTGCCGCCCACCGCGAGCGCGTTCTCGATCATGGCGGTGCCGATCGTTGGTATCGTCACCGCGATTCCGCTCGTGGGCGAAGTGCCGCACTGGCAGGACTTCGTAGCGGCGATGTTCGTGATCGCCGCGATTGCCGCCGCCCTGCTCAGACGACCCACATGAAACTGCCGCGCCTGTCACTGATCGCCGCCGTTGCGCGCAACGGCGTGATCGGCCGCGACGGAAAGATCCCCTGGCGCCTCCCCGGCGATCTGCCGCGCTTCAAGCGCATCACGATGGGCCATCCGGTCATCATGGGGCGCAAGACGTGGTTGTCGCTGGATAAACCGCTGCCGGGCCGCCGCAACATCGTGATTTCGCGCACCGCGGGATTGAAGCTCGAAGGCGCCGAAGTCTTCGCGTCGCTCGCTGAGGCGCTTGCCCACTGCACCGGCGCGAGCGAAGTGTTCGTGATCGGCGGCACCGAGGCATATCGGGAAGCGCTTCCGCGTGCACAGCGGCTGCTGCTGACCGAGATCGAGGCCGATATCGAAGGCGACGCGTTCTTCCCCGCCTTCGACCGCGATGAATGGCGCGAGACCGGACGCGAATATCACCCCGCAAGCGCGGATAATCCGCACGCATTTTCGTACGCCGATTACGAACGGCGCAGGTGATCCACACGCGAACAGATTGGGAGGCTCTACATGTCCGAAGGCGGTTTCCACGTGCACGGCCCGCACGACCATCAACTCGAACACGCCGCAGAGCACGGCAGCACGGACGCGTTCTCCGGCCGCATCGCCGTGATGACCGCGATCCTGGCCACGGTCGGTGCCGTGATGTCCTATCAGGGGGGCGCAACGCAGTCGAACGCGGCGCTGTTCAAGAACAACGCAGCGATCAAGAAGACCGAAGCGGCCAACCAGTGGGCCTACTACCAGTCCAAGAGCAGCAAGCAGAACCTCGCCGAGCTCGGGATGACGCTGACCACCCTGCCCGACAAGCAGGAGTTCTACAAGGCCGAAGCGGCGCGCTACGACAGGGAAAAGAAGGACATCCAGGTCGCCGCGCAGAAGATCGAGGCCGAGGCCAAGGACTGGGACCAGAAAAGCGACGCGCAACTGCACGTCCATCATCGCTGGGCACAGGCGACGACTGCGCTGCAGATCGCAATCGCGCTGTCCGCGATCGCGCTGCTCACGCGCCGTGACTGGCTGGTGTGGGGCGTGTACGGCGTCGCAGGGCTCGGCGCCGCGCTTGGGGGCCTCGCGCTGGCGCACATCTGACATCGGGCTGACCGCACTTCGCCGGTAAGGCTTGCACTTGCCGGCCGACGAACGACCGTGAACGCCGCGCTGCTCGTCTTGCTTCTGCTGCTGGTTGCCGCAACCGGCTTCGTGGCGCACCGCGCCAGCCTGTGCACGGTGCGCGCAGTAGCCGAAATTCTGAACGCCGGTAGCGCGCACATGCTCGCGAGCTTCTTCAAGGCGGCGCTGTGGGCGGCCCTCGTCTACGGACTGCTGCTGCTCGTGTTCACGCCGCAGACCGCGCGCTTCCCTGCGTTCGAGCCACGCGCGCTGGCGATCGCAGGCGGTTTCGTTTTCGGCATCGGCGCGGCCATCAATGGTGGCTGCTCATATTCCACGCTGCAGCGGATTGCTGACGGCGACCTCGCCGGGTTGGCGTCGATCGTGGGCATGGTGCTCGGCGTGTTCACGTGGTCCGCCATCGACGCTTCGCTGGCGATCACGCGGCCGGTCCAGGCCATCGCACTGTGGGTTGAGATCGGCGCGATCGCACCCTGGCTGCTGGGGGTGCTCGCGTTGCTTGCGGTGATCGAAATCGTTCGCCTCTGGCGCACGCACCCGAGGACACACAAGGCATGGCAGTTGCTCGGCGCACCGAGCTACCGCGTCGGCACCGCCGCCGCGGTGATCGGCATCTGCGCCGGCCTGCTGTACGCGATTCAGGGAGCGTGGTCGTACACCGGCACGCTGCGACGCGCGGTCGATGCGGCGTATCGGATGTTGCCGGGGCCGAACGCGCTGCCATGGCTGCTGTTCGCTGCGGTGTTCATCGGCATGGTGGCCTCGTCGATGCAGCGCGGCTCGTTCGCATTGCGCTGGCATCCGCAGGGTGCGCTGGCACCGCGGCTTGGCGGCGGCGTGCTGATGGGGCTCGGCGCTTCACTTGTTCCCGGTGGCAACGACACGCTGATCCTGACCGGACTGCCTGCACTGTCGGGCTGGGCGGTGGCCGCGTATCTCGCGCTCGTTGCCGGTGTGGCGACTGGCCTGTGGGTGCAGCACCGGCGTGGAAAGCCGTATCCGAACGTCGCCTGCATCGACGGCGTGTGCGTCGAGCGGCCGCGCTGATCACCGTCACTTCTTCTCCGCCGCAGTGCGCGGCAATAGCGTAAGGAGATAAGCGTCACCGCGATAGCCGATCACGATTTCGGTCGCGCCTTTTTCGAGCACGGCGTTCAGTCGCCCGGCATTGGGATAGTCGCGATGCGTGATGTAGCGGCCACCGTCCCAGTCGATCTCCGCGCCCGGCTGGGCGATCGCTTTTGCGATGTCCTGCATCAGGCCGACCTTGAATTCCATCTCGTCGATGTCAAACCGCGGCGTCGTTGAAGGCGTCGTCACGCCGGCGGCGGAGAGTCGGCGCGCAACCCAGCGCGGCGGTTTGCCGAAGTAACCGAGATCACGCAGGTCACGATCGGCCTGCAGGATCGCCGCGCCGGGCAGCATGCCCTGCGACAGATACAGCGCCTCGCGCTCGCGCTGAATGCGCGTGATCGCCTGCACGCGATCATGATCCGCCTTGCGCGAGACCTGCATCAACTCGTCGAGCGCCGGGCCGTTCGGGTAGATCGAATCAAACACCGGCGCGGCGATCACGATGCGGATCTGTTTCGTGGCGTGATCGAGCAGGGCGATCGCGGCAGGAAACGCCTCCGGCCCGCGCAGCGCAAAGAGTTCGCGCTCGCCGAGGATCACGGGTTCGCTCCCCGCGATCACCTTGTTCGGCGTACGCGCCCACTCGCCGCGCTGTCGCTGCGATGAATCGAGCGACCACACGCCGTGGAGCTGATGCACTTCCGAGGCCGGCACGCGCGGCAGTGCCAACTCGAATCCGTAGCCGATCGAACCGTCCGCCTGCGGGCGCAGGCTTGCGCCGAGGTGGTTGAACAATCGCCCTCGGTACTGCTGCAGCGTGCGACCCACGACAGGCGTGCTTGACCACCGCTCGAGAATCTCGACATTGCTGCCGTCGAGCGATACGCGCAGCAGCCGCAGCTCGTCCGACAGCGCTCTCGCGTGCGCCGGCGGGGTGAAGAATTCCCACCCGAGTCCCCACGCGAACCCGCGCGTACGGCGTTCGACCATGACCACGCTCTTGCCGTCGGGCGAGAACGCCGGCGCAAAGTAACCGGCGTGCCGCTGCAGCGTGACGAGTTGCAGGAGGAAGAGCGCAATCAGTGCGGCAAGCAATGCCGCGCCGATGATCAGCGCGAAATGAACCGCGCCCCGGCCGCGCCCCGGACGCCCGTGGACGCCTGCGACATAACGTGCGATGCGATACGCCATGCGCGCAGTATCGCGCAGCTAAAGCAAGCTGCCGCCGCGTCTCGCCGGAAGCCCCTCGACGTTGCGCGCGCCTGCCCGCCCGGTCGTCGTGACGCGGACCGCGGCCGATCCGCATCGACAAGCCAGTGCGCTCAGGCGCCCTTGTAGATTTCCGCGAGCAAGGCCTTGACGCCATCCATGGTCATCATGTCGCCCTTGACCATCTTCGGATCACTCTTCATCCTGGCCATGGACTTGTCGTACATCGTGCCCATGATGTCGAGGAATTCCTTCTTCGTCACCATGCCGTCCTTGTTCACGTCGACCTGCTTCATCAGCCACTCGAACGCGCCGGGGTCCGCATAGGCAGGCGCGCTGGAAAGACCGAGTCCGACGGCCAGCATGGCGGCCGCGATCGCTGCTTTGTTCATCGTAATGCTCCTGTCGATCGGTTTGAGAAATCGCGCCGGTGTGACGCGACCGCGTCAACTCCGGAGGGTTCGTCGCAAGGCACGTGAGATTCTTACGATCGCGCGCGGCGCGACGGCGAAAATTTCGGGTCCGCCGCATTTTCCTGTCGCGCAACCCAGCAATTGATCTGAGCGAGCGCGCTGCCGCTGCCGATGAGCAGTGCAGCCTTCACCAGGGAAAGGCACGATCCTCGCTCTTTCATAGAGGCAACCTTTCTTGTTCGAACAGTACCGGATCTGTGACCTGTTTCACGCGGCGACAATGACACTCAGAGCCGGATCCGATGCTTCCCGTTACATTCTGGCTCACGGCAAGGCGGTGCAACACTCCAAGTGCGCCGCGTGTTCCAGCCCCTGAAAAAGGGCTGACCAGATTGGGAGCGTCAACTGCAGCATGCCGCCAGTTACTAAGAAATCTGGAGCGAATGACCTCGCATCACGTAACACCTATGTATAGCTTCCAATACACGGTCAATCCGGGACCCGGCGTCGAGGCGCTGCGCGCCTTGTATCTGAATCTGATGCGCGACTGCCTGACCGGTTTGATCTACGACGACCCCGCACAAGTATTCCACGGCGGTGAACGTGCAGGGTTCGACCGAGCGCGCCGCGAGCGCGGCCTCGACTGGCCGCTGCGCGCCCATTCGATGATTGGCGCGAAGAGAATGCTGCAACTCCAGCAGGCCGCCGAGTTCGTCATTGCGCGCGACGTTCCGGGTGATTTCATTGAAACAGGCGTATGGCGCGGAGGGGCCTGCATCCTGCTGCGCGCGGTGCTCAAAGCGTGGGGCGTGACAGATCGCACGGTCTGGCTGGCGGACTCATTCGCCGGACTGCCGCCCCCTGACGCCGCGCACTATCCCGCCGACCGGGACCTGAACCTGAGCACCTTCGAGGCGCTTGCTGTTCCGCTGGAAACGGTTCGTGAGAACTTCAGTCGGTACGGTCTGCTCGACGCTCAGGTCAAGTTCCTGCCGGGGTGGTTTCGCGATACCTTGTCGACTGCACCGATCGCACGGCTCGCGATCCTGCGCCTTGACGGCGACCTGTACGAATCCACGACCCAGGCGCTCGATGCCCTTTACGACAAGGTTTCGACGGGCGGCTTCATCATCGTCGATGACTACTTCAGGTTCGAACCGTGCCGGGCGGCGGTGGCGGATTTCCGGCGCGACCACGATGTTCATGACCCGATCATCGACATCGACGCCTCCGGGGCTTATTGGCAGCGCGGCGCCCGATAGAGCGCTCGACACCGTTCGCAATCAATTCGAGCCTCGCCCTTTTTGCCCTTCCTCAGGCCGTCTGGCCCGCAAGCTCACCGTGCAAAGTGTTCGTCGCGGTGCGTTCAAAACCACCCTGATCCGATGTCGTAGAACCTGATCCGCCACGAGGCGGACTGCGACGCGCCAAACACGAGCGCAAGCGAGTAGCCGGTCAGCCCGTCAACCAGATCCGACTCCGCATTGACGGTGTCGCGCAGCGACGTAGCGATCTGCACCTGCGATTCGACATCGGTGATCCAGTAAGCGATCCACCCGCCGTCGGCAACGTGAATCGCGACCTCGTAGTCACGCTGGTCGCGAATCGTCGGCGCGCTGCACAGCGGCGGCCCCCAGACGAAGCCGCGTTGCGTCTGTGCTGCTCCGGAGGTGACAGTCCACCAGCTTTCGGGCTGCGCGTGCGCGGTTCCCACCTCTCCCACCGGACAGACATTCGGGTCGCTCGTCAACAGGTTCTGGTGTCCGAAGATAAACCCCCGGCCGCGGTTCCATTCGGCCGTCGACTGCGATCGAAGGACCACCGCGACGTGTGCGCCCGTCGTGAACACTCCTTCGGAGCGGAACTTGAACACCAGCCACTGCGTGCTGAATCGCTGCCCGGCCTGAGGATGCCCCGCCGGATAGACCGGCCGATTCGTGCCCGCGACATGGTGAAGGAACGCGCCTTCTTTAGGCGCCTTGTTGAAATGGCGCGGCAACTGCTGCAATCCCCAGGGGTACTGCTCGTACATGAAATCGCGTGTTACGCCGGGGCCGATGACGACAATCTCGTGCTCGAAGATGACGGCGCTCGCCACCTCGGGGATCGTGGGCGTGGCTTCGGGCGCGAGTGCATCGCCCGCCGCGCGCGAGTTGAAGGCGGGCTGCCGCGACACACTTATATCCGGCATAAACGACCGCGTGATTTTCGTTGCCGCTTGAGCGGATTGTCTTTTGCAGGCAAAGCGCCGAGGAGTGTGACAGCTTGGCGTGCTTTGTAGCGTTGATCTACCAAGCTTATGTGCGCCGCACTTTCGCGCCGCCGCGAACGAAACCTCGCTCCGTCAGCGGTCGACCGACCAGTAAGAGAGTGAAAGTGGGGTTAAAGCCCGGCTTCGGTTGCTGCAAATATCCCACGGACTGCGTTCGCTGCGACCGTCCGATGACTCGAATCGCACGACTTATTCCGTTTTGAGTAAAAGGGGCCAGGCTCGATTTTCTTGACCTTCCTGGTCGATCAACCGCAG
>DAITAC010000014.1:51656-54446 GCA_036824465.1 Burkholderiaceae bacterium
TGAGTAAAAGGGGCCAGGCTCGATTTTCTTGACCTTCCTGGTCGATCAACCGCAGCCCACGTCGGCGGCGAGGCGACATGTTTCTTTCAACTCAGATTATCCGCCCACGCCGTAACGCCCGCAGTAACTCCCGCGCCGGATCAATCGCATCGAGCAGCACGCGTTCGACCGGCGCCGGTTCACCCTCGATCTGCGCAGCGATGCGTTCGGCGGCCAGCCCCGCCAGCGACAATCCGCGTGATCCGAACGCGTAGCTTGCATACAGTCCCGCGCGACGCGGCAGGTCGGCCAGATGCGCACCGCGCAGCCGCTCGCGCTTTTCACGACTGGCATCGAGGTCCGCGACCTGACCCGCATGTGGCAGCCGATCGCGCGCGACACAGCGCAGCGCGTCGAATGTGCCCATGGCTTCCACTTGCGGCGGGGCAGCCAGCAGGCGCGGCAGCCGTGCGAGGTTGCTCGCGCGCGCGCGCATTTCGTCGAGGGCCATGATCGCGGCGTCGTCCTGTATCGGTGTTTCATAGGTGGAACCCACGCTTGCCCAGCCGTCGGGCCCCCTGACGAGGTAGCCGTCGCCCGCAAGTCCGGCATGCAGCGACGCAAACGGTGCGCCGTCGATGCGCGTGAGGCGGCCGCGCACGGGCGTGACACGTACGCAAGGATCGCCCAGCAGGCGTGGTGCATCGAAGGCACTGGCGACGATGGCGATCGGCGCGCGGGCGATCGTGCGGTCCGCAGAGATCGCCAGCCACGCTTCGCCGTCACGCTGAACCCGATCAATGCCCTGCCCGCATCGAACGTCGATCGATGCCTGCGCGAGCGCCGCCTTGCACCAAGCCGCAGCGGAAACCAGCGCTCCGGAGGGAAACCACCACCCGCCCCGCCGCGGGCGCAATCCGAGTCGCGACTGCGCCTGATCGGCATCGCACAGCGCGGCGAACTCGGGCGGTAGCCCGGCCTGCGCCAGCAACACGGACCATGCCGCGAGTTCGTCGTCGTCGTGCGCCTGCTTGAAGACACCGAATGGCTGCCATAGGTGCGATCCACGCCGCTCAGGAGTCAATGTCGTCAACGCGAATCGGCTCGCAAAGAAACCGGCACGAGTCAGCCGCGCGAGCACGCTGTCATCCGCCGTGATCTGCGGGTACAGCAAGCCCCACGGCAACGCGGAGGCGCCGCTGGCGATCTGCGCGGCGCGTTCGATCACGCGCACCTGCCAGCCGCGCCGTGCGAGCGCATGAGCCGCGGTCGCGCCCGCGAGTCCTGCACCGATCACGATTGCGCTGCGTTCACCGCGATACGCATCCGGCGGCTCGTATCGGCGCACGCGCCAGCGCGGCGCGAACCGGCCGGTCAGCATCTCGCGCTTTTGACCGAAGCCCGCGCGCAGTTGCAGATCGAATCCCGCGTCGCTCAATGCGTCGCGCACCGCGCGCGCCGTGCACCAGGTGGCGAGTGTGGCGCCCGTCCGCGCGAGTCGCGCGAGTGCCTTGAGCAGTGTCGGCTCCCACATCTGCGGATTGCGATCCGGAGCGAAGCCGTCGAGATAGATCGCGTCCGCGCCGCAAACGAGTTGCGGCACGAGATCGCGCGCATCGCCGAGTGCCAGCGTCAGCACCACCGCGCCGCCCTCGAATTCGCAACGATGAAGCCCGGGCAGCAGCAACGGCCAGGCGGCCGCCAATCGTTCCGCGAGCGTTGCCAACTCCGGCGGCGCATGCGCGCGCAGTTGCGCGGCGCTGAGCGGATGCTGCTCGACCGAGACGAAGTGCAGCCGCCGCGGCCGCGCCGGATCGTCACGCCACGCCTGCCAGGTCGCGAGGAAATTGATTCCGAGACCGAAGCCGGTCTCGACGATCACAAACTGATCGGCACTGGCCCAGCGCGCGGGAAGTTCATTGCCCCCAACGAAGACATGTTGCGCCTGTCCATGCGCGCCGTCGCGGCTGGCGTACACGTCGCCATAGCGCGCGCTGAACGGCGCGCCGGTCGCGTCGAAACCAAGCCGCTCTTCGCCGAAATTGCCGGCGCTCGCGTTCATGGCGCCGACCATCGGCGCGTCAGCGAGCAAGTCACGCGCCAGCGGTGAATCAGTCCGGCGACGATCCCGCCTTGTCGCCCGCATACGGCGAATGCAGATGTACCGGCCGCACGCGCTTGCGCATACGGATGTTGAGCATTTCGACGCCGAGCGAAAACGCCATCGCGAAGTACACGTAGCCTTTCGGCACGTGGTGATCGAAACCTTCGGCGACCAGCACCACACCCACCACCACCAGGAACGACAGCGCCAGCATCTTGATGGTCGGATGGCTGGAAACAAAACGGCCGATCGGGCCGGCGAACAACATCATCAGCCCGACCGACGCGATCACCGCCGCGATCATCACCGGCAGATCGTCGACCATGCCGACCGCAGTGATGATCGAATCGAGCGAAAACACCAGATCGACGACCATGATCTGCATGATCACCGCCGCGAAAGTCGCCTTGACCGCGCTCGATGACTTGCCTTCTTCGCCCTCCATCGACTGGTGGATCTCGCCCGTGCTTTTCCAGATCAGAAAGATGCCGCCGGCGATCAGGATGATGTCGCGCCCCGAAATCTCCTGCGACAGCACGGTGAACAGCGGCGCCGTCAGCCCGACGATCCAGGCCAGCACCATCAGCAGGCCGATGCGCATGAACATCGCCATGAACAGACCGATCCTGCGCGCCAACTCGCGCTTGGCCGCCGGCAGCTTGTCGACCAGGATCGAGATGAAGATGATGTTGTCGATGCCCAGCACC
>DAITAC010000015.1:0-54398 GCA_036824465.1 Burkholderiaceae bacterium
GAGCAACTGATTCGTAATCAGTAGGTCGGTGGTTCGAGTCCACTCAGCAGCACCACCCAGCAAGGAAAATCGAGATTGTGGTCACTAACAAAAACGTGGCTGACCGCTTGCCGTCTCCGTTCCGTATCCGTTGTCGGACTCCAACCGCGAGGCCAAGATGCTTCGACAAGTTACCGTCTATTCCTTCGAGACAACGCGCGGTTTTGCGCAAATACGTCTCAGCAATGGGCGTTGGCATGTGTGCTGGCGGGATGACGGCCTTGGGAACTACGTGTCGCCTCAACAAGCACTCGACGATTTGGTCGGCGGTCACACATTCTCGCCGTCCGACGGCGTGGACACTTCGCAATTTGGATTGCCGGACAACCTGAACGATTGGGAGTCGCGGTAGCCGCCGTCATAGGGACGCGTAGCGAGCTTGTCAGCGGTTCGCGAAGCCTGTGCGGCCTCAGCACAGCGGCATGTCTATCCGTAGGCTCCGCTAGCGGTTTTCAAGCTCAAACTTTGCCCACAGTTCATCGAGCCGCGAGTTCGCCTGTGCTTGTCTTGCGTTGCACGTGATCTTGGATTCCTCTCCGCTTGGACGTATGCCCGATAGAGTCGCGCTCCAAGCCGCCATGTAGTCTTTCAAAGCTGCCTTGGCTGGAGTCTTTCTCACAACTTTTGCGGCGCTGTCGTAGCTAAGCATTGCTTTCCCTTGCCATTGCTTGATGCACAGGCCGTAATCGCTCTTCTCAGCCCAGCCATGAAACGGTAGTGGCGTTTGATCAAATGGCAGTTCCGATGTTCAGCCAGCTTCACACGCTTCAACGTCAAGTCCAGAACCTCCGCCGCACCCGCGACCTGCTGCTCCCGCGCCTGCTCTCCGGCCAGATCGAACCGCAAACCGCCTGAGCCGGCACCCTCGTCGAATCCGGATCGGCCGGCTTCATGTTCCGGATTCGCCGGCGCTAGCTTCCGGATTTGCCGCTTCTATATTCCGGATCTGCCGGCTACAATCCGGCACCGAAACCCGTCCCGCCCGCGGCGCGCGCATGGCCAGACCGACCGTTTATGCCCGTGGCATCCGCACCCGCATCGCCGCGGCGCTGAAGGACACGCCCGTCGTGCTGGTCAACGGGCCGCGCCAGGCCGGCAAGACGACGCTGATCCGGCAGTACGCATCGGATCGCCGTCCCTATCTGACGCTCGACGACAGCGCCACGCTGGCAACCGCGCGCGACGATCCGCAGGGGTTCATCCAGCGGCTGGACACCGCAGTGATCGACGAAGTGCAGCGCGTGCCGGAACTGCTGCTGGCGATCAAGCTGTCGGTCGATCGGGACCGGCGGCCCGGGCGCTTTGTGATCACCGGGTCGGCGGACGTGATGGCTCTGCCGCGCGTGGCGGATTCGTTGGCCGGGCGCATCGAGGTGCTGTCACTGCTGCCGCTGGCGGGCGCTGAGTTGATTGGCAGCCCGGGGCGCTGGCCGGATGCGGTCTTTGCTGCGCTGGCTGAAGGCGCCGCGATGCCGGCCGTGCCGCAATCCAAGGCAGGCAAGCACACCGGAGGCGCGCTTGAACGCCGGGTGCTGCAGGGGGGATACCCGGAAGCCCTGCAACGCGAAGACACCCGGCGGCGCAATGCCTGGGCGCGCGGCTACATCGATTCGGTGCTGAAGCGTGATGTCCGCGACATCGCGGCGGCCGAGAAGCTCGACCAGATGCCGCGGCTGCTGTTTGCGCTGGCCCAGATGGCGGGCCAGTTGTGCAACTACACGCAGCTCGGCGGGCAGCTCGGACTCGATGCCAAGACCGCGCAGAAGTACGTCACCATGCTCGAGCAGTTGTTCCTCGTGCGGCGCATTCCTGCGTGGTCCGGCAACGCGCTGTCGCGGGTGGTCAAGACGCCGAAGATCCAGCTTCTCGACTCCGGCCTGCTGTGCAGCGTGCTCAAGCTCGACGAAGCCGGCATTGCCCGCAACCGCGGCGCGTTCGGCCACGCGCTGGAGTGCTACGTGTACGGCGAGCTGACGCGGCAATGTAGCTGGGCCGACGACACGTACGAGGTGCTGATGTACCGCGACCGCGATCAGATCGAAGTCGACTTCGTGCTGGAGAACGCTGCGCACCAGGTCGTGGGCGTGGAGGTGAAGGCGGCGGCCGGCGTCCAGAGCGCGGATCTCGCCGGCCTGAAGAGGCTCGCCGCATTGACCGGTAAGCGATTCGTCGGCGGCGTGGTGTTCTACGACGGGATCAACGAGCTGCCGATGGGCAGTGCCGGCGGCAAGCCGCTGTGGGCGGTGCCGCTGTCCACGCTGTGGCTGACCTGATTCCATGGCACCGCACGCCTACTCCGAGAACCAGCTCGTCGAGCAGCCGGCGATCGGGCTGTTTGCGACATCGGAACGAGCCTACGAATGCTCGCCAGTCACTTGGTGACTGGCGAGCCCTATCTCAGCGTTCGTCGCGATCACACGTTAGTATTTCAGAATGCACAAGGACAATTTCTTCATTCAGCCGGACCGCCGTGCCCTTCTGAAGGGGAACATTGAAATACTCGAACACGGTTTGGTAGAGCGCCGCCAGACCGTTCGACTGTGTCTTCTCTCAGCCCTGGCCGGTGAACATTCCTTGCTCATCGGTCCGCCGGGGACCGCAAAAAGCGAACTGGCTCGGCGCTTGCACACGGTTTTTCGCGATGCCAGTCACTTTGAGCGCCTATTGACCCGATTTTCCGTTCCTGAGGAGATCTTCGGGCCACTGTCCATCAAGGCACTGGAAGAAGATCGCTATGAGCGGCACACCGCTGGCTTCCTGCCGGAAGCCTCGATCGCCTTTATTGACGAAGTATTCAAGGCGAATAGCGCGATTCTCAACGCACTTCTTACCTTGCTCAACGAGCGTGAATTTGACAACGGTGCCGGACGGCAGAACTGCCCCCTCATTAGCGTTGTCGGCGCCACCAATGACGTCCCGGAAGACGAAGTGGCCGAAGCATTCTTCGACCGCTTTCTGGTTCGTCTGCCAGTTGCACCAGTGAGCGCCGCCGGCTTCGGTGAGTTGCTTCAGGCCGGGCCTGACTGCGATTGGGCGCCGCCCGCGCCCGAATCAGGATTAGGGAAGAGCGATCTTGCCGCGCTGACGAATGACGCGCTGGCGGTGGAAGTTCCTGCCATTTTGGTTGAAGTGCTTCGTGAACTGCGCCAGCACTTCGCCGCAGAGCAGTTTTACGTATCTGACCGTCGCTGGGTAAAGATCGTCTGGTTATTGCGCGTGGCTGCAGCCAGTGAAGGGCGAGCAGCGGTCGCGCTATGGGATCTGCTGCTGCTTCCCTGGCTTACCGCGCCCGACGCTGCGCGTCAGGCTGCAGTCGCCGATTGGTTGGCGGCCCGGCTCGGTGTGCGGGAAGCGTACTCGCCAATCCGCCTGACGCGGGTCATCGAGGCCTTTGAGGCCCAGCTCCATGCGGAACTGAACGCCAACGAATTGGACTATGACGAATCCGGCCGCCTGAAATTGTCCAGCACCGATCTGGCCGACAACATCGGCGATGCAAAGAGGGGCGCGGCGGCTCCGCGCATGAAATACCGTCGCGCTCGCCGCTTTGGCGACACGCATACCGCGGCGCGCGTCTCCCAGGTCGATTCGTTGATTCTGCGCATTGCGGGCTATGCCAAGGAGATCGCCAGCCACGCCGAGACCCTCGCGGCTTACCGGGCACAGAGCTTATGGCTGGATGAGGGCCTGATGAATCGGGCCGCCGCGATTCTGGATGCCACGGCGGCGGCGATCGACAACCTCGCCGAGCGGGCGAGATCCGTTCATTCGGGTTTCCTGGAGCTGCCGCGGCTGACGGAAGACGACCGCGTGCGACCGGAACCCATTGCGCACGAATCGCTTGACGCAGTTTGAATATTCCCGTTCAACGTCCGCTGCTTTTCGAAGCCAGGGAAAAACGCCTGGAGGCTCTCGATGGGCTGGCGCGTTCGCTTTGGCTCGGCGGGTTGACCAATTCGCAAGGTAGCCTCGAGCCGCGACTGCAATCGCTTGCCGCGTTGCATGGTGCGCTGCTGGCCGGCGTCATGCCGCCCCTGGAGGCATGGTGCTGGCCGCCCCGTCCGATTACGCAGTCTTTGCACGACGCGATGACCCGCCTCGGCATTGCCGCGTTTTGCGCGGGACAGAAGGAACTCACGGATACGGTGCAGATAAGCCTGTTGTTTCATCTCGATTTCATCGTCGACTATCAGGACCGCGGAGCCAGTGAGGCCGATGCCGTGCGCATGGCCATCGAGGCGTTTGTCGAGGATTGGTCGGAGCGCTGCGGGCAGATCAGCGAGCTGATCGAGGTCTTTGGTCACCTGCCGGACGACGGCAAGGACACCCGCTGGGATCAGATTCACGGCCTGCTGCGGTCCTCGGGATGGCAGGAGGTATTGCGCATTCGCCGGCTGCTCGAGCGGCTGCCTGAATTGGCGCGCGTCATTCGCGCACTCGGCCGATGCCAGCAGACGGATGAGACCGATGCCCGCAGCCCCATCACAGTCGACGTCATGGACGACGCGGTCGCACAACGTCCGGAAAATCATACGGTGCGTATCCCGGATATGCCCGGAGAGACTCGGGGCATCTACCGTTCGGATCGGATCGCCCGCATGCTGCCTGCCGAAGCCATGCTCCTCGGCCATCCACGCCTGCGCCTGGTCTGGCATGCCCGCCGCGCAGAGCGCACGCTTCTCAGCTACGAGGACGATGACCGCATGGAAGAGGTACTACTACATCAATCCAGGGTTTCGCGCCCCCGTCCCCGTTTGCAGCCTGGCAAACGACTGGAAATGGGGCCGATTCTGGTGTGCGTCGATACGTCGGGCTCCATGCAGGGAGGCGCCGAAGAAGTGGCGAAGGCCGTCGTCCTGGAGGCCATGCGTACTGCGCATGCGCAACATCGACCCTGTCATGTCTTTGCGTTTGGCGGAACCGACGAGTTGATCGAAATGGAACTGGCCGTGGATAGCGACGGTATCGACACGCTGATTCGATTTCTCGGGCAGGGGTTTCGCGGTGGTACTGATATCTGCGGCCCCCTGGAAAGGGTCATTGCCAAACTTGAAGACCAACATTGGCAGTTGGCCGACCTTCTGATCGCTTCCGACGGAGAATTCGGCGCTACGCCGGAGCTTGCTGCCCGCCTCGATGCTGTCAAGCGCGACCTGGGGCTGCGCGTCCAGGGCGTGCTCATCGGTGATCGGGAGACGGCTGGGTTCCTGGAAGTTGCCGACCACATCCTTCCGATCCGTGACTGGCGCCGCTACGGCGGATCCAACGCGGATGCCCCGATACATTCACATCGCCTTACGGCGATGTACTTTTCGGGGGCGCTGCGCAACGAGGAGAACCGCCGAGCGACGGTCTCAGGAGATATCGCGGCGGCGACGATCCGCGGCCAGCACCGTGGCGAAACGACCTAGGGAATCGCCACTTGTATCGTCGCCGACACGGGGATGAGCACCGGTGAGTTTCGCCACTGATTACCTTGCGCAGTTGGAAACCTTCGCTGCCGGAGGCCAACTGCCTCGTATCCGGGCGCTGCATCTGCCGCCGGCTCAACCGACGCAGGACAACAAAGGAGAGTTCTGCGCCTTGGAACTTGAGGACGGTTCTATCGGCCTTTCCTACGTTCTGCTTGGCGACACCCTGGAGCGACTGCGTAACGAGATCGACGGTCTTGGTCTTTGCGGTGCCGACGCTATGGCGGTGGCGCGCCGCTACGCAAGCGACAGCGGACTATGGAAGACCATCGGATTCGCCACCGCCAATGCTCTCACGCGTTGCCTGTTTGAGCGCGCGGGATTCCGCCCGGACGACAGTGCCGACTCCATCGGGCAGATGAACCCACAGCCGGATGACCACATCGGGATGATTGGACTCTTCAAACCGCTGATCGGCCGGGTCCTGGAGACTGGCGCCCGGCTCACGGTCGTTGAATTGAAGGCAGAGCTGGCCGGCAACAGCGATGGCTATTGCGTGACACTCGATCCTGGGCGACTTTCGGATTGCACCAAGGTGATCTCTACGAGCACGCTGCTGCTAAACGACACGCTCGATCGCATGGTGGCTTACTGCCGCAGGGCCAAATGGTTTGCGATGGTCGGACCCAGCGCAGGATGCCTGCCTGATAAGTTGTTCTCACGCGGAGTAACACTCCTTGGGGGCACTTGGGTCAACAATCGAGAGGGGTTCACTGCGGCACTGAAAAGCGGCGAGCCTTTTGGCGACCACGCGAGCAAATTTGCCTTGACCGCGACGAACTACCCGGGGTGGCGCGCGTTGATTCAAAGAGCCTGTAAGTGGAGGCTGCGTTAGCCAAGGGGCGACCGCTTTTCTCATTGCGCCAAGACGGCTTTGCGCCCATTCCGCTGAAAAACTCGGGATCTGGTCTGACTCGAGAATATGTCTGACGCCAATGCAAACAAGGATGTCGCGGTGTGGGTGTGCCCGCGTTCACAATAAGGACAGCCTTGGTTGAATCTTTCGTGGAGCATCGCGGCCCCCGCGTTCGCAAATTCTCTTCGCCTCCACGAGCCTGAAGATTCTTCATCGAGCAATGACTTGATGTTTGATGAGCCGTGGACACAGCGCGGCGGCGATCGCCTGCATAATGCGCGGCGATGTCCGATATCGTTCTGGAGAAAGTGTCCAAGCGCTACGGCGCCGTGCACGCCGTGGACGGCGTGAGCCTTCGCGCCGAATCCGGCAAGTTCCTGGTGCTGCTCGGTCCGTCGGGCTGCGGCAAATCGACCCTGCTGCGCCTGATTGCCGGGCTGGAGGAGCCGAGCGAGGGCAGGATCCTCATCGGCGGGCGCGATGTCACGCGCCTGAACCCGGACAAGCGCCGCGTCTCGATGGTGTTCCAGTCCTACGCGCTGTTCCCGCATCTGTCGGTGGCGGAGAACATCGTGTTCGGGCTTAAAGTGCGCCGCACGCCGCCGGCCGAGCGGGAAGAGCGACTGGCGCGCGTCGCCGCGCTGGTGGGACTTTCCGAGCAGCTCGCGCGCAAGCCCTCGCAGCTCTCCGGTGGTCAGCGCCAGCGCGTCGCGCTCGCACGTGCCATCGTCGCCGAAAACAAGATCTGCCTGATGGACGAGCCGCTTTCCAATCTCGATGCGCAGTTGCGCCACGGCATGCGCGTAGAGATCCGCGCGCTGCAGCGGCGGCTCGGCATGACCGTGATCTACGTGACGCACGACCAGGTCGAGGCGATGAGCATGGCCGACCAGGTGGTCCTGATGCGTGAGGGGCGCGTCGAGCAGGAAGGTTCGCCCGAGGAGTTGTACGCGCGGCCGGGAAGCCTGTTTGCCGCGCGCTTCATCGGCACGCCGGCGATGAACTTGGTCGCGCTCGACGATGGCCCCGCAGGCGCGGTGATCCGTGGCTCGCCGGAGCCGGTGGTGCGCGGGCCAGGGAAAGGTCTCACGCTCGGAATCCGCCCGGAGCACATCCGGCTGGTGGAAGCGGACGGCGTGGCTGCCGAGGTGACGAGCACGGAGTACCACGGCGCCGATACGATCCTCACCGCGCGCGTCGGCCAGGAATCGCTGTTGCTGCGGGCCCCGGGCCAGCTTCGCCTCGAGACTGGAGCGGCGGTGCGCCTTGGATGGGATCCGGACTCGGTCCATCTCTTCGATGCCGCAGGTGGAGCGCGGGTTGATGCTGGCCAAGCCCTGCGGCGCGCCGCGTGATTGGATTGAAATGGACCCGGTCCAAGGTTGCAGTCTTGAAAGACTTGATCCGTTGCGGTTTCGTTGGCGAAACCGGGAACTGATCAAGCACGTTAACGGAGGAGGAAGACCATGAGATGGCTGTTTGCAGTCCTGCTTGCGGCGCTTTGTTTGGCCACCACCCCGGCGCGCGCCGCCACCGAGCTCACGTTCTACTACCCCATTGCGGTGGGCGGTCCGCTTACCAAGGTGATCGACGGCTACGCCCGTCAGTTCGAGAAGGAGTACCCGGACATCAAGGTCAATCCCATCTATGCCGGCAACTACGACGATGCGCGCATCAAGGCGCTCGCGGCGCTGAAGGCCGGGCAGTCAGCGCCGCTGTCGGTGCTGTTTTCGATCGACATCTACGAACTTCTCGAGCAGGACGCCATCGTGGCGTGGGATGACCTCGCGACGACGGCCGACGACAAGGCCTGGCTCAAGGCGTTCTATCCGGCGCTGATGGCCAATGGC
Organism: Burkholderiaceae bacterium; assembly: GCA_036824465.1. Classification (GTDB taxonomy): domain Bacteria; phylum Pseudomonadota; class Gammaproteobacteria; order Burkholderiales; family Burkholderiaceae_F; genus JAKOQB01. The sequence continues at coordinate 8,217 of DAITAC010000015.1, forward strand.
ACGTACAAGGGCAAGGTGTACGGCATTCCGTTCCAGCGCTCGACCATCGTGCTGTACTGGAACAAGGAAGCGTTCAAGGAGGCAGGGCTCGACCCGGAGAAGCCGCCCGCCAACTGGAACGAGATGTCGCAGATGGCGGCCAAGCTCGTCAAGAAGGACGCTTCGGGTAACGTCTCGCGCTGGGGCGTCATGGTTCCATCGACGGGCTACGCCTACTGGATGTTCCAGGCCTTCGCGCGCCAGAACGGCCACGACCTGATGAACAGGGAAGGCAACGCCACCAACTACGCGCACGCGGATGTGATCGACGCGCTGCAGTACTGGCGCGATCTCGGCGCGAAGCACAAGGTGATGCCGGAAGGCACGGTCGAGTGGGGCACGCTGCGCCAGGCCTTCACCGAGGGCAAGACCGCGATGATGTGGCACACCACCGGCAACCTGACCGCTGTGAAGGACAGCGCGAAGTTCCCGTTCGGTGTGGCCATGCTGCCCGCCTCCAAGCAGCGCGGCTCGCCGACCGGCGGCGGCAACTTCTACATCTTCAAGAAGACCACGCCCGAGGAGCGCAAGGCGGCGCTCGCGTTCGTCAAGTGGATGACGGCGCCCGAGCGCGCCGCTGACTGGAGCATCGCCACCGGCTACGTCGCCACGCGGCCCGATGCCTACGCGACGCCGAAGCTCAAGGAGTACGCCGCCGGCTTCCCGCAGGCCGTTGTCGCGCGTGATCAGTTCGAGTTCGCGACCCCCGAGCTGTCGACGTTCCAGACCGGGCGCGTCCGGAAGCTGCTCGATGACGCGATCCAGGCTTCGCTCACCGGCCAGAAGACGCCGGCGGAAGCGCTGAAGGCCGCACAACAGGAAGCTGACCGGCTGCTGAAGCCTTATCGATGAGGCACGTTTACGGCTGGCTGCTGCTCACGCCGGCCGCGATCCTGCTCGTCGCCTTCACGCATTACCCGGCCGCGGCGACCTTCATCGACAGCTTTTTTTCCACCGGGACGGCGGTGCGACCGTCCCGGTTCGTCGGCTTCGCGAATTACGCGGCGCTCGCCGATGACCCGATCTTCTGGCAGGTGCTGAGCAATAACTTCTGGTTCGCGCTCGGCACCATCCCGACCGCGATCGCGCTCGCCCTGATGATGGCGCTGTGGGTGAACGACAGGCTGCCGGCCCGCGCGCTGGTGCGCATGGCGTACTTCACGCCGACCGTGCTGCCGATGATCGCGGTGGCGAACATCTGGCTGTTCTTCTACACGCCGCAGATCGGACTGCTCGACCAGGTGGGCGCGATGTTCGGCGTGCCGAGCCGCAACTGGCTCGGCGATCCGGATTCGGTGCTCGCGAGCACGATGGCGATGGTCGTGTGGAAGGAGGCGGGCTTCTTCATGATCTTCTACCTCGCCGCGCTGCAGTCGCTGCCGCCCGAGCTGGAAGAGGCGGCGAAGATCGAGGGCGCCTCACGCTGGTACTTCTTCTGGCGCGTGACCTTTCCGCTGCTGATGCCGACCACACTGTTCGTGCTGGTGAACGCCACGATCAACTCGTTCAAACTGGTCGACCACCTGTTCATCCTGACCAAGGGCGGGCCGGACAACGCTTCGAGCCTGCTGCTGTACTACATCTACCAGGTTGCGTTCAGCTACTTCGACACGGCCTACGCCTCGACCCTGACGGTCGTGTTGCTCGCATTGCTCGCCGGCTTCGCGGTGCTGCAGTTCCTGCTGATCGAGAAACGGGTGCACTACCGGTGACGTTCCTCAGGACAAGGATTCCCCTCCTGGAGACAGGCGCCGCCTGGCTGCTGGCCCTGCTGTGGCTCGCGCCGCTCGCGTATGCGTTCTGGGCTGCATTCCACCCGGCCGAGCTCGCCACCCACTTCAAGCTGTTCGCGCCGCTCACGCTGGACAACTTCGCGAAGGCCTGGACCTACGCGCCGTTCCCGCGGCATTTCCTGAATACGATCATCCTGGTGACGATGATCCTGTCGGCGCAGTTCGTGCTGTGCACGCTCGCCGGCTACGCCTTCGCGCGCTTCGAGTTCGCGGGGCGGGACATCGCCTTCGGCCTGGTGCTGGTGCAGCTCATGGTCATGCCCGAAGTGCTGATCGTCGAGAACTACCGCATCATGAGCCGCTTGGGCTTGGTCGACACCATCCTCGGCATCGGTCTGCCGTACATGGCGAGCGCGTTCGGCATCTTCCTGCTGCGACAGACTTTCAAGACCGTGCCGCGCGAGCTCGAGGACGCCGCGCGCGTCGAGGGTTGCACCTTCATCGGCGTGCTGTGGCGCGTGTACGTGCCGCTCGCGCGGCCGACCTACCTCGCCTACGGCCTGGTTTCGGTGAGCTATCACTGGAACAATTTTCTCTGGCCGCTGGTGATCACCAACTCGGTGGAGACGCGTCCGCTCACGGTCGGCCTCGCCATCTTCGGCGCCCCCGAGTCGGGCGTCGACTGGGCGGTGATCAGCGCCGGCACCCTCATGGCGGTGGCGCCGCTGCTCGTGGCGTTCCTGCTGTTTCAACGGCAGTTCATACAGTCGTTCATGCAAGCCGGCATCAAGTAGGAAATGATGTGACGGCGATTCCGACCTGGAGCATCCAGTGCGGCGCGGGCTGCGACGGCACCGTCGACCTCGCGCGCATCGCGAGCGTGGCGCGCGGCAGCGGGCCGCACCCGCCGAGCGCCGGCCTGTTTGAACGCGGGCAATGGCCCATGGGCGGCCACAGCCGCGACTGCTTAGCGGTGACGCCCGACGTGGCGAAGCGCATTGCGGCGATCGAGATGAATGCCGCCACCGACGCGTCCGACCGCCAGCCGCTGCGGCTTGCGCTGCGAGAGTGAGCGTCGATCAGGCAAATGAATTGGCGGGCATGCGAATCCCGTGCGGCCGCGGCGCGGCCGGAAGCGGTGCGCGGAAATCAGATCGGCAGTCGGTCGCGCCAGCGATAGAAGCGGATCGACGGTGCGAGGAACCACGGGTTGCCCGAGTAGAACGGCCGCGTCGAAAACTGCAGGTCGTCGAAGGCTGTGCGTCCTTCCGCCAGGCCGAGCACCTGCTGCCCGATCCGCATCCCGAGATACCCACCCATGCCGACTCCTGATCCGCAGTAGCCCATCGCGAAATGCACACCCTCATGTCGGCCGATGTGCATCAGTTCGTCGAACGTGTAGCCGACGAAGCCGCACCACGAGTGGCTGATGCGCACCTTGGCCAGACCGGGGAAGATCTTCACGAGGTCCGTGCGCAGCATCGGTCCGCTGATTGCGGGGTCGGTCTCATTAAGCGAGACGCGGCCGCCAAACAGGATGCGGCGGCGGTCCGGCGAGGCACGGTAATAGAACACCACCTTGCGCGTGTCGCTGACGATGCGGTTGCGTGGAATGAGCTGCGCGACCTGTTGCTCTGGCAGCGGCTCCATCGCGATCACGTAGCTGCCGATCGGGATGACGCGCCGCTGCAACCACGGCGCCAAGGGTCCCGTGTAGCCGTCGGTCGCGATCACGACATCGCGGGCGCTCGTTGTGCCGCGCGCCGTCGTCACGCGAAAGCGCGCGCCGTCCTTTTCGATCGCGGTCACCGGGCAGCGCGCGATCACCTGCACGCCGGACGCCAGCGCGCGCTCCAGCAGCCCCTGGTGATAGCGCGCAGGATTGATCGACGCATGCTGTGCGTACACGACGCCGCCGAAGTAAGCGTCGGTGTCGATCTCGCTCTTCTGCTCGGAGCGCGGCACCACGTGCGCCTCGACCTCGAGTCCCTTCGGCTGGTTCTTGACTTTCTTCACGAGCGCCTGGAACTGCGCGGCGTTATGCGCGGCATGGAAGCGGCCGACGACACCGAAGTCGCAGTCGATGCGCTCGGCGCGGACGAACTCGCCGGTCCACTCGAGCGAGCGCTGACCTTCCTTCAGGATGTCGAACGCCTTCTGCGGCCCGTGCCGGCGCGCAAGCATCTCGTACGTCGGCTTGACGCTGGTCGAGATCTGCCCGCCGTTGCGCGTGCTGCCGCCGAAGCCTGCGTCTTCGGCATCGAACACAACCGAGTGCCGGCCGCCGCGCGCCGTCTGCAACGCGGCGTGCAGGCCGGTGTAGCCGGAGCCAACGACGGCGACATCCACGGCTCGCGGGAATTCGACCTCGGGTAGCGACGGCCGCGGCACGAGATCCCACCAGTACGGCATGAGCTTTGCGTCCGCCGTGAAGAGCGGGTTGTCGACGACGGGCGCGTGGCCCGCAAAGCCTTTTGAGTCCGTCATGATCGGTTCGCATCCTCCAGCAGCAGGTCCGCGCCTTTTGCCTGCGCTCTCGCCATGACTATGGACGCCCGATTCAATTGGCGCAATCAGACCGCAAGCCGTGGCTCCACCAGCCCCCACTTCGACATGAAGTCAGCGTTCGCGGCCCTTCGGTCACGGGCGAACCAATTCCTTGCCGATCGATTCAACGATAATTCAGCGATTCGCACCCGAATGCGTGAGCAGGTTCGGTGAGTGAAGGTGTTGGAGCTGTCGCCAAGGGGCTTCGCCGGCGTTGCGAGAACTCGAGCACGACAGTTCAATCGAGACGGAAAGGAAGATTGGCTTTTGACTTGAGGAGAGGGCGATGCGACACCACGTGATTGTTTCATTCGGCAAGGGCAGTGATTTCGACTTCAGGCTGTCCGCCGCTGATGTGGCCGGGAAGACGGCCGAGCAAGCGCGCCAATGGCTTGATGGCGAATTCACGGCGCTCGAGTGCGACGTGGCAACTCCGATCGGCAAGGTCCTACTGGCCGACCGCGTGCTGAGCGTGGCCAAATACGCGGGCGAGCGCCGCTTCAGGGAACAGCACGACTGGGCCGCACAGTTTGCCAAGTCTGCTGCGATCCTGTTGGGACGGGAACTGATCCGGGTGGATGTTGCGAACTACACGATCGGCTACTGACCGGGGCGCTCGCGGTACGGCAGGTTTCAATCCGGAAAGCGACGGGATCTGCCGCGGCGCCTCAGTAACCCGCCCGCTTGAACGTGCCGAGCCCCATGCGCAGGCACCACCACTTCCATTTGCTGATGGCATGGAACGAGCGCGTCGCGCCCGTCGTGTCGTGCTGCGCGCGGCCGCGCACCAGCGCAAGGGTGATCGAGCGCGCGGCGTCGGCGTTCGCATTGCAGGACCAGTTGCGCCCATCGGCGATATTGCAACCGGTGAATTTCCCGGAAGGCTCGGTGGACCCGGACGCCCAGAAGAGAACCTCGCCGCGCGCCCTGAGGGCCCGGAACCGGTATCGATCGCCCGCTGCAAGGTGACCGGAGCAGAGCATGCCGTTCCAGGCACCGTCTACGCAGCGGACGGTGTATATCGTGTGCTCGCCCTGCAGCGTGACGAAGTCGTCCGCCCATGCGAGCGCGCCGAGCAGCACGACAACCACGAGCAGCGTGCCGGTCGTTGCGTTCTTCATCACGCTGGCTCAGTTCGAGACGCCGGCCACGATGCGTCCACGTGTCTGGACCTCGGTTGGCGATCTTCGGTCTTGCTTACACTCGTTGTGCGCGAAAGGCATGGCGTTGGCATGGGTCGATCCCTGCACCAAGTAAGCGATGCTAGCGCGACGGCGGCGACTTGAACTCAGCCAGCGCCGCTGCAACGGTCGGCCACCGCAGGTGCACTTTCAGCTCGCACTTGAGCCTCTGGTTGCGCAACCGGCGTGACTCGTTCATGAACGAATACATCATTGGCGACACCGCGGCCTTCAACTCGGCGCGCGGCAGACGCGGTGGACGAGCTATTTCAAGGCAGTCGGAAACGAGGTCGAAGTATTCGCCCATCTTCAGTTGCGAATCGTCGACCGCGTTGTACACGCGTGATCTGCGCCCGCGAAACAGGGCCGCGATGCTGATACGCGCCAGGTCGTCGGCGTGGATGTGATTGGTGTGAACGTCGTCTTCGTCAAAAAGCGCCGGCGTGCCCGCACGCAGCCGTTCGAGCGGCAGGCGGTCATGCGCGTAGATGCCTGGCACGCGCAGCACGCAGGCGCCGGTGGCGCGAGCGGCCTGCTCGGCATCGACGCGGCGCATTGCGCGGTCGTTCAGGGGCGCCACGGTCGCGGTTTCATCGATCCATGCACCGCCGCGATCGCCGTAGACACCGGTGGTGCTGATGTAGACGAAGTGGCGCGCCTGGCCGCGCAATGCAGTGACCAGGTGGCGCGTGCGCGGATCGCGTCGTCCCTGGTTGGGCGGCGGGGCGAGATGAATCAGCCGTGCGCCGAACGCGGCTACGCGCAAGAGCGAACGTCGATCGTCCAGGTCGGCAATGATTGGCAGCGTGCCGGCGTTTCGAAGTTCCTCGCGGCGCGATGACGATGACGTCAGCGCAATGATGCGAAAGCGGCTGCGCAGCCGTGCGACAATTCGCAGGCCGACGTCACCACAGCCGACGATCAACAGGCGCGGCAAACCGAAGCAGCGCCCGCGTGAGCGATGTTCCGCGGGCGATTGTTTTTCCATTCTTCGATTCTATGAGCTTCAAGGTCACAGTACGGCCGTCCGGCCGTGAGTTCACCGTCGAAGGTGACGAAACCATTCTGTCCGCTGCGCTGCGCAGCGGGGTGGGTCTGCCCTACGGTTGCAAGAACGGCGCTTGCGGCACCTGCAAAGCGCAGGGGCTCGAAGGTGAGTGGGTGCAGGGGCCGCATTCTGCTTCTGCACTTTCGGTAGACGAACAGGCGCAGCGCAAGCTGCTGGTCTGTTCCAGCCGGCCGCGGACCGATGTCGTGATCGAGGCGCGGCTGCTGACCGGCTTCGGCGACATTCCGATCAAGAAGATGCCGTGCCGGATCGCGAAGATCGAACGCGTGGCGCCGGACGTTGCCATCGTCTCTCTGCAGTTGCCGGCCAGCGAGCGGTTGCAGTTTCGAGCCGGCCAGTACCTTGAATTCATCCTGAAGGACGGGGTGCGCCGCAGCTATTCGATCGCCACGGCACCGCACGCGGACGAGCAAATCACGCTGCACATCCGACACATGCCTGGCGGCGTGTTCACCGATGCGCTGTTCGGTGTGAAGCGGCCGGAGGTGAAGGAGCGCGACATCCTGCGCTTCGAAGGGCCGCTGGGGACGTTCTTCCTGCGCGAAGACAACGCGCGGCCGATCGTGCTGCTCGCCAGTGGCACCGGGTTTGCGCCGATCAAGGCGATTGCCGAACACATCTTCCACAAGCGGCTGAATCGCGACGAGCCCGACAAGCCCGCGCGCCCGGTGCACCTGTACTGGGGCTGCCGCGCGCGGCGCGATCTGTACCTGCCGGTGCTGCCCGAGCAATGGGCGCGCGAGCAACCGAACTTCACCTACATGCCGGTGTTGTCCGATGCGACGCCGGAGGACGCATGGACCGGCCGCACCGGGTTCGTGCATCGCGCCGTGATGCAGGACCTGCCCGATCTGTCCACGTACCAGGTCTACGCGTGCGGCGTGCCGGTGATGGTGGATACGGCACGCAAGGACTTAACGGCGAAGTGCGGTCTGCCGGAAGACCAGTTCTTTGCCGATGCGTTTACGTCGGCTGCCGACTTGGCGCAAACCTGAGGTAGACTTTCGGCCATGAACTTTCTGATCTCCCGACTTGTTTCGCGAAATGAGCGACGCCATGCGGAACTCCGCAGGAGCGCGCGCACGTAGGGAAGCTCGACCGCAATCCAGGTTGACCCGACAAAGGCCGCGGACTCCGCGGCCTTTTTGTTTACTTCAAGGAGGCACAGATGAAGATCGATCAGTTCGAAACGGGTGCCTTGATGGAGATCGCGGCGCGTCCGTCGGTGGTGTTCGTCGAGGGGCGAGGCTCATGGCTGATCGATCAGCGCGGCAAACGCTATCTCGACTTCGTGCAGGGCTGGGCGGTGAATGCACTCGGCCATTGCCCGCGCGAAATCAGCGATGCACTCGCGCTGCAGTCGCAACGCCTGATATCGCCCAGCGCGGCCTTCTACAACGACGCCGCGATTGGGCTGGCCGATCGTCTCGCCAAGTGCTCTGGGTTGGCGCGGGTGTTCCTTGCCTCCAGCGGCGCCGAGGCCAATGAAGGTGCGATCAAGCTTGCGCGCAAGTTTGGTTCGTTGCACATGAACGGCGCGTTCGAAATCATCACTTTTGTCGACGGATTTCATGGCCGCACGCTGGCGACGATGGCCGCCAGTGGCAAGGCGGGGTGGGACCAACTGTTCGAACCCAAGGTGCCGGGCTTTCCAAAGGCGCGCCTGAACGACCTTGATTCGGTGCGTGCCTGCATCAGCCCGAAAACCGTCGCGGTGATGCTGGAGCCGATCCAGGGTGAGGCCGGCGTGGTTCCTGCGACCGTCGAATTCCTGCAGGCGCTGCGCCGGCTGTGCGACGAGCGCGGCCTGCTGCTGATTCTCGACGAGGTGCAGACCGGTGTGGGGCGCACGGGAAAGCTGTTCGCGTTCGAGCACGCTGGCATTGCGCCGGACCTCATGACGCTCGGCAAAGGGCTGGGCGGCGGCGTGCCGCTCGCCGCGCTGCTGGCACAGGAGAAGGCTGCCTGTTTTGCGCATGGTGATCAGGGCGGAACGTATTGCGGCAATCCGCTGATGGCCGCGGTCGGCAGCGCGGTGCTCGATACGGTCGCGCAGTCCGCGTTTCTGTCTGGGGTGATCGAGCGCGGCGCGCACCTGCAGCAGCGCCTGCAGCAGCTGGTTGCGCGGCACGGACTCGCGGGCGAACGCGGCGCGGGTCTGCTGCGCGCACTCGACCTGGGCCGGCCCATCGCGCCGGCGGTGGTCGAGGCCGCGCGTGAGTTGCAGCCGGAGGGGTTGCTGCTCAACACGCCGCGCCCGCATCTGCTGCGCTTCATGCCGGCGTTGAATGTGGGGCTCGACGAGATCGATCGGATGGCCGAACAGCTCGACACACTGCTGGGGAGGCTGGCGTGAAGATTGAGATCACCGATGACGCGGCGCGGTTTGACGTCGCGCTGATCCATCGATTCCTGAGTGAAGAGTCGCACTGGGCGCGCGGGATTCCGCGCGCGGTGGTGGAGAAGTCGATCGCGCATTCGTTGTGCTTTGGCGCGCTGGCCGGTCGCGCCCAGGTCGCGTTCGCGCGCGTGGTCACCGACCGTTCGACCTTCGCCTTTCTGTGCGACGTGTTCGTGCTCCCGGCCTGGCGCGGCAGGGGTCTGGCACGCCGACTGCTCGACGCGGTCTTTGCTCACCCGGACCTGCAATGTCTGCGCCGGTTTGCGTTGACCTCGCGCGATGCCACGGCGCTCTACGCCGGGTATGGATTCACCGCGCTGACCAGTCCGACGGTCTGGCTGGAGAGGCACAATCCCGCTGTTTACACGGAGGCGAAATCAACATGAAGAAGGCGACCGTTTACATCGACGGCGAGCATGGCACCACGGGGCTGGAGATCCGCGAGCGGCTGGCCGGCCGCGGTGATGTCGATGTCGTAAGCGTGCCGCGCGAGAAGGCCAAGGACGCTGCCGCCAAGCGCGACATCGTCAACAGCGTCGATCTGGTGATCCTGTGCCTGCCGGACGATGCTGCGCGCGAGACGGCGGCGCTGATCGCCAACTCCGCTACAGCGGTGATCGACGCCAGTACCGCCCACCGTACGGCGGCCGGCTGGATCTATGGCTTTCCTGAGCTGACCCACACGCAACGCGCGGAAGTCGCCGGGGCGAAACGGGTGTCGAACCCGGGCTGTTACCCGACCGGATTCCTCGCCTTGATCCGGCCACTGCGTGAGCATGGACTGCTGCCGGAGGATTTTCCGGTCACGGTGCACGCAGTGTCGGGTTACAGCGGCGGCGGGCGCCGGATGATTGAATCGTTCGAGAAACCGGCGCCGGGTGCGCACCCGGCGAGTTTCGGCGCGTATGGGCTGACGCTCAAGCACAAGCACGTCGATGAGATGCGCTGGCACGGGCTGCTCGCGCGCGCGCCGGTGTTCTCGCCGTCGGTGGCCTATTTTCGGCGCGGCATGCTGGTCAACGTTCCACTGCAATTGGGCGCGCTGCCAAAGGCGCCGACCGGCGCGCAACTGCACGCGGCGCTGACCGAGCACTTTGCAGGAGAACGATTCGTCGTCGTGCGGCCGCTGAACGACCTGGCCGCCGCGCGCGACAACGCGTACCTTGAGCCCGAGGCGCTCAACTTCACGAATCGGCTCGAGCTTTTTGTGTTCGCGAACGACGCCGCACAACAGGCGCTGCTGGTTGCGCGGCTGGACAACCTCGGCAAGGGTGCAAGTGGTGCGGCGGTGCAGAACATGAACCTGATGCTCGGTCTTCCCGAGTGGACGGGACTACAATGACCTGGTATCAGCCGCGCCATTTTGTCGTTGACGATCGTGCGCACCTGCTCGCGCTCATGCGCGCGCATCCTTTCGCCACGCTGGTTTCGGTGGTCGACGGATCCCCCAGCTTCACGCATCTGCCGCTCGAGACCGTGGAGTCGGAACAAGGCCCGCGACTGCTTGGCCATGTTGCGCACGCGAACCCGCACTGGTCGCTGTGGAAGGAAGGCGAAGAGGTCACGGCGATCTTCCAAGGCCCGAACGCGTATGTCGCACCGGCGTGGTATTCGACGCGTAGCGCGGTGCCGACCTGGAATTACATCGTCGTTCACGCGCGCGGGCGCATCAGCGTCACACACGACAGCGCTGCCAAGGAGCACATCCTGAAGACATTGATCGATCGCCATGACCCGCCGTATCGGACGCAGTGGGACGAACTCGGCGAAGAGTTCCGGGAGAAGATGAAGCGCGGCATCGTCGGCCTCACGATCGACGTGGCGCAGCTTGTTGGCAAGTTCAAGCTGAGCCAGAACCGGCCGGCGGAAGATCGCGCCGCGGTGAAGAGCGCGCACGCGCACGGCGACGCGCAGACACGGGCGCTGTCCGATTGGATGCAGCGGCTCGGGATCTGAGCGCGCGTTGGTGCGGGATCAATCCCCCGCCGCTTCCAGTCCGCTTTCGAAATGCAGGCGCATCAGGCGCGTGGCGGCGCGTGCGTCGTGGTTTTCGAGCGCCGCCATCAGCTCGCGATGCTCCTGCAGCGAACCGGCAAGCCGCCCCTGCTTGAACAGCGAGTGGTGGCGATTCAGCTTCATCACCTTGCGCAGATCGACCACGATCTGCTGCCGCCAGCGGTTGCCCGCGATTTCGAGCAGCTTCATGTGGAACTGCTCATTGGCGGCGAAGAACGCCTCGCGGCTCCGCGCCTGTTTTTCGAGGCGCTCGTGCAGCGTCCTGAGTTCCGCCAACTGCGCGTCGCTGGCAATGCGCGCCACCTCGCCGGCGGCGTCGCTTTCCAGCAGGCCGAGCAGGTGATACACCTGCGCCACGTCGGTGCGTGACATCTCGGTCACATAGGCGCCGCGTCGCACCTTCATCGTCACCAGGCCCTCGACCGCCAGCACCTTCAGCGCCTCGCGCAGCGGCGTGCGGCTGATGCCGTACTCGGCGGCCAGCTTCTGTTCGTCGATCCAGCTGCCGGGTTCGAGAACGCGACCGAAGATCTGCTGGCGCAGGCGCTCGGCCACATCCTGGTACAGCGCACGCGGCGACAGCATGTGCGGGGCGGGCGTTGCGGTTGCGACGGGCGGCGGCATGTCCCGGGGGTTGTGTCAGGTCGGCGTCAGATTTGAATACATAATTATGCATCATGTATCATGCTTCGCAAGCAACGGCTGCCGTCCGCCGGGGCGCGCTAGCGTATCGGCGCAGACGTGCGGTGGCTGGCGCGCCGCGGTCGCCGACCTGAGGAGAGCAACGATGTCCGAACCCCCTGAGTTTTCGCGCGCCTCGATGGAACAGTGGGCGCAGGCGGCGGCGAAGTCTGCACCGGGCGGCCGCGTCGAGGCGCTCAACTGGAAAACGCCGGAAGGCATCACGGTCAAGCCGCTGTACACGGCGGCCGACTTGCGCGGACTGCGGTACGTCGACACGCTGCCCGGATTCGAGCCGTACGTGCGCGGCCCACAGGCGACCATGTTTGCGGTGCGGCCGTGGACGATCCGCCAGTACGCCGGCTTTTCCACCGCGGAGGAATCAAACGCGTTCTATCGCCGCACGCTGGACGGCGGTGGGCAGGGCGTGTCGGTGGCGTTCGACCTGGCCACGCATCGCGGGTACGACTCGGACCATCCGCGCGTGGTGGGCGACGTCGGCAAGGCCGGCGTGGCGATCGACAGCATCGAGGACATGAAGATCCTGTTCGACGGTATCCCGCTGGACAAGGTCAGCGTATCGATGACGATGAACGGCGCGGTGTTGCCGGTGCTGGCCGGCTATGTCGTTGCAGCGGAAGAGCAGGGCGTGGCGCAGGACAAGCTCGCCGGGACCATACAGAACGACATCCTGAAGGAGTTCATGGTCCGCAACACGTACATCTATCCGCCCGAACCGTCGATGCGGATCGTTGCCGACATCATCGAGTACACGGCGCGCAACATGCCGCGTTTCAACTCGATCTCGATTTCCGGCTACCACATGCAGGAAGCCGGCGCGAACCAGGCGCTTGAACTGGCGTTCACGCTGGCCGACGGCAAGGAGTACGTGAAGACGGCGCTCACGCGCGGGCTCGATGTCGATGAGTTCGCCGGGCGTCTGTCGTTCTTCTGGGCGATCGGCATGAATTTCTATCTCGAGATCGCCAAGATGCGCGCCGCGCGCCTGCTGTGGTGCCGGATCATGAAGGGCTTCGGCGCGAAGAACCCCAAGAGCCTGATGCTGCGCACCCACTGCCAGACCTCGGGCTGGTCGCTGACTGAGCAGGACCCGTACAACAACGTCGTGCGCACGACGATCGAGGCGATGGCCGCGGTGTTCGGCGGCACCCAGAGCCTGCATACCAACAGCTTCGACGAGGCGATCGCGCTGCCGTCGGACTTCTCCGCGCGCATCGCGCGCAACACGCAGGTGATCCTGCAGGAGGAGACACACATCCCGCACGTGGTCGATCCCTGGGCCGGCAGCTACATGATGGAGACGCTGACACAGCAGATGGCGGACAAGGCCTGGGCGATCATCGAGGAGGTCGAGACGCTGGGTGGCATGACACGCGCGGTCGCTTCCGGCTGGGCCAAGCTGAAGATCGAAGCCAGCGCGGCCGAGAAGCAGGCGCGCATCGATTCCGGTCATGACGTGATCGTCGGCGTCAACAAGTACCGGCTCGACCGGGAAGACGCGGTCGACACCCTCGAGGTCGACAACAACAAGGTGCGCGAGAACCAGATCGCGCGCTTGGGGAAGGTCAGGACGACGCGCGACACGGCGAAGGTCGCCGCTGCGCTGGATGCGTTGACCGAATGCGCGCGCACGGGCAAGGGCAATCTGCTGGACCTCTCGATCAAGGCGATCCGGCTGCGCGCGACGGTGGGCGAGGTGAGCAGCGCGCTGGAGAAGGTCTTCGGGCGCCATCGCGCCGACATTCAGAAAGTCACGGGGGTATACGCGATGGCCTATCAGGACACCGCAGGCGCGGCCGAGGAATGGAACCGCCTGAAAGCCGAGATCGCGGCGTTCGCAGAGCAGCACGGGCGACGGCCGCGCGTGATGGTCGCCAAGCTCGGCCAGGACGGCCACGACCGCGGATCGAAAGTGATTGCTACCGCCTACGCCGATCTGGGTTTCGATGTCGACATCGGTCCGCTGTTCCAGACCCCGGAGGAGTGCGCGCGCCAGGCGATCGAAAACGACGTGCACGCAATTGGCGTCTCCACGCTGGCCGCGGGCCACAAGACCCTGGTGCCGGCGATCATCGCCGAGCTGAAGAAGCAGGGCGCTGATGACATCGCCGTCTTCGTCGGCGGCGTCATTCCGAAGCAGGACTACGAGTTCCTCTACGCAGCCGGTGTCAAGGGGATCTTCGGCCCCGGCACGCCGATCCCCACCAGCGCGCGCGAGGTGCTGGCGCAGATCAGCGCGGCGCAACGCGGCAAATAGCGCGTGTGCTCGACATGCCGGCGGTTGCGGACCAGGAACTGATCAAACAGGTGCTTGCTGAGCCGGGCCCGGCGCAGCGGCGCGCGATCGCCAAGACGATCACGTTGCTGGAATCAACGCGCGCCGAACATCGCGCGCGCGCTGACACCGTGCTGAACACGCTGCTGCCCGCGAGCGGCAAGTCGTTCCGGCTCGGCATCTCGGGCGTGCCGGGTGTTGGCAAGTCAACGTTCATCGAGGCGCTCGGCCTGTACCTGATCGAACACGGGCACCGCGTCGCCGTGCTCGCGGTCGATCCATCGTCGAGCGTCTCGGGCGGTTCAATCCTCGGCGACAAGACGCGGATGGAAAGGCTGTCGGTCGAACCAAAAGCCTTTATCCGGCCGAGTCCGGCCAGCGGCACGCTGGGCGGCGTGGCCGAGAAGACGCGCGAGTCGATGTTGGTCTGCGAGGCGGCCGGCTACGACATCGTGATCGTCGAAACAGTCGGCGTTGGCCAGAGCGAAACCGCGGTGTCCGGCATGACCGACATGTTCGTGCTGATGCAGTTGCCGAACGCCGGCGACGACTTGCAGGCGATCAAGAAGGGCGTGATGGAACTGGCGGACCTGGTGGTGATCAACAAGGCCGATCTCGATGTGGCCGCTGCGACACGCGCGCAGGCACAGATCACCTCAGCGCTGCGGCTCTTCGGATTGCACGGTCATCCGGAGCATGCCCACCACGACCACGCCATCTGGCATCCCGAAGTGATGCAGGTGAGCGCGCTGAAGGCCGACGGCATCGACCGCTTCTGGGCTGCGGTGCAGCGCTTCCGGGAGTTGCAGGGCGCCCGCGGTGCGCTCGCAGCGCGGCGCCATGCACAGGATCAGGCCTGGATGTGGGAACGCATCGAGGCTGGATTGAAGCTTCGCCTCCGCAGCCACGCCCGAGTCAGGGCGGCGCTGCCGGAGTTGTCGGAGCAGGTGAAGCAGGGCCGCATCGCCGCGTCCGTCGCGGCACGGCGACTGCTCGACCTGATGGATTGATCGCACTTCACGGGGACACCAAGTCATGCACCACATCATTGAACAACTTGAGAAGAAACGCGCGGCGGCGAGGCTCGGCGGCGGCCAGAAGCGCATTGATGGGCAACATGCGAAGGGCAAGCTGACCGCGCGCGAACGGATCGAACTGCTGCTCGACGAAGGCACTTTCGAGGAATGGGACATGTTCGTCGAGCACCGCTGCGTCGATTTCGGCATGGCCGAGCAGAAGGTGCCCGGCGACGGCGTCGTCACGGGCTACGGCACGATCAACGGCCGCATGGTGTTCGTATTCAGCCAGGACTTCACCGTGTTCGGTGGTGCACTGTCCGAGGCGCACGCGGAGAAGATCTGCAAGATCATGGATCAGGCGATCAAGGTCGGTGCGCCGGTCATCGGCCTGAACGACTCGGGCGGTGCGCGCATCCAGGAAGGCGTGGCGTCGCTCGGCGGCTATGCGGATGTGTTCCAGCGCAACGTGCTCGCCTCCGGAGTGATCCCGCAGATCAGCATGATCATGGGTCCGTGCGCGGGCGGCGCGGTGTACAGCCCGGCCATGACCGACTTCATCTTCATGGTCAAGGACAGTGCGTACATGTTCGTCACCGGCCCCGAGGTGGTGAGGACAGTCACGCACGAGGAGGTCACGGCCGAAGAACTCGGGGGCGCAATTTCGCACAGCACGCGCTCCGGCGTGGCCGATCTCGCGTTCGAGAATGACGTCGAGGCGCTGCTGATGCTGCGGCGTCTTTACAACTACCTGCCTCTGAACAACCGTGAGAAGCCGCCGGTGCGGCGCACCGACGATCCCGCCGACCGGATGGATCGGTCGCTCGACACGCTGGTGCCATCCAACACGAATAAGCCGTATGACATGAAGGAGCTCATCGTCAAGACCGTCGACGACAACGACTTCTTCGAGATCCAGCCCGATTACGCGAAGAACATCATCATCGGCTTCGGGCGCATGGACGGGCGCGCGGTGGGGATCGTTGCCAACCAGCCGCTGGTGCTGGCCGGCTGCCTCGATATCAAGAGTTCGATCAAGGCGGCGCGCTTCGTGCGCTTCTGCGATGCGTTCAACATCCCGGTGCTGACATTTGTCGATGTGCCGGGATTCATGCCCGGCACGGCGCAGGAATACGGCGGCATCATCAAGCACGGCGCCAAGCTGCTGTACGCGTTCGCCGAGTGCACGGTGCCGAAGATCACCGTGATCACGCGCAAGGCGTACGGTGGCGCCTACGACGTCATGAGCTCCAAGCACCTGCGGGGCGACGTCAACTTCGCGTGGCCGAACGCCGAGATCGCCGTGATGGGTCCGAAGGGCGCGGTGGAGATCATCTTCCGCGAGGACAAGAACGATCCGGACAAGCTCGCCGCGCGCGAAGCGGAGTACAAGGAGCGCTTCGCCAACCCGTTCGTCGCCGGGGCGCGCGGTTTCATCGACGACGTGATCCAGCCGCACGAGACGCGTAAGCGCATCTGCCGTTCGCTGGCAATGCTGGGAAACAAGAAGCTGGAAAACCCGTGGCGTAAGCACGGGAACATTCCGCTGTGATCGCCGGGGAGAGACCATGTTCAGCAAGATCCTGATAGCGAACCGCGGCGCTGAGCGGCCGCAGGCCGCGGACCATACCTTGCCCGCGCGCGCAGCGCGCAGCGATTTTGCCGCGGAGTAGCCATGTTCACAAAAATTCTGATAGCGAACCGCGGCGCTGAGCGGCCGCAGGCCGCGGACCATACCTTGCCCGCGCGCGCAGCGCGCAGCGATTTTGCCGCGGAGTAGCCATGTTCACAAAAATTCTGATAGCGAACCGCGGCGAAATCGCCTGCCGGGTGATTAAGACGGCGAAGAAGATGGGCATCAAGACGGTCGCCGTGTACTCGGAAGCCGACCGCGATGCGCTGCATGTGGGACTGGCGGACGAGGCGGTGCTGATCGGCGGTGCGCCGAGCCGCGAGTCGTACCTGGTGATGGAAAAGATCATCGCCGCCTGCAAGGACACGGGTGCGCAGGCGGTGCATCCGGGCTACGGCTTCCTGTCGGAGAACGAGGAGTTCGCGCGCCGGGTCGAGGAGGAAGGCATTGTCTTCATCGGTCCGAAGCACTATTCGATCGCGGCGATGGGCGACAAGATCGCGTCGAAGAAGCTCGCGCTCGAGGCGAAGGTCAACGTGATCCCAGGGCACAACGCGGCGATCGAGACGCCGGAGCAGGCGGTCGAGATCGCGCGCGGCGTCGGCTATCCGGTGATGATCAAGGCAAGCGCGGGTGGCGGCGGCAAGGGGCTGCGGGTCGCGTTCAACGACCGCGAGACGTTCGAGGGCTTCACCACGTGCCGCAACGAGGCGCGTGCCAGCTTTGGCGACGATCGCGTGTTCATCGAGAAGTACGTCGAAGAGCCGCGCCACATCGAGATCCAGATGCTCGGCGACGCGCACGGCAACTACGTGTACCTGTGGGAGCGCGAGTGCTCGATCCAGCGCCGGCACCAGAAGGTGATCGAGGAGGCGCCGTCGCCGTTCATTTCAGAGGCGACCCGCCGCGCGATGGGTGAGCAGGCCGTGGCGCTGGCGCGTGCGGTGAAGTACCAGAGCGCCGGCACGGTCGAGTTCGTGGTCGGCAAGGACCAGAGCTTCTACTTCCTCGAAATGAACACGCGGCTTCAGGTCGAGCACCCGGTCACCGAGTGCATCACCGGGCTCGATCTCGTGGAACTGATGCTGCGCGTAGCCGCGGGCGAAAAGCTGCCGTTCACGCAGAAGGACATCAAGCGCAATGGCTGGGCGATGGAATGCCGCATCAATGCCGAAGATCCGTTACGCGGCTTTCTGCCGTCGACCGGGCGACTGGTGCAGTTCCAGCCGCCGGATTGCACGATCGTCGCCGCCGGCGCGCCGGCCAACACCGGGGTGCGGGTGGACACCGGCGTGTACGAAGGTGGCGAGATCCCGATGTACTACGACTCGATGATCGCCAAGCTGATCGTGCACGGCACCGATCGCAAGGATGCGATCGAACGCATGCGCGAGGCGCTGAACGCGTTCGTGATCCGTGGCATCAGTTCGAACATCGCGTTCCAGGCGGCGCTGCTGAACCATCCACAGTTCGTGGCAGGGCAGTTCAACACCGGCTTCATCGCGCAATACTTCCCGCGCGGCTTCAAGGGTGTCGAACCCACTGAGGCCAACACCGAGGCGCTGCTGTGCGCGGCCGCCGCCGTCCACCGCCGGCTGCGCGAGCGCGCGGTGCGCATCAGCGGCCAGTTGCCCGGGCACGAGGTGCATCCGCCAGCGCACTTCGTGGTGCAGCTGGACGGTTCCGGCCACTCGGTCAGCGTCACGCCGATCACCGGCGGGTACACGGTGATCTGCGATGGCCGTACGCATACGCTGACGACCGACTGGCAGTTGCGCGACACGCGCTTCACCGGGCGTCTCGACGGCAAGCCTCTGGTGCTGCAGGTCGACCGGTTCGGCCTGCGCTATCGGCTCACCCACAACGGCGTGCAACTCGAGGCGCAGGTGCTGTCGCCACACGCCGACGAACTGCTGCGCAAGATGCCGTTCAAAGCGCCGCCCGACATGAGCGCGTTCCTGCTGTCGCCGATGCCGGGGCTGCTGGTTGACCTGGCCGTTCAGCCCGGCCAGGAGGTCAAGGCCGGCCAACGACTCGCGGTGATCGAGGCGATGAAGATGGAGAACGTGCTGTATGCGATCGCCGACGTGGTCGTCGACCAGGTGCTGGCGCAGAAGGGCGATAGCCTCGCCGTCGATCAGCCGATCGTCCGTTTCAAGGCTGCCGCATGATCGCGACGACCCGTCCATTCAGGGTGCTGGGCATCCAGCAGATCGCGATTGGCGGCGTTGACAAGGCGCGCCTGAAGTCGCTGTGGATCGATGTGTTCGGGCTCACGGTGAAGAGCAACTTCGTGTCCGAGCGCGAGAATGTCGACGAGGACATCTGCGCGATCGGGAGCGGTGCCCACGAAGTCGAAGTCGATTTGATGCAGCCGCTCGACCCGGAGAAGAAACCGGCGGTGCATGCCACGCCGCTGAACCACGTCGGACTGTGGGTCGACGATCTGCCGGCCGCGGTCGCGTGGATGAGTGCGCACGGCGTGCGCTTTGCGCCCGGCGGAATCCGCAAGGGCGCGGCGGGATACGACATCTGCTTTATCCACCCGAAGGCGAGCGATGAGTTTCCGATCGGCGGCGAAGGCGTGCTGATCGAGCTCGTGCAGGCGCCGCCGGAAGTGATCCGAGGTCTTGCGGTGAAATCGGGCTGAGCCGACCGGACGCAGGGCGAATTGGCTGTTGCAGGCCGCTATGCGCTCGCTTCGCCCAGATACGCTTCGCGTACCTTTGACTCGTGCAGTAGATCGCTCGCAGCGCCGGACAGGGTAATGAGGCCTGATTCCATCACGTAGGCGCGGTGTGCAGCCTCGAGCGCGAGGCGCGCGTTCTGCTCGACCAGCAGCACGGGAATCTTCTGGGCCGACACTGAGCGCACGACATCGAAGATCTTCTCCACCATTAGTGGCGACAGACCCATCGACGGTTCGTCCATCAGCAACAGCTTTGGACGACTCATCAGTGCGCGCGCCATGGCCAGCATCTGCTGCTCGCCGCCAGACAGCGTGCCGGCGAGCTGCCGTGCACGCTCGCGCAGGCGCGGAAACGTCTCGAACATGCGTTCCATGTCCGTCTTGGCTTCCGTCGCATCGT
The DNA here is from genome assembly GCA_036824465.1 of Burkholderiaceae bacterium. Lineage (GTDB taxonomy): Bacteria > Pseudomonadota > Gammaproteobacteria > Burkholderiales > Burkholderiaceae_F > JAKOQB01. Next base: position 27,918 of record DAITAC010000015.1, read on the forward strand.
TGCGCGCGAACGCACCCATCTGCAGGTTTTCGGTGACTGTCATCCGTGCGAACACGCCGCGACCCTCGGGGACCATCGCCAGGCCCTGGGTCAGCAACTGATGCGGCGCCATCCCGCGAGTGGACTTGCCCATGTACTCGACGGTGCCGCTCCACGCCTGCGTGCCGGTGACCGCCTTCAAGGTCGTCGTCTTGCCGGCCCCGTTGGCGCCGATCAGCGTCACGAGTTCGCCCGCGTGCACTTCGAGGTCGATGCCCTTGACGGCCTGGATTCCTCCGTACGCGACCTTGAGTCCGGCGATTTTCAGGACGACGTCGCTCACGCGGCCTCCTTCCCGGCCGGTTTGTGCGCGCCGCCGAGGTAGGCCTCGATCACCGCAGCATTGCGCTGCACGTCCGCCGGCGTTCCCTCGGCAATGATCTTGCCGTAGTCGAGTACCGTCACACGATCGCACAGTCCCATCACCAGCTTCACGTCGTGCTCGATCAGGAGGATCGTGGCGCTATCCTTGCGGATGTTCGACAACAGACCGCGCAGCGACATCTTCTCAGTCGCGTTCATGCCGGCCGCAGGTTCGTCGAGCGCGAGCAGCTTGGGGTCGGTTGCAAGTGCGCGCGCAATCTCGAGCCGGCGCTGATCTCCGTAGGCGAGCGTGCGTGCCTGGTAGTCGGCGTACTTCGCTATGCCGACGTAGTCGAGCAGTTCCAGCGAGCGTTTCCTGATCGCCGCTTCCTCCAGGAGGGTAGCGCGCGTGCGCAGCACTGCACCGAGCGCGGTTGCCTTGGTGCGTACGTGGCGCCCGACCATCACATTCTCGAGCGCGGTCATGTCAGGAAACAGGCGGATGTTCTGGAATGTCCGCGCAATGCCCGCTTCGGCGACCTTGTGCGGCGCGCTCGGCGAGTACGGCTTGCGGTCGAGTTCGAATGTGCCCGAGTCGGGCGTGTACAGGCCGGTGATGACGTTGAAGAACGTCGTCTTGCCAGCGCCGTTGGGACCAATCAGTCCATAGATCTGTCCGCGCTCGATGTGGACACCGACCTCGGAAAGCGCCTGGAGTCCGCCGAATCGCTTGTTGACACCCTTGACTTCGAGAATCGTGTCGCTCATCGCTGGTTCACCCGATCAGGCGGTCTGAGGCTTGCCGGGGCGCGCCGCCGGATTGACACCGTGCTCCGGCGCCGGCCACAGGCCTTTGGGTCGATACAGCATGATGAAGACCATCGCGAGGCCATACAGAAGCATGCGCAGCACTTCGGCGTCCATCAGCACCTTCCCGAACAACTGCTCCTGGATCGGCACAACGGTATGCCGCAGCAGCTCGGGGAAGATTGACAGCAGCACGGCGCCCAGAATCACGCCCGGAATATGGCCCAGCCCACCAAGCACGATCATCGCCAGCACGATGATCGACTCCATCAGCGAGAACGACTCCGGCGAAACGAAGCCCTGGAACGCCGAGAACATCGTGCCCGACACGCCACCGAACGTCGCGCCGAGCGCGAATGCGAGCAGCTTGACGTTGCGAACGTTGATACCCATTGCCTTGGCTGCAATGTCGTCCTCCCGTATTGCCATCCAAGCGCGGCCCAACCGCGAGTCCTGCAGCCGGATGCAGATCACGATCGTGACGAGCATCAGGAACAGGAACAGGTAGTAGTACAGATAAACCGATGGCAGCGTGGTAAAGCCGATATCGACCGTGCGCCCGAAGTTCAGACCGACGATCGTGACCGGATCGATCAGCGTGATGCCCTGCGGGCCATTGGTGAAGTTCAGCGGCGCATTCAGGTTGTTAAGGAAGATCCGGATGATTTCGCCGAAGCCGAGCGTCACAATCGCCAGGTAGTCGCCACGCAGCTTGAGCACCGGCGCGCCGAGGATGACACCGAAGAACGCTGCGATCGCCGCGCCCATCGGAATCACCAGCCAGATGGAGGTGTGCAGGCCCTGTGGAAACGCCGCTGCCACCGCCTCGAAGTTGCCGATCAGGTGAGGCGAGGCGAGCAGCGCGTATGTGTAGGCGCCGACCGCATAGAACGCGATGTATCCCAGATCGAGCAGTCCCGCAAAGCCGACGACGATATTCAGCCCGAGAGCCAGCATCACGTAAAGCGCCGCGAAGGCCAGCGCACGCACCCATGCGTTGCCGAAGTAACCGGCGGCGAAAGGCAGCACCAGCAGAACGACCCCGACCGCGCACATCGCGGCGAATGCGGCGGCTGGCTTGTCGCGCAGGCTGGGGAAGAAGAGCGTCATGCCGGACTCCTCGGAACTCAGGCGCGATCGGCGATGCGCTCGCCCAACAGGCCCGACGGTCGCACGATCAACACCAGGCACAGCACGATGAACGCGAACACATCCTGGTAATGCGAGCCGAGGATGCCACCGGTCAACTGACCGATGTAACCCGCGCCGAGTGCTTCGATCAGCCCGAGCAAAATGCCGCCGACCATCGCGCCGGGAATGTTACCGATACCGCCCAGCACCGCGGCGGTGAAAGCCTTCAGACCGGGCAAGAAGCCCATGTAGAAGTGCGCGACGCCGTAGGTGGCCGCGATCATCACGCCGGCCACCGCGGCCAGGGCGGCGCCGATCGCGAATGTCACCGCGATGACGAAGTCGGGGTTCACGCCCATCAGGCCGGCCACACGCGGATTCTCGGCGGTGGCGCGCATCGCGCGGCCGAGCCGGGTCCGGTTCACCAGCAGCATCAGTCCGATCATGATGATCGCCGATAACGCAATCACCAAGATCTTGGTGTTCGTGACCGTCGCACCCGCAAACTGAATCGGATCCTGCGGCAGCAATTGCGGAAACGTCATGTAGTTGCGGCCCCAGATGATCATCGCCAGCGTTTGCAGCGTGATCGATACGCCGATTGCCGTGATCAGCGGGGCCAGCCGCGGAGCGTTGCGCAACGGCCGGTAGGCGACGCGTTCGATCACCAGACTGACGATCACGCACACCGGGATCGCGACCACGGTGCCCGCGATCAGCAGAACCCAGCCGGGTGCCTCGGGAAACTGGGCCTTCAGAAACATGATGGTAGTCAACGCGGTCAGCGCACCGACCATCAACACATCGCCGTGCGCGAAATTGATCAGATTCAGGATCCCGTAGACCATCGTGTAGCCGAGCGCGATCAGCGAATAAAGGCTGCCGAGCACCAAGCCGTTCAAGATCTGCTGGATCAAGGTTTCCATGGGCCCCTTCCGGCGCGTCTGGCTCTGGTCGAGTTCGCGCGACCGCGCATCGTATCAAGTTGCCATGTCGCAGTGCAGCCCTTCAAAAGAAACGGCACCCGCAGGTGCCGTTGCCTCGCTTCGCGACGTGGATCAACGCGAGGTCGAGATGTACTCCAGCTTGCCTTCCTTGACCTTGAACATCGAGATCGCGCCACCCTTGATGTCGCCCTTTTCGTCGAAGGCGATGGTGCCGGTCAGGCCGGGGTAGTTGGTTGCCGGCATCGCGGCAGTGATCGAGGCGCGGTCGGCCTTGCCGGCGCGCTTGATCGCGTCGGCGATCACATACACGGCATCGTAGCTGTAGGGCGAGTAGACCTGCACGTCCTGGTTGAACTTCGTCTTGTACCTGGTTTTGAAATCCTCACCTTTCGCCAGCTTTTCCACCGCTTCGCCGGCCATCGAGCAGGTCAGAACGCCCGAGGCGTCGCCCGCCAGCTTGATGAATTCGGGCGAGCACACGCCGTCGCCGGCCAGCATCGGCGCCTTGATGCCGAGTTGCTTCATCTGCTTGGCCATCGGTGCCGCCGTGGCGTCCATGCCGCCGTACATCACGACGTCCGGCTTCGTCGCACGGATCTTGGTGAGAATGGCGTTGAAGTCAGTGGCTTTGTCATTGGTGAACTCGCGCGCGACAACCTTGACGCCTTTTTCCTTCGCGACCTTTTCGACCACATCGGCCAGACCCTGCCCATAGGCAGTGCGGTCATCGATGATGGCGATCGTCTTCGCCTTCATTTCGTTGGCTGCGTAGTTGGCGAGCACCGCACCCTGCTGATTGTCATTGGCGACCACGCGGAATGTCGTCTTGAAGCCCTGGTCGGTCAGCTTGGGATTAGTGGCCGAAGGCGAGATCTGCGTCATGCTGACGTCCGAATAGATCTTTGACGCCGGGATCGAAGTGCCCGAGTTCAGGTGGCCGACGACCGCGACCGCGCCAGAGTCGACGATCTTCTGTGCGGCAATCGTGCCCTCTTTCGGATCGGCTTTGTCGTCTTCGGCAGCGAGTTCGAACTTGTAGGTCGCGTCACCAGCCTTGATACCGCCGGCGGCGTTGATCTCGTCGATCGCCATGCGGGCGCCGTTCTCGTTGTCCTTGCCCAGATGCGCGATGCCACCGGTGAGCGGTGCGACGTGGCCAATCTTGATAACCGTCTGTGCCGGCGCAGCGGCCTTCGCAGCCTCTTTCTTTGCCGGTTCTTCCTTCTTGCCGCATGCAGCCAGTGCGACCGCCACCGCGATTGCGATCGGTGCCAGCTTGGTGATCTTTGACATGGATGTTTCTCCTCGACGCTTCGTCATTCTCGGATTCAGCTCATGGGTTTCGGCGACCGGCGAAGCGGAAGGGTGCGGCCGCGAAAGCGCAGGATTGTACCCGCGCGATGCGGCACCGCAATGCGGGGCATTTCCCGGTTCGGCTTGACGGAGTCCGTTTTGCTCACGGCTGCCGATCGCGAATGCACTAACGCACGGTCGGCACAAATTGAATCGGGGCGCCGTAGCGCCCCGGAAAACCCGCTGTGCCTGGTCGCACAGCGCAACGGTACTGCCGATTACTTAGCCGTCAGCACCCACTTGGCGAGGGTTTGTGCCTCCGCCTCGCTTACCTGGGGATTCGCGGGCATTGGCACCTGGCCCCACGCCCCCACGCCACCTTCACGGATCTTCTTCGCCAGCTTGTTGGCGGCGTCCTTATCGGTCGCATATTTCGCGGCCACATCCTTGTACGCCGGGCCGACCAGTTTCTTGTCGACCGTGTGGCAGGCGAGGCAATTCTTGCTCTTGGCCAGGTCGGCATTGGCGTAGGCCGCACCGCTGGCAAGGGCTAATCCTGAGGCAAGTACGAATGCAAACTGTTTCATCGCGCGCTCCATTCGAAAGGGGGTTTCTGTCGTGATCATCCGCCGGTCCGCGAGTTTAACGGCTCAGTCAGGCGATCGTTGACCGGGACCGGGGGCCCGGGTCTATAGTTGATCGGGTTTTCACATTGCGGATGGCATCGAATGTGGCTCTTGATGTTCGCGGTCCTGCTTCTGGTCCTCAAACTCGCGGGATTCCCGCCGCAAGTGGAGGAATTGTCATGGTGGTGGGTGGCTGCGCCGTTTGCCTTGGCCTTTGTGTGGTTCGAATTCATCGAGCGCAACCTTGGACTGGACAAGAAGAAGGCGTTTGACGAGCTGCAGAAAGCCAAGCAAGAGCGGGTCAAGAAGAACATGGAGCGCGACAAGAGCTATCGCCCGCCGCGCTGACCCGCGGCTGGGAGGCCGTTAGAACAATCGCTCATCGGTGATCGCGCCCTTGCTGGCGGTCGACACCAGCTTGGCGAACTTCGCCAGCACCCCTTTGGTGTAACGCGGCGGCGGAGGGTTCCACGTCGCGCGCCGGCGCGCCAGCTCGTCATCGGGCACATTCAGCTGCAGCAGGAGGCGATGGGCGTCGATCGTGACCGAGTCGCCTTCCCGAATCAGTGCGATATTGCCGCCGACGAACGCTTCGGGCGCGACATGACCCACGACCATGCCCCAGGTGCCACCCGAGAAGCGGCCATCGGTGATCAGTCCGACGCTTTCACCCAATCCCTTGCCAATCAGGGCCGAGGTCGGGGACAGCATCTCCCGCATCCCAGGGCCGCCTTTGGGGCCTTCATAGCGGATGATCACGACGTCGCCCGCCTTGATCTTGTCGGCCAGGATCGCCTCCATCGCCGCGTCCTCGGAATCGAACACGCGTGCCGGCCCGGTCATCGCAGGGTTCTTCAGTCCGGTGATCTTTGCCACGCAGCCTTCGGGCGCCAGGTTGCCCTTGAGGATGGCCAGGTGGCCGTGCGCATAAAGCGGCTTGTTGAACGGATGGATAACGTCTTGATTTGCGCGCGGCTCGGCAGGCACGTCTCTCAGCATCTCAGCCAGCGTCCTGCCGGTAATCGTCATGCAGTCGCCGTGCAGCAGGCCATTGGCGAGCAGGATCTTGAGCACCTGCGGGACTCCGCCGGCGCGATGCAGGTCGGTGGCGACGTATTTGCCCGATGGCTTGAGGTCGCAAAGCACGGGCACCTTGCGGCGGATCGCCTCGAAATCATCGATCGTAAACGGCACACCGGCCGAGTGCGCGATCGCCAGATAGTGCAGCAGCGCATTGGTGCTGCCGCCCACCGCCATGATCAGTGCGATCGCGTTCTCGATCGACTTGCGCGTGATGATGTCGCTGGGCTTGAGCTTGTTCCTGATCGCGTCGATCAGCACGCGCGCCGCTTCCGCCGTCGAGTCGACCTTTTCCTGATCCGGATTTGCCTGTGTCGATGAATACAGCAGGCTCATGCCGAGCGCCTCGAATGACGAACTCATTGTGTTGGCGGTGTACATGCCGCCGCATGAGCCCGAACCCGGAATGCAGCGCCGCTCGATTTCCTTGAAGTCGGTTTCGTTCAAGCGCCCCGCAGTGAACTCGCCGACGGCCTCGAACGCGGAGACGATCGTCAGATCCTTGCCCTTGTAGTTGCCGGGTTTGACCGTACCGCCATACACGTAGATTGCCGGCACGTTGCAGCGCGCGATGGCCATCAAGCCGCCGGGCATGTTCTTGTCGCAGCCGCCGATGACGATGACACCATCCATCCACTGGCCATTGACACAGGTCTCGATGCAATCGGCGATCACCTCGCGCGATACCAGCGAATATTTCATGCCCTCGGTGCCCATGCCGATGCCGTCGGAAATCGTCGGCACCCCGAACACCTGGGAATTGGCATTGCATTTACCGATTTCGGCGATCGCCGCATCGGCCAGTTTCTGCAGACCCGAATTGCAGGGGGTGATGGTTGAATGCCCGTTGGCGACGCCGACCATCGGTTTGTCGAAGTCGGCATCCTTGTAACCCATCGCGTAGTACATGGCGCGATTGGCCGAGCGCGCCACGCCTTGCGTGACATTTCTTGAGCGGTCGTTGTTTGCCATCTGATTCAGTCGGGAGTCGGGAGAAACGACGCGCCTGCGCGAGCGTCGCCTACAATCGCGCGCATTCTAGTCGGCCGGAGGTCGCGTTCCCATCGCGCGGTTCTTGTCGCCCGACTCCCGACTCCCGACTCCGGACTGATGCTCGTCCACCCCCAGTTCGACCCAATCGCGTTTTCCATCGGCCCGGTCGCCGTGCGCTGGTACGGGTTGATGTACCTGGTCGGGTTCGTCATCTTCATGCTGCTGGCTCGATACCGCGCCAAAGACGCGTGGCGAGGCATGAGCAGGCAGGACATCGACGATCTGCTTTTCTACGGTGTCCTCGGCGTCATCCTTGGTGGACGCCTGGGCTATGTGCTCTTCTACAAGCCCGGCTACTACCTTGCCAATCCGCTTGAGGCGCTGATGATCTGGCACGGTGGCATGGCCTCGCACGGCGGCATCATTGGCGTGATCATTGTGATGTGGCTTTTTGCGCGCAGTCGCGGCAAATCGTTCCTGCGCGTGTGCGATTTCGTCGTGCCGCTGGTACCGCTTGGTCTGGCTGCGGGTCGACTCGGCAACTTCATCAACGGCGAGCTGTGGGGGCGGCCGGCGGATCCTGGCCTCTGGCCCTGGGCCATGATCTTTCCCCAGGCGGGCGACAACGTGCCGCGTCACCCGTCTCAGCTATACCAGTTTGCCCTCGAAGGCGTGCTGCTGTTCGTGATCCTGTGGCTCTTCTCGCGCCGGGAGCGACCCGCTGGCGTGGTCGGAAGCGCCTTCCTCGTCGGCTATGGCCTGCTTCGGCTCATTGCCGAGTTCGGGCGCGAGCCCGACAGTTTCCTGGGCCTGCTGGCGCTGCGCCTGTCAATGGGCCAGTGGCTATCGATTCCAATGGTTGTGATCGGTACCGGTTTGATGGTCTACTTCACCCGCTTCAGACCCGCCGCGGCGGTGGCGTCGCCGCGAATCGACAAGAAAGCCCGCAAGGAGACAACATGACTCGACGCTCGCTCGTTCTGGGTGCCGGAGCCGCCGTGCTTGCCGCGCCCTTTGCGTCCATTGCGCAATCATGGCCGAACAAACCGATCACGTTCGTGGTGCCGTTCCCGCCAGGTGGCGGCGTGGATGCATTCGGTCGACCGCTTGCTGCGCAATTGAGCAAGCAGTTGGGACGGCAGATCGTGATCGACAACCGTGGCGGGGCTGGCGGTACTGTGGGAGCGTCGGTGGTGGCCAAAGCGCCCCCCGATGGATATACATTCCTGGTCGGCGCTGTGCATCATTCAATCGCGCCGAGCTTCTACCCGAAGCTCGACTACGACATCGAACGCGACCTGGTGCCGTTGACCACGATTTCCAATCCGGCGCAGGTGATTGTCGTCAACCCGAAGCGTGTACCCGCAACCGACTTGAAATCGTTCATCGAGCTGTTGCGCAAAAGTCCCGGGAAGTACAACTATGGCTCGGCTGGAAACGGCACATCGCATCACCTGGCGGGCGAGTTGTTCAAACAGCAGACCAAGACCTTCGTCGTGCACATTCCGTACCGCGGCGCGGGTCCCGCATTGCAGGATCTGGTCGCCGGCAATATCGACATGATGTTCGACGGCCTGGGATCGTCGGCCCAGCACATCCGCGGAGGTCGTATCCGGGCCCTCGCTGTGGCGGCGCCCAAGCGCGCGGCGGCGGTGCCCGATGTGCCAACCACGATCGAGGCAGGTCTGCCGAGCTATCAGGTGGCAACCTGGTATGCGGTGTGGGGCGTCAAGGGGACACCAAAGGACATTCTGGATCGCATGCATGCCGAGATCATCAAGGCGCTGCAGGTGCCCGAGTTGCGCGAGATCTGGCTGAACCAGGGATCGGAACCTTTCACGATGAGCCAGGCGGAGTTTGCGCGGTTTCTAAATGCCGAGATCAAGCGGTGGGCGGAGGTGACCAAGGCCGCCGGCGCAAAACTCGACTGACCGCGCTCGCAAAAGGCCACCTGAAGATACCGAAATGACCGGAACGATCCATCTGAAGACCGACGGCCACGTGGCAACGGTCACGCTTGATTCGCCGGGGAAGCTCAACGCGGTTGGCGTGTCGATGTGGAACGAACTGCGAAGCGTCTTCGAGGCGTTTGCAGACGATTCCACGCTGCGCTGCGTGGTCGTGCGTGGTGCTGCCGGCAACTTCGCCGCCGGTGCGGATATCGACGAACTCGCTGAGGTGCGATCCAACGAGACTCGCGGCCGGCAGTATCACCTCGAAACAGTAGGTCCGGCATTGGAGGCGATCCGCGCCGCGCCGCAACCGGTGATCGCCGCCATTGAAGGGGTATGCATCGGTGGCGGGCTGGAAATCGCAATCGCATGTGACCTGCGCGTTGCCATGGAGGGAGCGCGCCTCGGCGCGCCAGTGGGACGGCTCGGCTTCCCGCTTGCCTTGCCGGAACTCAGGCCCCTGCTGGCGTTGGTCGGCCCCGGCGTCGCAGCCGAGCTGCTGCTCGCCGGGCGCGTGTTCGAAGCGCGCGATGCGCAGACTCACGGGCTGGTACAGAGTGTTGCTTCGACCGCGGATTTTGAACCGCGTGTGGCCGAGCTGACCCGTGCGGTGCTGGCTAATTCGCCGCTGGCATCGCGAGAACACAAGCACTTCATCCGCCTGCTTGACGCAAGCCGGATGGAGTTCACCGAGCACCAACTGGATGAGAGCTTCGCCTTTCTCGCGTCCAATGATCTGCGCGAGGGCGTGGCGGCATTCCTGGCCAAGCGGCATCCGCGATTCACCGGAACATGAAGAACGAAAACCTTTACTCGTTGGTCGAATCGAGGCTGCCGCGTGATCTGACACAGCCTTGCATTGAAACTGCCGACGGGCTGATCTACTCGTGGCGCGATATCCATTTTGCATCCGCGCGCATCGCGGGTTGGCTTGCGTCGCTGGACCTGCCGCGCGATGCGCGCGTTCTGGTGCAGGTCGAGAAATCACCTGAAGCGCTGCTGCTGTACCTGGCGACGCTGCGCGCAGGTTTGGCCTATGTGCCGCTGAACACCGCGTACCAGCGAGCTGAAATCGAGTACTTCCTCGGTGATGCGCAGCCTGCCGTCGCCGTATGCAGTCCGGCGCGCGCACGCGAGATTGGCCCGCTGGCACAGGCTGCGGGCTGCAGCCATGTGATGACTCTGGGCGAGAAGCGCGACGGATCGCTGATCACCGCCGCCGCCCCGTTCCCGGACCAGTTTGCGACAGCGCCACGGGCGGCCGGGGATCTCGCAGCGATCCTGTACACGTCGGGAACGACGGGTCGCAGCAAGGGAGCCATGCTGTCGCACGGCAACCTGGCGTCGAACGCATTGACGCTTGACGAATTCTGGGGCTTCAAGGAAGAACGCGAAGCGGGCGGCACTGATGTGTTGCTGCACGCGTTGCCGCTGTTTCATGTCCATGGGCTCTTTGTCGCCTCGCATGCGGCGCTGTTTGGCGGCGCACAGATGATCTTCCTGCCGAAATTCGATCCAAAGCAGGTGATGAAGTATCTGCCGCGTTCGACCGTGATGATGGGCGTGCCGACCTATTACACGCGCCTGCTCGCGGAAGCTCCTTTCGACCGGCACACCTGCCGCAACATGCGACTCTTCATCTCCGGCTCCGCCCCGCTGCTGACCGAGACGTTCGAGGACTTCCGGCGCCGCTCCGGCCACACGATCCTGGAGCGCTATGGCATGTCGGAGACGTTGATGCTGACGTCGAACCCGTATTTCGGCACCGCGCGGGACCGCATCGGCGGCACGGTCGGCGTGCCGCTGCCGGGTGTGGCCGTGCGCGTGGTGCGCGATGACGGTTCGCGATGCGTCACCGGCGAAATCGGCCATGTGCAGGTCAGCGGCCCCAATGTGTTCTCCGGTTACTGGAGGATGCCGGAGAAGACCGCCGAGGAATTCACCGCCGACGGTTACTTCAAGACCGGCGACGTCGGTCATTTCGGCGCTGCGCGGGCGGGCGAGGGCAAGCCGCCTGGCTACCTGACGCTCGTCGGACGGTCCAAGGACCTGATCATCTCAGGTGGTTACAACGTGTACCCGAAAGAGGTCGAGGGTTACATCGACGAGATGCCTGGCGTGGTGGAGTCGGCGGTGATTGGGTTGCCGCACGTGGATTTCGGCGAAGCGGTCGCTGCGGTCGTCGTTGGTGAGTCCGGAGCCGCGCTCGACGGCGACGCCATCATCGCCCGGCTGAAGTCGAAGATCGCCAACTACAAGGTACCGAAGCGCGTCTGGGTCGTGTCCGAACTGCCGCGTAACACGATGGGCAAGGTGCAGAAGAATCTGCTGCGCGAACGCTACGGTGACACGTTTGTGGTCGCATCGATGCGGCCCGCTGCGAGCTGATTCGCTGATTCGGGAACTCTGGCTGTTCAGCCATTATCGTTTCGTCGCCGGCGCGGCGGCAAAAACGTAGTCGAAGGAGCAAACGGTGAAGTTATGCGTGGTCGGAGCGGGCGCAATCGGCGGCTTGCTCGCGGTCAAGCTCGCCAACGTGTGCGAAGAAGTCAGCGTCGTCGTCCGCGGCGCGAACCTGCAGGCGGTGCGTGCGCACGGCATGAAACTCATCATGGACGACGGCACTGAACACGTTGCGCGGCTGCGCGCCACGGATCAAATGTCCGAACTCGGGGTGCAGGACGTCGTGGTGCTCGGCATGAAGGCACATCAGGTCGCGCCGGTCGTGCCCGAACTGGGCGCGCTGATCGGGCCGCAGACGCTGGTGATCGCGGCGCAAAACGGCATTCCCTGGTGGTACTTCTTCAAGCATGGCGGACCCTACGAGGGGCGTCGTATCGAGGCGGTCGACCCCGGCGGGGTCATCTCGGCATCCCTGCCGGCGGACCGCACGATTGGATGCATCGTTTATCCGGCTTGCAAGATCGAGTCGCCTGGCGTCATTCGGCATATCGAGGGCAACCGTTTTTCGCTGGGAGAGATCGACGGCGCAAGCACCGAGCGGGTTCGCAATCTGGCTGAACTTTTTCGCAATGCCGGGTTCAAGACGCCGGTCGTGTCGGACATCCGCTCCGAGATCTGGCTCAAGCTCTGGGGCAACCTGAGCTTCAATCCCATCAGCGCGCTGACGCACGCGACGCTGGAAGACATCTGCCGCTTTCCGCAGACGCGGGCACTGGCGGCGGCAATGATGACCGAGGCACAGGCGGTCGGCACGAAGCTCGGTGTGTCATTCAAGGTCAGCCTTGAAAAGCGCATTGCCGGGGCCGAGGCGGTGGGCGCGCACAAGACATCGATGCTGCAGGATGTGGAAAGCGGCCGCGTGCTCGAACTCGATGCCCTGGTCAGGAGCGTGATCGAACTGGGCCGCATCACCGAAACGCCCACGCCGACCATCGAAAACGTCTATGCGTTGGCGGCGTTGCTCGCCAGGACGCTGACACAGCACAAGGGCCGACTGAAGATCACGACCGCATAGCGCAGCCCGTTTGACGCCACGACGAATTCACAATTGATCAAGAGGAAACCGATGCAACGTCAATCCACTCTCGGCGCGCTGCTTGCCGCCGGCTATCAAGACAGCATCGCGCTCAGCGCACCCGGAGGCAAACCGCTGACTTATGGGGCGCTGCGTACCCACGTCGAACGCACGGTGGGCAAGTTGAACGAACTCGGCATCGGCCGCGGTGATCGGGTCGCGATCGTGCTGCCGAACGGAACGGAAATGGCGAGCGCATTCGTTGCGGTCGCAGCTGCCGCTGCGGCCTGCCCGCTTAACCCTGCCTATCGCGCGCAGGAGTTCGAGTTCTATCTCTCTGATCTCAAGGCCAAGGCGCTGCTGTTCGAGCAGGGCAGCACGTCGCCGGCCGTCGACGTGGCTCGCAGGCTCGGCGTGCGTTTGCTGGAACTGGCGCCCACGCCGGAAGGCTGCGGGGCGTTCACGCTGGCGCCCGCTGATGGGACGGCGTCGACCGCGACTGCGGATGGCGGCTTTGCGCAGTCGACCGATGTCGCGCTGATCCTGCACACCTCGGGGACCACATCGCGCCCCAAGATCGTGCCGCTGACGCAGGCGAACGTGTGCGCCTCCGCTTACAACATCGTGGAAACGCTGCGGCTGACGGCAGTCGATCGCGAGCTTTCCATCATGCCGCTGTTTCATATCCATGGCCTGATGGCCGGGGTGCTCGCGCCGCTTGCCGCCGGATCGGCGATCTTCTGCTCGCCGGGCTTCAATGCGCTGAAGTTCTTTGCCTGGATGGCCGAATGCAGACCGACCTGGTATACGGCAGTGCCAACAATGCACCAGACGATTCTTGCGCGTGCGCCGCAGAACAAGGAGATCATCGCGGCCAATCCGCTGCGCTTCCTGCGCTCCTCGTCATCGTCGATTCCGCCGCAGGTGATTGCCGGACTCGAGGCGGCCTTCAGTGCGCCGTTGATCGAATCGTATGGCATGACCGAAGCTTCACATCAGATGGCGAGCAACCCATTGCCGCCCGCGGTGCGCAAGCCAGGCACGGTGGGCAGGGCGGCGGGTCCCGAAATCGCCATCATGGACGAGTCCGGCAGCCTGCTGCCGCTCGGCAGCACGGGGGAAATCGTGATTCGCGGTCCAAGCATCACCGCTGGCTACGAAAACAATCCCAAGGCGAATGCCGAAGCGTTCACGCATGGCTGGTTCCGCACCGGCGACCAGGGGTCGATGGACTCGGACGGGTATCTGTCGATCACCGGGCGATTGAAGGAGATCATCAATCGCGGCGGTGAAAAGATCTCGCCGCGCGAGGTCGATGAGGTGCTGATGGATCACCCGGCCGTCGCGCAGGTGGTCACCTTCGCGATTCCGCACGACAAACTCGGCGAGGACGTTGGCGCCGTCGTCGTGCTGCGCGAGGGCAGGGCCGCGACTGACAAGGAATTGCGTGAATTTGCAGGCCGACGCCTTGCCGATTACAAGGTACCGCGCAAGATCCTGTTCATGGACGAAATCCCGAAAGGCGCAACCGGCAAACTGCAGCGGATCGGTCTTGCACAGAAGCTTGGCCTCGCTTCGTAGCTGATCACGGTTTGATCCCGCACGTTGGAACTGTGCGCAAACCGATCGGTAACTCGAAGCGCGCTCCGCCGGGTGGTTGACCTAGAACAGAAACATCCTCATCGTTCTTCACGGCGTTAACCCGGCGCCTGATTTTCTGCCGGCGACGGCGCGGTGAATTCCTTCCGCTGCACAGTCTGCGTGGGGAACGGGTCTCGAGGCACGTGAATATTCGACAGTCGCGATCCCGCGAACGCGGGGAAATCTGCACTCACCAACGTTGCGGCGGCTTGCGATTGATCGTGATCTGGCGATCCGCCACCGTGATGTAGCCGCCCGCCGTCAGGTCCTTGAAGATGCGGCTGATCATGTCACGCGATGAACCGACGCGATCGGCGATGTCCTGCTGCGTCATTCGCTCCGGCACGATGAGGCGGCCGTCGGGCTGTTCCTTGGCAATTGAAAGCAGCAGGCGCGCGACGCGGCCGTACACGTCCATCAGCGCGAGGTTCTTGACGTTGTCGGTCGCGATGCGTGCGCGCTCGATCAGGGTCGCGATCAAAGACATCGCGACGTCCGGATTCGCGGCAATTGCGCTGCGCAGCGCCTCACGCGTGACGATCGAGCACATCGTCGGTTCGACCGCGGCAACGGACGCCGAGCGTGGCTTCCCGTCCAGCGCCATTTCGCCGATGTAGTCACCGGCGCCATGAAAGTCGAGCACCATCTCGCGGCCGTCGCGGTCCGACACGTAGACCTTGACCTTGCCGGACAGAATCACGAACAGGGAATCTCCCTTGTCGCCTTCCTTGATGATGTTCGCGCGCGCCGGGTACCTGCGCTGCACGCCGCGCATCGCGATCTCTTTCACCATTGGATCACGAACGTGCTGCAGTGCTGCGCTGCCGGGATCGATCGCCATCTTCTCGCTCTATCGGACGGTGGGGATCAACTGGCGCGACCAGGCTGCGCGCATCAACCCCAGGTTTTGTAGGACTTATAAAGCATATAACCGGCAAGCAGATAAAGCAGCAGGGCGAAAACCCGCTTCAGCGGCCGCGTATCAAGCGCGTGAGCAACGCGCGCGCCCAGCGGTGCGGTCATCACGCTTGCGCCGGCGACGGCAACCAGCGCTGGCAGGTAGACGAATCCAAGCGATCCGGACGGCAAGCCAGGTTGGGCCGAGCCGGCGATGATGTAACCGATCGTTCCCGCCAGCGCAATCGGGAATCCGAGTGCGGCTGACGTCGCCACGGCCTTGTGCATTGATACGTTGCACCAGACCAGGAACGGAATCGAGATGAAGCCGCCGCCGGCGCCAACGAGGCTGGAGGCAAGCCCGGTCACGCTGCCAACACCGAATATGGCGACGGGTTTCGGCAGTTCCCGGTGCGGTTTCGGTTTGCGATCAAGCACCATTTGCGTGGCTGAGAAGCCGACAAACAGCGCGAACAGCAGCGCGATCCAGGCCGTGGGGAGCCGGCTGGCGACCAGTGCGCCCAGTAGCGCCCCGATCACGATTCCCGGCGCGAGTATCTTCACCTCGCGCCACATCACCGCGCCGCGCCGGTGATGCGCGCGCACCGACGATGCCGAGGTGAAGAGAATCGTTGCCAGCGAGGTCGCAATCGCCATGTGAACCACATGCTCGAGCAGGAAGTGCTGTGCGGTGAACAGTATCGTCAGAAACGGCACCAGCAGCATGCCGCCACCGATACCCAGGAGTCCGGCGGCAAAGCCGGTTGCTGATCCCAGCACGATCAGTGCCGCGATCAGCTGCCAGTCCATCAAGGTGTATTTGCCATTTGCACAGTGACGAAGTGCCACTCGGCCGCTGACACCGGGGTTATCGACAATCGGTTGCCGCGTCGGAGCACCACCATGCCGGCAAGTTGCGGAGCGGCACGCAATTCGGCGATCGACATCAGCCGCGTTTTGCGCAGGGCACGCACGTCGACGTGAACCCAGCGCGGCGCGCCGGTCTTCGATTTGGGGTCGAAGTATTTGCTCCTGCGGTCGAACTGGGTGGCATCCGGATACGCGGTGCGCGCGACCTCCGCGATACCGGCGATCCCTGGTTCGTCGCAACTGGAGTGATAGAACAGCACGCCGTCGCCGACCTGCATCTGATCCCGCATGTAGTTGCGCGCCTGATAATTGCGTACGCCGGTCCAGGGTACGGTCGAGCGCTTCGCGGCGAGTGCATCGTCGATCGAGCACTCGTCGGGTTCCGACTTCATCAACCAGAAGCGTCGAGTCATTACTAAAGCTAAAGCGGCAGCGTCAGTCGCGGCCGCTGTCATATTTGTCTACGGCGCGCTGCTGCTGCCCACAGTGAGCTTGCCGACCGTGTCTTGGTCGTGTTGCCCAGGGCGCCAGCGCCTGAACGAAGCGGACCAGGTGCACATGCAGCGGTGTCGCCGCCGTCCACACACCTTGTCCACACAGATAAGGCCCCGCGCATGCCGCCCGGCCCATGTCCTGAACCATCGGTTCAGGGTGGTCGCTGTCCACGTCGCTTAGGTTCAGCAAACGCGTGCCGATCGCACTACGACGCGAGCTCAGCAACCATGCGCACAGCGCATCGGTTCAAGGAACTATTAGGCCTTTGCGCGAACACCGCAGGGAGATTTCATTCTAACCACACTCCGGCGCGGCGGTGTGGGTTCAGAACAGTTTTTCCTGCGGCGCGAGCATCTCGTCGGCCACCTCGTTGAGTTGTCGCAGACGCCGGCGCATTTCGCCCATGGAAACGCCGCCGGCCGATTTCGCGGCGAACAGTTCCTGCGCCAGCTGCAGCGCCGCCATCACCGCCACGCGATCCGCACCCATGACCTTGCCGGTGTCGCGGATCGCGCTCATCTTCATGTCGACGTAGCGTGCACAGGCGATCAGGTCATCGCGCTCTTCCGGCGCGCAGGCCACGCGGTATTCGCGGCCGAAGATGGTCAAAGTGAGCTGTTGTTCGGTGGCCAATCGATCCTCCGCTAGCGCGCGTTCGAGGCGGATTCCGCGGTGCTGTCGGCCGGCGGCGGCAGCCGCGCGAGCAGCGCATCGATGCGCTCCATCGCGCCTGCGACGCGGCCGCGCAGCGTGTCCAGTTCGACATTGGCCGTGGCGAGCTGCGTGCGCAGTCTCAGGTTTTCCTCGCGCAGAGCGCGCATGCGACCCGCCAGTTCGGCCATCTTGGCGGTCAGCGCATCGAGGTCTTCGAGCATGCGGAAATGGTAGCACCGGCGGTGCGCCATCGCGCTGCTAGACTTCATCTGCCTACGGTGCCTCGACGCTCATGCGTTGAGGTGAAACGGGAAACAGGGATGCGGCGCGATGAATACGCGTCGCGACAACCTGTGCTGCCCCCGCAACGGTAAGCAGAGGCCGGCTGGCCCACGCGATGCAGGCGTGGTGGCGCCGGCGCCCTTCACGATCAGCCACTGCGCGCAACTCGCACGCGCGGGAAGGTGTGAAGAAGACTCTGCAGCCCGGAGACCGGCCGCGGGCCATGTCGTGCGCTGCGCGCCAGACGCAGTTCGGCATGCCGGTGGACCTGCCACGGGGAGGTGGCGGGGCGGGTCAACTGCTACCCGCTCTTTTTCCTCGTGCTCGTCCTTGTGTTTTCCGGCGGTGGGCCGGACCGAGATCGAGGAAAAGATGAGACTTTGTCAGCTCACGCCAGCGGCGCTCCCGCTGGCACTGCTTGTCCCGGCAGGGTCGGCATTTGCGCAGGCGGGGCCGCAGACGCTTGCACCCGTCGTCGTCAGTGCCGCGCGCATCGAGCAGTCAGTGACGGATGTTCTTCCGCATACCAGCGTCATCACGCGAGATGACATTGAGCGCAGCCTGGCGCCCGATGTGTCCTCGTTGCTGGCGCGGTTGCCCGGGGTGGAAGTCGCGCAACTCGGTGGCATCGGTAATCAGACGGGAGTCTTTCTGCGTGGAGGTGACACGCGGCATGCGCTGGTGCTGGTCGACGGCGTACCGTTGAACAACGCGAATTTCTCGCTCGCATCGCTTGACCAGATCATGGCGGCACAGGTCGAACGCATCGAGGTCGTGCGTGGCAATGTGAGCAGCCTGTACGGCTCGCAGGCCGTCGGTGGTGTGATCCAGATCTTCACGCGCAGCGGTGGCAGTGGCTTCGATGCGCGTGCCGGCTTCGGCACCCGAGGCATGGGCGAGGTGCAGGGGGGCGCGCGCGGCGGCGCGTACGGCTGGCGCTTTGCGGTCGCGCTGTCGGCGCTTGAGACCGACGGCTTCAACGCGCTCGATCAGGGCAAGCGGCCAGGTACCAATCCTGATCGCGATGGCTATCGAAACGAAAGCGCCTCGGCGCAGCTTGGCTACTCGTGGGCGCCGGAGCAATTGATCAGCGTGCACGGACTGCGCACGCGCGGCCGACTGCAATACGACAGCGAGTTCGGACCCGCATCGCAGGCCGATGAGTCGGTGCAGACGATTCAGAGCGTGGGCGCATCCGCCCGCAACCGGATCACGGAGAACTGGACATCGCGGCTTTCGATCGGCCGCCTGCGCGATGCGCTCGACGCGCGTGTCACCGCGTTTCCCTATTTCGTCACCAGCACCGGCACGCAAATCACGTGGCAGAACGACATCGACATCGCTCCCGATTGGAAGGCGACACTGGCGGCGGAACGCCTGCGCCAGACCATCGACAGCGATACCGCCTATATCGTCGATGCACGAACGGTCAATACGCTGCGGGCGGGGTTGCTCGGGAAGGTCGGTAGGCAGCAATTGCAGCTGAACGTGCGCCGCGACGACTACTCCGATTTCGGCGCGGCCAGCACCGGCTACCTGGGTTACGGGTATGCACTCAGCGACGCGCTGAAACTCATCGGCAGCGTCTCCAACGCATTCAATGCGCCGACGTTCAACGATCTGTTCTATCCGTTCGGCGGCAATCCCGACCTGAAGCCGGAACGCACGCGAACCTTCGAAGCGGGATTGCAGTTTCTGCGCGGTGCTGCGTCGGCGCGCGTTCAGCTGTTTCACTCCCGCTACCGCGATCTGATCGGATTCGATTCCGCATTCAATCGAGTGAACATCGGCCGCGCGACCGCGCAGGGCGCCGAGTTTTCACTCGACGTTCCGGTCGGCGCATGGCGCACACAGGTTGCCGCCACTTTGCAGAATGCGACCGACGATCAAAGCGGCGCCCGTCTGGTTCGCCGTGCCCGCGTGTTCGGAAATCTGCAGTTGGCGCGCAACTGGTCTGCCGTCGATGTGCTGGCAAATCTGCGCGTAACCGGCGAGCGTCGCGATCGAGCCGGCGGCGCCGAGCGGATCCTCGGAGGCTATGGCGTCGTCGATTTCGCGGCGCGCTGGCGGTTGCAGCGCGATCTTCTTCTGACGTTGCGGGCGGAAAACGTGTTTGATCATTCGTTCGAGAATGCCTACGGCTACCGCGGCACGCCGCGCGGTGTGTTCGGGGGCGTAGAACTTCGCCTGTGACGACGCGCCCGTCCTCGACGTTGCTTCTGCTTGCCCTGGCCGGCGCGGCCAGCGTCGCCCTTGCGTTGCTGATCGGCAGCGTGCGCGTGCCGCCGCGCGATCTATGGGAAATCCTCGTCGGCACGGCAGATGCGCCGCTCGTGTCAATCGTGCTCGATCTGCGGCTGCCGCGCGCGCTGTCTGCCTTTGCGACCGGCGCGCTGCTCGCGCTGTCCGGCGCGATCCTGCAGGCGCTACTGCGCAATCCGCTCGCCGACCCTTATGTCCTCGGCGTATCGGGCGGTGCCGCGGTGGCGGCGCTCATTGCGCTTGCACTCGGCGCCGGCGCGCTCGGCATGCAACTGGCCAGCATGGCGGGCGCGCTGGCGACCACGGCCACGCTGTTCGTCTTCGCGCGCCGCGCGCTGTTCGCTCGCGCCACCAGCGCGGTCGCCTTGTCGGATGATGGCACCACCCACGTTCTGCTCACCGGCGTGATGATCGCAGCGTTCTGCGCCGCGGCGCTGAGCCTGCTGCTCGCGCTCGCGCCGGACGGGCGCCTGCGCACGATGGTGTTCTGGCTGCTCGGTGACCTGGGGGGGGCGACCAGCCTGCCTGGCGCCGCGTTCGCGCTTGCGTTGCTCGCCGGCAGTCTGGTCATCGCGGCGCGATTGGCACGGCCCCTGAATCTGCTGCTGCGTGGCGATGTGCAGGCGTTCACGCAGGGAGTCGACGTCGAGTGGACGCGTCGCACGCTGGTGATCGTCGCGGCGCTTGGCACCGGCGCGGCAGTCACGCTTGCCGGCGCGATCGGCTTTGTCGGCTTCATTGCACCGCACCTGGTGCGGCGCGTCGTGGGCAACGATCAGCGGGTGTTGCTGCCGGCCGCGGCGCTCGCCGGCGGTGCGCTGGTGGTCGTCGCCGACACCGCCGCGCGCACGGTCGCGGCCCCGCTGCAGATCCCGGTGGGTGTGCTGACGGCGATGATCGGCGTGCCGCTGTTTCTGTGGTTGCTGCGAACGCGATGAGAGAAAACTCATCCGCGCGTCTCGAATGTCGCAATGTTCACTTGCGCGCAGGTGAGCGCGAACTGGTGCGCGCTCTGTCGCTGTGCGTTCAAGATGGCGAACGATGGGTGGTGCTGGGTCCGAACGGTGCCGGCAAGTCGACGCTGCTCGCGGTGCTGGCCGGCGTGCGCGCAGCGTACCGAGGTGAAGTCCATCTTGAGGGGCGCCGCCTGCACGATTGGACCGTCGAGCAGATGGCCGAACAGCGCGCGCTCGTGACCGACCGCTGGCACGATCCATTTTCTGCCAGCGTGCTCGATACGGTGTTGACCGCACGCTTCCGCCTGGGCGGAGCCGACGCGCAAGGCGAACACGTCGCGCGAGAATGGCTGGCCGAATTCGACTGCACAGCGCTCGTCGACCACGACGTAGCAACCCTGTCGCGCGGTGAGCGCCAGCGCGTCGCGCTCGCCACCGCGCTCGCCCAGGACACGCCGCTGGTGCTGCTCGATGAACCGATTGCGCATCAGGACCCACGCCATCAGGCGCTGGTACTCGATCGCCTGGCGCGGACGCCGGGGCGCACGCTGATCGCGTCGCTGCATGACATGAACGCGGCGGCTCGCTTTGCGAGTCACGCCTTGCTGCTGACCGGACGCGGTGACTGGTCCGCCGGCACCGCGCACGAGATGCTGACGGCGCCGCGCCTGTCAACTCTCTTCGAAGCCGACGTGATTACCGTGCCTGCGCCAAACGGGGCGCCGTTGTTTTCGATCGGGTCCTGATCACCTGACGCCAAACCGCAGCGTTGCGGTTGCGATGTAGACCTCGCGCAGGAAACAGAGCAAGCCGATGATCAGTGACAGCAGCGCGGCGGCGAACACCAGCGCAACGACGCGTGTCAGATCGGGCGACCAGGCGTAGTACGCGGTGATGAAAAGCCCACCGATCACGCCGCAGATCAGCAGGGCAGCGATCACACAAAGCGAGACCGCGCGGTTCACCAGGCGCAAGCGGTGCGACAGTGTTCGCAGTTCGGCGTGCGCCGCGTTCGCCTGCGACTCATCCGCGGCAGGCATGCGCTCTTCAAGCGTGCGCGCACGATCGATGATGCGCGCGATCCGTTGCGTCATCACGCCGAGCAGCGCGCCGATGCCGGTCAACAGGAACACGGGAGCGATCGCGAGCTGGATCACGTGCGCAATGATGTCGAGTTGGTCTTTCATCGCGGTTGCCGGTTGAAGACTGAGCGTTCAGTGCCGCAGACGTGCTGTTTCGATCCGCTCACAAAGTACCGCGATTTCGTCGACGATGCGCGGGCCGTGGCGGTTGATCCGGTCAGCATCGAGCGTGACGAGCTGGTGGTTGCTGACCGCGCTGATGCTGCCGAATCGCCGCCATTGGCTCAGGGCATCGCTCGGCTGCGCGCCGGGCTCGGCGGTGACGATCAGCTGCGGGTCGGCCGTGATGACCGCTTCGACCGCGACCTGCGGCGCAATCGAGGCCAGTTGCTCGAACACATTGCGCCCGCCGCACAGCCGGATCGCCTCGTTGATCACGTGCGTGCCGGCCAGCGTCATCAGTGGTTGAGCCCAGACTTGATAGAAGACGCGCACCGGCGCGCGGCCGGCATGGCGTGCTCGTAGCGTCTCGACGCGCGCGCGGAAGTCGGCCGCGACGCGCGGCGCCGCGGCGCTGGCCGTCAGCCGACCGAGCCGCTCGAGCGAGGTCGCGATGCTGTCGAGCGATCCCGGTTCATTGATGTAGACCGGCACGTTCAGCCGCCGCAGCGAATCGACGATGCCGGGCGGAAATCCGCTGCCCCAGATCACGATCAGGTCGGGCTTTGCCGCGGCCACGCGTTCGACGTCGACGCTGTGCGCGCGCGCCACACGCGGCAATCTGGCCGCGGCCGGGGGGTAGTCGGCGAAATCGGTGGTGGCGACGATTCGCTCGCCGGCGCCGATCGCGAACAACTGTTCGGTGATATGCGGTGCCAGGCTGACGATTCGCTGCGCGGGATGTGCCAGTTCGATTCGCTCGCCGGCGTCATCAACCACGACGACGGGCTGCGCCGTGCCTGCATTCGCAGCGATCAGTAGTGCGAGCGCAACCGAGCGAACCGCGGGCATCAGGGCCGCTTGGTCGCGTCGGCCGGCGCGGGTTCGGTCACGAATCCGATCCGGGTCAGGCCGACCTCCTGCGCCAGCGACATCACCAGAGCGACGCGCTCGAAACGCGCCGACTTGTCGGCGCGCAGGTGCACTTCGGGCGCCGGCCTGTGCGTTGCCAGTTCGGTCAGGCGAGTCCGCAGCGCGTCGACTTCGATTGGCTGCGCGTTCAGATAGATCGCGCCGGCGCCGTCGATGCTCAGGCGAATCGGCTCTCCGCTCGGCGTCGCGGGCGCCGCATTGACTTCCGGCAGGTCGAGCTTCAACGCGTAGGTCAGCAAGGGGGCGGTGATGATGAAGATCACCAGCAGCACCAGCATCACGTCGACCAGCGGCGTGACGTTGATTTCGGCCATCGGCTGCGATGGCGAATGGCCGCGCTCGAATCCGCCGAACGACATCACGTCTCTGATGGAAAGCGGCCGCCGACAGTCAGGAACGCGTGCAGGTCATGTGCGAACCCGTCGAGTTGCGCCAGCAGCATCCGATTGACGCGCGTGAATGCGTTGAAGCCCAGCAGCGCGGGCACCGCGACGACCAGGCCGAACGCCGTCATCACCAGTGCCTCGCCGACCGGGCCGGCCACCTTGTCGATCGCCACGCTGCCGCTGGCGGCAATGTTCAGCAGCGCGTGATAGATGCCCCACACCGTGCCGAACAGTCCCACGAACGGCGCCGTGCTGCCGACCGAGGCAAGAAACGTCAGGCCGGATTCGAGACGCGCCGCGGCTTCGTTGATGCGCTGACGCAGCGCGCGGGTGATCAGTTCCGAGCGATCGATCTGCGCCGCCAGCGATTGTGCCCCTCCCGGGGGAAGCGCCGCGTTCGCCGCGGATGTCGCGAGCGGAACGAAGACCGCCTCGGCATCGACGGGCTTGAGCAGCGCGATCGCCTCGTCCATCGAGCGCGCGGCCCAGAATTGTTCCAGCGCGTTTGCGGCGCGGCGCGCGCGCAGCCATGCCCACGCTTTCCACAGGATCACGCACCAGCTGGCCACCGACATCGCCAGCAGGATGTAGGCGGTCAGGCGGATGATGGCGTCGGCCTGCGACCAGAAATGCGACAGACCGAGACCAGTGTTCATACGTCTATCGCAAGCCGAGCACGTCGTGCATGTCGAACAGTCCGCGCGCCTGCTGCGCGAGGAATCGGGCGGCGCGCAAGCTGCCGTGCGCATACGTCATGCGGCTCGCGCTCCGGTGCGTGATCTCGATCCGCTCGCCGGTGCCGGCGAACAGCACCGTGTGATCGCCGACAATGTCGCCGCCACGCACCGCGGCAAAGCCGATCGTGCCGGGCTTGCGTTCGCCGCCGGTATCCCGTCCCGTCACGCTTTCGCGCGCGTACACCGCGATGTCGTCGAGTCTCCTGCCGAGGGCGCCGGCGACGACTTCACCCATCTTCAGCGCCGTGCCCGACGGCGCATCGACCTTGTGGCGATGGTGCGCTTCGATGATCTCGATGTCGTAGCCGGACGAAAGGATCTTCGCCGCGACTTCAAGCAGCTTGAACGTCGCATTGACGCCGACGCTCATGTTGGGGGCAAAGACGATTGCGACCCTGTCGGCCGCCGCGCGGATCGCGGCACGGCCGGCGTCGTCGAATCCGGTGGTGCCGATCACCATCTTCACGCCGGCGGCGCTGCCGGCGCGCAGGTGTTCGAGCGTGCCTTCGGGCCGCGTGAAATCGATCAGCACATCGGCTGCGTTCAGAGCGGCCAGGTCACTGGTGACACGCACGTCCGTGCGGCGGCCGAGGAATTCCGCGCAGTCGCGACCGATGTCGGGGCTGTCGGCGCGATCCAGCGCGGCGGCGATCGTCATGTCCTCGGCGCCAAGCGCCGCTTCAATGAGCATGCGGCCCATGCGGCCGCTCGCGCCGGCGATTGCCAGCTTCACAGGCTTCTGTGTCATGGTCGCAATCAACGCGTCGGCAGGTCAATCTGCGGTGGCGGCTCTTTCGGCGGCGGCTTGGGAAGTTCCTTCGGATTGCGGCCAAGGATCAGGTTGTCGGCCATCGTCTCCGCGGGCATCTCATCCGCGGTAAAAGTGTCGAGGCGGTTGTCCTTGAACACCACCGACAGGCGTCGCTTCTGCTCTTCGACGCCCTTGCCGCGCTTCAGGTAGTAAACGTAGTCCCAGCGATCCTGATGGAACAGGCTCATCACGAGCGGCGTGCCGAGCAGAAAACGGACCTGGTCGCGCGTCATGCCCGGGCGCAATTGCTCAACCATCTCCTTCGTCACGATGTTGCCCTGCTGCACGTCCGGGCGATAAGGCTGGATGAACGTCGGGGTCCAGCTGCGCATCGATTCGCAGCCCGCGAGCAGCAGCAGGGCCGACGCAAGCGCGAACAGGCGAGCGGTTGGCAGTGAGCAGATCACATTGAGCCTTTCAGTCGGGCGCTATGATACTCAGGGCTACCAAACCGTG
Source organism: Burkholderiaceae bacterium (assembly GCA_036824465.1). GTDB lineage: Bacteria > Pseudomonadota > Gammaproteobacteria > Burkholderiales > Burkholderiaceae_F > JAKOQB01. Next base: position 53,188 of record DAITAC010000015.1, read on the forward strand.
AGTTCGATGATGCCTCACCAGGGCGCGGCGAGTTCCGCCGAACTGAAGAGCATGGGCCTGAAGGCCACGCTGCCGCGGATGAAGATTCTGGAGATCTTCCAGCGCAGTTCGGCGTTGCAGGGCGTGCGCCACCTGAGCGCCGAAGATGTCTACAAGTCGCTGCTGGCCGAGAATCTCGATGTCGGGCTGGCGACGGTCTACCGCGTGCTGACACAGTTCGAACAGGCGGGCCTGCTGGTGCGCAGCCATTTCGAGGCCGGCCGCGCGGTGTTCGAGCTCGACGAGGGCAAGCACCACGACCACCTGGTGTGCCTGACCTGCGGCCGGGTCGAGGAGTTCGTCGACAGCGAGATCGAGAAGCGCCAGCACCAGATCGCAAGCGCCAAGGGTTTCAAGCTGCAGGAGCACGCGCTCGCGCTCTACGGCGAGTGCACACGGCCGAATTGTCCGCATCGGCCCACTTGAGTCGGGCGTCGGGAGTCGGGTGTCGGGTGCAAAAACGGTGCCCCCGTTGGTACGGCGTTTCCCTGGCCAGACCTTGTTCTGACGCGTTGGCACTAACCCGAAGTTCCCCGCCGCCTCGTAGTTGCTGCGCACGTCCAAGTCTTCGTTTTTCCTGAGAAATGTTGCACCGATGGGGTCTCTTCTTGTGGTTAATGTGTAGTCACTAAATTGCCTTGACATTGGGCGTATGTGCGGTACTATGGCGTTCATGCCCGCACGCACCGGAATCGCTCACGTCGTCACCACAACCCGTCGCTATAAGGACCAGGTCTATCGCACCCACCTGCTGCGACGCAGTTATCGCGAAGGCGGCACCGTCAAGAACGAGACCCTGGGCAACCTGTCGCACCTGCCCGAGTCGCTCATCGAGATCATTCGTCGCGCGCTGCAGGGCGAGACCTTCGTGCCGGTGGGCGAGGCCCTCGAGGTGGTGGGTTCGCGGGCGCACGGTCACGTGCAGGCCGTGGCGCGGGCGATGCAGCGGCTGGGACTCGCCTCGCTGATCGCCGCCAAGCCCTCGCGCGAGCGCGAACTCGTGCTGGCGATGGTGGCCGCACGGATCGTGGCGCCGCACACCAAGCTCGCCACCACGCGCTGGTGGCACACCACGACGCTGGCGCAAGACTTCGGCGTGGCGGCGTGCGATGAGAATGACCTGTACGCGGCGATGGACTGGTTACTGGCGCGCCAGGACAAGATCGAGAAGA
>DAITAC010000177.1:0-5122 GCA_036824465.1 Burkholderiaceae bacterium
GAAGTGCCGCACTGCGCGTGCGTCGATGATGAACGCGATGATGCGCATCTCTGTGCCGCAGATGGGGCGTGCCAGTCGGAGGGTCTCGTCGATGCGGGCCAGCAACAACGCGCGGGCATGGGGGTCAACCCGGTGGCGACCGCAGCGCGCGGGGCTGAATGAGGCGCCCGCACGTCGCGGCACAAGCAGCGGTAGAGGCGCGGCGCTGGGACGAGCGCATCAATCAATTCGGTTGAGAAGTTCGAAGGGGAATGCCGGGAGGCGAAGATGAATTGCCTATTTGAAACGAGCTGCCACTTTCTCTATCGCCTTACTCATTTCATCCCAGGCTTTTTCCACTCCGTCCTTCATATCTTCCCAAGCGTTCTCGCCGCGCTTGCCAAGCTCCTCGAACGTCTTGTGCGCCGCTGCCCGCTTGCTTTGCAGGCTTTCCAGCTCATTTTCGTAGTTGATCCGAGCATCCGCCGTCGCCATTTGGGCCTTCGCGCTCAACTGATCAAGTTTTGCATCCCATTCCTTGAGTTGAGCCTCTAGCTTCTTCTGGTATGCCTCTTTCGACGCCATGACGACTCCTTTGCTGTGCGATTGAGAACGCGACATCATGTTCCCACTCCAGAGGCGCCGCTTTCTGACCTGCCGCAGCTTTCCGAGCTGATCATTCGCGGTAGATGGCTCGGGATCAAAACGCCGCGGCGACCCCGCTCTCCCGGCTTCTTGGCGCGGGCGCGGACGCTTCCAGGGGTGTGCGTTGCGCCGCTCGTCCTTGTTCGACTGCTCGGCGATAAGGTTTGCGTCACCTCGTGTCAGTTCTCTCCGCGTTGTTTCTTTCCGCTTCGTTTCGCTTGAGTGAAGCACACCAGGTTTCGTCAAATTGTGTCGTGCCGCCCCGGCGCAATGAGTGGCAGCAACACTCCGCGCAGCCCGAAACACGAACGGCGCGACCTCGCGATCGCGCCGTTCGTTGAATACTCACACTACTGAAGCAGGGTCAGTTGCTGACCAGCACCGTGACGCGACCGTCGCGCCTGACCTGCGCGTCACCGTACGAGCCACTCTCGATTTTGGAGGCTGGCACTCCGGCCACGATCAATGCATCGCGAACGACCCCGACGCGACGCGTGCTGGCGCCGTCGAGTCCGATTCGCAACGATGGATTGCGATCCATGTAGCCTGCGATGTCACTCGCCTTGCTGCGGTCGGAACGCTGAATCTCATTGCTGTTGTCGTCGAACGAGTAGTACCACTGCGAGTTCCAGGCGGCATTCCCAGCCATCGGGCCCTGGGCGCCCGTCGGACCGATCGCGCCTTGCGGACCAGCAGCGCCGATCTTGCCGGTTGAGCCGGCGATGCCAGCCAACTCCGCGCTGCCTTGGGCGCCTGCGTATCCAGTAGCGCCTTGCGCGCCGGCAGGACCAGCTCGGCCAGTTGGGCCGGCGGGGCCGACTGTGGTCGGGCCCACTTCACCTGTACTTCCGGCTACGCCTTGCACGCCGGCGGGACCAGCACGTCCCATCGGGCCGACAGGACCCGGAAGGCTCGAGCCTTGAGCGCCCGTCATCCCAGTAGCACCTTGCGCGCCCGCGGGACCCGCAGGGCCGGCTTTGCCGGCGGGACCGACCACCATCGTGCCTGTGGCACCCGTGGCTCCAATCGGACCTTGCATGCCGGCGGGGCCGACAGGACCGGACGGACCTGCAGGGCCCGCCATTGCCAGGCCCGGCGCACCGGTCGCTCCTGTCAGGCCGCGCTCGCCGACTTGGCCAACCGGGCCAGTAGCGCCCGCGGGACCGACATAGCTTTGCGCCGGCGACTGGGCAACGGGCTGCGTCGTGCTGCACCCTGCAAAGGCGAACGTCGCAATAACCGCCAACAAGAGCGGGCTTTTCATCATCGTGGTCAATTGCATCGGATTTCTCATGGCGATTCCTGTGACTGACATCGGAAGCAAATACAGCGCGGTTGAAGAGTTCTTGAGCAATGAAATCGTGTGTGCGCGGGACGATCCTCATCGACAAGCTATGCCACATTCCCCGTCGAGTCGGTACGCCAGCGCGCTTATTGAAGTCTTACTGCTAGTTCGACCAACTCCCCCAGACGAACTTCACGCAATCGGGAATACCCGACTCTGCGCATGAATCCACTGAAGGTTGCGGCGTCGACTTCTCGGCGAGCACGACAAGCTTCATACCGACACGTCTGCGCTTCCAATCGCGTCAAGGAAATGTCGCCACGCCTTACCCGGCACGGACCTGAGCTGATGTCTCAGATCCTGCCCCTATGTGCGAGACGGCACCGACCGCGCGCGGTGATCTGGATGTCCGGATTTCTTGTGTTCTGAAACCGTGCGCGGGTTGCGCGCGACCGGACACGGGAGATGCGGCAATCCTTGTTGGGCCGCGTTGCACGGCACTGGAGGCGTTCAGGCCCGACAACTGCAGATACGCAAGGTGATCATGTTGCTCATCGCACGGATCACTTTCGGACGCATCGCCGATACCTTCGCCAGAGAGAGCGTCAGCAAGACAGGCGAAGGTTTCGCACTGGACATCATCCACAGCATGCTATTCGCGATTGTCGGCGCAGCTCCGGTGCTGGTCGTGCACCGCGCCTTCTTCCGCGGCGCCCGCCAAGCAGACGCGAGATGTCTGGGCGGCGCGCGAAGCGTGCCGCCGGAAACCCAATTGATTTGCGAGCGCCTTGCCATTTGCATCGGCACGACACAGTTGCGGCAGTGTCCGCGGTGTTCCCATTTCGTGCGTCGAGAGGTCCCCGGCGAAACCGACGCATGAACCATCGCGCGCATGACCTGGTGCGATGGGCAAGACGTGCGCGCAATCGTTTGCAGCGCCAGACCTGCACGACCACGTCACGGATGCGCGCGCACAAATTGGACAGGAATGGTGCGCTACCGAACAGACGCTGATCGACGCGTTCCTTAACGTTGCGATTATCTTTGTTGCAGAACGTAAGCGATGAAATCGACCTGGCTCTCACATACGCTCCGGCACGGCATCCACCGTCATCACGCGTGCCGCATGCGCAGATTGCGTGATGGTGTTGTCATCGAAATGACGATGCGCTGCGTTATTGCTGCATACCTGAGAGATGCCGCGGGTCCGGTTGAATCCGACACGTCGGCGCCCTCCTTGCATGCGGGCCTCCCCCACGATGGGGACCAACGCCAAGCAGCATTTCCGTCTTCGAGCCGATGCGTTCTTGCGCGGCCCGAACCGAACTACCGTTCCAGACAGCGCGCTTTTTCGTAAGGAATCATCATGCTGATGCAACCTCTACGTCTTCGGGTTCTCGCCTTCGTGGCGGGCGTCGCATTCCTGGCCTTCAGCGGCCTGGCCAGCGCAGATCCACCGTCGCGCGTCGCGCGTCTCGGCTACATGACCGGCGCCGTCAGTTTTTCGCCCGCCGGGGAAAACGATTGGGTACAGGCCTCGATCAATCGGCCGCTCACCACCGGCGACCGCCTCTGGTCCGATGCCGGTGCGCGGGCCGAAATCCAGGTCGGCGGCGCATTGATTCGCATGAGCGCCGGCACGGCGGTATCCGTTCTGAATCTCGATGATCGAATCGCTCAACTGCAATTGACGCAGGGCGTAATGAACGTTCGCGTGCGCCGTCTCGAACCCAACCAGGTGTTCGAGGTCGATACGCCGAATCTCGCCTTCACCCTCAGGCGACCCGGCGAATACCGGATCGAAGTGGATCCCGATCGCGATGCGACGACGATCATCGTGCGCAATGGCCAGGGTGAGGTGTACGGCGAAGACGCGTCGTATGTCATCGATTCGAGACAACCGTATCGGTTCATGGGGACGGGCCTGCGCGAGTACGAGTATGTGGAAGCGCCGCGACTCGACGAATTCGATCGCTGGTCGAACGATCGCGATCGCCGCTACGACACCTCGATCTCCGCCCGCTACGTATCGCCCGACGTGGTCGGCTATCAGGACCTCGATGCGAACGGCACCTGGCGCGTTGACGCGAGCTACGGCAACGTATGGGTCCCGAATCGCGTGGCCGCCGGCTGGGCGCCTTATCGCGACGGACATTGGGCGTGGGTCGACCCGTGGGGTTGGACATGGGTGGATGACGCGCCGTGGGGCTTCGCCGTGTCCCACTACGGTCGCTGGGCGAATCTCAGTGGCACATGGGGATGGGTACCCGGCCCCGTGCGTACTCGCGCCTATTACGCGCCGGCATTGGTCGTGTTCGTGGGCGGCGCGAACTTCCAGATCTCGATCTCCAGCGGCAACGTCGGTGGCATCGCGTGGTTCCCGCTCGGGCCGCGCGAGGTCTATCAACCCTCGTATCCGGTGAGCCGCGGCTATTACGAAAACATCAACCGCAGCAACACCGTGATCAACAACACGGTTATCAACAACACCTACAACAACATCAACGTGACCAACATCGTGTACGCGAATCGGCAAGTGCCGGGCGCGGTCGTCGCCGTGCCGACGACCGCCTTCGTCCAGTCGCAGCCGGTATCCAGAGCCGCGGTGAATGTATCCCAGCAAGTGATTGTCAGCGCACCGGTGGCAGTCATTGCGCCGGTGGCGCCGACGGAGAGAAGCGTGCGTGGCGCCGCCGCCCAGCGAGACACGCCGCCGGCACGGGTATTCGAACGGGCTGTCGTCGCACGTACAGCGCCCCCTGCGGCGCATGTCGGTTTCGCCGCACAACAGCAGCAGCTGACAGCAAAACCGGGCATACCGCTCGACGAGACAGCACGCAAGGAACTGAAACCTGCAGCGACCGTGCCGGCACCCGTCGTCAGGGTGGTGGCCCCGGCGCAAACAGCGCAGCCGACCGCGCCTCCTCCGCCTGTAGCGCCCGCCGTCAGAGCCGGCGACAGACCCGGAAGATCCGATGAGCGAAAGGCCGCGACCAGAGCACCGGATTCGCCACCGCAAGTCGCAGCGCCGTCGCAAGCCGCGCCGCCCACATCGGCAGCACAGCCGCAAGACCAACGCGGAAAGGCCGAACAGCGTGGCAGAGGTGACCAGCGCGAACAGCCGGTCGCAGCCCCACCACCACCACAACGTGCGGCGCAGCCCAGGGCGGCCCCACCACCGCAAGTCGCTCCGCCTGAAGCAGCCGCGCCGCC
>DAITAC010000016.1:0-53475 GCA_036824465.1 Burkholderiaceae bacterium
ACCAACGACCCCCACCATGTCAAGGTGGTGCTCTAACCAGCTGAGCTACGCGCCTAATTGCGGCGGCATAATACACGACGCTCCTTGCGAAGCCGCACTGCACTTCAGCGCGTCAAGACCATCTCCCGCGAGCGTCGCTGCCAAAGCGTCAAGGGGATCAACGCCGCCGTGCCGAAATCACGCCCGCGACTTCACCAAGCTGGGCAATCGCCCGCTTGAGCGCGGCCACATCCGCCACCTCGATCGTGAACTGCATCTGCGCATCACCGCGCTGGGTGAGCGTGTTCACGCCGATCACGTTCATCTTTTCGCGCGCGAAGACCTCGGACACGTCGCGCAGCAATCCCTGCCGGTCCAGGGCGAGCACGAACACGTCGACGGGATACGAAGCATCGGCCTGCCCGCCCCACGCGACATCGATCAGTCGCTCCGGCGCCCGCTTTGAAAGCGCGCGCGCATTGACGCAATTGGCACGATGGATGGACACACCTTTGCCGCGCGTGACAAAGCCGATGATTTCGTCGGGCGGCGCCGGCCGACAGCAGCGCGCCAGCAATGTCAAGAGCGAATCGACGCCAACCACCAGCACCTTGCCCTTACCGGCCGGCGCCACCTTGGCCGTAGCAGTCGACAGCGCGGCCGGCACCGGTTCTTCGACTGAGCCAGGCGCGATCCTCAAGGACTGCTCGATGCTGCGCAGGCTGAACTCCTCCTTGGTCGCCGCGACACACAGTTCGTCAACGGAAGAGAAACCGAGCCGTCGCGCCAGATCGTCCAGCTTGACCGCGGTCTTGCCGAGCCGCGCCAGCTCACGGTCGACGATCTCGCGCCCGGTCGCAATGCTCTGCTCCAGCTCCTGCGCGTTGAACCACTGCCGAACCTTGGCGCGCGATCGCACACTGGCGAGGAATCCGAGATCGGCGTTGAGCCAATCACGGCTCGGCCCGCCGGACTTCGCCGCTACGATCTCGATTGTCTGGCCGGTGGCCAGATGCGTCGTCAGCGGAACCATCACGCCATCGATCCGCGCGCCGCGGCAGCGGTGACCGAGTTCGGTATGCACGTGGTATGCGAAATCGATCGGTGTAGAGCCGGCTGGCAGTTCAACGACCTTGGCCTGCGGTGTCAGAACGTAGATGCGCTCGTCCAGAGCCACTCCAGACGGTGCCGGCTCGCCAACCTCGGCGCGCCAGGCGAGCAACTGCCGCAACCACGCAATCCGCTCTTGCTCGATCCGCGCCGCCTTGCCGCGCGCGCGCGCGTCTTCCTTGTAGCGCCAGTGCGCCGCCACACCGAGCTCGGCCGATTCATGCATGCGCCGGGTCCGGATCTGGATCTCGAGCGTCTGCCCCTGCGCATCGCGCACCACCGTGTGCAGCGATTGATAGCCGTTCGGTTTCGGCCGCGCGATGTAATCGTCGTATTCGTTGCCGATCGGCGTCCAGTGTTCGTGAACCAGTGACAGCGCCTGGTAGCACTGCGCAACGTCGGCAACGATCACGCGCAGCCCGCGCACGTCGTACAACTCATCGAATGCGAGCGACTTGGTGCGCATCTTGTTCCAGATGCTGTAGATATGCTTCGGCCGTCCGCTGACCTCCGCATCGACGCCCGCGTCGGCCAGTACCTTCTGCAGGCGCGCGATCGACCGCTCGATGAGCGCCTCACGCTCAACCCGCTTGGCCTCGAGCCAGCGTGCGACCTGCTTGTAGGTCTCCGGCTCGATGAAGCGGAACGCGAGGTCTTCCAGCTCCCACTTCAATTGCCAGATGCCGAGTCGGCTGGCGAGCGGCGCATACAGCTGCATCGTCTCGCGCGCGAAGTCTTCAGCCCCCGGCTGCTTTGTCTCCGCGAACCAGCGCAGCGTCTGCAGCCTCGATGCGAGCCTCAGGATCACTACGCGCAAGTCATTGACCATTGCCAGCAGCATCTTGCGCAGCGCATCCGCCTCGCTCGCGGCATCCGCACCGGCGCGGCCGCGCGTGCGCTCCGAAAGGCGCATCAACACTCGCAGGTCGGTCACGAGCTGCGCCACCGTGCCGCCAAAACGCGTGCGGATGAAATCATCCGCGTCGCGCAGCACGTCATACACGCCGAAAAGGTAGGCGGCCGCGAGCAGGTCGGCATCGTCACGCAGCGGCCGAACAATGTCGACCAGGCCGTCGGCATGCGCGAGGAACGGCTCGCCCGTGCGTAGCTTGCGGTCCGTATACAAGGGTGCAACGACAGCGCGTACGGCGTCCGGGTCGACTCCGGGCGCTGTCGGCGGATCGGTATCGCGCGTTCGGAGATTCGACATCGAGGATCCAGGGCAGGTCGATCGATTATAGGAATGCAAGCGATGGGCCCCCTTGCGGCACAATCAAGCACATGCTGAAGACTCTGCTTTCGCGGTTCGGTGCGGCGCGCGCCGTGGCGGTTCCCGATGCGTTATGGGAACAGTCGCTCGCCGCGCTCCCGTTCACCTCGCGGCTGACGCGTGACGAGCGCGACCGTCTGCGCACGCTCGTGGAGCAGCTGCTGGCCGACAAGGAAATGGCGGCCGCTGGCGGTCTTGAGCTGACTGCCGGGATGCAGGTGAACGTCGCCGTGCAGGCCTGCCTGCCGATACTGAACCTCGGCATCGAGTGGTATCGCGGCTGGACCGGCATCGTGATCTATCCGAGCGAGTTCCTGGTGCCACGCGAAATCACCGACGAGAGCGGCGTCGTGCATGAATATGTCGAGCCAATCACCGGCGAAGCCTGGGACGGAGGACCCCTGCTGCTGTCATGGGAAGATGCGCGCACCGGTCGCGACGACCCGGGTCCATACAACGTCGTGATTCATGAGTTCACGCACAAGATCGACATGCTCAATGGCGAGGCGAATGGCGTGCCAGAGTTTGATCGGCGGCTGCACGCGACCCTGGATGCCAAACGCTGGAGCAAAGTGCTGCATGATGCGTTCGAGCGTCTGCACGCCGAACTCGACCTGATTGAAAGCGAGCTGCCGCCCGGCATCGATCCCGACGACGCAGCGGGCGATCGCTACTACGCGCGGTTGCCGCTTGACCCGTACGCCGCCCACAGCGAAGGCGAATTCTTTGCGGTGTCGAGCGAGGCCTTCTTCGTCGATCCGGCGCGGCTGCGTGACGCGTTCCCTGATTGGTACTCCCTGCTTTCACTGTTCTTTCGGCAGGACCCTCTCACCGGTCCCTCCTCTCCCGCCCCTTGCCCACACGGGGATAGGGGCAATGCGAGCGGCAAGGCAATTGGCGATTCGCCGAAAGGTGAAGAGTGAAACGACTGCTGATCGTCTGGCATTCGATGACCGGCGGTTCGGAACAGATGGCGTGCGCAGCGGCGACGGCGGCGCGCGCCGGCGGCGAGGTCGATGTTCGGCTGCAGCGCGCCGGCGACACATCGGGTGACGACGTGCTTGCCGCCGATGGCTACCTGTTTGTCACGCCAGAGAATCTTGCGTCGATGGCCGGACTGATGAAGGATTTCTTCGATCGCATCTACTACGCGGCACTCGAGAGAATCAATGGCCGCCCGTATGCGATCCTTATCTGTGCCGGGTCAGACGGCACCGGCACAGTACGCCAGATTCAACGCATTGCGACGGGGCTGCGACTCCGGGAAGTCGCGCCCGCGGTCATCGTCAATACCGCAGCACAGACGCCGGAAGCAATTCTTGCTGCGAAGACCATTGCCGAACACGAATTGCAGCGCTGCCGCGACGTCGGCGCCGGGCTTGCGGCCGGCCTGGCGGCCGGCGTTTTCTGAACGTACCGCCGAGGCGCTGGCGCACAGCGCGGCGAAGCGACTAAGCTGCCCCTACGCTTTCTTGCGAGTGATGCCATGACAGGCGCCCCGACCGCAGAAGCCTCCGCAGCCAATACAACGCCGGTACGACTGGACTATCGCCTCGGCGACAATCTGACGGCGACCGGCGGCCAGGTCTTTCTCACCGGCACGCAGGCGCTGGTTCGGCTGCTGCTGATGCAGCGTGCGCTGGATCGCGCGCGCGGCCTGAACACCGCCGGCTTCGTGTCCGGTTATCGCGGCAGCCCGCTCGGCATGGTCGACCAGCAATTGTGGAAAGCAGCGCGCCTGCTCAAGGATGCGCACGTCGAGTTCCTGCCTGCAATCAATGAGGACCTCGCTGCGACCGCCTGCCTCGGTACACAGCGGGTCGCCCTCGATCCAAAACGCACCGTGGACGGTGTCACTGCCATGTGGTACGGCAAGGGACCGGGCGTGGACCGGTCCGGCGATGCACTCAAGCATGGCAACGCCTATGGAACGAGTCCGCTTGGCGGCGTGCTTGTGGTAGCGGGCGATGACCACGGCTGCGTGTCGTCATCGATGCCGCATCAATCGGATCTCGCCATGCAGGCCTGGTCGATGCCGATCCTGCATCCGGCCAATGTTGCCGAGTACATCGAGTTCGGCCTGTACGGCTGGGCGCTGTCGCGTTTCTCCGGCAACTGGGTCGGCTTCAAGGCGATCTCGGAAGTTGTCGAGTCGGCGATGACGGTCGATCTCGATCGCGTGCCGATCGACTTTGATCAATCCGTCGACTATTCGGCGCCGCAGGGCCTGCACGTGCGTGCAGTCGACCTGCCCTCGCTCGCGCTCGAAGAACGACTGCAGCACAAACTCGACGCCGTGCGTGCGTTTGCCGGGGTCAATTCGATCGACCGCCATGTCGTTGCGAGTCCGCGCGCCACGCTTGGCATCGTCACGGTCGGCAAGGCGCACTTCGACTTCATGGAAGTGCTGCGGCGGCTCGAACTTGACCCGGACGCATTGGCCGCGGCCGGCGTGCGCGTCTACAAGGTCGGCCTCGTGTATCCGCTCGAACCAACGCGAATCATGGAGTTCGTGCAGGGGCTCGAGGAGATCCTCGTGGTCGAGGAGAAGGCACCGATCGTCGAGACGCAGATCAAGGATCTTCTGTACCCGTTGCACGTCTCCCAGCGGCCACGCGTGTCCGGCAAGCGCGATGCGCGCACGCCACTGGATCAGCCGCCGCTGCTGCCGGCCACCGGCGAGCTGCGTCCTTCGCGGGTGATGCCGGTAGTGGCCGAATGGCTGGCGCGGCTGAATCCCGCGCTCGATCGCCGCCATCTGGTGGTCGACTTCACGATGCCGAGACTGCTGTCCAATGAAGGCGACGGGGTGCGCCGCCAACCATACTTCTGCTCCGGTTGCCCGCACAACGTGTCGACCAGACTGCCCGAAGGCTCGCGCGCGCTGGCCGGAATCGGCTGCCATTTCATGGCGAGCTGGATGAACCGTGATACCGCCGGCCTGATCCAGATGGGAGGAGAAGGCGTGGACTGGGCCGCGCATTCTCGCTTCACGGACGAGAAGCACGTATTCCAGAACCTCGGCGACGGCACGTACTACCACTCCGGTTATCTGGCGATCCGCCAGGCGATCGCCGCCGGTGCGACGATGACGTACAAGATTCTTTACAACGATGCGGTCGCGATGACTGGCGGTCAACCCGTCGACGGCAAGCTCGGCGTGCCTGAGATCGCACGTCAGGTCGAGGCCGAGGGCGCCAAGCGCGTCACGATCGTTTCCGACCAAGTCAAGAAATACCGCGGCCGCGAAAATGAGTTTCCGCGCGGAACGACGTTCCACGACCGGCTCGAACTCGATGCCGTGCAGCGTGAACTGCGGGGCACGTCGGGCGTTACCGTGCTGATCTACGACCAGACCTGCGCGGCGGAAAAACGACGGCGGCGCAAGAAGAAGGAATTCCCGGATCCGCCACGGCGCATTTTCATCAACGAACAGGTGTGCGAAGGTTGCGGCGACTGCGGCGAGCAGTCCAACTGCCTGTCGGTGATTCCGGTCGAGACGGACTGGGGACGCAAGCGCAAGATCGAGCAGAGTTCGTGCAACAAGGACTACTCCTGCGTCAACGGCTTCTGTCCGGGTTTCGTGTCGGTGCACGGCGCCGAGTTGCGCCGGCACGAGGGCAAGGAGTACACGGCCGAGGATGTCGCGCGCGAGCTCGAACGCATTGGCTCGCCACCAGCCTGGAACTGGACCGGGCCGTTCGACCTGCTGGTCACCGGCGTCGGTGGCACCGGGGTCGTCACGGTCGGCGCGCTGGTGACGATGGCGGCACATCTGGAAGGCAAGCAGGCAAGCGTCCTCGACTTCATGGGCTTTGCGCAGAAAGGCGGCGCAGTGTTGTCATTCGTGCGCATCGCGCCAACCGCGGACCTGCTGAACCAGGTGCGAATCGACACCCAGCAGGCCGACCTCGTCCTCGCCTGCGACCTGGTGGTCGGCGCCGGCGCCGATGCACTCGGCACCGTCAAGCATGGCCGCACGATCATCCACGTCAACACGCACGAGATTGCGACGGCCGCGTTCGTGCGCAACCCGGATGCGGATCTGCATGCCGACGCATTGCTGGAGAAGATGCGCTTCGCCGCCGGCGCCGATCGGGTCGCGACGGTCGACGCACAGGCGATCGCCGAGCGGCTGCTGGGCGACACGATGCCGTCGAACGTCATCATGCTCGGTTACGCATTTCAGCGCGGACTCGTGCCCGTGACCGAGGCGGCGCTGCTGCGCGCGATTGAACTGAACGGCGTGGCGGTCGAGATGAACCGCACCGCGTTTGCGCTCGGCCGCATCGCGGCCGCCGCACCGCCGGCGCTGCGTCGCTTTGCCGGGATCTCAGCGGATGACGCCGCGCTCAGCACACCGAAACCGACACCCGACTGGGAACGCCTCGATGGCGACGCCGGCCTGATCGCGCGCCGCGCGGGATTTCTGACCCAATATCAGAACGCCGCGTACGCGCAACGCTATCGCACGCTGGTCGAGCGGGTACGCTCGGTCGAGAGCCAGCGCATCGGCACGCCACTGCGCCTGACCGCGGCCGTGGCGCGCTACGCGGCGAAACTGATGGCGATCAAGGACGAATACGAAGTGGCGCGTCTGTACACCGACGGACATTTTGTCCGTGAACTATCGGCGCAGTTCGAGCACTGGGACAGTCTGCACTTTCACATGGCGCCGCCGCTGCTCGCACGGTCGGGCGCGGACGGCAAACCACGCAAGATCGAGTTTGGTGCATGGCTGCTGCCCGCACTTCGTCTTGTGGCACCACTGAAGCTTGTGCGTGGCACTGTGCTCGACCTCTTCGGCCATACGGAGGAACGCCGTCTCGAACGGCGGCTGCGCGATGACTACGAGGCGCTGGTGGCGGAAATACTCGCCGCGCTGACCCCGGCAAACCACGACATTGCAGTTCAGATCGCCTCGGTGCCCGAACAGATCCGTGGCTACGGGCACGTCAAGCTCGCCAACATCACGTTGGCGCGCGCGCGCTGGAAAGAGCTGCTCGATCGCTTTCATGGCCGCGCGCCACCCGCGCCAGCGGCGCCCGGTCAAACAGTGCTCGTGCAGTTGAAGCGCGAGCGTGTCAGCTGAGTGCGTTACGGAAGTGCTGCGGTCACCACGATCTCAACCAGCCAGCCCGGCCGTGCCAGCTGCGCCTCAACCGTCGCGCGCGCCGGCGTGTTGCCGGGGCTGACCCAAACGTCCCACACGGCATTCATGGCGGCGAAGTCGGCCATGTCGGAAAGAAATATGCTTGTGGACAACAGGTGCGACTTGTCCGTGCCGGCCTCAGCCAGCAGCTTGTCGATCGCGGCCAGCACCTGTTTCGTCTGTCCGGCCACATCCTGCTTGGCGTCGTCGGCCACCTGCCCGGCAAGAAACACCATGCCGTTGCAGATCACGGCCTCGCTCATGCGCGAGCCGACGTGAAGTCGTTTGATCGTCATCGTCCTATCCATTCAGGAGGAAATCTCGTACCGCCGAGATCTGGTCGTCGTGCATGAACATGGGCGCGTGGCCGACACCGGCGAACTCGACCAGCTTTGCCTTCGGTCCCCGAAGCGTCATCTGCATCGCGGTCTCGTGCGACAGCAGGTCCGATTGCGCGCCGCGCGTCAGCAGCGTCGGACACTGAATGTTGTCCCACAGCGCCCATGTGGCGGCCTCCGCCTTCGCCGCCAGCTCCGGCGTCACCAGCTTGAACGGCGCAGCAATGTCGGGATCGTAGTGCAGCACCCAGCCTTCGCCGTCGCGGCGAATCACGGGTTCGGTGATCGAGCGCCACTCGTCGCGCGACTTCAGGCCGAACGGCGCAGCAATGAAGGAAATGAAATCGACGGCGGCGTTCATGCTTTCGAACCGGACCGGCTTCCCAAGGTACTCACCGATGCGCTGGATCGCGGCCGCGCTCAGGGTCGGGCCGACGTCGTTGATCACGAACTTCGACACCGGCGATCCGGGCTGCCCCGCCACGGTGATGCCGATCAGCCCGCCCATCGATGTTCCAACCCAGTGCACGCGCTCCACGTCGAGTCGTGCGATGAGGGTCACCATGTCGGCCGCGTACTGCGCAACGTGGTAATGCAACGGATCGCGCAGCCACTCGCTCGCTCCGCGACCGACCACATCCGGGCAAACGACCCGGTAGCGATCGGCCATCGCGTTGGCCAGCCAGTCGAAGTCCCGCCCGACGCGCGTCAGGCCGTGCACACAGAGCAGCACGTTCGGGTTGTTCGGGTCGCCCCACTCCATATACGCCATCCGGTGCATGCCGGCCGGCGACAGACACTGAACCGAACCCGATCTTGGTGCGCTGTACGACATCAAGTCTCTCCGTGAGCCCGCGCACATTGTAGTGGCGGCTCGCTGGCATACTTCGTTCAGTGCAATTGGAGGCAAGCATGCTCAAGGGCAAGACCGCGTTAGTGACCGGCTCCACCAGCGGTATCGGGCTCGCGATCGCGCGTGCGCTGGCAGCCGACGGCGCCAACATCGTGCTCAACGGATTCGGCGACGCGGCCGTGATCGCCGGAATCGAGAAAGACTTGCAGGCAATGGGCGCAAGAACGCTGTATCACGGCGCTGACATGAGCAAGCCGGTCGAAATCGCCGACATGATCGCCAGGGCCGAATCAGCGTTCGGGCGCATCGATGTGCTGGTCAACAACGCCGGCATCCAGCATGTCGCGAACGTCGAAGACTTCCCCGCGGAGCGCTGGGACGCGATCATCGCCATCAATCTTTCTTCTGCGTTTCACACCACGCGGCTTGCGTTGCCAAAGATGAAGCATGCCAACTGGGGGCGGATTATCAACATCGCTTCAGTCCATGGATTGGTCGCATCGGCGCAGAAAAGCGCCTATGTGGCCGCCAAGCACGGCATCATCGGATTGACCAAAACGGTGGCACTCGAAACCGCGACCACGGGCGTCACCTGCAATGCCATCTGCCCGGGTTGGGTGCTGACGCCGCTGGTTCAGAAACAGATCGATGATCGGGCTGCGCGCGATAAGAGCTCCAACGAGGCCGCCAAGAAAGCGCTGTTGGCCGAGAAGCAGCCGTCGCTGGAATTCGTCACCATCGAGCAGCTTGGCGCGCTTGCGCTGTTCCTCTGCTCGGATGCGGGCAGCCAGGTTCGCGGCGCGGCGTGGAACATCGACGGCGGCTGGTACGCGCAGTAGCGCGCCGGGCCGGAGAGATCATTCCCAACCTTCAGGAGGATCCCATGTACAAGCGCATCTTGCTGGCATATGACGGCTCTGAATCCGTACAGAAGGCGCTGCTCGATTCACACGACATCGCGCAATGGGGCAAGTCCGAGCTGTTTCTGGTCGCGGTGATGCCAAGCCCGACATCGACCTACGTCGGGCTGGACAGTGGTGCCTATGTGGGTGCGTACGAGGAAGATGAAAAGCAGAAGTACAAGGAGATCCTCGAAGACGGTTTGCGTCGCCTGGCAGAACGAGGGCATACCGCGCGCGGTGAAGTACTGGTCGGCGATACGGTGCGGGAGCTCACCGCCTATGCGCGCAAGATCCAGGCCGATCTGATCGTCGTCGGCCACAAGCACCTTGACAGCTGGGCAGCGCGCTGGTGGCGCGGCTCGACGTCGCCCGCGTTAATCGAACACTCTCCCTGCAGCGTGCTCGTCGTGATCACGCAGTGAGGGTTGTACGTCTCGCGTCAGGCCGGAATCACGCTGACCGCCACGCTGAGCGTGTGCTCGCCGCCACCCTGAATCACTCCACGCAGCGGCATGACGTCGCCATAATCACGGCCAACCGCGAGCGTGACATGAGAACTGGCGACCCGCACGTCATTGGTCGGATCGAGATCATTCCAGCCCAGGTGCGGACACCAGACCGACACCCAGGCGTGTGACGCGTCGGCACCGAGCAGCCGCGGCTGCCCCGGCGGCGCTTTCGTCAGCAGATAGCCGCTGACGTAACGCGCCGGCAGACCAAGCGCCCGCAGGCAGCCGAGCATCACGTGCGCAAAATCCTGACACACGCCGCGTCGCTGCTTGAACACCTCGGTGAGCGGCGTGCTGATCTCGGTGACACCACTTTCGTAGACAAAATCGGCGTGAATGCGATGCATCAGGCCGATTGCCGCATCGAGATACGGGCGTTGCGTCGAAAACGAGGCGGCCGCGTAGTCGCGCAGCGCGCCGAGCAGGGGCACAAAAGGCGACGCGTAGACGAACTCCGTCGCCGGCTCGAACACCGCACCGGCGGCGTAGCGCAGGCGTCGCACGACGTCTTCCCAGGGCGCACTCTCCGTTGATTCCTGCATCGGCACCGACAGCAGCCGGACCCGGCTCACTGATGTCACCTGCAGTTCATCGTGGGGCGCGTACAGCGCAAAGCAGGTCCGCACATTGCCAAACATGTCGCGACTGCTCGTCTTCTTCGTCGGCGCGGGGTTGATGTCCAGCTCGCATTCTTCAAGCCGCTGCCGTTCGTTGGTCTGTGGAAACAGGTAGGCCACGTGGCACGCCACCTCGACGCGCGTGGCGTAGCGCGTCGTCGTCTCATGCCTCACCTGCAACTGGCGATCAGCGCCCATCGACGATTCAGGCCGTCAGAAGCCGGAAACGCTCGGCCGCATGACTGAAGAAGCGGCCACTGATGTCGTCGGAGATGGCGTCAGCCGCGCCCGCCACGCGGGTCACAAACGCAATCGCGCCGGAGTAGCCGACACCGACCCTCGTGCAGAGTTGGTCCAGCGTTGGCCAGCCGTCGGGCGCAGGCAGATGCGCCAGCAATTCGCCGACGCTGTCAGCCGGCAGGCGTTGAATCTCGCGCGCAAGTCGTCGCGCCACGCATGCCAGTGCGCGCGGTATGTCGGTATTCATCACCACCAGGTCCAGCAGCGGCGGCATTTCCTGGCGCCGCTGGTACATCGAGCGATAGGTGATCGTGCTGTCAAAGAGCTCCAGCACGAGATCGAAGCCCGCCTCGTGCTCGACCGCCTTGCAATCGATCAGCACACAAAGCGCACGTGCCAGCGCCGACAGCCGCTCGATGTGGCGACCGATGGCAAGCAGGCGCCAGCCGTCGTCGCGGGTCATGCGGTCGGTCTGCGCACCGGTGACTGCCGCCATTCGCACCGCAAGCCGTCCGAGCGCGGCGAGCGCATCATCGGCGGACAAGCTGCCATCGACCGTCGCGCACACGCAGTCATCGCGAAAGCCGTTCGCGCTTTCAACCAGCAGGCGCCAGTGTTCGGCGGAAAGACGTTCGCGGATCTGGCTGGCCGCGCGCGTCATCGCCGTCAGGTTGAACTCAACGCTGGTGACGTTGCGGGCATCGGGAAGTCCGGCCAGCAGCGCGCGTTCAAAGACCGCAGCGCCGTGCGGGGATTGCGCCGGTGACGGCGCGCCCCTGGGAACGAGGCCATGCCGATTGGCAAGCAGGCCGATCGCTTCCAGCACGGCGGGAGCGTCTTCGCTGTCGTCATTGAGCAGCGTGACGATGGCGCGCGCCAGTCGCAAGCTGAATTCCGCACGTTCCGCATAGCGCCCCATCCAGAACAGGTTTTCTGCCGCACGGCTGGTGACCACGCGCCGCTTGAGCGCCAGATCTTCGGGCCGCAGCGGCTGCGGCAACATCGAGAAGCTGTCAACCGGGCCCTGTGACAGGACCCAGGTGTCCGAGCTGCTGCCGCCGCGCTGCATCGAAACGATCTGCATTTCGCGCGCAGCCACGCGTGTCAGGCCGCCTGGCATTGCCTGCCAACCGCTGCCGTCGCTGATCGCATACACGCGCACCATCGCCGAGCGCGGCACGATGGCGCCGCCCTGCCAGGTGGCGGCCTGGGATAACGGCAAGTAGGCCTGCACGGTGTATGCATCGGGATCGGCTTCGATGCGCAGCTTGAGCAACGCGCGCTGGCCATCATCGAGGTCCGCGCCCATCAGCGGCTCGAATGCGGGCCGATAGGGCGTATTCGGAAACGTCGGCTTGATCACCTTGTCGGCGAGGTCGGCGGCGATCTCTTCATACGCCGCGCGTTCGCCACACCACCATGAAGGCAACGATGGCAGCGACAGTTCGGCGCCAATGAATCGTTGCGCGATCGCCGGCAGGAAGCCGTTCAATGCCGGCGACTCGAGGAAGCCCGAGCCAATGGCGTTGGCAACGACTACCTGGCGCGCCCGAATCGCCTGCAGCAGGCCGGGAACGCCGAGCGTCGAGTCGGGGCGCAGCTCGAGCGGATCGCAGAAATCGTCGTCGAGTCGCCGCAGAATCGCGTGGACCCGCTGCAGGCCATGCAGCGTCTTCAGGAACACGCGGTCGTCCCGTACCGTCAGGTCGCCGCCCTCCACCAGCGGTATGCCAAGGTAGCGGGCCAGGTACGCGTGCTCGAAGTAGGTCTCGTTATAAGGCCCCGGTGTCAGCAGCACTACGCTCGGCGTCGCATTTGCGTCGTCTATCGAGGCGCTCAGCCGGACCAGCGTATCGAGCAGTCGGCGATAACTGGTCGCGAGCCGCTGCACGCGCATCTCGCGAAATGCCTCGGGAAACAGATGGCGCGTGATGATGCGATTCTGCAGTGCGTAGCCGATGCCCGATGGCGACTGGGTGCGCTGTGCAACGACCCACCATGTTCCATCCGCGGCACGCGCCAGATCGAACGCCATGATGTGCAGATATGTATCGCCGGCTGGAACGCAACCTGCCAAAGGCCGCAAGTAGCCGGGATTGCCGAGCACGAGCGCCGGCGGCAGCAGTCCGTCGGCAAGCAGGCGCTGCGCGCCGTAGATGTCGCGCATGATCTTCGACAGCAGCATCGCGCGCTGCGCGATGCCTTGCTCGATGTGCGCCCACTCGGCGGCAGAAATGATGAACGGCAGCAGGTCAAGCGACCACGGCCGCGGCGACCCGCCCTCATCGCTGTAGACGTTGTAGGTGATCCCGTCGTCGCGAACCTGCCGGCCAATCGTCTCAAGACGGCGGTCAAGATCGTCAAATCCGCCGACCCCAAGATGCGTGAAGAACTGCTGCCACTCCGCGTGCAACGAGCCGTCGGCGGTCCGTAGCTCATCAAAGTGCCCGGAGCGAGCCGGCAGCGCCAGGTGCGCCGCGATGCGCGCCGGGTTATGCGCGTCGTCGGTCGCTTGGCTGAACGGAAAGCTCGTCTGGGGCAAGGCTGCTGGAGTCAGTTGCGGCGCAGGTCGAGCGTAAACGGAAACTCGCTACTGCGCGCGGCTGGCCGCACCTGAATTGTCCCGGGCGTATGCCCCATCCGGAAGAACCGCGCCAGACGCCGGCTTTCAGCTTCGTACGCGTTGACCGGAAACACGTCGTGACTGCGTCCGCCCGGATGCGCAACGTGGTACTGACATCCGCCGAGCGAGCGCTGCATCCAGCTGTCGACGATGTCAAAAGTCAGCGGTGCATGCACGCCGATGGTCGGATGCAAAGCGGAAGCCGGCTGCCATGCGCGAAACCGCACGCCGGCTACAAATTCACCGACACGACCGGTTGGCTGCAGCGGCAATGCGGCGCCGTTGCAGGCGATCACGTAGCGGCTTTCGTTCAGCCCGGTCACCCGGACTTCGACGCGCTCCAGCGAGGAATCCACATAGCGCACGGTGCTGCCAACCGCTCCCTCTTCCCCCATGACCTGCCACGGTTCCAGCGCGCCGCGCAGAGTCAGTTGAATTCCGCGCGTGGCGACTTCGCCGAACAACGGAAAGCGAAACTCGAAATGCGGTGCAAACCAGGCGGGATCGAGGCCGTAGCCCGCCTGTGCCATGTCGGTCAGCACATCCTCGAAGTCGAGCCCGACGAAGGATGGCAGCATGAAGCGGTCGTGCAGCTCCGTGCCCCAGCGCGTGAGCGTGGTCGTGTACGGCGCGCGCCAGAAACGGGCCACCAGCGCTCGCATCAGCAACTGCTGCGTCAGGCTCATGCGTGCATGCGGTGGCATCTCGAATGCGCGCAACTCCAGCAGCCCAAGGCGCCCTGTCGCGGAGTCCGGTGAATACAGCTTGTCGATGCAGAACTCGGCGCGATGCGTGTTGCCGGTGACGTCGATCAGGATGTTGCGCAGCGCGCGATCCACCAGCCACGGCGGTGCCTCCTGCCCGAAGCGTTCACGGCTTCGCGCCAGTTCGGCCAGCGCGATTTCGAGTTCGTACAGCTGGTCGTTGCGCGCCTCGTCAATGCGTGGCGCCTGGCTCGTCGGGCCGATGAACAGTCCCGAGAACAGGTACGACAGCGACGGGTGGTTGTGCCAGTAGCCGATCAGACTGCCGAGGAGGTCAGGCCGGCGCAGGAACGGACTGTCGGCCGGCGTCGGTCCGCCCAAAACGAAGTGATTGCCGCCGCCGGTTCCGGTGTGGCGGCCGTCGAGCATGAATTTTTCAGTCGACAGCCGCGACTGATGCGCCGCCTCATACAGGAACTCGGTGTGATCGACCAGTTCATCCCAGTCATGAGCCGGGTGGATGTTGACCTCGATCACGCCGGGGTCGGGCGTGACCTGCAGCATCTTCAGGCGCGGATCGCGCGGCGGCGGATAGCCCTCGAGCACGATCTTCACGTCGAATTCAGCGGCGGTTGCTTCGACTGCCGCCAGCAACTCGAGATAATCCTCGACCTGCGCCAGCGGCGGCATGAATACGTACATCATCCCCGACGTGCCACCCAAGTTGCGCTCGGCCTGCGGCCCGTTCATGCGCTGCGGGTCACGCACCTCGACGCACAGCGCGGTGCGCGTAATCCACGGCGCGGACTCGAATCGCGCCGGGACCTTGTCCGGTGACACCGGATGGTCGGGCTGAAGCGGCCCGGCCCCGGCCGTCTCGCCGCTCGCGCCTGCGCCGGTCTCCTCGAAACCTGCCTGCAGCGCGACCGCGCCGCCTTCCGCGAAGCCGCCGCCGATCGCGTGCGGCGCGTTCTGCGCACGGATGTCCCCGTGCAGCGGCAGCGGCGCGCGCGGCGCAAAGGGATCGTGCTCGTGCAGGTACGGATAATCGCCCTTCGACACCCACGGCACTGAATCCAGCGGCAGCCGATAGCCCATCGCCGAATCACCCGGTATCAGGTACATGCGATCGTCGCGAAAGAACCAGGGCCCCGTGATCCAGCGCGGTCCGGTGACCGATGGAGCCGCGTTGCGCCTGATCGGTAGCGCGTAGCCGACCTCGTCATCGAGTTTCTGTTCGAAGACGCGGCGCAACCGCTCTCGTTCCAGTTCATCGTCGAGCCTTGCATCGAAAGGATCGACGTTGACTGGCAGGCGCCGCTCGCGCCACAGGTAGTACCAGACATCCTCGAAGCCGGGCTGGATGAACTTGGTGTCGAGCTGCAGGCGCTGCGCCACCCGCGTGAGGAAGCGCCGCCCGTCCGATGTGCTGTAGCGCAGCGGTTCACGTTCATCCGCGAAAAGCCGTGGATCGTGCCAGCACGGCTGACCATCAGCGCGCCAGAACAACGACAGCGCCCAGCGCGGCAACTGTTCTCCCGGATACCACTTGCCCTGACCGTAGTGCAGGAAGCCGTTGGCACCGTATCTGGCGCGCAATCGCTGCAGCAGCTCCGTCGCCTGGCCGCGCTTCGTGGGGCCGAGCGCAGTGGTATTCCACTCGGCGCCGTCTCGATCGTTGGCCGACACGAAGGTCGGCTCGCCGCCCATCGTGAGGCGCACGTCCATCGCCTTGAGGTCGCGATCGACCTGATGGCCGAGCGTGACCACCTGCGACCATTGCTCTTCCGTGTAAGGCTTGGTGACGCGCGGAGCCTCGTAAATGCGAGTCACCGACATCATGTGTGTGAACTCGACTTCGCATTCGTCGACGTTGCCCGATACCGGCGCTGCGGTGCTGGGTTCCGGTGTGCACGCGACCGGAATATGGCCTTCGCCGGCGAGCAGCCCCGAAGTCGGATCGAGCCCGATCCAGCCCGCGCCCGGCAGGTACACCTCGCACCACGCGTGCAGATCGGTGAAATCGTGGTCGGTGCCGGACGGTCCGTCGAGTGACTTGACGTCCGCCTTCAGCTGAATCAGGTAGCCGGACGCGAAACGCGCGGCAAGACCAAGGTGCCGCAGTGACTGCACCAGCAACCACCCGGTGTCGCGACAGGAGCCGGCGGCGCGTTCCAGCGTCTCCTCCGGCGTCTGCACGCCGGGCTCCATGCGAATCAGGTACCTGATGTCGTGCTGCAAACGCTGGTTCAGCTCGACCAGAAAGTCGATCGTCCGCCGCTTGCGTACGTCAACACTGGCAAGAAAGGCGCGCCACCGCGGCGTCAGCGGTTCCTTCGCGAGGTAAGGTAACAGGTCGTGATGCAGACCTTCCTCATACTTGAACGGATACTGTTCCGCGTCAGGTTCGAGAAAGAAGTCGAACGGGTTGTACACCGCCATCTGCGCGACCAGATCGACGGTGACCTTGAACTCGTTCGTCTTCGCCGGGAACACCAGCCGCGCCAGGTAGTTGGCGAACGGATCCTGCTGCCAGTTGATGAAATGTTCGGCCGGCTCAATCCGCAGCGAGTAAGAAAGGATCGGTGTGCGCGCATGCGGAGCGGGTCGCAGTCGAACGATCTGCGGCGACAGGCCAACGCGCCGGTCGTAGCGGTAGTGGGTGACGTGATTCAGTGCGACGTGGATCGACACGCGATGTCTCGCTGAAAAGTGTCGGCGTCGAAAGCTAGCGAATTCCGCGCCGAATGGATCGAACCAGAAGACGCCGCCTGCGCGAGCCGAACGTTGATGCGACGTCCCGTTTCAGTGCATTCCAGCCCCGCGCCGGAGCATGCCGCACCAGAATGAAGCCCCTGGCTCAACCGCTGGGTTGGCGCGCTGGCGTTTCGCCCACTGGGCCGGCGACCAGTTGCACCCCCATGGGCCGGGCAGATACCTCCATCGTCACTGGCAACGGCGCACGCACGGGATAGGTTGGGTCGGTCTCGAGCCGCGGTCCGCCTGACGAGGACTTGGCGTCGCGCCAGGTCGGATCGGGAATCTCCTGGAACACCTGCTTCAGCCGCTCGCCCCATGTGTTGCGGATCATCTGCATGTACTGGTTGTTGTGGTCGATCTGCACGAATTTGGTCACGCGCAGCGCATCCGCTTCGTACACCAGAAGGTCGAGCGGCAACCCGACCGAGATGTTCGAGCGCAAGGTGGAATCCATCGAAATCAGCGCGCACTTGGCAGCTTCATCGAGCGTCGTGGACGGATTGACGACCCGGTCAATGATCGGCTTGCCGTACTTGGCCTCGCCAATCTGGAAGTACGCATTCTCGGGGGTGGCTTCGATGAAATTGCCGGCCGCATAGATCTGGAACAGGCGCATCCGTTCGCCGCGAATCTGGCCGCCGAATATGAAGCTGCAGTTGAACTCAATGCCGGACTGTTTCAAGGCGGCCGCATCGCGCGCGGACACCTCACGCACCGCATCGCCGACGACACGTGCCGCCTCGAGCAGGGTCTTCGAATTCCACACGCTGGCATCGTGCGGACCTGTGCGTTCGCAGACGATCTGCCGGACCGCCTGTGTGATCGCCAGGTTGCCGGCGCTCAGCAGCACCATGAGCCGCTCGCCGGGATGCTCGAAGACCGTGAGCTTGCGAAACGTGGAGATCTGATCCACTCCGGCATTGGTACGCGAATCAGCCAGAAACACCAAGCCGGCATCAAGTCGCATTGCTACGCAGTAAGTCATTGGCGGTTCAGTTCCGTGCGATCGCAACCGGCGCATCAGCGGATTCGAACAGGGAGGCGGACCGCATGTTAACGCGCACTTGCATCGATTCGTCCGCACCCATGACTCGCACACCGCGCGGGGGTCGCCGCTGCCCCCTCACATGGCGTGAGGCGCAGCGATTGCACCGTCGAGCGCACCGGCGTTCGGTAGCGGTAGTCGGTGCGGAGAAGAATTCCGAGTTGCATCGCGGTTGGGCGCTTCAACTGACAGTCAACGGGACGAGGAAATCCTGGCTCACGCGTCCGGCCAGGTCGTTGACACGTTCAAGAAAGGTGTTGAGGTAAGGATGCAGGCCGACGTGCAGGATGTCGCCAATGCGGCCGTACTTGAGTTCCGCGCGCAGCAGGCCGGCACGACGTTCGGTTTCTCCCGACCGGCTGTTCTTGACATGCTCCAGGTTGATGCAGACTTCATTGATGCAGTTCAGCAGCGAGCGCGGCATGTCGTCCCGCAGGACCAGCAGTTCAGCCACGCGCGACGGCGTGATCACATCGCGATAGACCTTCCGGTAGACCTCGAACGCGGACACCGAGCGCAGGATCGCCGCCCAGTAGTAGAAGTCCAGCGGATGGCCATTCTGTGCGGGGGTGCCGGATTGATCCGCCGTCGGCGCCATCCCGTGGAATTTGACATCGAGCAGGCGCGCGGTGTTGTCGGCACGCTCCAGGAAAGTGCCGAGGCGGATGAAGTAGAACGCCTCGTCTTTCAGCATGGTCCCAATCGTCACGCCGCGCGAAAGATGCGAGCGGAACTTGACCCACTCGAACAACTGCTGCGGGTCCTGCTCCAGCGCGCGCGTCGAAAGCTGCTTCTGCAGTTGGAGCCACGTGTCGTTATGGGTTTCCCAGACCTCCGTGGTCAACGAACCGCGCACGGCGCGCGCGTTCTCACGTGCCGCCTGCAGGCACGAATAGATCGATGACGGATTACTCGGATCGCGGACCATGAAGCCGAGCACGTCGCGCGCGGTGAGCAGCGGATGGCGCTCATCGAACGCGTGCTGAAGTTCCGAGATCCCCAGCATCGCGCGCCAGCCGCGCTCCGCGTCTTCGGCCGATTGCGGCAGCAGCGACGTCGACAGGTTGACGTCAAGCATGCGCGCCGTATTCTCTGCGCGTTCGATATAGCGGGCCATCCAGAACAGGTGATCGGCGGTGCGGGAAAGCATGGTCAGTTGAGCGTCGGGCGTCGGGCGCCGGGCGCCGGGAGTACGGCTTCGCTGCCGCTCGCTGTGACGAGAGCTGTTGAGTCAGAGGCAACCCGGTTGCGAACCACGGCGATGGCACGCCGAGCATGTTCTTGACGCTCGACGCCCGACGCCCGACTGGTAGTGCCCGACCGCCGACTCATCGTTCGAGCACCCAGGTGTCCTTGGTTCCACCGCCCTGCGACGAATTGACGACCAGCGAGCCCTCACGTAAAGCCACTCGCGTTAGGCCGCCGGGCACGGTGGAGACGTCCTTGCCTGACAACACGTATGGCCGCAGATCGATGTGCCGCGGGGCGATGCCGGCGTTCACGTAGGTCGGGCAGGTGGACAGCGCCAGCGTCGGCTGTGCAACAAAATCCGCTGGTTCGGACTTGATCTTGTTTCGAAACTCGTCGATCTCTCCTTTGGTGGCAGCCGGGCCCACCAGCATGCCGTAGCCGCCGGCGTTGTGTACTTCCTTCACCACCAGTTCCGGCAGGTGCGCGAGCACGTATTCCAGTTCGTCTTTGTTGCGACACTTGTAGGTCGGCACGTTCGCGAGCAGGGGTTTCTCGGCCAGGTAGAACTCGATCATGTCCGGCACGTATGGATAGATCGACTTGTCGTCGGCAATGCCGGTGCCGATCGCATTGGCGAGCGTCACGCGTCCCTCTCTGTACACGCCCAGCAGTCCCGGCACGCCGAGCGACGAGTCTGTTCGGAAGGCGAGCGGATCGAGAAAATCGTCATCGACGCGCCGGTAGATCACGTCGACGCGCCGTGGGCCGCGGGTCGTGCGCATGAAAACGGCGTTGTCCTGCACGAACAGATCCTGGCCTTCGACCAGCTCGATGCCCATCTGCTGGGCCAGGAATGCGTGCTCGAAGTACGCCGAGTTGTACATGCCGGGGGTGAGCAGGACGACGGTCGGGTCCGCCACACCCTGCGGTGCCACCGAGCGCAGGTTTTCAAGCAGCAGATCGGGATAGTGCGCAATCGGCGCGACCCGATTACGCGCGAACAGGTCCGGAAACAGCCGCATCATCATCTTGCGGTTCTCGAGCATGTAGGACACGCCGCTGGGCACGCGCAGGTTGTCCTCCAGCACGTAGTACTCGCCTTCCTCTGTGTCACTGGTGGCGCGCACGATGTCGATACCGGCGATATGCGCATAGATGCCGCCCGGGACATCGACCCCATGCATCTCAGGCCGGTATTGCTGGTTCTTGAACACCTGGTCGGGCGGAATCTTGCCGGCGCGGATGATGTTCTGGTCGTGATAGACGTCGTGCACGAACAGGTTGAGCGCCTTGACACGCTGGCGCAGTCCGGCTTCGAGCCGGGTCCACTCGGCCGCGGGAATGATGCGCGGGATCACGTCGAACGGGATCAGCCGCTCGGTGCCCGCCGCGTCCTCATCCTTGTCGCCATACACTGCAAACGTGATGCCGACGCGCCGGAAGACGAGGTCTGCCTCGGCCCGCTTGAACTGCATCGAGTCGGCGCTTTGCGCTGCGCGCCATGCTTCGAAATCGCGATAGTGCGGACGCACGGCATTGTCCGCAGCCAACATCTCGTCAAAGGCCTTGACCATCGCTGCGTTCCGCCCCGCCGGCTGATCCTGCTCGACCACTCAAATTCAGTCTAGCAAGAACAGGGCCAGGTACCGCCCTCAGTATGGCTGCAGCGGTTCAACCTGGGGTTCAGCCTGATAGGCAGGAATCTCTTCGCTCGCCTCCCCGGTCACTTCCGATCGGCCCGGCCGGTTGTGCCAGTAGCGCGACCGCGTGCGCATCGATTCGACGGCGATCGACCCATCATCGCGCAGGCGCCACTGAGTGGCGCCTGCGTGATCGGTCCGCACCGACCTGGTCCCAACCGCTGCATAGCGTGCGACGACTTCGTCAGCAGGATGACCGAACCGATTCCGGTAACCGGTCTGGTAGACCACCCACATCGGTCGCGTCGCCTCGACAAAGGGCATGCTCGATGAACTGCGGCTGCCGTGATGAGGCGCCGTGACCAGCGAAGCGCCTCGCGACTGGTAACGCCCGATGAGTTCCGCCTCTTCGCGGGCCGGCAGATCGCCCGTCAGCAGCACGCGCTGCGGCCCCAGGCGCACTTCGAGCACGCAGCTCATTGCATTCGTGGACATTGCAGGTCGATCGAAGTCGGTCGCGAGCGGCCGCAGGACGCGCAGCTCCATCGAGCCGAGTATCAGTGTTTGACCATCCATGCAGCGCTGCAGAGATTTGACCTCCTTCAGCATCGGATGGTCGACGCGTATCGACGTCCACACACGATCGATGGGCATGCTCTTCAGCAGCGACGCCGTGCCGCCGGAGTGATCGCTGTCAAGATGAGATACGACGAGCAGGTCGAGATGATCAATGCCGCGCCAGCGCAGGTATGGCGCAATCACGCGTGCGCCCGCGTCGGCCTCGGCCGAGTAACGCGGCCCGGTGTCGTACAGCAGGACATGGTCCTGGGTCTCGACCAGCATCGACATGCCCTGCCCGATGTCGATCGCAGTCACCCACAACTCCCCCGGCGCAGGCCGCGATGGCGGCCAGACAAACATCGGCACGAACCATACGACTGCGATCCATCGCATTGGCCAGCCTGGCGGTGCAAGCAGCCAGAACACGGCGGGTAGGGCGAGGCACAGCGTCCACCACGGCGGCGCCGCGATTGCGATACTGGCCCAGCGGAAGGCGACGCTCCACTGCAATCCGGTCGCCAGCAAATCGAGCAACCAGTGCGCAAACGCGAGGCACGGCACCGCGATCGCTGCCATCGGCTCCGGAAGGACCACGAACAATCCGCCCAGCAATGCGAGCGGCGTCACCACTAGGCTCACAAGCGGAATCGCCACCGCGTTCGCCAGCGGAGACACGATCGACAACTGCTGGAACAGCACGACCGTCAACGGCACGAGCGCGAGCGTCACCGCGGCCTGCACGCGCACCGCCTGTCGCAGCCGCGTGCGCCAGCCCGTCGCCACGCCGGGCCGCCCGGTCACTACATGGAAGATTGCCGCGACTGCGCCGAATGACAGCCAGAAACCAGGCGCGATCGCGGCCCACGGGTCGAGCAGGCAGACCACCGCCGCGGCGATAGCCAGCGTGGTGAAGGCGCGGGCCTGCCAGCGCAACAGCAACGCGATTGCCACAGTCGCCAGCATGAAGAAGGTCCGCTGGGCCGGAACTCCCCAGCCGGCGAGCAGGCAATACGCCAGCGCCGCGAGCATGGCGGCCAACGCCGCCGCGCTTTGTGCGGGCGCCAGGGCCAGCAACCGACGCGATCGTCGCCAGCCTGCGCTGATCGCCAGTGCTGCCAGTCCCGCGATCATCGTGATGTGAAGCCCCGAGATCGACACCAGGTGAGAGATGCCCGTGCGGTTGAACAGCGCCCAGTCCTCCTCGTGGATTGCACGCTGATCGCCGAGGACCAGCGCGACCAGCACACCGCCATAGCGGGCGCCCTGCAACCGCTGCTGCAAGCGGTCCCGCAATTCGTGGCGTGCGCGATCGATCAGCGCGCCGACGTCCCATACCACCGATTCAAGGCGGCGCGGCAGTGCCAGAGCGTCGGCCTCGCGCACGTACCCGCTCGCGCGCAGACCTCGCTCGATCATCCACGCTTCGAAGTCAAATCCGCCGGGATTCAGCACCCCGTGCGGCCGCTTCAGCCGCACAGTGAACTGCCACCGCTCCGCCGGTTTGATCGTCATGTCGGTGCCGTACCAGGCGAGCGAGACGTGCGCCGGGACATGAACACCCGGCGTTTCAACACGCTCCACATTGAATTCGAAGCGCGTTCCGCGCTCGAGTTGCGCCGGCAGGCTCGACACCACACCGATTATGCGAATGTCTTTACCTTCATCGGCAAACGACAGCTCGTCGTTGAGACGAAGGTTCGCGATCAGCGTTGCCCAGAAAAAGCCGAGCATGACGGCCGAGCCGGTCTGGATTGAGAGAACCATGAACGGCCTAACCGTGCCGCCCTTCTCAAGCCGCCACGCGAGAACCAAGCCCAAGACTGCTGTGGCGGACAGAATTGCCATGAGGGTTCTGCCCGGTAATACCGACTGCAACTGCAACAGGAACACCCCGGCGACGAATGCCACCAGCGGTGTCGCCCGCATCTCAATTCGCCGGCGACGCCGCAATCAACGCAGCGAGGCGCGGCATTGCGCCGCAAGCATTGGCGCAGTTCGCCGCCGCGACATCGGCCCGCTCGACCGAACGCAACTGCGCCATCGTCTCGCCGATACGTGCCAGCGCAAAGGGCTCGTTGCGCAGGGTTGGACCTTGTCGCAGCCATTGCGGTGGGATGTCGGGAGCGTCGGTCTCCAGCACCCATGCGTCGTCCGGCAGGGTCGCCGCGAAGCGACGAATGCGCAGCGAGCCGTCATACGTCATCGCGCCGCCGAAACCGAGTTTGAACCCACGGGCGATCAAACGTCTCGCCTGGTCGTCGCTGCCATTGAATGCGTGCGCGATACCGCCGCGCACATCAATCCTGCGCAAATACTTCAGCAGATCGTCCGCCGAGCGCCGCACATGAATGATCACTGGCAGGTCGAAGCGACGGGCGAGCCGCAACTGCTCGGCGTAGAACCACTGCTGGCGCTCTCGACCGGGTGTTGCGACGTAGTTGTCGAGTCCGATTTCACCAATGGCAACGAAGCGCGCGTCACCGAGCGCGCCAGCGACCGCGACCCGAAGTCGTTCGATGTCGTCCTCGTGCGCACGATCCACATACAGCGGATGGATGCCGAGCGCATACGCGAAACCGTAACGATGTGAGCAATCCTTCACGCGCGCAAACGCCGGCGCCTCGACCGCCGGGATCACCATCATCGAGACACCGGCGTCGCGCGCGCGCGCAACGACCGCGTCACGGTCGGCATTGAAATCCTCAACATCCAGATGGCAATGCGTGTCGATCCACACAGGAGTCGGGCGTCTGGAGGCAGGTGTCGGTAGAACGCGGCTTCGACCTTCATGCAGCATATCCGACGCCGGCTGTTCGGCGCCATGCCTCCCCCTTTCGCCCGGCTTACGAAGCCCCGACTGCCGACTAGACTTCCCCCATGCCACGGAAGTTCTTGAAGCGCTACATGCCGGACGTCGACAAGGTGCGCGAAATGAAGGCATTCCGCGTCTTCGGCGACACACTGTTTCATCCCGCACTTTGGCATCTGAACCGGCGCTCCGCCGCCGGGGGCGTGGCAGCCGGATTGTTCTGCGGTCTGATTCCGGGACCGTTGCAGATGATCGGCGCCGGTGTTGCCGCGCTTCTGTTTCGCGTCAACTTGCCGGTCGCGCTGCTGACGACGCTGTACACGAACCCACTGACGATCGTTCCGCTGTACTTTCTCGCATACAAGATCGGGGCCTTCGTCCTCGGGGCTGCCGGTCGCACCGAAGTCGATCCGCCGCCCGCTTGGGCGTGGACGCACCCGATTGCCTCGGTCGAGGCATTCGGTCAATGGATGATCGGACTTGGCGCACCTCTTGCGGTTGGCGTCGTTCTGCTCGCCACGCTGCTCGCGACCTGCGGTTATGTGACCGTGCGCGTGCTGTGGAACCTCCATCTGCGCCACGCCTGGCTCGCGCGCCGGAACCGGCGCACCCGGGGTCGCGCCTGATGCAGCGCGCCTGGCGTCTGCTGCCGCTGATTGTCGCCGCGGCGCTCGCTTACGTGGTCGATGCCGGCGCGATCAGTTTGGGCGCCGCGCTTGGTGCGGGCGCGTTTCTGTCATTGCTGCTGGCAAGACGACCGATGCCGGTGAAGTTCGGCGCGCTGTCGCTGGCCGGCGCGGTCGCCTTCGGATTCATCGCTGCCGTACTCGCGTCCCTCTATGGCATGCCGGTGAACGATCTGATGGCGAGCGCCGAGTCGTCACACCTGATGGCAAAAGCGATGGGAGTCGCCGCCGTGATGCTCGCCGTTCTTGGCGCATTGAGCCTGACCTGGGGAACGCTCGTCGGCCACCCGCCTGAGGCCGAGGACTGAGCCGGTCTCGGTCAGTCCGCAGTCAGCTGTCCGTGACGCAGACGAATGGTCCGATCGCACTGCGCCGCCAGTTCCGGATCGTGCGTCACGATGATGATCGCGGTGCCGCGCTCGCGCGCGAGTGATAACAACACGTCGAACACCCCGCGCGCCGTGTCGCGGTCGAGATTGCCAGTCGGCTCGTCGGCCAGCACGCACGCCGGTCGCGTCACGATCGCGCGGGCGATCGCCGTGCGCTGGCGCTCGCCACCGGACAGTTCGGCCGGATGATGCTGCAAGCGCTCGCCGAGGCCCACCGCACGCAGCGCGCCCGCTGCTTCTTCCCGTGCCTGTGCCAGCGTCAGGCGCCGGATCGATAGCGGCATCGCCACGTTGTCGAGCGCAGTGAACTCCGGCAACAGATGGTGGAACTGGTAGACAAAACCCAACGCGCGGTTGCGCAGATCGCCGCGCTCGCCCTCGCCAAGGGCGGCAACATTCCGGCCGCCGATTTCGACCTTGCCCGCATCCACTGCATCGAGGCCGCCCAGACAGTGCAGCAGCGTGCTCTTGCCCGATCCCGACGCACCGACGATGGCGATCACTTCACCGCGCATGACATCGAGATCGGCGCCTTTCAGTACCTCGACCGCGAGATCAGCCTCACGATAGGCCTTGTACAGGCCCTGCGCCGAGATCACCTTAGTCATAGCGCAGCGCCTCGGCCGGCCGCGTCCGCGATGCGCGCCAGCTTGGATACAGCGTCGCGATCAGCGACAGGACCAGCGAGATGATCCCGATCGGCAGGATGTCGCCCCAGCGCGGATCCGACGGCAGGCTGTTCAGGAAGTAGATGTCCTTCGGCAGGAACTGCACGCCGAATACCCGCTCAATGGCCGGTACGATCACGTCGAGGTTGTGCGCCAGCGCAAGGCCCAGCCCGACGCCGCCAAAGGTGCCGATCACTCCGATCAGCGCACCCTGAACGATGAACACCGCCATCACGCTGCTCGGGCTGGCCCCCAGAGTGCGCAGGATGGCGATATCCGACTGCTTCTCGGTCACCGTCATCACCAGCGTTGACACCAGATTGAACGCTGCAACGGCGACGATCAGCGTGAGGATGATGAACATCATGCGCTTTTCAGTCTTCACGGCAGCAAAGTACGTTCGGTTCTGGCGTGACCAGTCGCGCACCAGCACGTTCGGATCCAGCCCGCGCGCAAGATCGGCCGCCACCAGCGGCGCTTGCAGTGCGTCCTTCAGCCTGAGCCGCACGCCGGTCGGGCCCTCGACCCGGAACATCCGCTGCGCGTCGCTGATGTGAACCAACGCAAGCGTGCTGTCGAACTCAAAATGGCCGGACTCGAACAGTGCAACCACGCGAAACTGCTTCAACCTCGGTATGACGCCGGCCGGCGTGACATTGCCCTGCGGGGCCAGCATCGTCACCTTGTCGCCGATGGACACACCGAGCGCCCGCCCAAGTTCGAGCCCGAGCACGATGCCGAACTCGCCGTCGACCAGGTCCGTGATGCGGCCGCTCGGCAGATTCCTTGCAATGTCAGACACGCCCGGCTCCAGCGCCGGATCGATGCCGCGGATCAGCGCGCCCCGCACCACGTCGTCACGCGTCAGCATGGCCTGTGCGTTCACGTACGGCGCCGCGGCCACGACCTCGCTGTTCTGCCGCGCACGCTCGGCCACCTGCCGCCAGTCGCCGAGCGATCCGGTGTACGACGACAGCTCGACGTGCGACAGCACCGACAGCATGCGGTCGCGCACCTCCTTGGTGAAACCGTTCATCACCGACAGCACGACGATCAGCGCGGCGACGCCGAGCATGATGCCGCCCATCGAGATGGCCGAGATGAAGGAGATGAATCCGTTGCGGCGGCGTGCGCGTCGCCCCGCTCGCGTGTAGCGCAGACCGATGCGAACTTCGTAGGGAAGGTTCAAGGGGTGGACTTTGGAACGGCGACGATTCTAGCGAAGCAGCGCAACGACCGATCCGTAGAATCGCCGCGATGAGATGGTTTGTCGTCGTTCCGGGCAGTTTGGTTCCCGCGCCGCTGGCCGCGGACATTGTCGGAGCGGCGCGCCAAGGGCAGCTTTCGACCTGGTTTTCTCGCGCCACCCGCGCACCGGACGAGTCGGTGATCGACGCGCCCATTGGCGCCACGCATCTGGCCTGGCTGTGGCGGGCATTCTGTGGCGATGGCGCGATTCCCGTCACCGCACCCTACGCATGGCGCGCACAGAGTTACGCCAGCGCGATCCTGCCCGCTGACGACGCCCAGTGGTGGCACTGCGATCCGATCCATGTCGACGTCGCGCGTGAGCACCTGATGGTCGGCCGCAGTGAAGACGCGCAACTCACCGAGGCCGAAGCCGATGCACTTGCAACGGAGGCCGATGCAGTCCTGCGAGAGCACGGCGCCCTTCTCAAGCGGCTGCGCCACGACGCGTGGTTTGTGCAGACGGACAAGCCGTGGCGGCTTGATACCGCGCCGCTCGTATCCGCGCGCGGCCAGTCCCTCGGCCCTTGCCTGCCGATCGGAGCCGATGCCGCTCGGTGGCGCAGGATCCTGACCGGGATCCAGGTGCGCTGGCACCACAACGCGGTCAACTACGCACGCGAAGAGCGCGGACAGCAACCGGTCAATGGCGTCTGGCTGCATGGCGGGGGCGTGTGGAGACCGCTGCCGCGAGCGCCTTTCGCGACCGTCGTCGGTGGTGACCCTGTACTGCGGGGCTGGGCGCTTGCGGCGGGTACCGCGCCAGCGGCATTGATCGATGAAAACGAACTGCCGCGCGCGCAAGGCGACGCCGTGTCGCTCTGGACCGGCCTGCTCGAGCCCGCGCGCTTCGAGTCGTGGGGCGTCTGGGTCGAACGGTTTGCCGGGTTTGAAACGCGGCTCGCGCAGTTGCGCGTGCGCGCATTCGATGCCGGGTTCGAAAGCGTCGAACTCGTGCTGAGCGGCCTCCAGGTCACTCGCGTGCTGTCGCTGCGCCGACGCGATCGGCTTCGTTTCTGGCGCCGATCCGGAAGCGGATCGCTCGCCGCCGTCCTCGCTGAACCGGTGGCGACATGATCGCCATGCGCGGGGCGCACACTTGAGCACGGTTCAGCTGGTCGCGCGCATCTTCGATGTCGCCGCAGCGCAGCGGCTGGCGGATGCCGGGTTGCCGAGGCCGCTTGCGCGTGCGCTGGCCGCGCGTGGCGTCAGCTCGATGAACGACCTGACACTCATCACACGCGACCTCATCGCACCCTCTGCCTTGTCGCATGTGGATGATGCCGGTCGCCTCCTCGCCGACTCAATCGAGGCTGGCAAGCGCCTGCTGATCGTTGCGGATTACGACTGCGACGGCGCCACCGCATGCGCAGTCGGCGTGCGCGGTCTGCGCATGATGGGCGCGCAGGTCGAGTATCTGGTGCCGAACCGTTTCGAGTACGGCTACGGACTGACGCCAGAGATCGTGCAACTCGCGGCACAACGCAGACCGGATCTGCTCATCACGGTGGACAACGGCATCGCCAGTGTGGATGGCGTTGCCGCCGCCTGCGCGCTTGGGATCGATGTACTGATCACCGATCACCACCTTCCTGGCGCGCAGTTGCCCGCAGCGCGGGCAATCGTCAATCCGAATCAGCCGGGCTGCGGATTTCCCAGCAAGCACCTGGCCGGGGTGGGCGTGATGTTCTATGTCTTGATGGCGCTGCGCGCTGAATTGCGCGCGCGCGGACGCTTCACCGAAGCCAAGCAGCCACGACTCGATGCGCTGCTTGACCTGGTCGCACTCGGCACCGTCGCAGATGTCGTGAAGCTGGACCGCAATAACCGCATTCTGGTGGCCGCCGGAGTCGAGCGGATCCGCAGCGGTCGCATGCAACCGGGCATCGCCGCGTTGTTCCAGGTCGCCGGCCGCAGCGCGCAGCTCGCGCGTCCCGCAGACCTCGGCTTCGCGATCGGCCCGCGCATCAACGCGGCGGGACGACTTGCCGACATGGGCACCGGCATCGAATGCCTGCTCGCCGACGATTTCGAACGCGCGCTGACACTCGCACGGCAACTGGATGAGCTGAACCGTGAACGGCGCGCGATCGAAGTCGATATGCAGTTCGACGCATTGGCAGAGCTGCAGGACACGGCGCTGGCCGACCGGCGCACTATTACGCTTTTCAACGACGGCTGGCATCAGGGCGTGGTGGGGCTGGTCGCATCGCGCGTCAAGGAGAAATTTCACCGACCGACCATCGCGTTCGCGCGCGCCGGCGACGCGACACTGC
This sequence comes from Burkholderiaceae bacterium, assembly GCA_036824465.1. GTDB lineage: Bacteria > Pseudomonadota > Gammaproteobacteria > Burkholderiales > Burkholderiaceae_F > JAKOQB01. The sequence goes on from DAITAC010000016.1 coordinate 29,571, forward strand.
GCGGGTCCGGCCGCTCCATCGATGGCGTGCACTTGCGCGACACCCTCGACCTCGTCACCAAGATGGGGCCAACGTTGGTCGAAAAATTTGGCGGCCACGCCATGGCCGCCGGGCTGACGATCGATGCCGGGCACTACGAAGGATTCGTTCGCGCGTTCGAGCAGGCGACCCGCGCAACTGCTGATGCGGCGCTGTTCCAGCGCACCGTGGGCACCGACGGACCGCTGCAGGCAAGCGAGATCACGCTTGGCCTGATTGAAGCGGTCGATCGGCAGATCTGGGGCCAGGGCTTTCCGGCACCGCTGTTCGACAACGAGTTCGTCGTGCTCGATCAGCGGCTGATCAAGGACCAGCACCTGAAGCTCACGCTTGAACTCCAGGGCAAGCGTTTCGGCGCCATGTGGTTCCGCCATACGCAGACCCTGCCCACACGCGTGCGTCTGGCGTACCGACCGGCGGCTGACGACTTCCAGGGACAGCGGCGGGTCACGCTGTTTGTCGAGCACGCGAGCAGTGCGTGATCGACATCCGCAAGCAACGCTTCGTCTAGGAATGCATCGAGCGAACGGCAGCAGGACGCACACGCGCCAGTGCCGCTTGCAGCTGGGGCTCGTCGATCGGCTTGGCGACGAAATCGTTCATGCCAAGCGCCTGGCTCTGGTCCTGCTCAGTCGTCAGCACCGCCGCCGTCAGCGCAATGATCGGCAGGCGCCGCTTGTCGTAGCGCTGTCGCAGCGCTGCAGTCGCCTCATAGCCGCTCATCACCGGCATCTGCACGTCCATCAACACCGCATCAAACGGCTTGCCGCATTCGAACGCACGCTCAACCGCATCGATCGCGGCACGGCCGTCGGTCGCCTGCTCGACCATGATGCCCCATGATTTGAGCACTGCGTCCGCGATCAGCATGTTCACCTCGTTGTCCTCGACCAGCAACACGTGCATGCCGGCGAGATCGCCGCCATCAACCTGCGCGCCGACCGGCACCGGCGCCATTGCGCCCGGCAGCGGCAGGATCGCCCAGAACGTGCTGCCCGCGCCGGGCTGGCTCTCGACGCCAACCTCGCCTTTCATCAGGTAGGCCAACTGGCGGCAGATCGACAGGCCCAGACCGGTGCCGCCAAAGCGGCGTGTGGTTGACGCATCGGCCTGCGTGAAGCGCGCAAACAGGCGCCCCTGTGTTCTCACGTCGATGCCGATGCCAGTGTCACGCACGGCCATGCGCAGGCCTTTGTCCACGCGCTCGACACTCAATGCGATGCGACCGCGGGACGTGAACTTCAGCGCATTTGAAAGGAAGTTGCCGAGGATCTGTCGCACCCGCAGCGCATCGCCACGCACGAAGCGCGGCACATCGCCGCTTCGCTGAACAGCGAACTGCAGTCCCTTTTCCGTCGCCAGCTGGCTGTACGTCACCTCGATGGCGTCGAGCAGTGCGTGCAGATCGAAGTCGTCGTCCTCGATCGCGAGCTTGCCGGCTTCGATCTTCGACAGATCGAGAATGTCCGAGACGATGCGCGTCAGCGTCTGCGCGCTGTCAATCACGCCCTGGAGATACTGGTCCTTTTTCCCGGGCGGCAGATTCGGATCGAGTGCCAGGCGCGCGAGCCCGATCACACCGTTCAAGGGAGTGCGCAGCTCGTGACTCATGTTGGCCAGGAAGGCACTTTTGGCACGGTTGGCCGACTCCGCGGCGTCTTTGGCATCGGCCAGTGCCAGTTCGAACGCACGCCGCTCGGTGATGTCCTCAACGATCCAGATCGTGCCGCCCGCCGCTGGCTGCGCTTCGTCGATGGCCCGGGCGCGAATGCGGGCGAGCAGTTGCGTTCCGTCCCGGTTGCGCAAGGTCCACTCGAAGTCAACTGTCTCTCCATACGCAAGCTTGGGTCCGATCAGGTTGCCGACCGTTTCGTAGTCCTTCAGCGATGGCCAGACCACCGTTCCCGCCTGGCCGGCGAGAGAATCCGGCTCCCAGCCAAGCATCTGTTCAAAGCGTGGATTGACGAGGCGAAAGACGCGTTCGCGCGTGAACGCAATGCCGACCGATGCATGCTTCAGGATCGCCTCGTACTCGCGGCGCAGACGCTCCTGCTCGGTCACATCCCGGATCGTGCCGATCATGTAGTCCATGCCGTCCACGTTCATGCGTGCGGCCGAATACAGCATCGACAGCAGGCGACCATCCCGGGTGCGCCGCGTGACCGGCATACCATGGACAACCCCGTCGCGCGCCAGCGCCTCGATCAGGGCCGCGCGTTCCTGCGGCTTGGGCCACAACCCGAGCGCTTCGGAGCTGTGCCCGATCGCCTCCGCACGCGTGAAGCCGAACAGCTTCGTATAGCGTTCGTTGACCATTGCCAGCCGTCCGCTGCCGCGTTCGCTGACAATGATGACGTCCGGCGATGCATCGAATAGACGCGACAGCATTTCCTCCGAGCGACGCAGCGCGTCACGGTCGCGCTTGCGGTCGGTCACGTCGAAGTAGACGGACAGGGTTGCCGCACCTTCGCCCGTATCGGCTCGAATGCCGGTCCCAAGCGCGAAGACCTCGGCTCCATCACGTGTGACGAGCTGAATTTCCGTCGACGGCAACGCTTCGCCAGGTGACATCTCCTCCAGCTGTGCGATCCGCTTCGCGACCCGCGTCTGGTCGCCGTGCGCATACAGATCGAGCATGGAGTTCCCGACCATGGCGGCGGAGTCCTTGAACCGGAACAGCGTGGCCGCCGCATCATTGGCTTTCAGGATCCGCCCGCCGCGGTGAAGCACAAGTGCCGACGGCGAGTGTTCGAACAGATCGCGATAGCGCTGCTCGCTGCGCGCCAGCGCGCGCCGCGCTTCGTGATCTGCAGTCACGTCACGGGCGACGCCCCAGTAGCCCCGGAAAGCGCCGTGCCTGTCGAAGATCGGTTCGCCGGTCAGGCTGACACTGGTGCGCGTGCCATCCGCGCTCTGACGTTCGATGATGAAATTGCGCAGCGGGCGTCGTGCGTCCAGGTCGGCACGGAACGCCGTCCACTGATCGTTGGAAAGCGCGAAGTCCTCGACATCCCATGGCACCCTGCCGAGCAGATCGGCACACCGGACCCCCAGTTGGCTCTCGATGCGGGCGTCGACGAAGCTGAAGCGAAGCTGCTCGTCCTGTTCCCAGTACCAGTCGGCGGCAAGGTCCAGCAACGCACGCAGACGTCGCTCCTGTGGTGGCTCTTCCGCAGCCGGCGTGCGGACAACACCGGCAACGAGCCAACCGACCCACAAGCCCAGCCCGACAAGAAGCAGGTTCCCCGCCAGCGCGCTCACGGCGGAGACACGAAAGCCGCCAGGAATGGCGTCCAGAACACCGTTGCGCTCAGCGAGAAAGCGTGCGGCCACGACGGCGGTCGCAATCGACAGCAACAGCGTCGACATGACCGTGAAGCTGCCACGAGCACGCAATACGTAGGCAAGGCCGGCAGCAAGCAAGATCGCCCCGATGGCGGCAATGTAGGCGCCGGAAAACACCGCGTCCTTAGCAGCGATGACGTCAATCACGCCAGCGACCGCAAGCACGCCCATGGCCAGGCCGACCGCCATTTGCGCACGCGCGCGCAGCATCGGCACACGGGCCGACGCTCGATTGACGCGGGTCGGGACCAACTTCATGTTCCGTGCCCTGGCGAGTTGAAGTCGCGTGGATCGTTCGGTCGCGGGGCGCCGGCATGGTGACGACCGCGGCACCCTTCGCATCAAGGGATCAGTTCCCCGATCGGAGTCTCGCAAGCGACGCCGGCACGCGATCCAACGAAAAGCGCGCCGTTTCCCCTTCTCCCCTGGGAGACCCGCCAGGTCGGCGGGACGCCGAACGGTTGCCGCGTGTCGGCCTGATCGCTGCCAGGCGTCCCCAGGATCGTGAGACGACCCATCCGGCTTCACCGCGGCGAACCGCCGCGAAGCCTCGCGTCGCTGTGTATATTGCCTTGGTCACGATAGGAGCCGAAGAATCTCCCATGCACCAACTTGCCGCGCATGACGCAACGTTCCTGTACTCGGACACCGCGCATTCGAATTCCAACGTCTCGCTGATCCACATCTACGACCAGTCGACCGCGCCCGGCGGCAAGGTGCGCTTCAAAAGCATCCTCGCGCATATCGAAGGCCGGCTGCACCGCTCGCCAGTGTTTCGGCAAAAACTGCATCGCGTGCCGCTCGAACTCGACTACCCGTACTGGGTCGAGGACGAGAACTTCGACCTCGAGTATCACGTGCGACACATCGCGCTGCCGAAACCGGGCGACTGGCGCCAGTTCTGCATTCAAGCTTCGCGCATCCATGCACGACCGCTCGACCTGAATCGGCCGCTGTGGGAAATCTATGTGATCGAAGGGCTGGACAGCTTTCTCGATCTGCCCGCGGGCAGCTTCGCGCTTCTGACCAAGACCCACCACGCCGCCATCGACGTCGAACACGGCAGCGAGATCACGAACCTGCTGCACGACATCACCGCCACGCCACTGCCGCCAGAGCCACAAGAGCCCTGGTTCCCGGAATCGCCGCCCGGGACGATTTCGATGGTGTGCCGCGGCGTGATGAGCACCCTCACCTCGCCGCTGCGGCTGGCCGGTCCGCTGAGCCGCGCGATCCGTCGCGTGACACCCGCGGCATTGAGCCTGGCGCGCGAAATCCTGCTAAGCCCGGAGCACATGCCAGTCACGCGCTTCAACTCGGTCGTGTCGCCGCACCGCGTGTTCGAGACGCGCCGCTTCACCCTGGATGAGTTCAGGCAGATCCGCACGCTGGTGGATGGCACCACCGTCAACGACGTGGTGCTGGCTGTCTGCGGCGGCGCGCTGCGCCGGTATCTGCAAGCCGAAGAAGAACTGCCCGATGCGAGCCTGACGACGATCGCACCCATCTACATTCGTGATGCCGATGCCGCGCCCGGCAGCCGCCCCGCCGTATCGTGGCTCCATGTGCACTTAGGCACCGATCTTGCCGATCCGGTGCGGCGCCTACGCCTGATTCACGAGCAGACGCGCTCGTCGGATACGGTGGCGCGCGCGATCGGCGCGCGCGAGCTGACCGACATCGGCCAGCACGCGCCCGCCGCCACGCTGGCGCTGACGAGCAAGATGATGCATCGCGTATCGCTGGGCATGGGCCGGCGCGCACCGCTCGCCAACTGCACGATCACCAATGTGCCGGGCCCATCGGTGCCGCTGTACCTCTGCGGAGCGCGCATGACGTACTTCTCGGCCATCATGCCGATCTCGGACGGCATGGGGCTCGTGTTCGCGGTGACGAGCTACGACGGTCGCATCGTGATTTCGCCCACGTCGTGTCGCGAGTTGATGCCCGATCCGGACGTGTTCGCACAGTGCATCCGCGACAGCTTCCAGGAATACCTGGCAGCGGCGAAACGGGCCCAACGGCCAAAGCCCACGCGCCGTGTGAACGCTACTGCGCGCAAAACCGTCAAGCCGGCGCGGGCTCGCGCACCATCAGACGGTAGAGCTTCCCCGAGACGCCTTGCGGCTTGAACGGCCGCCAATGCCCATCCGGCTGCGCGAGCCGATCGGCGACGATGTACATCACGATCGCGTTAAAGCCCAGCCCCACGTGACTGCCGAACACGCGGATGTTCTCGTGCATCTTCGGGTCGCCGTCGATGGTCGCCTCCTGGGGTGGCACCACGCCATCGGTGAGCGAATACAGGCAGCTCGTCGGCACCGGCGGCATCTTGTGTGCACGCAGCACCCGCGTCCGCGGCAGCATGGTGTGTGCGCTCGGCCCCATCGGATGCGCGATCAGTTGATATAGCGCCCGCACCAGGGGCGGTGACTTGCTGCCCTGCGGGTCGATGCTGACCGGACTGCCGAGCGTGATCACCGAACGTACGCACTCCGGTGCCTGATGCGCGCTGTACAGCGCAAAGAGGCCGCCGAGACTCCATCCGACCAGGCTCACTTTGCGGCCGGCCTTGTGATGCATGTAGCGGATCTTCTGCTCGAGCGCCTTGGCGTGCCGGCGCTGAAAGCCCACGTTGCGCCCGAAGCCCCACGTCTGCACGTCATAGCCACGCTGGCGCAGGAAGAGCTTAAGCGCGAACAACGTGCCCTCATCGGCCATGAAGCCCGGCAGCAGAAGCACAGGGTGCCCGTCGCCGCGCGGCGCCGCTGTCAGTGCCGGCAACGAATACGGCAACGTCGCCATTTCGAGCAACGCCCGCCACTCGGTGAATTGATATAGCCAGTGCGGCTCGCCCCGGTGCGGGTGTCGGGTGACCAAGGTTCGGGTTCGCGTCACGATGCTTGTTATGCAGCGATCTCTAACTTAAAAATCATTGTCCAGGAACGCTTGCGATCACAAGGGTGAAACATATCAAGGCCGACGCGAAATGGGGTGATCCATCTACGTCGGCACGACGCCATCGCCGCTCGTGAACTGATCCTGCGCAACTCATCCGCGAAAAAGCGGCTTCATGCTCTTGACGAGCGCGTCTGACACGCGAAGAAAGACAGACCATGAAATCCCTGAGCGGACTGGATGGCGCATTCCTGCACCTGGAGACGGCCGATACGCCGATGCATGTGGCGTCGCTGCACCTGTTCGACCTTCCGCCGGGATACAGGAGCGACTTCTACACTGCGATCAAGCGACAGATGCGCCGGCGGCTTAACCTCGCACCGGTATTCACGCGCAAGTTGGCCCCAATGCCGCTGCAGTTTGCCAACCCGGCGTGGGTCACCGAGGATCGCATTGATCTCGACTACCACGTACAACGCGTGACACTGGCGCCTCCCGGAACGCAAGCGCAACTCGAAGACGCGGCCGCGCGTCTGCATTCCGAACTACTCGACCGCAGCCGCCCGTTGTGGCGTCTGTATGTGTTCGACGGTCTGCAGAGCGGCCAGGCGGCGTACTACATCAAGGTCCACCATGCGGTGCTCGACGGCCAGGCCGGTGTGCTGCTGGCACAGGCGCTGTTTGACATCACGCCCAACGCCCGGCCGGCGAGAGCGGCGGGCGCGAAATCCGCGCGGCCTGCCGAGCACCCGGGCAAGGGCGAGTTGGCCGCGGCGGCGCTGAAGCACGACATCAGCCAATTCATCAAGCTCGCTCGGCACCTGCCCGACGTGGTTCGTACGCTGGCCGGGTTGCTCAAAACCACACCGGGCGCGCCGAAGGGCCGGCTGGGCCAGAACTTCTCTTTCGGGCCGAAGACGCCGATCAACGTCGCAATTACCGGCGAGCGCGGCTTCGCCGCGCTGTCGATTCCGCTCGATTCGTTGAAGCAACTCGCCGTCGCGCATGAGGCGAAGCTCAACGACATCGTGCTGGCACTATGCAGCGGCGCGCTGCGCCGCTACCTTGCGCACCATCGTGGCATTCCGAAGAAACCACTGATCGCAGCGATGCCAATTTCGCTGCGCGACGCCGGCAATACCGATTACACGACGCAGGCAACCATGAGCCTCGTCAACCTCAACACGCACATCGCCGACCCGATCAAGCGGCTGCACGCGATCCGCGATGCGGCGGGTGCGATCAAGGAACTGGCCCGGCGTGCACGCGGCGTGCTGCCGACGGATTTTCCAACGATCACCGTGCCCTGGATCCTGCACGGACTTGCGTCGCTGTATGGCCGCTCCCATATCGCCGATGCGATGCCGCCGATCGCCAATGTCGTGATCTCGAACGTACCCGGGCCGCAGGTGCCTCTGTACGCCGCCGGGGCACGGATGGCCACCTACTGGCCGATGTCGATCCCGGAACACGGTGTGGGACTGAACATCACCGTCATGAGCTATGCGGGCGCGATGGGATTCGGCTTCACGACGGCACGCAATGCGGTGCCCGACGCACGCGCGCTTTCAACGGCGCTCACTGCGGCGCTGGACGAGCTCACGAAGAATACAAAGAGCGCCGCGCGCCATGTGCCGGCATCAGCACGATCTGGCAAGGCGGGCGCAGCGAAGAAGGCGCGGACCGGCAGGCAGATCATTGCAGGAATCCGCCCAGCCGCAAGCCACGCAGGCAAACGCAATACGACGCAGGCCGTTCAGCGCAAGGCCTGACGCGCGGCGCGGATGCAGACCGTGCTGCCGCCCGCGATCTGACGAAGCGTGCGCCTCGGTTTGACAACGCAACCCCCGCCAAGCTCGGCAAACGTTGCACTGCCTCCGGATACCTATAATTCGCACTCTTTTCGCCCACGAGCACCCGATGGAACCTGAACGCCTCAATCAACTTGCCGCCACGATCACCGATCTGAATGCTCGCGCCGCCGAGTTGCGGAGGTATCTTTGACGTCGATGCCAAAGCGCATCGGCTGACCGAGGTTGCACGCGAGCTGGAAAATCCGAACGTCTGGAGCGACCAGAAGCGCGCGCAGGAACTGGGGCGCGAGAAGAAACTGCTCGACGACGTGGTCGGGCGCATGACGCACCTGACGCAGGGGCTGGCCGATGCCGCGGAGCTGTTCAACATGGCGCGCGGCGATGCCGACGACGCCACCCTGATCGCGATCGAAGGCGACGCGGCCAAGCTCGGCAAGGAGGTCGCCGACCTCGAGTTTCAGCGGATGTTCAGCAATCCGCTCGACCCCAACAATTGCTTCATCGAGATTCAGGCCGGCGCGGGCGGCACCGAGGCGCAGGACTGGGCCAGCATGCTCGAGCGGATGTACCTGCGCTATGCGGAGCGCAAGGATTTCAAAGCCGAACTGCTCGACGAAGCGCCCGGCGAGGTCGCCGGGATCAAGGGCGCGACGCTGAAGATCACCGGCAGCTATGCGTACGGCACGCTGCGCACAGAGACCGGCATCCATCGGCTGGTGCGCAAGTCGCCGTTTGACAGCAACGCGCGCCGGCACACCTCGTTCGCCAGCGTCTTCGTCTACCCGGAGGTGGACGAAACGATCGAGATCGAGATCAATCCGGCCGACCTGCGGATCGACGTGTATCGCGCGTCCGGCGCCGGCGGCCAGCACGTGAACAAGACCGAGTCAGCGGTGCGCATCACGCACGCACCGAGCGGCATCGTGGTGCAGAGCCAGAACGATCGCAGCCAGCATCGCAATCGCGCCGAGTGCATGGCGATGCTGAAGTCGCGCCTGTACGAACAGGAAATTCGCAAGCGCATGGCCGAGCAGAGCAAGCTGGAGGAAGGCAAGACCGACATCGGCTGGGGCCACCAGATCCGCAGTTACGTGCTCGACCAGTCGCGCATCAAGGACCTGCGCACGAACGTCGAGGTCGGCAACACGCAGGGAGTGCTCGACGGCGACCTGGACCAGTTCATCGAAGCAAGCCTGAAACAGGGCGTATGACGATGGATCTGTACATTGTCACCGGCGCGTCGCGCGGCCTCGGTCGCGCGATAGCGGCGCGCTTGCTGGTGCCGGATCACATACTGCTCACGATCTCGCGCAGGCCGGACCATGCGCTCGATGGATCCGCCGCGTTGGCTGGCGCGGTACTGGAACAATGGGCCGTCGATCTCGCGAGAGACACGGGCGTGGATGCACGACTCGAGACATGGCTGCGTCAGCACGCCGGCGCCGCGTTCAAGACCGCGACGCTGATCAACAACGCAGCGCTGGTTGGTCGCATCGGACCGATCGAGGCAATGGACGCCGAGACCTTGACCGCCGTCTTGCGCGTCGATCTCGAGACGCCGCTGCGGCTCGCCGCCGCATTCCTGCGCGCGACGCGTGCCTGGCCGACGCAGCGGCGCGTGTTGAACATTTCCTCGGGGGCCGGCCGGCGCTCGCTCGTGGGGTCGGCCGCCTATTGCGCTGCCAAGGCCGGCCTCGATCACTTCTCGCGCGTCGCGGCAGAAGACGAACCACTTCTGCCGAACCCGGCGCAGATCGTGTCGCTGGCACCGGGCGTGATCGACACCGACATGCAGACCGCGCTGCGCGCGTCCGACGCAGCCGGTTTCCCCGACAAGTCGCTCTTCCTGGAATTGAAGGCCAGCGGCCAGCTTACCGAGGCCAGCGCCGCTGCCGCGCGCTGTCTGGCTTATCTTGCGCGGCCCGATTTCGGAACGAAACCCGTCGCCGACGTGCGCGACGCTTGAAGAAGAAACCCATGACAGAGACCACACAGGCGCCGCCGCCCGACGAAAACCAGATCATTGCCGAGCGGCGCGCCAAGCTGGCACGGCTGCGCGCAGCGGGCCCGGCCTTTCCGAATGACTTCACGCGGACACATCACGCGGGTGAGCTGCAGGCCAGGTACGGCGCGCTCGACCGCGAGACGATCAGCAAAGAAAACGTCGAGGTTTCGCTCGCCGGCCGCATGATGCTCAAGCGCGTGATGGGCAAGGCGAGCTTCGCCACCGTGCAGGACACCTCGGGACGGATCCAGTTCTTCATCGCCGACGACGACACCGGGCGCGATGTGCACGAGGCGTTCAAGGGCTGGGACATCGGCGACATCGTCGCCGCTCGCGGCCTGCTCTTCAAGACACAGAAGGGAGAACTGTCGGTGCGCTGCAAGGAGGTGCGGCTGCTTGCCAAGTCACTGCGGCCGCTGCCAGACAAGTTCCACGGCCTGGAGGACAAGGAGCAGCGCTATCGCCAGCGCTATGTCGACCTGATGATGAACGAGGCGACGCGCGGCGCCTTCGTCACGCGCACCAGGGCGATTGCGGCCATGCGCGACTTCATGGTGGAGAACGGCTTTCTCGAAGTCGAAACGCCGATGCTGCAGGTGATTCCGGGCGGCGCCGCGGCCAAGCCGTTTGTCACGCACCACAATTCGCTCGATATCGACATGTTCCTGCGCATCGCACCGGAACTCTTCCTCAAGCGACTGGTGGTGGGCGGCTTCGAACGCGTGTTCGAGATCAACCGCAATTTCAGGAACGAGGGCCTGAGCCCGCGCCACAACCCCGAATTCACGATGATGGAGTTCTACGCCGCGTACCACGAGTATCGGTGGCTGATGAACTTCACCGAAGAGCTGCTGCGCGAGACCGCGCTGCGCGCGACCGGCACCGCGGTGCTGAACTACCAGGGACACTCGATCGATCTGTCGCGGCCATTTGCGCGCATGACCACGGTCGAAGCGATCAAGGCGCACGCGCCGCGCTACACCGACCTGCAACTCGGCGACCAGGCGTTCCTGCACGCCGAGCTCGCAAAGCTCGGCAGCACGCATTCAAAGGAAGCGGGCCTCGGCTCACTGCACCTGGCGTTGTTCGAAGAGGTGGCCGAGTCGAAGCTGATCCAGCCAACCTACATCGTCGACTACCCGGTGGAAGTCTCACCGCTCGCGCGCGCGTCCGACACGCGCCCCGCGATCACCGAGCGCTTTGAACTCTTTATCACCGGGCGCGAGATGGCCAATGGCTTTTCGGAGCTGAACGATCCGGAGGACCAGGCGGCGCGCTTTGCCCAGCAGGTACGAGCCAAAGAGGCCGGCGACGAAGAGGCCATGTACTACGACGCGGATTACGTGCGCGCGCTGGAGTACGGCATGCCGCCCGCCGCTGGATGCGGCGTCGGCGTCGACCGCTTTGTGATGCTGCTGACCGACGCGCCAAGCATCCGCGACGTGATTCTCTTTCCGCACATGCGGCCGGAAGAGCGCGGTTGAATCGCCGCAGGCCGCAAGAGTTGCAGAAGAAGCTGCTTGCGCGCGCGCAGCAGCCCGCACCAGGCGATTGGCTGTCGGTCGTCATGGCCGGCGCCGAAGTCGGCATCGCAAGACCGGATGTCGCAGGCTTTCTCGCCACGCACGAGCCGCGTTTCATCCTGCTCGACTATCGGCTCGTGCTCGACGACGACGATCTGGATGTCAAGACACGCACCGCACTGCTCTATGACGCCGCGTCGAAGCTGCGCGACGAAGGTCTGATCCGCGGCTGGCGCGACGAGCAGCTCGATGTGCGCGCGACGCCGGATGCCGCACCGATTGCGACGATCGAGCGCAGTGCGTGCCGCGCGCTCGGCATTACGACCTTGGCCGTGCACCTGAATGCGTTCAGCGCCGATGGCGGCATCTATGTCGCACGGCGCGCCGATCACAAGCAGATTGATCCCGGCCTGTGGGACAACCTGGTCGGCGGCATGGTGCCCGCCGGCGAGAGCGAACTCGATGCGCTCGCGCGCGAGGCACATGAAGAAGCCGGCCTCGATCTCACTACGCTCACGCTCAGGCGCGGTGGCCACGTGCACGTGACACGGATCGTGCCGGAAGGTTTTCAGTCCGAGATCGTGCAGGTGTTCGATGCCGTGCTGCCTGACGGAGCGCGGCTGCGCAACGTCGACGGCGAAGTCGCTGCGATCGAGGTGCGGCCGCTCGATGCGGTCATTGCCGCGATCGAGCATGGCGAGTTCACGCTCGAATCGGCGCTCGTTGTCCTCGACTCACTTCTGCGGTGCGCCTGAGTGATGGATCCGGTCGTTCTCTTCTTCATCCTCGGCGTCATTGCTCGTCTTGCACGGAGCGACCTTCGTCTGCCGGAAGCACTGTACGAGGCGCTGTCGATCTACCTGCTGCTGGCGATCGGGATCAAGGGCGGCGTCGAGCTTGCGCAACAACCGATCGGCGCGGTGCTTCCCCAGGCAATGGCGGCGATGACACTCGGCGCAGCCATTCCGTTTCTGTTGTTTCCGGTTCTGTTCAAACTCGGCAAGTTGCCGCGAGCAGACAGCGCAGCCATCGCAGCGCACTACGGATCGGTATCAGTGGTGACCTTCGCCGTGGCATCGAGCTTCCTGCTCAAGAACGACATCACCTCGGAAAGCTACATGCCGCTGCTGGTCGCGCTGATGGAAGCGCCGGGACTCGTCGCCGGAATCCTCCTCGCGCGGATCGGGGGCGCGCGGCGGATTTCGTGGGGTCCATTGACGCACGAAGTCTTGTTCGGCAAGAGCGTGCTGCTTCTGCTCGGTGGCCTGGCGATCGGCGCGATCGCCGGACCGCAAGGCATCAAGCCCATCGAACCATTGTTCATTGGCTTGTTCAAGGGCGTGCTCGCGTTGTTCCTGCTCGAGATGGGATTGGTCGCCGGCGGACGCCTGCCGGACCTGAAGCGGGCCGGAGCGTTCCTGGTCGTGTTCGGCCTGGCGGCGCCGCTCGTTTTGGGAACGCTGGGCGCGTTCGTCGGGCATCTGATCGGCTTGTCGCTCGGTGGCACCGCGTTGCTTGCCACACTGGCGGCGAGTGCGTCGTATATCGCCGCGCCAACGGCGATGCGAATCGCGGTACCCGAAGCGAACCCTGCGCTGTCGATCGGGGTGTCCCTCGGTGTGACCTTCCCGTTCAACATCACAATCGGAATTCCGCTTTACCTCGAGCTTGCGCGCTGGATCGGAGGCTGAACATGCAGACGCATGCCAGGAAACTGCTGGTGATCATCGCCGAGGCGGCGCTGGAGAAGGGACTTATCCACGATGCGCGTGCGTTCGGTGCGCACGGCTACACGCTGTACGACGTGCGTGGCGGAGGCGATCGCGGCGACCGTGAAGCAAGCTGGGAGGCAGACCGCTCGATCGAGATGAAGGTGATCTGCGACGCCGCGGTAGCGGAGCGGCTTGCATCACACGTGCTCGCAACCTACGCGCCAAACTACGCGGTTACGCTCTTCGTCACCGATGTCGGCATTTTCCGCCCACAGAAGTTCTGACATCCGGGGAAATCCAAGAGGGCGCAGCCTCTTCTTGCAGCCGAACAGCGCTGAAAGCGAAGTGACTGGCGCCCTGGCGGCCAGTCACTTCGCTTCGTCGATCCATGCCATCTGGATCGCTTCGAGAATCTTTTCGCCCGAACGCTTCGGGTCGTCGCTGAAGCCCGGCAGCTCCATCACCCAGCGGTGCAGGTCCACGAAGTTGATGTACTGCGGATCGACGTCGGGGTGCTTGTCCATCAACGCGGTGGCGATATCGAGCGTGTCAGTCCATTTCATCAGTGACCCTCCTTGACCTGATTGATCGAATACTTGGGGATCTCGATCACCAGGTCTTCGTCGTCGACCACTGCCTGGCACGACAGGCGCGACTGCGGCGTCAGGCCCCACGCTTTGTCGAGCAGGTCATCCTCGTCTTCGTCGGATCGATTCAGCGAGTCAAAGCCCTTGCGCACAATGACGTGGCAGGTCGTGCATGCGCACGACAGTTCGCAGGCATGCTCTATCGGAATGTCCTCATCGAGCAGTGCACGGCAGATGCTTTTTCCCTTCGGCACATGGATCTGCGCACCGAGCGGGCAGACCTCGTCATGCGGCAGGATCGTGATCTTCGGCATCGAAGGTGCTTCTTACTTCACCGCTATCTCATCGACCCTGCGCCCGGCGAGCGCAGCACGGATCGAGCGATCCATCCGGCGTGCCGCCAATTCGTCAGTTGCATCGGCAAGCGCATTGACGGCTCGCTTGATCGCCTCGGAGTCGCTGCCTCGCGCCTCGGCGGAAAGTGCCGCCACGCAGGCATCGATGCGCGCGCGCTCAGCTTCCGAAAGCAGATCGCCGTCGGCTCGCAGCGCGGCCTGAGTGGCAACCAGCAATCGTTCCGCCTCGACCTGCTGTTCGCGCAGCATGCGCGCCAGGACGTCGGTGCCCGCCGCGTCGATCGATTCGCGCAGCATGCGTGCGATGTCGTCGTCGGCGAGACCGTACGAAGGTTTCACCGTCACCGATGCTTCGACGCCGCTGGTGATTTCGCGCGCGGAAACCGATAGCAGGCCATCGGCGTCCACCTGGAACGTGACGCGCACGCGCGCCGCGCCCGCCACCAGCGGCGGGATGCCACGCAGTTCAAACCGCGCCAGCGAGCGGCAATCGGTGACCAGTTCCCGCTCGCCCTGAACGACGTGAATCGCCATCGCCGACTGGCCGTCCTTGAAGGTGGTGAATTCCTGCGCACGCGCGATCGGGATCGTCGCGTTGCGCGGAATGATCTTCTCGACCAGGCCGCCCATGGTTTCGAGCCCCAGCGACAGCGGAATCACGTCGAGGAGCAGCCAGTCGTCGCCCGCGGTGCGATTGCCGACCAGCAGGTTCGCCTGCAGCGCGGCGCCGACGGCGACCACCTTGTCGGGATCGATGTCGGTCAGCGGTTCGCGCTCGAAGACGTCACGCACTGCCTTGCGCACGTGCGGCATGCGCGTTGCGCCACCGACCATCACCACGCCCTTGACATCGGCCGGCTTCAGTCCGGCGTCGCGCAGCGCACGGCGCGTGGCATCGATCGTCTTGCCGACGAGATGCTGAGTCATGCCGGAAAAGCCGTCCGCAGTGATCGTCAGATTGACCCAGTGCCCGTTCGAAAGCCGTGCCTGCATGGTCGCATTCGCCTTGCCGGACAATGTTTCCTTCGCGGCGCGCGCCTTGACTGTCAGCAGTCGCTGATCCTCCGGCCCGAGCAGCGAGAGATTCGCCTGCTCCAAAGCCCAGCAATAAAGGCGATGATCGAAATCATCACCGCCCAGCGCGGAGTCGCCGCCAGTGGAGAGCACTTCGAAGACGCCCTTGGTCAGGCGCAGGATCGAGATGTCAAACGTGCCTCCGCCCAGGTCGTAGACGGCATAGATGCCTTCGGCGGCGTTGTCGAGACCGTAGGCGAGTGCCGCTGCCGTTGGTTCGCTGAGCAGGCGCAGCACATTGATGCCGGCAAACTTTGCGGCGTCACGCGTAGCCTGGCGCTGGGCATCGTCGAAGTACGCCGGCACCGTCACGACAGCGCCAACCAATTCGCCACCGAGCGCCGCTTCAGCGCGCGCGCGCAAGGTCTTCAGGATCTCGGAAGAGACTTCGACCGGACTCTTGACGCCTGCGACCGTCTTGATCTGCAGCATGCCGGGCGCATCGACGAAGTCGTACGGCAGATTCTCGACGTGCTCGACATCCTTGACGCCGCGCCCCATGAAGCGCTTGACCGACACGATCGTGTTGCGCGGATCGGTCGCCTGATGCTGTTGCGCCTCAAAGCCGACCTCGACACTGCCATCGGCCAGATAGCGAACGATCGACGGCAGCAGCGGACGGTTCTGTTCGTCGGCGATGACTTCCGCAATGCCGTGGCGCACGGTGGCAACCAGCGAGTTCGTCGTACCGAGATCGATGCCCACCGTGAGCCGATGCTCGTGCGGCGCAGCGGACATGCCGGGTTCGGCGATCTGCAGCAGCGACATGTTCTTCAGGCGGCGCGCGGCGCTGCCGGCGCCCACGCGTCGACGGCGGCGGCCGCCGCGATTTCATCGTGCAGTTTGTCGATGAACATCCGTTGTCGCACCAGGGCGGCAGCGCGCGCGAAATCGCGGCGGATATCCAGCGCATCGGCCAGGTCAGCATGTAGCGAATGACGAGCAGCGTCGATCTGCCGCGCCAGCGCCGCCAGTGGTGCCGGTGTTTCCGCGCTGCGCGCCTCGTCCAGCGCCTCGCGCCATTCGAGCTGCTGCATCAGAAACGTCCGCGGCATCGCGGTATTCGACTCCGCCTCGATCGGTGCACCGTTCAGTTCGCACAGATAGGCCGCGCGCCGCGTGGGCGAACGCAGCGTGCGCAACGCCTCGTTCGCACGCGCGGCCCACTGCACCGCGACGCGCCTCTCGGCAGCGGTCGCGGCGGCGAAGCGGTCCGGGTGCACCTGCGCCTGCACGCGCTTGTACGCGGCGTCGAGCGCATCGTCATCGAGTTCGAAGCGCGGCTCGAAGCCAAACAGCGCGAAGTGATCCGGCGGAGTTCTCACGGTGAAAGGAATCTGCAGTTCATGAAAAGCAAAGCGGCTGCCGGGTTGGAGCACCTGCGGACAGCCGCGTTGCCGGTAACGGTCCGAACGATTCGCGTTGCGCGCCCGCCTATACGCGGAAGGACTCGCCGCAACCGCAGCGGTCCTTTTCGCGTGGATTGTTGAACTTGAATCCCTGGTTCAGCCCCTCGCGTACGAAATCGAGTTCGGTTCCGTCCAGATAGGCGAGACTCTTCGGGTCGACGAAGATGCGCACGCCATGGCTTTCGAACTGCTGGTCGTCCGGGCCCGCGGCGTCCGCATATTCAAGCTTGTACGCCATTCCGGAGCAACCCGTCGTGCGCACGCCAAGGCGCACGCCGACACCCTTGCCACGCTTGGCAATGAAGTTGGCGACGTGGGTCGCCGCACTTTCCGTCAATGTGACGGCCATGACATCACTCCCCGTAGATCAGAATCAAGCGGCGACCTTTTGATCGGCCGCTGCGTCCGCGTTCGCTTCAAGTCCATGCTTCTGCTTGTAATCGGTGATCGCCGCCTTGATCGCATCCTCGGCGAGGATCGAGCAATGGATCTTGACCGGAGGCAAGGCGAGCTCTTCCGCGATCTGGGTGTTGCGGATCGTCATCGCCTGGTCAAGCGACTTGCCCTTGACCCATTCGGTCACCAGCGACGAAGACGCGATCGCCGAACCGCAGCCGTAGGTCTTGAAGCGTGCGTCTTCGATGATGCCCTGCTGGTTGACCCTGATCTGCAGTTTCATCACATCACCGCAGGCGGGCGCACCGACCATGCCGGTGCCGATCGCCTCATCGCTCTTGTCAAACGAGCCGACGTTGCGCGGATTCTCGTAGTGATCGATGACTTTTTCGCTGTATGCCATTTTGCTTCCTTGACAGAATCAGTGTGCAGCCCATTGCACGGAATTCAGGTCGATGCCTTCCTTGTGCATCTCCCACAGCGGCGAGAGGTCACGCAACTTGGCGACCTTGCGCTTGATGAGATCCACCGCGTAGTCGATTTCATCTTCGGTGGTAAACCGGCCGACGGTGAAACGGATCGAGCTGTGCGCCAGTTCGTCGCTGCGGCCGAGCGCACGCAGCACATAGGATGGCTCCAGGCTCGCCGACGTGCACGCCGAACCTGACGAAACTGCGATGTCCTTGATCGCCATGATCAGAGACTCGCCTTCGACGAAGTTGAAGCTCATGTTCAGATTGTGCGGCACCCGGTGGTCCATGTCGCCGTTGACGTACACCTCTTCGATCTCGGACAGGCCCTTATTGAGACGGTCGCGCAACATGCGGATGCGCTCATTCTCGGTGGCCATTTCGAGCCGGGCCAGGCGAAACGCTTCGCCCATGCCAACGATCTGGTGCGTGGGCAAGGTGCCGGAACGCAGTCCGCGTTCGTGGCCACCGCCATGCATCTGCGCCTCGAGCCGCACGCGCGGCTTGCGGCGCACATACAGTGCCCCGACGCCTTTGGGACCATAGGTCTTGTGCGCCGAGAAAGACATCAGGTCGACCTTGAGGGTCTGCAGATCGATCACAACCTTGCCGGTCGCCTGCGCGGCGTCGACGTGGAAAACGATCCCGCGCTGGCGACAGATATCTCCCAGCGTCGGAATGTCCTGGATCACGCCGATTTCGTTGTTCACGAACATCACCGACACCACGGTGGTATCCGGCCGCAATGCGGCTTTGAACGCATCGAGGTCAAGCAGGCCGTTGGGAAGGACATCGAGGTACGTGACCTCGAAACCCTCACGCTCCAGTTCGCGCGTGGAGTCGAGGGTGGCCTTGTGCTCGGTCTTCACTGTGACGAGGTGCTTGCCCTTGTCCTTGTAGAAATGCGCTGCGCCCTTCAGCGCGAGATTGATTGCCTCCGTCGCGCCCGAAGTCCAGATAATCTCGCGCGGATCAGCGTTGACCAGCGCGGCGACCTGTGCGCGCGCGTCTTCAACCGCCTTTTCGGCTTCCCAACCGAACGCGTGGCTGCGCGACGCAGGGTTGCCGAAGTGATTGCGCAGATACGGGACCATCTTGTCGACCACGCGTGGATCGACCGGTGTCGTCGCCGAGTAGTCAAGGTAGATCGGTAGTTGCATCGACATCGCTCCTAGCTCAACACGGCCTGCTTTTCGCTCGCCGCCGGCCGCCGCGCCGTCCGACGATTATCGTGCAACTGCGCCAGGTTGATACCCTGCTGCGACATGCGCTGTTTCTGCTGCTCGACCAGGTCGTGCAGTGAAACCGAATCAAGAAAATCGACCATGACGCGGTTCAGGTTAGCCCACAGGTCGTGCGTCATGCAGCGCTGGTCGTTATCGCAATTCTCCTTGCCGCGGCATTGGGTTGCGTCGAGAGGCTCATCGACCGCGTAAATGATGTCGGCCACCGATATATCTGCTGCGCCGCGCCCAAGGGTATAGCCGCCGCCAGGCCCGCGCGTGCTCTCGACCAGCGCGTGCCGCCGCAGTTTGCCGAATAGCTGCTCGAGGTACGACAACGAAATCCGTTGTCGCTGACTGATACCGGCCAGAGTCACGGGCCCATGCTGATGTCGAAGACCGAGATCGATCATCGCGGTTACCGCAAAACGGCCTTTCGTTGTCAATCGCATGGCTGACTCTCTCTGCACGTATCTGGCTCATCGACCTTGCCGAGTCACGGGCGCCAACGAGGACAAGGGCGCCTCCGCATATCCGACAAGACTGATCGGGATTATATTGAACCCGACCAAAATAGTCAACAATTCGTTGATCGACGAAAAGAGCCACCTCCTGCTTGCCGGCGACTCGCGCAAACCTTAACCGTGGCCGCTGGTGCTCGGACCATGCGGCCACGAGTACGAGCGAATCAGGCCGCCGCGTACATCGTCGCGCGTTTGCGCACGACTTCGATCAGTCCCTGGCAGGCGTCTTCAACGTAGTCGAGCACGGTGTTGAACCCCTCGGGGCCGCCGTAGTACGGATCGGGCACCGTCGCGGCGTCGTGCTCGCCCGCGAATCGCATCAGCAGATGCAGCTTGTGTTTGTGCGCCCGCGGACACTGCTGCTGAAGAAGCGCAAGATTCTCCCAGTCCATCGCGAGTATCAGGTCGTAATCGCGAAAGTCGTCCTGGGTGACCTGGCGCGCGCGCAGATCGTCGAGCTCGTAGCCACGGCGACGCGCAGCCTGCTGGGCACGAAGATCCGGTGGCTCGCCGACGTGGTAGGCATGCGTTCCGGCGGATTCGATCTGCACGATGCCTTGCAGACCAGCGTCCCGCACCATCTTGCGAAAGACGCCTTCAGCCGTGGGCGAGCGGCAGATATTGCCCATGCATACAAAGAGTACTTTGGTCATTTTTCAATACGCCTTTCTGGATCGGGCCGGCGTCCTTGCTGCCCGTGTTATGCGGCTCGGCGCAGTGCGCCTCACCACTCTTTCACCCCAATGAAACCATCGTCACAAACTTCCGTAGGAAGACCGATTTACCGCAATGAAGTTCAACCGGCCGACAGTTGCTTCGAATCACCATTACTTCAAGCCATATCACCTTGTGACGCTATGCCGCCTTCTCGGTCGGAACGAGCGGTACCACATTGCCACCAGTCGCCCCGAAAACCTGCTCCCGCAACAGCGCCAACTGGTCCCGGACCTTGGCGGCCTTCTCGAACTCAAGATTCTTGGCGTGCTCGAACATCGACTTTTCGAGCCGCTTGATCTCGCGCGCGACCTGCTTTTCGCTCAGGACTTCGTAGTCCGCAACTTCGCTCGCCGCCTTCAATTCGCGGCGCGCGGCCGAGGATTCAATGACTCCGTCGATCATTTCGCGCACTTCCTTGCGCACACCGCGCGGCACGATGCCATGTTCGAGGTTGAAGGCCTCCTGCTTCGAACGCCGGCGATCGGTTTCGTCGATCGCCCTTCTCATCGAATCGGTCGTCACGTCCGCGTACATGATTGCGGTGCCGTTCTGGTGCCGCGCCGCGCGGCCGATGGTTTGAATGAGCGAGCGTCCTGAACGCAGGAACCCCTCCTTGTCGGCATCGAGAATTGCCACCAGCGACACTTCCGGCAGATCGAGGCCCTCGCGCAGCAAATTGATTCCGACCAGCACGTCGAATACGCCGGCACGCAGGTCACGGATGATCTCAACCCGCTCGACCGTATCCACATCGGAATGCAGATAGCGCACCCTGACACCATGCTCGGCAAGGAACGACGTCAGGTCTTCCGCCATGCGCTTGGTCAGCGTGGTGATCAGTACCCGGTCGCCGGCGTCAACGCGCAGCTTGATTTCCGACAGCACATCATCAACCTGGGTGCGCGCGGGCCGAACTTCGATCCGCGGGTCGATCAGGCCTGTCGGACGAACCACCTGTTCGACGATCTGTGATGAGCGCTCGAGTTCGAAGTCCGAAGGCGTGGCCGAAACGAAGATGCAGCGGCGCATCTTGCGCTCGAACTCATCGAATCGCAGGGGTCGATTGTCAAGCGCCGACGGCAGGCGGAACCCGTATTCCACCAGCGTCTCCTTGCGCGCGCGGTCGCCTCGATACATTCCACCCAACTGCGGAACAGTGACGTGCGACTCGTCGATGACCATCAGCGCATCGGCCGGCAGATAGTCCACCAGCGTCGGTGGCGGCTCGCCCGGCATGGCGCCCGACAGGTGTCGGGTGTAGTTCTCGATGCCCTTGCAGAACCCAAGTTCCGAAAGCATTTCGAGGTCAAAACGAGTGCGCTGCTCAAGGCGCTGCGCCTCAACCAGCTTCCCAGCCGCCACAAGTTCGTCGACCCGCTGCTTGAGTTCGACCTTGATGTCCTCGATCGCCCGCAATACCGTCTGCCGCGGCGTCACGTAGTGTGACGACGGATACACGATGAAGCGCGGAATCTTCTGCCGGATCCGGCCGGTCAGCGGGTCGAACAGCTGCAGGCTCTCGACCTCGTCGTCCAGCAGCTCGATCCGCACTGCCAGTTCGGCATGTTCCGCAGGGAACACATCGATCGTGTCACCACGCACACGGAAAGTGCCGCGCGTGAACTCAGTCTCGTTGCGCCGATACTGCATCGAGGTCAGGCGCGCGATCACATCGCGCTGACTCATGCGGTCCTTCACCCGCAGCGTCAGCACCATCGCGTGATAGTCGCTCGGGTTGCCGATGCCGTAGATCGCCGACACCGAGGCCACAATGATGACATCGCGTCGCTCGAGAAGCGACTTGGTGGCTGACAGACGCATCTGTTCGATATGCTCGTTGATGCTGCTGTCTTTCTCGATATACAGATCGCGAGACGGTACGTACGCCTCGGGTTGGTAGTAGTCGTAGTAGGAGACGAAGTACTCGACCGCGTTGGTCGGGAAAAACTCGCGAAACTCGGAATAGAGCTGCGCGGCGAGCGTCTTGTTCGGCGCCAGCACCAGCGTCGGCACACCGAGCTGCGCGATGACATTGGCCAACGTGAAGGTTTTGCCCGAACCGGTCACGCCGAGCAGCGTCTGCGCCGCGAGTCCGTCCCGAAGACCAGTCGCAAGCAGTTCGATCGCTTCCGGCTGGTCTCCAGCGGGAGCAAACGGCTGATGCAACTGAAACGGCGAGTTCGGGTACGAGATCACAATAGTTTCTTGCAGTGCAATAATGTCAAATCAACTCTAAATTTTAAAAGCTGCGGGCAGAAAAACCTAGCCCTCGCGACCGGAATTTCTTAACCGGTCCATCTAATTAAAACAAAGACTTACAGTCACACACGCTAGAGGAATGAGGGGTTGACTTTTCCCGAGAAAACAGCATCGGTCGCCCGCCTGAGGCACCAATATGGGGCGGCCATGCTGCGGCGTGTAGACTCGTTACGGCGTAAGCCGCGACGAGAACTACCCTGCTCCGCAAGCCCGCGGAATCCAACCAGCCTCCACCAAAACGATGCATTCAGCCCTTTTTGACGACGTCGAACTGGCGCCGCGCGACCCAATTCTTGGCCTCACTGAGGCCTTTGCGGCTGACACGCGACCCAACAAGGTGAATCTCGGCGTCGGTGTCTACTACGACGATGCGGGGAAGATTCCGGTGCTGCAGGCAATTCGGGAGGCGGAGCGCGCACGAGGTGAATCGCCCAACCCGCGCGGATATCTGCCGATTGAGGGCATCGCGGCCTATGACGCGGCCGTCCAGAAACTGCTGTTCGGCGAAGGATCACCGCTGATTGCGAGCGGGCGCCTCGTCACCGCGCAAGCGCTTGGCGGCACGGGCGGACTGAAGATCGGCGCCGACTTTCTAAAGCGAATCAAACCCAACGCGTCGGTCCTGATCAGCGATCCGAGCTGGGAAAACCATCGCGCACTGTATGAAGGCGCCGGCTTCAAGGTCGACACCTATCCGTACTACGACGCGCAGACGCACGGATTGGATTTCGCGCGCATGGAAGCAGCACTGAAATCCGCGGGCCCGAACTCGATTGTGGTTCTGCATGCCTGCTGCCACAACCCGACGGGAGTCGACCTGACCACCGATCAGTGGAAGGCGGTTGTTCGCCTGGCCGGCGAGCGGCAGTTCATTCCTGTTCTGGACATCGCCTACCAGGGCTTCGGCGAAGGCATTGAAGCCGACGCCGTTGCGGTTCGTCTGTTTGCCGATGCCGGCGTTCCGTTCTTCGTCTCGAGTTCATTTTCAAAATCCTTTTCCCTGTACGGAGAGCGTGTCGGCGCATTGACCATTGTCGTCACAAGCAAGGACGAAGCGACTCGAGTGATGAGTCAATTGAAGCGCGTGATCCGCAGCAACTACTCGACGCCACCCACCCACGGTGGCAGCGTGATCGCAGCGGTGCTGACCGATCCTCGCCTGCGCGCCATCTGGGAGCAGGAACTCGCAGCCATGCGCGACCGAATCAAGCAGATGCGCGTTCGCTTTGCTGAAGGCCTGAAAGCACGCGGCGTCAAACGGGATTTCTCGTTTGTGCTGCGCCAGCGAGGCATGTTCTCCTACACCGGACTGAGCGCTGCGCAAGTCGAGCGACTGAGAAGTGAATTCGGCATCTACGCGGTTTCGTCGGGGCGCATCTGCATGGCCGCTCTGAATACGAAGAACATTGACTATGTCCTCGACGCAATCGCAACGGTCTTGAACGCCTGAGCGCACTGGAATCGATTAATGCCGCCGCTATAATGCGCGGCTTCTTCCCCGATAGCTCAGTTGGTAGAGCGACGGACTGTTAATCCGCAGGTCCCTGGTTCGAG
>DAITAC010000017.1:0-49810 GCA_036824465.1 Burkholderiaceae bacterium
CAGGCAGTAGCCACCGCATGGGGTGACCTGGGCTGCTTATGACCGTGCTCGACCCTAACCGGTCTCCTGGCCTTGCCCAAAGCAGCCGATCGCATCTCTACCATTAGCCCGCGTTCAGACGCTGAGGCTGCGCGCAGGACGGATCTAAGAGTTCATGGCTTGTTCCCGACACGGCATCGTGCGGGGCATTGAGACGCAGTCCGCAATGAACGAAATCCTGATCGAGCCCCCGAATAACCGCCGAGTGCACATTCGGTGACACAAGCCATACCGATTGTTCGGCTTAATGTACGTCATTCGTCGTCGCTGCACGGCTTGCGCTGCCAGCACGCGCAGCCCATTGAGTCAATTCCGGATGATCATCAACAGAGGAACTTCGCTCGGGTTATGCTTAGCCACGGTGTGGTTCATTCAGTTTCGAGGAACCTAGTGACGTCAGCAAGCGACGCCGCGCCCATTTCGACGATGCAAGATGTGCTCGGCACGTCGTTGTCGGATGACCGCTTTCGCGAGAGCCTAGCGGCATTCGAAGACGTGCTCGCAGAGATACGCAAGCTTCGCTCGCTCGATTTGAAGGATATCCATCCCGCAGTCATCTTCGAGCCGACGGCCCCCTACCGCGCCAAGGGCGAGAAGTGAAGAACGATGACGAGCGCGATCCATGCGCCGCGCCGATCGAACATCTGGCTCCGGCGCTGCGCGACCGTAGACTTTCACCGGTAGCGCTCACCGAAGCCTGCTTAGAGCGCATCGGTGCTTCGGACGGCACGCTGCAGAGTTTCGTGCACGTCGCCAAGTCAACGCTCGCGCAGGCGCGCGACGTCGAACGTGAAATCGCAGCTGGCAACTGGCGCGGAGCGCTTCACGGAATCCCGATCGGCGTCAAGGACAACTACCTCACAGAGGACATGCCGACGACTGCCGGGACGCGCGCGGCGGGTATTTCCTTCGGGTTTTACGACTCGGCGGCCGTGGCGCGATTGCGAAAGGCCGGCGCAATATTGATCGGCAAGACGCGTACCCACGAGTTCGCGTGGGGAACCGTGACGCCACCCACGCGCAATCCGTGGGACACGAACCGTATCCCTGGCGGATCCAGTGGCGGTTCGGCGGCGGCGGTTGCAGGCGGGCTCTGCAGTGCGGCTCTGGGCTCGGATACCGGCGGTTCGATCCGGATCCCGGCAAGCCTGTGCGGCGTCGTCGGACTCAAGCCGACATTCGGACGCGTCAGTCGCTACGGTATCGTTCCGCACACCTGGTCGCTGGATCATGCCGGACCGCTAAGCAGAACGGTCACGGACGCTGCGTTGCTGCTGAACGTCCTCGCGGGCTACGACGCCCGTGACCCCGCTTGCCAAGACAGACCGGTCCCCGATTACACGAAGGCGCTCGGCCTGCCTATCGAGGGAATGCGCGTCGGAGTCTGCCGAAACCATTTCTTCGATCGCAACGAACCTGCGGTCGATGCCGCCGTGGAACGGGCGCTCTCGGACCTATCGGCGGCTGGAGCGCGCGTACACGAGTTCGAGATCCCGAACCTGCAATATGGGTTGGCGGCGATCTTCGCGGTCGAGCTCGCCTCGTCGGCGGCGTACCACGATGCGTCGGTGGCCGCCGGGCGCCAGGTCCACTTCGAGCCGGACGTCCGCTCGCTGGTGGAGATCGGGCGGCTCGTCACGGCCGCCGACTATCTGAAGGCCGAGCAACTGCGCGCCGTCCTGTGCGAGGACTTCCGTCGCGCGTTCGAGCACGCGGACGTCATTGTCGGGCCCACCGAGCCGCTCACCGCCTGGAACAGTGGCGAGTGGACCGTGGAAGTGGGCGGCAAGCCTGAGAGCGTGCTGGCAGCGTCTTGGCGGCTCACCTTCCCGTACAACCTGACCGGGCTTCCCGCCATCTCCGTGCCGTGCGGCTTCGACCATCGCGGGCTGCCGATCGGCCTTCAAATCGCGGGGCGCCCGTTCGATGAGACGACCGTCCTGCGCGTCGCGCACGCATTCGAGCGCGGGCACGCGTGGGGCGGGCAGATCGCAACGCATCGAACTCCTTGAACCGGAAGGCGAGAGTCCCATGTCGAAGAGTGCCAAGATGCCCGAAAGCCTTGTGCGGGTGGCCTGCATCCAGTTCGAACCGAGAATCGGCGAGAAGCAGCGCAACGTCGAGCGCAGCCTCGAACTCATTGCTGCGGCGGCATCCAAAGGCGCGCAACTCGTGGTTCTGCCCGAGTTGTGCAACACGGGCTACGTGTTCGAGTCTCGCCGCGAGGCTTTCGGACTGGCCGAAACGATCCCGGACGGTTCGACAGCGCGCACATGGGCTGAAGCTGCCCGCTCGCACGGTCTGCACATCGTCGCCGGAATCACCGAGCTCGCCGACCAGGCGTTGTTCAACAGTGCTGTGGTCGCCGGACCCGAAGGCTTTGTCGGCGTCTACCGGAAAAACCACCTCTGGGGTGAGGAGAATCTGTTCTTCGAGCCCGGCAATCTCGGCGTTCCGGTGTTCCTCACGCCCGTCGGTCGCATCGCATGCGCCATCTGCTATGACATCTGGTTTCCGGAGGTTTTCCGGCTCGCGGCGCTGCAGGGCGCGGACATTCTGTGCGTCCCGACCAACTGGGTGCCGATGGCGGACCAGCCAGCCGAGCTGCCGGTCATGGCCAACGTGCTCTCGATGGGTGGTGCGCATTCGAACTCGATCTTTGTCGCCGCCGCCGACCGCGTGGGGATCGAGCGTGAACAGCCCTTCATCGGCAACAGCCTGATCGTAAGCTGCACCGGCTGGCCGCTAGCGGGTCCGGCCAGCCGCGACGGCGAGGAGATTCTCGTCGCCGACCTCAACCTTTCGGACGCGCGGCGCAAGCGCAACTGGAACGCGTTCAACCAGGTTCTGCGCGACCGTCGCACCGACGTCTACAACGAGATGCTGGGCGCGTCGAGCAAGCGTGGATGGTACTGAGCGGACCGCAACGGCCGCGCTTCGGCCCCCAGTCGTCTAGGCGCTGCCGCCGCCGCCGGGGCGCGACGGCGGCGGGCGCAGCAGCATCTGCGCGGTAGCCTCGGGAAGCGCACCGACGGGTGCGCCGCGCTTGGGCATGCCCAGCACGAACGGAAGCAACTGCAGCCTGGCGATGCACAGGATGCGGCGCAGTTCTGCCACTGGGTATGGATGCTCGTCGACCCGAAGGTCGAGCCAAGGGTAGTCCTCCTGCCCGAAGACCTTGATCGAGGCCGACTGCTTGCCGCGCTTGTCGCCACCGGCCGTCTGCCCCGCTTCGAGCGCAAGCATCATCCTTTCTGCGAGGTCGAGAGAATCGGTGGCCTCGAATGTGTGCGCCATCGCCAGCACCGTTTCCTCGCCTATGAGCATGTTCCCCTGCACGGCGAACCCATTGCCGATCCGGTGACCGCACCATGGGGTGCATCCAGTCCCGGTCCACGCCGCGGCGCCGCCCCTGGCATCAACGATTCCGACCTGTCGCAGATCGGCGGCATCATCGCGCTCGAGCACCTTGTCGAGAGCCGCCGGTGCTGCAAGGCCGTTGCGCATGAGGTCCAACGCCTCGATCGCCAGATACGGATTGACCCACGACTGCGTGGAGACGGCCCCCACTGCCGGGAGTACGTACGGACAAAGAGCCCCGACGGCCGGGACGGCAGTGCTCACCGCGACGCCCAGCATCGCCGTCCTTGGGCAGCGCGCGACGATGGAAAAGGTGTTCAGTTCGAACATCGGGGCTCCTCAGGATTGCGGCGGCGGACTTCGGCTCCGGGCCTCAGACGCTCAGCCGCATAAGGATGCGCTGCGATGCGTTTTCGTCCCCGACGATGCCTTGATCCACGATTTCACCGGACTGCAGCACTGCGAAGCGGTCCGCGACCGACAGCGCGAAGCCGACGTTCTGCTCGACAAGCAGGATCGAGCAGCCCGTCTCCGAGCGTTCGGCGCGCAGTACGCCGGCCAGCTGCTCGATGACAGACGGCTGCAGGCCTTCGCTGATCTCGTCGATCAGCATCAGTCGCGGGCGGCTCAACAGCGCGCGAGCGACGAGCAGCATCTTCTGTTCGCCCCCGGAAAGGGTTCCGGCTCGCTGTCGAAGTCTCTGCGGAATGAAGTTGAAGTAGACGCCGACGCGTTCGACGCCGCGCCGGAGCACTTGTCGGTCGTGCACGACGAGCTTCAGATTCTCCTCGAGGGTGAGATCCTGGAACAGTGCCTGCTCCTGTGGGGAGTAGGCGATCGCGCGGCGCGCCAGCAGGTGCGGAGGGAGCCCGGTCACGTCCTCGCCAAACAGCCTGATGTGGCCCGACTGCAGCGGCAGGAAACCCATGATTGCCTTGAGCAGGGTGGACTTCCCCATGCCGTTCTTCCCGAGCAGGGCCAGCACTTCGCCCGCTCCGATGTCGAGGTCCACCGCGTGCACGACCGTCGCCGCCCCGTAGCCGCAGCGCAGTCGTGAGATGCCGAGAACCGGCGCGGCCGATGCATCCGACTGCCGGACGAAATTCGCCTCGCTCATCCCGCGGCCCCGCTTGGTGGCGCCGTCACGTGCCCTGCATAGATTTCCCGGACGAGAGCCGAGTCGACGACTTGCTGGACGCTCCCGTCGAGCACGATGGCGCCCTGGTGCAAGACGATCACGCGCGAGCTGATGTCGCGCACGAAGTCCAAGTCATGCTCGATCAGCAATATGCACATCGCGTGGTCGCGCGCGAGCTCGACGAGGATGCCGCCGATCATCGTCCGCTCGGGTTTCGTCAAGCCCGCTGTGGGCTCGTCCAGCAGCAGAACCGTGGGCTCCAGTGCGAGCACCATCGCCAGCTCGAGCGCCTGCTTCATCCCGTGCGACAGGTAGCGGCACTGTTCCCCCAGATGCCGATCCAGCCCCGTCGAGCGCACCACCTGCAGCGCTGCAGACGGTAACGCCAGTTCCGCGCTTGCACGGCGCATCGAAGGTCGCTGCAACCGCGTGCGGGCGATCCGCAGCGACTCCGCGACCGTCAGGGTATCGAACGTGTTCGCGGTCTGGAACTTCCGCCCAAGCCCGAAGGCGACGCAGCGGTGCGGCGGCAGCCGGGCAATGTCGTGGCCGTTGATACGCACCTGTCCCGAGGACCGTTCCCCACCGTCACTGAGGCAGCGCATCAGCGTGGTCTTGCCGGCACCGTTGGGGCCGACGAGGCTGAGCAGTTCACCGTGCGATGCCCGAAAGCTGATATCGCGCAGCACCTGCAGGCTGCCGAAGTGCTTGGCTACATTGGAGACGTCGACCGCCGGCGAGCCCGACCCTGCGGAACGTTCATCGATCGGCGCAGCCACCGCAACGAGTTCGGCGCCGCGGGACACCGTTGGAAAGCGGCTCGGACGCACTCGCGACACGAGGTCGACCAGCGCCGGGATCAGTCCCTTTGGAAGCGCAATGATCACGACGACGAATGCGAAGCCCACGATCAGTTTCCAGACGAAGGGCAGGTCGCCGCTGAGGTAGGCGGTACCCACATCGAGGACCAAGGTGCCCAGGACGGGCCCGACCAGTGTGCCGCGTCCTCCCAAGGCCACCCAGATGACGAGTTCGGTACCGAACGTGAATCCGGCCAATTCGGGCGACACGACCATGCTGTAGCCCGCATAGCCGTAGCCGGCCGCCGCCGCGATCATCGACAGTGCCGCGAGCAGCGCAATCTTGATGAGCGAAATGTCGATGCCGAGGTACGCGCACCGTGCCTCGTTCTCCCGTATGGCCACGAGCAGCCGCCCGAAGTCGCTGCGCACGATGATCCAGGCGCCAGCCGTCACGATGGTCAGAAACCCTCCGCCCAGCCAGAACCAGGCCTCAACCTCCAGGTCGAAGCTCGGGTAGCCGGACAGCCCGCTGCTGGAGCCGGTGAAGCTGCCGCCAGAAAAGATGATCTGCGTCAGGACGATCGGCAGCACCAGCGAGACCACCGATGCGTACAGCGCTGTAGCACCGTGGTAGAAGGAAAGCCAGCCGGTGATCAACGCGACGATGATCGCGCCGCCCATACCCACGGCGAGCGCCATCGCCGCGTTCCCGACCGAGAAGCCCATGTGCGTGAACACGAGGCCTGCCGCGTAAGCGCCAATCCCGAAGAACGCTGACTGGCCGAACGTCAGAATGCCGGTGTAGCCCCACAGGATGTCGACGGTGAGTGCGACGGCCGCATAGAAGAAGGCCCTCACCAGCGTATTGACCATGAACGGCGGCAGAACGTAAGGGCCAAGGAGGACAAGCAGCAGCGCCGCTACGACGCACAGCGCAAGCCATCGAGTTTCCGCCGATCTGTCGCCGCGGGGGCGGGCGCGAGTCGGACTCGCCGACACTGTCCTACTCACGGGCGAAGCCCTGCGGCCGGATGCGCAGCACGAGCGCGGCTAGCACCACGATCGTCAATCCCCCCAGGATCGGGCTTCCGTACGTACTGACCACGACCTGCAGGCCTCCGAGCACAAGGCAGGCTGCCGCGAGGCTGATCAGAGACATTCCCGACACCATCACCAGCATGAAGGCATTGATCAGCCACGGGACACCCATGTTTGGGTCCACGCTAGACAGCGGCGTGATCAGCGCGCCGGCGAGGCTGGCGAGCGCAGCGCCGATCGAGAAGCTGGAGAAGCGCACCAGGGTGCTGTTTATGCCCAGGCCTTTCGCGAGGTTCTCGTTCATGATCACGGCCCGCGTCAGTAGTCCGAGGCGGGTGCCGTTTAGCGCCCATGCCATCGCGCCGGCGAGCACGACCGCGACCACCACGACCGCGAGCCGGTATTGGGAATAGGCCGTTCCCAACAGACCCACCGTACCGGACAGCGGGCTCTCGACGAACTTGACATCCCGGCCGAACATGAGGGTGATGATCTGCCCGATGATGATGCCCAGCCCCCACGTGGCGAGGATCGCGTCGAGCGGTCGCGAATACAGCGGCCGGACAACGAGCCGCTCGACCAGCATGCCGCACAGGCCGCCGATGACGAATGCGAAGGTCATCGACCACCATGGGTTTAGGCCCAGTTGCGTGACCGCAAGTGCCGAGTAGCCGCCGACGGTCAGGAAGCCGCCATGCGCGAAGTTGATGATCTTCATCACGCCGAAGATCAACAACAGTCCGGCGCAGACCGCGAACAGGATCGCCGCGGTCGTGACCGTGTCCAGCAGGAGAGCGATCACACAGAATCCCCGGCCGGCATGCCCATGCGACCTCTCAGGCCTCGTGCCCGGGAAGCCGCATGGTGGCGGCCGCAGCAGGCCGTCAGCTTATTTCAGGTTCGGGCACTGCGCACCCGGATCCACGTCCTTGAAGGTCTCCAGGATCTTGACCGACCCATCTTTCTGCACCTGACCAAGGTACATCGTGAGCGGCGCGTGCCGCTGTTTGTTCATCTTGATCGTGCCACGCGGCCCGTCCACGGCAACCTCGGCGAGGGCCTTGATCACCTTGTCGGCGTCGGTCGACTTGGCCTTCTCGACCGCGGCCTTGTACGCGTACACGCCCTCGTACTGGGGTACCGAAAGGTCGTTCGGCGTCTTCAGATCGTTGCCGAACTTCTTCTGCATCGCCGCCAAGAATTCCTTGTTCTTGGGCGAGTCGATGTTGGTCAAGTAGGAACCGGAAATGAAGATGCCTTCGGCGTCCGCTCCCATGCCCTTGGCCGTGCCTTCATCGACCGCGAGGTTGCCGTACGGAATCGTTACGCCGGCGGCGCGCAACTGTTTGGTAAGCGTCACGTTGGGGGCGCCACCGGCGGTCGACGTGATCAGCGCGTCGGGCTTGGCGGCCTTCAGCTTGCTGATGACTGCGGTCCAATCTGTACCGTCCATAGGCAGGTACTCTTCGCCGACGACTTTGCCGCCCTTGCTCTGGATGTACTTCTTGGTGAAATCGAGCATGCCGCGACCGAACGCATAGTCGCTGCCGACCAAGAAGAACGACTTCGCCTTCTGCTTCATGAAGTAGTCGACGATCGGAGCGACCTGTTGATCCGGGACCCAGGCATTCACGAACAGATACGGATTGCAGGACCGCCCTTCATAGAACGACGTGTAGATGAAGGGCACCTTGCCGCGCGAAACGATCGGCAGGCCCGCGTTGCGCGCCGCGCTAGTCTCCATCGAGATCAGCACGTTGACCTTCTTCTGGAAGATCAGGGAGTCGAAGGCCTTCTGCGCGCCGGCAGCGCCGCTGCCATCGTCGGCCACCTCGAGTTCGACCTTGCGCCCGAGAATGCCGCCTTTTGCATTGATCTCGTCGACCGCCAGCTGTGCCGATTGAACCACCGAAGGCGCTACAACGCTGTTTGCGCCGCTCAGACCGACCGGTACGCCGATCCGGATCGGATCAGCGGCCATCGATTGCGCCGCGCCCAATATCAGGGCGGAGGCTATGAATCCGCGAACGGGTTTGGAAATTCTCACGATCACTCCTCTCACATGGTTGATGAAAACTACATTCAGCGGCCCAGGAGCCAAAAGTGGCCCGCTACGTGTCGCGTACCACGCAGTGGTGTAAGGCTACAGGGCCATCAGGATAAGTCGTGGACGCAACGTTGATCACGGCACATATTCGAGCAGTCAGATTCTCGGCCAGGCTGTACAAGCCTTCAAGCCGCTTGTATTTGCGTCGCAGACTCTATCAATCCCTTTATCGCAACAGGATAGCGCCGACCTGCCGCGTGGTGGGATTTGCTGCAATCAAGCGTCGAAGTTCATCTGCTCCTCAATTGGGGGCGAACGATTGGTCTTCGGCTTCCACTCCGTTTCTTCTTCAGTCCAGTGACAGTTCCGCGTTGTCGTGATCTTCTCGACTGCGGCGAGCGGCTGATTCATCGCCCGCGCGAATGCTTCTCCGCACACCACCGGGCGACTTATCAATTCGCGCGCTTCGATCAGGCCCACGATCTTCCCGCGCAAGAAGATCTGGCCACGCATGTGATGGAGCGGGCAGAGATCGGGATGAGAAGCTCGCTGGATCTCAGCGGCTGTGGCCGTCCGTGCGGGGCGGAGTCGTTTCGGCTCAACTCGTGCCGACTGAGCTAAACAGAGTCCGGCAATGACCGCTTGCGCGTAACTTACGCGGCGACGCCGAATGACGGGTTCTGGCCGACTCCGGTCTGAAGCTCGAACACGGCTCGTTCCCGTAACGCACGGAGTCTCCCGGCGGTATTTCGCGACAACGCCAAGGATCACCGGAACCACTCACATGAGGATCACACGTTCCAAGCCGCAATGATCTGATCGAGTCCGACGCGGTAGTCACGGAACGCCGGTTTCCATCCTGGCACTCGCGGCGCAGGCGCCCGCGCTGGCATCGCAAGCGCGGCCTGCTGCATGTGCTCCTCGCGCACCACCAGCTTCATCAGAGGCGCCGCAATGCGTGGCACGTGCAGCGGAAACCGCTTGCCGATCCGGTGGGCGAAAGCATCCATGAACTGCATGAACGACGCTGGCGTCCCGTCGGTCGCGTAAAGAGTCTTGCCAGCGTTGCGCGGCTTGGCGGCGGCGAGCAAAGCACGGACCGCATCGTATTGATGCAGGTGGTATTGCAGCGCCTTGCGCTCTCCCGCCCAGTACGGCCGGCCCAAGCGGAACGCCTTGACGTAGGCGCGCAGATCGCGACTCTCGGGGCCGTACAGATAGCCCAGGCGCACCACGCACGCGGGCAGCGGCCCTGACAGCGCAAGCTGCTCGCACTCCAGAATCATTTCGGCGATCGCGTGGAGCGGATCCTTCTTCGGCTCGCCGAGCACGAACGCGAAACTGGCGTGCACGAGCATGTCAGCATCGGTGCGCATCGCGCGGCGAACGCCGGCCAGCGCGGTTCGCGCAAGACCCTTCCACGCGTGGCCGTCGTGCAGCAGCGTGTTGGCCTGCTGTCCGGCAATGTTGATGTGAACGCGCCCCTGCACGCGCTGCTGCGACAGCAGGCGGCCCAGCTCGGAACGTGCACCGTTGATCGAAAGGCTCATCGCTGCCAGTCACCTGCAGACGCTTCCTTCTGCATCGCACTCCACACCGCCTCCACGTGCGCACGTTCGGTCGCCTCGGCGCCGATCGAAACGCGCACCATCCAGCGCCCATCGAGAATTGCGGGCGTCAGATAGGTCAGGCCCGAGCGATTGAGGCGCTCGGCCCACGCCTGCGTGTGGCGGTCGAGCGTCTCGCCGGCGAGCCCAGCGGGCTCATGGCGCACGCAGACCGTCTGCAGCGAAACTGGCGCCAGCACGCGCCAGTCCGGCGCCGCCTCGACCTGCTGCGCCAGCCAGCGCGCGTTCGCGAGGTCGCGGCGCAGGCGTGCCTGCAGGCCCGCCACGCCCTGCTCGCGGATCAGGAACCACAGCTTCAATGCGCGAAAGCGCCGCCCGAGCGGCAGGCCCCAGTCACGGTAGTTCTTCACGCGGCCGTCGGCCGAGGATTGCAGATAGCTCGGGTTGGTGGACATCACGCGCACCAGGTGCTCGGCGTCGCGCACGAAGTACACGGAGCAGTCGAAAGCAACGCCCAGCCACTTGTGCGGGTTCAAAACGATCGAGTCGGCGCGCTCGATGCCGTCCCACATCCAGCGGCACTCGGGCAGGATCATCGCCGAGCCGGCCATCGCGGCATCCACGTGCAGCCAGAGGCTGTGCCGTTGCGCCACATCCGCGACCGCGCCGACCGGATCGATCGCGGTCGTTGTCGTCGTGCCGGTGGTCGCGACCACGGCGCACGGCGTTCGGCCCGCAGCGATGTCGGCGCGGATCGCCGCATCGAGCGCATCGGCGCGCATCGCGTAACTGGCGTCGTGTCCGACGACGCGGATATTGTCGCGGCCAAAGCCCGCCAGCAGTGCGGCCTTGTCGACAGAACTGTGGCTGTGCGCAGACGTGTACACCACCAGCGGTTTGTCCTCCGCCTGCAGCCCGCCGCGCGCCAGCGCATAGCCCGTCGTGCGCTCGCGCGCACACAGCAATGCCACCAACGTGCTGGTGGACGCGGTGTCCTGGATCACGCCGCTCCACTTGTTGGACAAACCCACCATCTGCCGCAGCCAGTCGGCGGCGACCTCCTCCACCTCGGTCAGCGCGGGGCTCGATTGCCACGCGAGGCCGATGACCCCGAGGCCGGTGCTCACGTAATCGCCGAGCACGCTGGCGAGCAGGCTGTTGGCCGGGAAATAGCCGAAGAAGCGCGGGTGCTGCCAGAGCGACAAGCCAGGGACGACGATGCGGTCGAGATCGGCAAGGATCGCCTCGAACGATTCCGGCGTCTGAGGCGGACTAGCCGGCAGCATCGCCTTCACATCACCCGGCGCGGTTTGCGCCATCACCGGCAGCGATTCCAGGCGTGCGCGATAGTCGGCGATCCAGTCCACCACGGCGTGGCCGTGCTTGCGAAATTCTTCCGGTGTCATGGCTGGCTTGGACCTCCTAACGGGCGATTGTGTCATCGCCGCTGTGCGCCGGCCGGTCTTGGTCCTCGCTCTCCGATGCTTCGTCTTCCCATACGTAGCGTTTGAGCGGCGGCACATCCAGACGCCGCAGAGCGATCGCCATCGTGAGACCGATCAATGCAGCGGCCAGGTGAGTCTCCCACGACATTTGCAGCCGGATGGGGAACACGCCCCACACCAGCGAGCCGTACATAAAGCACACCACGAGGGATGCGGCGATCGCGCGCCGGTCGCGTCGGAGCATCCCGGCCACGAAGACATAGCTGACCAGGCCGTAGACCAATCCGCTCGCACCCAGATGCACGGATCCGCGGCCGAAGAGCCACACGGCGATGCCCGGTCCCAGGTAGACCCACAGCAACACCTTGGGCGATGCGTTCGGATAGAGGAACAGCATCGCCGTGCCCAGCACGAGCAACGGCAGGGTATTGGCGATCAGGTGCTCGAAGCCGCCGTGCACCACGGGCGCGAGGAAGATACCGGGCAGTCCGCTCAGTTGACGCGGACGGATGCCGAACGGCTCGGGGTCCAGGTCCAGTCCCCAGTTCATCAGGTGGATGAGCCAGATCAGGACGATGAAGCCGAACGCGATCTTCACCGCCAGCCGGAAGTGGGCTCGATTCTGCTCGGAGCCGGTGAAGGCCGGGTCGGGTACGTGGAACTGCATGGCGTTGTGACGGATATTGCCGCATCCGTCCGCGTTGCGCGGGCAACGGCTTCGCAACAACTCGGGACAACGGCCGGTGCAGTTGAGCGCGCACGGAGGCCAGTCCGTTGCGACTGCGACAGACAGAGGTGATCCTCCGCGCTCCATCGGCCGTGTCGATGGGCGTGCTTTCCCGATGACGCGGGTAAGGCGTTGATGCGCCGATATAGCAGGGTTTGTCGTCGTGCGGAGTGAAGAGTCCGCGACAGCGTACGGCGCCATGAGCGAGCGCCGCCCTGCGAAGTGTCGGTGAAACGAGCCGTTCGATTGTTCTCTCAATCGTTGCCTCGCGCATTGCCGCTCCTCCTGTTGTTTGAGTGGTTTCGCCGCGGCGCCGCACATAAGAGAGAGCGAAAGGCGGAACGTTGAGCGTGAAGCAACGTGCGCGCCACTTCCTAACAGTTCTTTTTAGATCATCGTCTTCACTTAGCACCGAGTGCTCGACGATGTCCGAACCGCAACGAACTGTAAGTTTCGTCGACAACTGTCGCGTCGCAATGCGGCAAGCTGCAACGCTTGGAACTTCGCGTTTCACCGTCCCAGAATTGGCG
The DNA here is from genome assembly GCA_036824465.1 of Burkholderiaceae bacterium. Taxonomy (GTDB): domain Bacteria; phylum Pseudomonadota; class Gammaproteobacteria; order Burkholderiales; family Burkholderiaceae_F; genus JAKOQB01. Next base: position 12,696 of record DAITAC010000017.1, read on the forward strand.
CGGCTTCGCGCGGTCCGGAGTAATGCCACGTCAGCGGCTGTGCGCGGTGTGGATCGGAGGTTCGTGCTACGTTAAACACGCTCTCAAACGGAGGCCCAACATGCGCAGCCTGCTTAGCAACAGCCTCGGAGTCCTTTTGACCCTTGGAGCGCTCCTGTCCTGCGGTGGAGGGGTCACCAAGGACGTCCCTCCTCAGATTACCAACCTCACTTGGTACAGCACTTGCGGCGACCCGGTGTGTGGTGTCTACCGCGGCCCCTTCCCAGGCGTCGCACTTTGTACTGCGCAGAAGCAGGGCGACGCGTGCACTACAGCCAACGCGGAGTGCGATCCCAAGAGTGATTGCAATGCGCGACTCGTTTGCAGCGATAGAGATCCCAAACTGCAGGTCGGGGGGTGTCCGATTTCGCGCGCGCTCTACAAGCAGGACATCCGATATCTGAGCGACGCGCAGAAAGTGCAGATCTCTGAGGAGATCCAGCGACTGAAGCTCGCCACCTACCGCTACAAGGATGTAGGGCCAAGCGGTTCGCAGCGGTTGGGTTTCCTGATTGATGATGTGGAGCGCAGCGCGGGCAGCACGCTGGCCACCTCAGCGGTAAACGCGGAGAGGGATCAGGTAGACCTCTACGGCTACATCAGCATGGCAGTCGCGGCGCTTCAGGTCCAAGCTCGACAGATCGATGAGCTGCAGGCAGAGGTGAGGCGGTTACGCGAGGCGAAGGGAGAGCGCGGACGCAACGGCGCTGCGCTTCCGTCGACAAACACTCCTTGATCGGCCCGTCAGCGTGCGCCGCTCGCGAAGCAGGGTGTTTACGCTGCTGAGGTGTCCCGGTCCTGCGTGACCGCTGTTTTCAGTTCACCTGGCTACGATTCGCCGCCGCACCAGTCAATCTCACCGCGCCCGCGCGCGTCGAGAAACGCATTCGTCCGCGAGAAATGCCGGCAGCCGAAAAACGACCGCGGCGGTCGGCGCGCCGACAGTGGTGACGGGTGATTCGCCGTCAGCACGAGATGATCACGTCCGGCGGTGGCGATCATCGGTGCCTTCGCCTGCGCATACGCGCCCCATAGCAAGAAGACTTTCGGCGCGGCATCGCGGGCGAGTTGTTCGACGATCAGATCGGTGAACTGCTCCCAGCCCTTGCCCGCGTGGCTCGTAGGCTGACCCTCCTCGACCGTCATCACGGCGTTGAGCAGCAGCACGCCCTGCCGCGCCCAGCGCGACAGATCGCCGGACGCTTGCGGCGCAGCGCCGAGATCGTTTCCGAGTTCAAGGAAGATGTTGCGCAGGCTTGGCGGCGGACGCACGCCGTCGGGGACGGAGAACGCAAGACCGTGCGCCTGACCGACGCCGTGGTACGGATCCTGGCCCAGGATCACAACGCGCACGGCGTCGAACGCGGTGAGTTCAAGCGCGTGCAGCGGTCGCGGCGGAAAGACCGTTGCGCCTGCCTTGATCCGGCCATCGACAAACGCGCACAACCCAGTGCATACGGCCGACGCAATGAAAGCGGCTGTACGCGCGCGCCAGTCGGACGGCAGCGCATCGAAGTGCGCGACAAGCGGACCTTCCAATTGCAGTTTCGATGTGTGCACGAAGAAAGGCTAACAGGCATGGGCGCCTTGCTCGAAGCGGTGGCCGTGCATGACAATGAGGCCCGTCCATGAATACCACCGCCCCCACCGTGCGCAGCGCGCATGCGATGACGCTGCCGCTGTCGTTGCTGCTGAACGTCGCTCATGCGCTCGACCACCTGGTGCTGCTGATCTTCGCCGCCGCGGTTGGCGTGATCGCACATGAATTCGGCTTTGCGCGCTGGGAAGACCTGATGCCGTATGCGACCGGTGCGTTTTTCGCCTTCGGTCTAGGAGCGCTGCCATCGGGCAGGCTTGGTGACACCTGGGGCCGGCGGCCAATGATGCTGACATTCTTCTTCGGCCTCGGCGTCTCGCTCTGGCTGGTCGCGCTGACCACGACCGCCTGGCAACTTGCGCTCGCACTGACGCTGGTCGGGGTATTCGCGTCGATCTATCACCCGGTCGGCATTCCGATGCTGGTGCAGAAGTCGACCACCCCGGGTCGCGTGATTGGCGTCAACGGACTCGCCGGCAATCTCGGCATCGCGCTCGCCGCCTTGCTGACGGGTTTCCTCGTCAAGTATTTCGGTTGGCGCACGGCGTTTGTGGTGCCGGGCGTCCTGTCGATTGCGTGCGGCGTGCTCTTCGCCCGCATTGCAGTCGAAAGCGAACCGCCTGCGCGCCGGGCGGCATCGAAGGAGAAACTGCCGCTCGACTCGATGGCACGCGCACTTGCCGTGATCACGTTGACAGCGACGACTGGCAATCTTCTTTTCAACTTCACCACCAACGGCAACGGCGAACTGCTGCGCGATCGGATGGCCGCCGTCGTCACCGATCCAGCCACCCTCGGCCTGCTGCTCGCCTGCGTGTATGCCGCGGCATCGTTTGCGCAACTCATCGTCGGTCGCCTGATCGACCGCTATCCGCTCAAGCAGCTGCTGCTGGCCATTGCGGTGCTTCAGGTTCCTTTATTCATCGCCGCTGCCAGCGCGCACGGCTGGGGGTTCTATGTGCTGGCGATCGCATTCATGGCGTTCGTCTTCGGCGCGATTCCCTTCACGGATGCGATGGTCGTGCGCTTTGTCGACGACCATATGCGGTCGCGTGTCTCCGGCATGCGGATCACCATCTCGTTCGGCATCAGCTCGGCTGCGGTCTATCTGCTCGGCCCACTGGTCAAGGCGGCGGGATTCAGCTCCCTGCTGCTGCTGATGGCTGGCATCGCCTGCGTTACCGTGCTGGCAGCGGCCGCCCTTCCCACGGTCGCCCACCGTTAACTGAACAGTCGCGCCAGCTCCACGCCCGGGTCGGGCGCGCGCATGAAGGCCTCGCCCACCAGAAAGGCGTGGACGCCAGCGGTGCGCATCGCCGCCACGTCGTTCGGATGCACGATGCCGCTTTCGGTGATCACGAGCTTGCCGCTCGGAATGTGTGCCAGCAGGCCGGTCGTGGTCTGCAGCGACACTTCGAACGTATGCAGATTGCGGTTGTTGATGCCGATGAGTGGCGTGTCGAGCGTCAACGCGACGTCGAGCTCGTCGGCATCGTGCACCTCGACCAGCACGTCCATTCCGAAACTCTGCGCCGCACCTTCGAGGTCGCGCAACTGGTTCGCGTCGAGCGCGGCGACGATCAGCAGAACACAGTCCGCACCCAGCACGCGCGACTCCGCGACCTGGTACTCGTCGATGACGAAGTCCTTGCGCAGCGCCGGCAGCCTGCTCGCCTGCCGCGCCTGATCCAGGTATTCCGGCGCCCCCTGAAAGAACTGCACGTCGGTCAGCACCGACAGGCAGGCGGCACCGTGGTGCGCGTAGCTGGCGGCGATCGCGGCGGGATCGAAGTCCTTGCGCAGCACACCCTTGGACGGCGATGCCTTCTTCACTTCGGCAATCACGGCCGGCAGCCCGGCCGCGATCTTCGCCCGCAGTGCGCCCTCGAATGAACGCAGGCCGCGTTTCGCTTCGGCACGCGCGCGCAGCGCCGCGAGCGATTCGTGCGCGCGTGCACGCGCGATCTCGTCGCGCTTGACCGCAAGAATCTTCTTGAGGATGTCGCTCATTGCCCTTCAGGCGGTGAGCTTCTGCGTGGTGGCAACGAAGTGATCGAGCCGGCGCCGGGCCGCGCCGCTGGCGATCGTCTCGCGGCTCATGCGGATCCCATCGTCGATCGAGCCCGCGACATCGGCCGCGTACAGCGCCACGCCGGCATTGAGCGTCACGATCTCGCGCGGCGTGCCCTGCACATTCTCCAGCGCCTCCAGCACCATCGCACGAGATTCGTTTGCGTTACCGACCTTGAGCCCCCGATTCGAAACCATCGACAACCCGAAATCCTCCGGATGGATCTCGTACTCGCGCACGTCGCCGTTCTTCAGCTCGCCGACCATCGTCGCCGCGCCGAGCGAGACTTCGTCCATGCCGTCCTTGCCGTAAACAACCATCACATGCCGGCTGCCGAGTTGCTTGAGCACGCGCACCTGGATGCCGACCAGGTCGGGATGGAACACGCCCATCAACTGGTTGGGCGCACCGGCCGGATTGGTCAGCGGCCCGAGGATGTTGAAGATCGTGCGCACGCCGAGTTCCTTGCGCACCGGCGCGGCGTGTTTCATCGCGGCATGATGGCTGGGCGCGAACATGAAGCCGATGCCGGTCTCCCCCAGACACTTGGCCACCTTCTCCGGCGACAGGTTGATATTGGCGCCGAGCGCTTCGAGCACGTCCGCACTGCCCGAGCTCGATGACACGCTGCGGCCGCCATGCTTGGCCACCCGCGCGCCGGCCGCGGCAGCGACGAACATCGCCGCGGTCGAGATGTTGAACGTATGCGCAGCGTCCCCGCCGGTGCCCACGATATCGACCAGATTCTCGTGCTCGGCAACCTCGACCTTGGTGGCGAACTCGCGCATGATCTGCGCGGCGGCAGCGATCTCGCCGATCGTCTCCTTCTTCACGCGCAGCCCCATCGTGACCGCGGCGATCTGCACCGGCGTCAGTTCGCCGCTCATCAGCTTGCGCCACAGTGACAGCATCTCGTCCTGAAAGATTTCGCGATGCTCGATGCAGCGGATCAGCGCTTCAGTCGGTGTGATGGCCATGGAACGACTCCTCAACGAAGCGGCACATCAGTGCCGCTGAGTTCAATTAACTCCCCTCTCCCGCCGGGAGAGGGGCAGGGGGTGAGGGCTGGAGCGCGGCATCAGCCGCGCGGGCCAGTGCAAGACTCATTGCCGCACAAAATTCCTCAGCAACGCATGCCCATGTTCAGTCGCAATCGACTCCGGATGGAACTGCACGCCCTCGACCGCAAGTGTCTTGTGACGCAGACCCATGATCTCGCCGTCGGCCGTCCACGCGGTGATTTCGAGGCATTCTGGCAGTGAGGGACGCTCGACCGCCAGCGAGTGATACCGCGTCGCCGTGAACGGCGACGGCAGTCCGCTGAACACGCCCTTGCCGGTGTGCTCGACGGGCGCGGTCTTGCCGTGCATCAGGGTCTGCGCGCGAATCACCTTGCCACCGAACGCGTGCCCGATTGCCTGATGGCCGAGACAGACACCGAGAATCGGCACCTGACCGCCGAACCGCCTCAGCACATCGAGCGAAATGCCAGCCTCCGTCGGCGAGCACGGCCCCGGTGAAATGCAGATGCGGTCCGGCTTCATGGCCGCGATTTCGTCGAGCGTGATTTCATCGTTGCGCGCCACACGCACCTCTTCGCCCAGTTCGCCGAAGTACTGCACCAGGTTGTAGGTGAAGCTGTCGTAGTTGTCGATCATCAAGAGCATTTTTCACCACAGAGACACAGAGGACACAGAGGCTAAAGCGCGATTCGACGAATACCGTCCTTCACTACCTTCTCTGCAAAGTTCAATAGAAGTCCAACCCGGAGCCGGGATAGCCGCAGGTACGTCAGAACCTGGGCCTCGTGAATGGGAAGAAGCTTGTCAACCGCTTTCAGTTCGAGCAACAACCGGTCCTCGACGACGAAGTCCATTCGGTCACCGATCTCGAGTCGAACGCCTTTGTATTCCACTGGGAGTGCGACCTGGGTCCTGAACTGAACTCCTCGAAGTGACAACTCCCTCGCAAGGCACTGCTCATAGGCAGATTCGAGCAGACCCGGCCCGAGCACGCGGTGAATCTCGATCGCTGCGCCGATCACCGATCCCGTCAGTTCATCCGGCTTGCTCTCTGTGATCTCTGTGTCTCTGTGGTTCATTCGCCACCCTTCCTTGACGCGAAGAATTCCACAAAGGCGGTAATCGCGCGGTCAATGCCGGCGCGGTCGACGTCCAGATGCGTGACGAGCCGCATCGGCGAGTAAGGCAGGACGATGATGCCGCGCTCACGCAGCCACGCGGCCAGGGCGGCGACGCGCTCATCCGGCACGCGGACAAACACCATATTCGTCTGCGGCCCGTCGACCGCCAATTCCTGGATGGCACGCAGCCCATCGGCGAGCCGCTGCGCATTCGCGTGATCCTCGACGAGGCGCGCGACGTTGTTCTCAAGCGCGTACAGCCCTGCCGCGGCAAGAACACCCGCCTGCCGCAAGCTGCCGCCGAGCATCTTGCGTGACCGCCTCGCGTGCTCGATGAACTCGCGGGAGCCGAGCAGCACGGAACCGACCGGCGCGCCCAGGCCTTTGCTCAGGCAAATTGAAACGCTGTCGAAACCGCCTGCCAGCGCGCGCTCTTCACAGCCAAGCGCGGTGACCGCGTTGAAATAACGCGCGCCGTCCAGATGCGTCGCGAGACCGCGCGCATGGGCAAGTTCAGTCGCCTGCCGGCAGTACGCCAGCGCCACCGCCTTGCCGCCGATCGTGTTCTCCAGCGCCAGCAAGCGTGTGCGTGCATAGTGGGGATCGTCGGGCTTGATCGCGGCGTCGATCTTTTCGAGCGGGATCGAACCATCGGCGGCGTTGTCGAGCGGCTGTGGCTGGATCGAGCCCAGTACCGCAGCACCACCCGCTTCGGAGCGGTAGGTGTGCGCGTTCTGCCCGACGATGACCTCGTCGCCGCGCTGGCAATGCGTCATCAGCGCGGTGAGATTGCTTTGCGTGCCGCTCGGCATGAAGAGGCCCGCCTCGAAGCCGAGCCGTTCAGCAAGCACCGCCTGCAGGCGATTCACGGTCGGGTCGTCGCCGAACACGTCATCGCCAACATCGGCCTCGGCCATCGCCTTGCGCATGCCGGGCGATGGGCGGGTGACGGTGTCGCTGCGCAGGTCGATCGTCATCGGCCGTCTCCTGAAGATGCGGCGGCGAACGTGCGAAAGCCAAGCGCCGTGTGTACTTCGTCCAGCGTGCGCGCGGCGCTCGCGCGCGCAAACGCGGTTCCGTCACGCAGCACGCGATCGATCCTGGCATCGTCGAGGGCCGCGCGGCGCGCGCGCACGCCGCGCACGAACTCGATCACGGCCTGGGCAAAGACGCGCTTGAATTCGGCCATGACCCGCGCGCCGCCCAGGTGCGCGGCCACCAGCGTTTTCGCCCGTGCGCCGGCGCCGGAATCGAGCGCCTCGATCAGTTTGACGTGACTGTCCAGATGCGACGACGCTTCTCCTTCGGGAGCCGTCTGGCAGCCGGCGACCTTGCGTTCAATCTGCGCGTCGTCGTCGGACAACAGCAACGCGGTTTCGGGGTCGCTCTTGCTCATCTTGGCGTCGCCGCGCAGCGCCAGGATGCGCAACGCGTCCGCCAGCAGCGGCTGCGGCTCGACCAGCGTGGCGCCGTAGTCGGTGTTGAAGCGACGCGCAATCAACCGTGCCAGTTCGAGGTGCGCGAGCTGGTCCTGACCGACCGGCACCTGCGCGGCGCGATGAATCAGGATGTCGGCCGCCATCAGCACCGGATACATCAACAGCGCGGCGGTGGCGTTCTCGGGCTGCTGCCCGGAGCGCAGTTTCTCCTTCAGGCTCGGTTGCCGCAGCAGTTCGGACACGCGCACCTCGCGCGCCAGCAGGCTTGCCAGTTCGTTGACTTCGTGCGACAGCGCCGACTGCACGAACACGTGCACCCGCGTCGTGTCGATGCCGAGCGCGAGCAGGTCGCGCACCGTTGCACGCACCTGTTGCGCGACGCTTTGGGGTGCGTTGTCGGTCAGCGCATGCAGGTCTGCCACGAACAGGAGGATCGGCTTGTCGCTCGCTGCCTGTCGGCGCAGGATCGGCTGCACCGCGCCGACCACATTCGCCAGCGTCAGCGAACCGGTCGGACGCAGGCCGGTCAGCAGCGCAACGCGCGGCTCGATGGCAATCGCTTCAGTCGACATCGAAGCCATCCTCAACGGTCTCTGCCGCGCGCAACACCGCCCGGGCTTTCGCCTCCGTCTCGCGCCACTCCATCTCGGGGACCGAATCGGCGACGATGCCGGCGGCGGCCTGCGCGTACAGCACGTTGCCCTTGATCACGCCGGTACGGATCGTGATCGCCAGATCCATGTCGCCCGCGAATGACAGGTAGCCAACGGCGCCGCCGTAAATGCCGCGCTTGACCGGTTCGAGCTCGTCGATGATCTCCATCGCGCGCACCTTGGGCGCGCCGCTCAACGTGCCGGCGGGAAACGTTGCGCGCAGCACGTCGAGGTTGGTCAGGCCGGCCTTCAATTTGCCTTCGACGTGGCTGACCAGGTGCATCACATGCGAGTACTTCTCGATCACGTACTGCTCCGGCACCTTGACGCTGCCGATCTCGGCGATGCGGCCGATATCGTTGCGTGCAAGATCGATCAGCATCAGATGCTCGGCGCGCTCCTTGGGATCAGCCAGGAGTTCAGCCGCGAGAGCCGCGTCCTTCTCCGGTGTGCCGCCGCGTGGACGCGTGCCGGCGATCGGGCGGATGGCGACATAGCGCTCACCATCGCGCTCTTCGCTGCGCACCAGGATCTCGGGCGAGGCGCCGACGATATGCGCGTCGCCCAGGTCGTAGTAGTACATGTACGGCGACGGATTCAGCGTGCGCAGCGCGCGATACAGCGATAGCGGCGCATCCGCAAACTGCTTGCTGATCCGCTGCCCGATCTGCACCTGCATCACATCGCCCGCGGCAATGTATTCCTTGCTGCGCGCAACCGCGGCTAGATACCTGTCCTTGCCAAACTCGCGCATTTCGGGCCGGCGCAGGCTGGCGCGCGTGTGCGGCGGCTCGATGTGCCGATGCAGACGCGTCTTCAGTTCACGCAGCCGTTCACGCGCGCGCTGATAGCCCTCGGGATGCGTGGCGTCCGCGTACACGATCAGGTACGCGCGCCCGCTCAAGTTGTCGATGACGGCAAGTTCCTCCGTCAGCAGCAGATGGATGTCGGGCAGTCCGAGGTCGTCGGGCTTGGGTGTGGCCAACTTTTTCTCGATCAGCCGCACCGTGTCATAGCCGAAGTAGCCGGCCAATCCGCCGCAGAAGCGCGGGAGCCCCGGCCGCACCGCAACCTTGAATTGCGCGAGAAACCGCTCAATGAACGTGAGCGGATCGCCATGATCTTCCTGCACCACGCGGCCGTCGGTGACGATCTCGGTGCGATGTTTGCCAGCGACCCCGCTGACGCCAATGAAGCTCTTGAGCGCAGTTCGGGCCGGCAGCCCGATGAACGAGTAGCGCCCGAAGCGCTCACCCCCCACCACCGACTCAAGCAGGTAGGAGTTGGCGCTCTGTGACTGGCTCTTGACCAGCTTCAGATACAGCGACAGCGGTGTGTCGAGGTCGGCAAAACTCTCCGCGATCAGCGGGATGCGGTTGTAGCCCTGGGCGGCAAGGGCCTTGAATTCAAGTTCGGTCATGCGTCACCTGCAAACATCGCGCAGCTGAAAAGTGCGCTGGGAATTATCGACAACGAAAGAGGCCGTGCGGGGCACGGCAACGCGGCGCTAGCTACGCCAGAACCAGACCCCCTGGGCGTGCCAGTTCATTGGGCAGAACCGGCACCAGGCCCAGCGATTGAGGTCGATCCGTTTGTCGAGGTGACGCATCCCGTCGTCGAGATTATCGAAGTGAAAGTTGGATTGTCTGTGCTGCGTCGAGCAGCGTGGGCACTATAGCAAAGACACCCGGCGAGCCGGCAAGCGTGCTCACATGTTCGCCCTCGTTGTAGCCGGTTTCGACGAGGACGACGTTGCAGCCGGCGGCGCGCGCCGCGAGCGCGTCGTTGATCGAATCCCCGATCATCACCGCCTCGGCCGGCGCGACGCCAAGCCGCTCGCAGGCGGCGAGCAGCAGGGCTGGATGCGGCTTCTTCTCCTTCACGTCGTCACCCGCGACCACCGCATCGAACCAGCCGGCCAGCTGCACGCGGTCGAGCAGCGGCACCGTGAACTCGCGCGGCTTGTTGGTCACGCAGCCGAGCCTGAGGTTGCTCGCTTGCAGCAGCCGCAGCGCCTCGGGAACGTGATGGAACACGATCGCCATCTCGCCGTTGGTCGCGTGATAGTGGCGATAGAACGCGGCGCGGCCGCGCGCGAAGTCGTCCGCGCCGGCATATCCATCTAGATCATCGGTCAGCGCGCGATGCACGAGCACGTCGGCCCCCTTGCCGACGAAGGCGGCAATGCGTTCAAGCGTCAGCGGCGCCAGGCCAAAATCCGCCCGCGTGCGGTTGGCCGCTTCGGCCAGGTCCGGCGCAGTGTCCATCAACGTGCCGTCCAGGTCGATCAGCACCGCCCGAATCATGTCGGGCGCTCATTTGGGCGATGGGCCAGCAGATCGACTTCGACCCGCGCGCCCCGGGCAAGCGCTGTCACACCGATGCACGTGCGCGCCGGCAGCCGCCCCGCCGCGAAGTAGCCTGCATACACGGCGTTGAAGCGCGCGTAATCCGCTTCGAAGTGCGTCAGGTATGCGCGCGCCGATACCACGTGCTGCAACCCAAGGCCAATGCCGGCCAGCACGATCGCGAGGTTATCCATCACGCGCCGGGTCTGCGCCTCGATACCGGCGGGCAGTGGCGCATCGGGTGCGCCTGGCAACGTGGGCATCTGGCCGGTCACGAAGACCCAGCCGTCGACTTCAGTGGCATGAGAAAACGGCGCGACCGGCGTCGGTGCGCCACCGACCATGTGAAACTGAATTGGATTCACGCGGCCCTTCGACTACGCGCCGCGGAACACGTTTTCCTCTTCGGCGGCCTGTTGCGTGACCACGCGCTGCGCGGCGGCGATCTCGCGCCGCATCGCGGCGATCGTCGCCTTGTAGTCCTTGGCGCCGAAGATCGCGCTGCCGGCGACGAAGGTATCGGCGCCCGCTGCGGCAATGGCTCGAATGTTGTCGACCTTCACGCCGCCGTCGACTTCGAGCAAGATGGCTTTTCCGGTCGCGCGTTTCCAGGCCTCGAGCCGCGCGCGCGCCTGGCCGAGCTTGGCGAGCGTTTCGGCAATGAAAGCCTGACCGCCGAACCCCGGGTTCACCGACATCAGCAGCACGAGGTCGAGCTTTTCCATCACATGGTCCATGTAGCCCAGCGGCGTCGCCGGGTTGAATACGAGCCCCGCCTTGCAGCCCTGATCGCGGATCAGTGCCAGCGTGCGGTCAACATGGCGCGACGCCTCCGGGTGAAACGTGATCACGTTGGCGCCCGCCTTGGCGAACATTGGCACCAGGGCATCGACCGGCTCGACCATCAGGTGCACGTCGATCGGCACCTGCACGTGCGGCCGGATCGCCTCGCACACGAGCGGGCCGATGGTGAGATTGGGAACGTAATGGTTGTCCATCACGTCAAAGTGGATCCAGTCGGCGCCGGCGGCAACGACGTTGCGTATCTCCTCGCCCAGACGCGCGAAGTCGGCGGACAGAATGCTGGGAGCAATGCGAGAATCCATGAAGGCAGTCCGGGTCGTTGAGGTTCGGGCAGATTCTACGAACAAACAGTCGCGAGTAACGAGTCGCTAGTCGCGAGTGGACCGGAGACGGCAAGGACCAAGCCTTTACTCGTGACTCGTGACTCGCGACTGAATCAAAATGGCGAAATACGAATTCCAGGTCAGCGTGCGCCCGCAGTATCTGCCCGAGCATTCGGATCCGGAGGAGGACAAGTACGTCTTCGCCTACACGGTGACGGTGCGCAATATCGGCGAGGTCACAGCGAAGCTCCTCTCACGTCACTGGATCATCACCGATGCCGATGGGCACATCGAAGAAGTTCGTGGCGAGGGCGTGGTCGGCGAGCAACCCGTGCTGCGGCCGGGAGAAGCGTTCGAGTACACCAGCGGCTGCCCGCTGGAGACACCGGTCGGCACGATGCGCGGCACGTACTTCTGCGTCGCCGAAGACGGCACCCGCTTTGATGCGGAAATTCCGGAGTTCGTGCTGTCGATGCCGCGCACCCTGCATTGACTACGGCCCCGGACCGTCCGATGGCGGTTTCCTGCGGCCGTGAAACATCGTCCACCAGACGATGAAAACCAGTAGTCCCAGCGCCAGCAGCGCTTCGAGAATGATCAGCCACATGGCAGTCGGGAGTCGGGAGTCGGGAGTCGGGAGTCAATACTGCCCTGTCGGCCGTCGGCGGTCGACAGTCGGCGGACATTCTAGGCATGCGGCGATCGTGGCGCTGACGTTGCTGCTGGCGGCGTGCGTAACGCCGCCGAAGCCGGCTCCTCCTCCGCCACCGTCAATCAAGACAGTGACACAGGCGCGCTATGTGCCGGTTGCGTTCGATGTGCTGCCGCCGCTCGCCGACGCTGATCTGATTGCCGCGTGGCCCGCGTTGCTGGCGTCCTGTCGTGTGTTCGATCGAGGAACGCGCCGCGCGGCCTGGGCGCCGCTATGCGGCGCCGCGGCGCAGGTCAGCGCCAACGATGCACGCAACATGCGCGCGGCACTCGCTCAGCACCTGCAAGTCTGGCGCGTGCTCGCCATTACGCGCGAAGACCTCGGCGCCGATGCAAAGGTCGAACCACGCGTCATCGCGGAGAGCGACCGCGGCCGCACCACCGGCTATTACGAGCCGCAACTCGCCGGCAGTCGCAGCCGGGGCGGACCGTTCATCCATGCGCTCTATCGGGTCCCCGACGATCTGCTGACCGTTGAACTGGGCTCGATGTATCCAGAACTCGCCGGCAAACGCGTGCGCGGGCGGCTCGATGGCAAGCGCGTCGTTCCCTATTGGTCACGCGCCGAAATCGACGGTCGCGCGCGGCTTCAGGGTGCTGAATTGCTATGGGTCGATGATGTGATTGACGCATTCTTCCTGCAGGTGCAGGGCTCCGGGCGAGTGCGCCTGCCCGATGGAAGTGCGGTTCGCGTCGGCTACGCCGACGCCAACGGCCATCCCTATCAGTCGATCGGGCGCATCCTCGTCGAACGCGGCGAATTGAAACTCGAGGACGCCTCGCTGCAGGGCATCCGCGCCTGGGCGCTCGCCAATCCCCAGCGTGTCACGGAGCTGCTGAATCAGAATCCGAGCTTCGTCTTTTTCCGCGAACTGCCGCTTGGCGATCCGAACGCGGGGCCGGTCGGCGCGATGAACATCGCGCTGACGCCTGGCTACTCGCTCGCGGTCGATCCGAACTTCATTCCGATCGGCAGCCCGGTCGTGGTGAACACCGTGCATCCAACGAGCGGGGCGCCGCTCGCGCGGCTGATGCTGGCGCAGGACGTCGGCGGCGCGATCCGTGGACCGCTGCGCTTCGACTTCTTCTGGGGATTCGGACGCGACGCCGGCGAACATGCCGGACGTCAGCGTCACGACGTGCAGGCGTGGATTCTGACGCCTATTGGCATGCGGCCCGAAGAACTGGTTGCGCGCTGAGCGTCGGCGTCACTTCTCTACTTCTTCTCGGTGGCGGCGCGCGCCAACCCGGCTTCGATGCGCTCGAGCGGCACTGCGCCCGGCAGACGGCGGCCGTCGGTAAAGAAGATAGTCGGCGTCCCGGTCACTTCGAGCTTCTGGCCGAGCGCGAGGTTCTGCTGCAATGGATGCTTGCAGTCCGCCGCCGCTGCAGCGGGCACCTTGCCGTCGAGCATCAGGTCGTTCCATGTCGCTGCTCGATCTTTTGCGCACCAGACACTGCGGGCACGCTCGAACGAATCGGCGGGCGAACTTGGATCCCGTGACAGGATCGGATAGAGGAACGTGTAGATCGTCACGTTCTTCATGCCCGCCAGGTCTCTTTCGAACTTCTTGCAGTACGGGCAGTTAGGATCGGCAAACACGGCCAACTGGCGCGAGCCGTCGCCGCGCACGACCTTCACGGCCTGGTCAAACGGCAGCGTCTTGTAGTCGACCGTCATCAGTTCGTCGCGTCGCGCCTGGGTCAGGTCCTCCTTCGTTTTCGAGTCGACGACGCGACCAACGAACAGATATGAGACCTCCTTGTCGACGTAGGCAATCTCGGTGCCGATCACAACTTCGTACAGCCCGAACGGCATCAGCTTGACCGACGTCGGTTTGGCGCCGAAGCGCTGCTCGACGCGAGTGCGGATGGTGTCCTCCGCGGACGCGGCCTTCGCGGCCGCGGCCTTCTCCGCCGGCTTGGCTGGCGTCGTCTGCGCTGCGGCTCCTGCCGCCGCGACTGCGATGATCAGTGCAAGAAGAACTCGGTACATGGAACTCCTTTCAAATCGACCCCGATTCTATCGGGCCAGGCGCCCCGACCAGGCGTGCCCCGCCGCCAATCGTCGTCTACTTCAAAGGGCTTAGCGCGTCGCCGCGTGCCGGATCAACGCGTTCTTCAGCGGCGCGAGCCGGTCGACCAGCGACAGCCCCGCGTTTCGAAATCTGCGCACCAGCGCATCGTCGGCCCCGAACAGCCGCGCCAGACCGTCCGTCGTGAGCCGCATGAGGTCGATCGCCTCGGCACGTGCCCGCGCATAGCGCCGCAGCAGAACCAGGTCGCCGGGATCGCGGAATTCTTCCCGCGCCGCCAGCACGCGCAGCAACTCCGACACGTCCTGCAGACCAAGGTTCAATCCCTGGCCGGCCAGCGGATGAACGACGTGCGCCGCGTCACCCACCAGCGCGATGCGATCTTCGACCAGCCGGTCGACGCGGATGACTCGCAACGGAAAGCCATGCACGCCACCTCGCAGCGCGAGATTGCCCACGACCGACTGCGTGCGTGCGGTGACGCGCTGCGCGAACGCCGCGGCATCGAGCGTCTGCAACTCCGCGGCGAGCGCCTCCGGCGCAGACCAGACCAGCGAGACGAAATCACCCGGCAGCGGCAGTAACGCAACCACGCCTTGATCGCAGAACCACTGGAACGCCACACCCTGGTGCGGCTCGGCGCAGGAAAAGTTGGCCACCAGCGCGGTCTGCCGGTATGCCGTCTCATCGGCGCTGATGCCGGCGGCCGCACGCACCGCGGAGCTCGCGCCATCGGCACCGACGAGCAGACGCGCCGAGATCGGACTGCCGTCATCGAGCTCGATCTGCGCGCGATCGGCATCGCGCTGCAAACCCGCAAACGATGCGCGCATGCGCGTGATGCCCGGCGTGTAGCCGCATGCAGACGCAAGCACGCGCGCCACTTCGCCCTCTTCCACGATCGACGCCAGGCGCTCGAGTGAAGCCTGATATGCGTCGAAAGTCAGTTCGTTGCCGGCATCGCCAAAGACGCGCATGCGGGCCACCGACTGCACCCGCGCGACGTTCATCTGTGGCCACACCTTCAGCCGGTCAAGCAGGTTGACGACCGATGGCGCCAAGGCGTAGATGCGAGCATCGAATGGTGCGGCATCGCTTGCCACGAACGCACGCGCATCCGGACCGATCAGTCCCACCTTGAGCCCGAGCTGCGCCGCGCCAAGCGCGGCAGTCATTCCGGCAACGCCGGCACCGACAACGGCGAGATCGAACGCAGGCTGTGCTGCTGACGGCGGGCTCATGATCCGGCGATTATCGCGAATCGCGCGGCCAATCGCGCGGACAGCAGGTTATTTCTTCGCCGGCTCCGGGCTCTTCGGCAACACGTCGGCCGCGACGTCGAAGTGAAAAACCATCTGATGGTGGTCGCCCGGATGAATCGTGGTCGCGCGACTGAACGCCTGGCCGCCGTAAGACGCCTCGACGTCATATCGACCGACCGGCAGTTCGACCAATAGCCATGGGCCCGCCATCGTGTGCTCGAACACGGGCGTCTTCTTCGCGTCATTGATTCGAACCCGGACGTCGGCCAGGTAGGCCCCTGACACTTTGGCAGCCGTGATCACCCACAGGCTGTACTTGTCGCGCTGCGCGTCGAGGGCCGCGATCTCACTTTCGCCGATACCGCCCGACACAAACGGGCCGCCGAGCGCAGTCTGGCCCGCGGTCACCGCCATCGCCGTCGACGCGACCAGCGCGAGAGCTGCGATCCCCAATACGGCGGATGCGCGCGCGATGGTGATGCATGAGCTTTTCATTGATGCTCCTGTTCCTGCCTCTGGTTCGGCTGCATTTTCGACCGATACCGCCGCGTATGCATGTTCGACGGTTCGGCGGGCTGGCACAGGTCAAAGAACGGGTCACGCGCAATTGCGGTATCGCGCGCATCGAGCACACTGATCGTTCGCAACCTTTGGTCAGCGGCGCGATCTAGATTGACCTGTCTGTATTGATTCCCCATTCCGTTGTCGGAGGAGACCGTCATGGCACAGAGACCACAAACCGTCACACCGGCGACCCGCAAGCCCGCGGCGAAGCGTCCGGCCAGACGCATTCATCGCGAGATCAAGCAGGACGCAGCGGCAGACGCTGCGCCTGCGGCTGACCGCGCAGCGCATATCACGCCACAGAAACGTGAACAGATGATCGCGGATGCTGCGTACTTGCGCGCGCAGATGCGCGGCTTCGAGCCCGGCCACGAAATGCAGGACTGGCTCGAGGCCGAAGCCGAGATCGATCGGCTGATTGCGAACTAACCGCCGGAACGCACCGAAACCGTCCAGCACGATGACTCCTGCGCGGTGACGCGCAGGAGTGTCACTCCCGTTTAGTGGCCAGTGCGGCAACCTACGGTCGCCGTTAGACTGCGTTCGTTCGTCGATACGGCGGACGAGAGCAAAAAGCCCTAAGAGCAGCGACCCGCGCCCGCTGCGGTCTGTCGAGCACACCCCACGCGGCCACCCGCGGGCCGGCGCTTCCAGTGCAGTGCGAGTCGAGGAGCGGACGTCTTGACCGATCTTCCCTTCCTGCCGGTATGGCCTCCGTCCATCGGTCCGCTGGCGTGGGTCGCGGTGCTGCTGCTGGCCGCGATCCTCGCTGGCGAAGCGGCGCGCCGCTGGCTGAACACCTCACGCATCATCGGTTACCTGGCGGTCGGGTGCGTGCTCGGACCTCAGATGGCAGGCGTGATCGATCGCGTCACGCTGGCGCAGTTGCGCATCGTGGTCGATATCGCGTTCGGGTTGCTGCTGTTCGAACTTGGCCAGCGCGTCGATCTCACCTGGCTGCGGCGCAATCCCTGGCTGCTCGTCACCAGCTTGCTGGAGGCGCTGCTCTCGTTCGTCGCGGTGTTCCTGCTGATGTCCCTGTTCGGAGTGCGACCGATCGCCGCCGCGGCAGCCGGTGTGATCGCGATCGCGACATCGGCCGGAGTCGTGATCACCGGCGTCAAGGACCTGGGCGCGCAAGGGCAGGTCACCGAGCGCGTGCTGCTGTTCACGGCGTTGAACACCGCCTACGCCGTGATCGGCCTGACGCTGATGTTCGGCTGGCTGCACTTCGAGGAGGCCAGCCCCGTCGCGACGATGCTGCTGCATCCCTTGTATCTGCTCGCCGGATCACTGCTGCTGGCGGGCGTGCTGGCATGGGCCTTGATTGCGCTGCTGCGTGCGTTCGGGCGGCGGCCGTCATTCCAGTTCACCCTCACGCTGGCGATGGTGCTGCTGACGGTTTCCATCGCCGGGTTGTTCAAGCTGCTGGTGCCGCTGACCCTGCTGGCGCTCGGAGTTCTGGCACGCCTCGTCGATCGGGACCGCCACTTTGTGTCGCTGCGTTTTCCCGAGACCGCGATGCTGTTCGTGGTGCTGCTGTTTGCGTTGACCGGCGCGACCCTCGAATTCAGCGGTTGGGCGCAGGTCCTGACGCTCGCAGTGGGATTCGCCGGCGCGCGTTTTGTCGGCAAGCTGCTGCCGGTGATTCTGTTGGCACGGCCGAGCAGCCTGACCATGCGCAAGGCATTGCTGATCAACTTCGGGCTGATGCCGATGTCGGCGCTGGCGCTGTCGATGCTCGAGGATCTGACACGGCAGGCGCCACTGGTGGCGCGCGAGATCGCCACCGGCATGCACCTGGCGATTGCGATCCTCGCCTTTGTCGGCCCGCTGATGCTGCATTTCGGGCTGCGCGCTGCGGGCGAGGCGGTCGATCACGTTGAAGGCGGACGATGACCGAACTCGATTTCAAGCCATCGGCGCCGCTGACGATCGGCATCGAGCTCGAGCTGCAGATTCTCAATCGGCACAATTGCGATCTGACGCTGGGCGCCAACGATCTGCTGCGCGCGATCGAGCGCAGGCAGCATCCCGGCGACGTCAAGCCCGAGATCACCGAAAGCATGCTCGAGATCTCGACCAGCGTGCATGCGCGTTATGCGACGGCGCTCGAAGAGCTGCTCGGCATTCGCGATGCGGTGGTCGCCGCGGCCGACCGGCTCAATCTGCTGATCGCCGGAGGCGGCGCGCATCCATTCCAGCGCTGGAGCGAGCGGCAGATCTTCGACAAGCCGCGTTTTCGCCAGGTCTCAACGCTGTACGGCTATCTTGCGAAGCAGTTCACGATCTTCGGCCAGCACGTGCACATCGGCTGCGTCGATGGCGACACCGCGATGCGGTTGCTGCACGCCATGAGCCGCTACATCCCGCACTTCATTGCCCTGGCCGCTTCGTCGCCGTACCACCAGGGCGTCGATACGGCATTCGACTCGTCGCGACTCAATTCCGTATTCGCATTTCCGCTGTCCGGCCGCGCGCCTCTGGTTGATCGCTGGGACTCGTTCGTCGCCTATTTCGAAAAGATGCGCGCGGCGAAAGTCGTCGAAAGCATGAAGGACTTCTACTGGGACATCCGTCCCAAGCCCGAGTTCGGCACGATCGAGATCCGCGTGTTCGACACGCCGCTGACGGTCGACCGGGCTGCCGCACTTGCCGCTTACGCGCAGGCCCTGGCGCGTCTGCTGCTGCAAGAGCCCCGTCCCGCCGTCAACGACGATCTTTACCTCACCTACACCTATAACCGCTTTCAGGCGTGCCGGTTCGGTCTCGACGGTCTGTTGATTGACCCGCAGTCGCACGAACATCGGCCGATTCACCTGGACATCCTTGCCACGTGCGAGCGACTGGCGCCGCACGCGCAGGCGCTGGAAGCAACCGCTGCAGTCAGGCAGATCGCGCGCTGGGCCCAAGCGCGCGCCAACGATGCGCGCTGGATGCGTGAGCAGTACTCCGCATCCGAGTCATTGCCGGACCTGATGTGGAAGCAGGCCGAGCGCTGGCGCGGCAGCTAATCCGCGGGCGGCGCGGGTGGTCTGGCGGTGGGGTCGAGTAACAGCGCCGCCTTGACCAGCAGGTGCGCCGAAACCGGCGCGGTGAGGAACACGAACAGCGTGATCAGCAACTCGTGCAGGCTGACGTGGCCGGTGCCGAAGGTGAAGGCCGCCATCGACGCAATCAAGGTGCAGCCAACACCCAGCGTGACGGCCTTGGTGGGCCCGTGCAGGCGTTTGTAGAAATCGCCCAGCCGGGCCAAGCCGATCGAACCGATCAGCGCGAACGTCGCACCGATCACGATCAGCAATGCGGCCAGCGCGTCGAGCCAGAGCGGCAGCGTGATGGTCATTCGACGATGTCTCCCGCCACCAAGAACCGGGACAGCGCGACGGTGCCGACAAAACCGAGCAGCGCGATCACCAGCGCAGCTTCGAAGTACAGCATCGTGCCGAACTGCAGCCCGAGCAGCACCAGC
Organism: Burkholderiaceae bacterium; assembly: GCA_036824465.1. Lineage (GTDB taxonomy): Bacteria > Pseudomonadota > Gammaproteobacteria > Burkholderiales > Burkholderiaceae_F > JAKOQB01. The sequence goes on from DAITAC010000017.1 coordinate 32,158, forward strand.
AGACCAAGCGCATTCACGTACAGCGTGTCGAGCGCGAGAATGCGATCGGGCAGGCTCGGCCCGCGCAGCAGGCGCCACGTGGTGAGCAGCAGCGCGAGCACGAACGCACCGATGGCAATGGGAAGCGCACTGGCAATCAATCGAAGATCTCCCTTAGCGGTTTCTCATAGCGCGCCTTGATCTGCGCGATCAGCGCCGCCTCGTCATTCACGTCAAAGGCGTGCACGAGCAGGAAGCGACGATCCTCGCTCAACTCCGCGGTCAGCGTGCCGGGCGTCATGGTGATGATGCCGGCCAGCGCAAGGATGCCGTTGGGATCGCGGATGTCGAGCGGCACCCACACGAAGCGCGGGTTGATCGCCGCTTCCGGTCCGAGGATGCGGCGTGCCACCTCGATATTCGACACCACGATGTCCCACAGTACGGTGAAGCCGAGGCGAACGATCGTCGCCGGCCTTTGCAACCGCGGCTTGTCGGGCCGCAGCCGTTCGGTGAAGCGCGGCACGACGAGCGCAAGCGCGGCGGCCAGCACGATGTGCGCCGGATCCAGTGTGTTGTTCAACAGAAGCCAGACCGTGAACAGCACAGCCGACAGCAGCGGTGCGGGCAGCCAGCCTCTCACGGCTTGCCGCCCATGATGTCGCGGATCGGGATCGCCGTCGGAACCGGCTCGGCGCCGAGCACCGCATCGATGTAGGCATGGCGATCGAACAGCTGCAGCGCGGCGGCGCTGGTGTACGCAGCGATGGACTGCGCAAACACGGTGACTGAGACCAACGCGACAAGCAGCACACCGATCGCACCCGCCTGTGTTGGCAAGGTGCGATCGGTCGATGACGACAAAACGGCGTCGGGCAGCGCCGGACGCCAGAACACCAGACTGCCGGCACGCGCCAGCGCGACGATCACGCCAAAGCTCGAAAGCAGCACGATGCTCCACACCCACGCCGCGTACGGCGTGCGCGAGGCCGCGTCGAGCAGCAACGCCTTGCCCAGAAATCCCGCGAGCGGCGGCATGCCTGCCACCGCGACCGCTGCGACGAGAAACGCGGTACCGAGCGTTCCGCGCTCCGCGTTGAAACGCGCAGGAACCAGCCGATCCCCGCCGACATCGCGCATCGCGCTGACGCGATCGATCAGCAGGAACAGCACCGCCGCCACCAGCGTGCTGTTCACGAGATAGAACAGCACCGCGGCAACGGTCATCGGCTGGCCAAGTCCCAGACCCAGCAGCAGGGTGCCGGCCGACGCGATCACCAGATACGCGGCCAGGGTGCGCAGGCGCGCAGCCGCCAGCGCGCCGATGGCCCCGAGCAGCACAGTGGCAAGCGCCAGCGCTGGCAACCATGGTTGCGCCACATCGGCAGCAAATCCGCCGCTGTCACCGAAGACGAGTGTGTACATGCGCGCGACCGCATAGACGCCGACCTTGGTCATGATCGCGAACAGGGCAGCCACGGGTGCCGACGCGGCACTGTAGGTGTCCGGCAGCCAGAAGTACAACGGCAGCAGCGCTGCCTTGACGCAGAACACCACCAGCAGCATCAGAGCGGCGGCGCGAACAAGCGGCGCGCTCTCAACGCCGAGCTGCGGCACGCGTTGCGCCAGATCCGCCATGTTCAGCGTGCCAGTCAGCCCGTACAGCGAAGCCACCGCAATCAGGAACAGCGCCGAGCCGGTCAGGTTGAAGCTGACGTAATGGATGGCTGCTTTCAGTCGTTCCGCGCCGGCCCCGTGCAGCAGCAGTCCATAGGACGCGATCAGCAGCACTTCGAAGAACACGAACAGGTTGAAGAGATCCGCGGTCAGGAATGCACCGTTCAGTCCCATCAGCTGAAACTGGAACAGCGAGTGAAAGTGCGCACCGCGCGCATCGTCACCGCCGCGCGCATAGAGCACGCTCGCCAGCGCGACGATGCTGGTCAACGTCAGCATCAACGCGGTCAATCGGTCGAGCGCGAGCGCGATTCCGAACGGCGCGCGCCAGTTTCCTAGCAGATAGGCGTCGATTTCGCCGCTCGACGCACGTGCCAGCAGCGCGACCGAAATCAAGAGCAACGCCATGGTCGCAGCAACCGAGATCGGCGCCGCCCAACGCGGCCGCCTTCGCTCAATCAGCAGAATTGCAGCACCGACGACCAGCGGTAGCACGACCGGGGCGATCAGCCAGTGCGACATTTCCGATCCGATCATGGCCGTCCGCCGGCACTTGGTGCGGGCGGCTCCATTCCGTCGACGTGATCGGACCCTGTCTCTGCGCGGGCGCGCAGCGCGATCACCAGGATCAGCGCGGTCATCGCAAAGCTGATCACGATCGCGGTCAACACCAGCGCCTGTGGCAGCGGGTCGGCGTAGTTCGCCAGCGTCGGTGCGAGGCCCTTGTCGATGATCGGCGCCGCCCCGATGCGCACTCGTCCCATTGAAAAGATGAACACGTTGACCGCGTAGGACAGCAGTGTCAGCCCCAGCATCACGTCAAACGTCCGTGCGCGCAGCAGCAGCCAGATGCCGGCGCCGGCCAGGACGCCGACCGCAACCGCGAGCAGCAGTTCCAAGCTCATCGCGCCGTCTCCGCTTGTGCCCCGTTGCCCAAACGCCCGATCGAAACGAGCGCGACCAGCGTCGCACCCACCACCGCAAGAAAGACGCCGAGATCGAACAGCGCCGCGCTCGCGAGCGGAATCGCGCCAACGATCGGCAGCGGCAGATACGCATGCGTGCTGGTCAGAAAAGGCGCGCCGAAGAATCCGCTCACAACGCCCGTGGCGCCCGCGACCAGCAGACCCCAGCCGATCAGGCCGCGGAAATCACTCCCGATACGCGTGCCGACCCACAACTGTCCGTGCGCGATGAACTGCAGGATCATGGCGATCGCGAGCACCAGTCCCGCGATGAAACCCCCGCCCGGCGCGTTGTGCCCACGCAGATACAGATAGACCGATACCAGCGCCGCGAGCGGCAGCAGCAATCCCGATGCGAGCGCAAGGAAAAGCGAGTGCGACGTTGGGGCTCTGCTCGCAGCTTGGGCGGGCGGCCTGAAATCGGCGAGCAGCGTGTAGATGACGATGCCGGCAATGCCGAGGACGGTGATCTCGCCCAGCGTGTCATAGCCGCGGTAGTCGACGATGATCACGTTGACGGCGTTGGTGCCGCCGCCCTGCTCCACCGTGGTCTCGAGGAAGTACGTCGAGATCGAGTCAAACGGGCGCGTGATCAGCGCATAGGTGAACGCCGCGATGCCGGTCCCGCCGCCGACGGCGATCACGCCGTCGCGCCATTGCAGCGCACGGCCGGGTTCGGGTGCGCTTTCCGCTGGCAACCAGTGCAAGGCCAGCATCATCAGAATGATCGTCACCATCTCGACCAGCAATTGCGTGAGTGCCAGATCGGGTGCCGACAGGTAGACGAAGGCGAGGCTGACGACCAGACCGACCGCGCCCAGCAGCACGAGCGCCAGCAGCCGGTGTCTGAAGGCGATCACCGTGCCAATCGTGGCCGCCACGCCGATTGCCCACACGGCGAAGACCGCTGCGTTGGCCGGCGTGGATGACATCGGCGTTGTCCAGCCGAAGCCGCGTTCGAGGTAGGGTCCGAGCCCCGCACAGATCGCCAGCAGCACCAGCAACATCAGGTAGCGCTGCAGGCTGCCGCTTTCAATCGTCGCGGTGATTGCGCGTGCCGCGTGCACCTTCGCGTCCGTGAAGCGCAAGAACGCCTCGCGGCCTCCGCTGGCGATCCATAACGGCAATTGCACCAGGCGATGCAGATTGACGATGCGCTGCAGGCCGAAATACAGGAGCAGCCCGCCAATCAGCGCGACCGTGCTCATCAGAAACGGCAGATTGAAGCCGTGCCAGATCGCCAGCGTGTATGACGGCAATGGCGCATACGGCCCGCCGGCGAGCGCCGCCTGAGCGCCGATCGCGAGCATTGGCGCGATCGTCATCGATGGCAGCAGCCCCACTGCGATACACAAGATGACCAGGATCTCGACCGGCACGCGCATGAATCGCGGCGGCTCATGCGGCGTCTTCGGCAATCCGACCGGCTCGCCATTGAAGAAGACGTCGTGGATGAAGCGCGTGCTATAGGCCACGCTGAAGATGCCGGCCATGGTGGCGCCGACCGGCAGGATCCAGTCCATCGCACCGATCCCTTCCTTGGCGACCGCCTCGGCGAAGAACATCTCCTTCGACAGGAAGCCGTTGAGCAGCGGCACGCCCGCCATCGCCGCCGCCGCGACCGTTCCCAGCGCGCCGGTGATCGGCATCAGTTTCCACAAGCCGTTCAGCTTGCGCATGTCGCGTGAGCCGGACTCGTGATCGATGATGCCGGCCGCCATGAACAGCGACGCCTTGAACGTGGCGTGGTTGAGGATGTGGAACACCCCGGCCACCACGCCCAGCCGGGTATCGATGCCGAACAGCAGCGTGATCAGTCCAAGATGGCTGATGGTCGAATACGCGAGCAGTCCCTTCAGGTCCTGCTGAAAGATCGCGATGTAGGCGCCGATCACGAGCGTGATCAGCCCCACGGGCGCCACGATCCAGAACCACGCGTCCGACCCGCCGAGCGCCGGATACATCCGCGCCAGCAGGAACACGCCAGCCTTGACCATCGTCGCCGAGTGCAGATACGCGGACACCGGTGTCGGCGCCGCCATCGCGTGCGGCAGCCAGAAGTGGAACGGGAACTGCGCGCTCTTGGTGAACGCACCGAGCAGGATCAGCACCAGCGTCGGCAGATACAGCGGATGCGCATGGATCATGTCGCCGGAAGCCAGCACCAGATCGAGGTCATAGCCGCCGACAATCTGGCCGAGCAACAGCACGCCGGCCAGCAAGGCGAGTCCGCCGGCGCCGGTCACCGTGAGCGCCATTCGCGCGCCGTTACGCGCGTCGCTTTGATGACTCCAGTAGCCGATCAACAGAAAGCTGGTGAGGCTCGTCAGTTCCCAGAACACCACCAGCAGGAGCAGGTTGTCGGCGAGCACGACACCTAGCATCGCGCCCATGAAGAACAGCAGGAAGGCGAAGAAACGCGCCGCCGGATCATCTTGATGCAGGTAGTACGCGGCGTACAGCACGATCAGTGCGCCAATGCCGCAGATGATGAGCGCAAACAACCACGCCAGTCCGTCGAGGCGGAAACCGAATGCCAGGCCCAGTTGCGGCAGCCAGTCGATGCGCCAGCGCACGATCTCGCCCGCGAAAACCGCCGGCGACAGCGCGAAGACAGTCGCGCAACCGATGAGCGCCACGATCCCGGTGAGCGCCGCGGCCAGTCGACGCTGTTCATTCGACCGCATGAGCAGCAGCAGGCCGCTGGCAAACGGCAGCAAAACCAGCAGCGGCAGCAGTGCATTGAAACCCATCATTGACTCGACGCCACGGCGATCTTCGCCACGATCGACAAGACCAGGGCGCTCACGCCGCATCTCCGCAGATCGGCAGCGGTGGCCAGTGCTGCCAGACCCGGGACGAACCGGCTGATGTTGACGATCGCCATGCGCGATTAGATGAGATGGAAGCGGGCGCGCGAGTATAGGAGAGCGAGGCGCTGATCTGGACGAGGTTAGCCGCGAGGGCCCGCATTGTTCGGCCTGCGCGGATCAATCCCGCTGCATGGCGATGACATCGATCAACGCGCGTGCTGATCCGGCGATCGTTGCGCCGGCCTTGCGCCTAGACTGCCCGCTGATCTTGCCACTGAGCTCGCCACTGAACTCGGCGGGCATCGCCGATGAGTATCCGCAATCTCGATTTCCTGCTGGCGCCGCGTTCGGTCGCGGTGCTCGGCGGCTCGGATCGGCCGGCAAGCGTCGGCGCCACCGTGATGCGCAACCTGCTCGCGGGCGGGTTTGCGGGGCCGATCTGGCCGGTCAACCCGAAGCATCGCGAAGTCGCGGGAAAGCAGGCGTATGCGCGCGTGCGCGACCTGCCGCAGACGCCCGAGCTGGCGGTGATCTGCACGCCACCGTCCACGGTGCCGGGCTTGATCACGGAACTCGGCAAGCGCGGGACAAAAGCCGCCATCGTGTTGACCGCAGGAATGTCGACCGCCGCTGAGCGCGACGGCGCCAGCCTGACGCAGAAGATGCTCGATGCGGCGCGCCCGCATCTGCTGCGCATCCTCGGCCCCAACTGCGTCGGCCTGCTGGTGCCGGGCATCGGACTGAACGCGAGCTTCGCGCACACCGGCGCGGACAAGGGCAAGCTCGCGTTCGTGTCGCAATCGGGCGCCCTGGTCACCGCGGTGCTCGACTGGGCCAAGTCGCGTGGCGTCGGGTTCTCGCATTTCATTTCAGTCGGCGAGCGCGCCGACGTCGACTTCGGCGACCTGATCGACTACCTTGGCAGCGACGCGGACACGCGCGCGATCCTGCTGTACATCGAGTCGATCAAGACGCCGCGCAAGTTCCTGTCGGCGGCGCGCGCCGCCGCGCGCAACAAGCCGGTGCTCGTCGTGAAGGCCGGGCGCGCTCCGGAAGGCGCGCGCGCGGCGGCATCGCACAGCGGGGTGCTGGCAGGTGCGGACGATGTGTTCGACGCCGCCATTCGCCGCGCCGGCATGCTGCGCGTGGAGAACCTGCTCGACCTGTTCGTCGCGGTGGAGACGCTGGCGCGCGCGCCGCGCCTGACCGGCGATCGGTTGCTGATCGTCGGCAACGGCGGCGGTGCCGGCGTGCTCGCCGCCGACGCCGCTGTGCTCGGCGGCGCACGCGTGGCCGAACTTTCGCCGGCCACGCTGGCGCGGCTCGATGCGCTGCTGCCGCCGACCTGGTCGCACGCCAATCCGGTCGACATCATCGGCGATGCGCCGGTCGAACGCTATGTCGAGACGCTGAAGGTGCTGACCGACTGCGACGACGGTGACGCGGTGCTGTTCATTCACGCGCCCTCGGCGATCGTGGCGAGCGACGCCATCGCAGCCGCCTGCGTGCCCGTGGCGCAAGCCGCGCGCCGGCCGGTGCTGTCGTGCTGGCTCGGCGCGCAGGCGGTCGAAGCCGCGTGGCGCTGCTTCACCGACGCAGGCATCGCCAGTTATCACACGCCGGAAGAAGCGGTGCGCGCATTTGTCCAGAGCGTCACCTACCGGCGCAACCAGGAACAACTGATGGAGGCGCCGCCATCAAGCGACGAGGCGTTCAAACCTGACCGCGAGGCGGCGCGCGCCGTGGTGCGCGCGGCGCTCGACGCCGGGCGCGAACTGCTGACCGAACCGGAAGCCAACCAGCTCCTTGCCGCGTATGGAATTGCCGTCGTCGAAACCCGCATCGTCGACTCGTTCGACGCGGCCCAGACCGCTGCTGACGCGATCGGCTATCCGGTCGCGCTGAAGATCCTGTCGCCCGATATCAGCCACAAGTCCGATGTCGGCGGTGTGGCTCTCGATCTCGACTCCGCCGAAGAACTGCGTGCCGCGGCCGGCATGATGATGAAACGCGTCCAGCGGTCGCGGCGCGAGGCGCGCATCGACGGGTTCACGGTGCAGGCGATGGTGCGCCGGCCGCACGCGCACGAACTGATCGTCGGCGTGGCGACCGACGCAATGTTCGGGCCGGTGATCGTGTTCGGACACGGCGGCGCGGCGGTTGAAGTCGTCGCCGACCGCGCGGTGGCGCTGCCGCCGCTGAACGAGTCGTTGGCTAAGGAACTGGTCTCGCGCACGCGCATCGCCAGGCTGCTTGCCGGCTATCGCGACCGACCCGCGGCCGACCTTGCCGCGTTGTACCGCGTGCTGGTGCAGGTCTCACAGATGGTGGTCGACCTGCCTGAACTCGCGGAACTCGACATCAATCCGCTTCTGACTGACGAGACCAGTGTGCTCGCGCTCGATGCGTGCGTGCGCGTGCGTTCGACGACCGCGCGTGGTTCAGAGCGGCTGGCAATCCGTCCGTACCCGCGCGAACTGGAGGAGACCGTGCCGTGGGGCGAGCAGCATCTGCTGCTGCGGCCGATCCGGCCCGACGACGAGCCGCGCCATCTGGCGTTCCTGCAGAAGCTCGATCCGGAGGACATCCGCATGCGCATTTTCACCAGCCGGCGCGCGATCGAACGCTCGGAACTGGCGCGGCTGACACAGATCGACTACGAGCGCGAGATGGCCTTCATCGCGCTCGCGCCGGGCGCCGACGGCGCGCCGGAAACGCTTGGTGCCGTGCGCGCCGTCACGGACCCGGACAACGTCAGCGCCGAGTTCGGCATCGTCGTGCGCTCCGATCTGAAGGGGCGCGGGCTCGGGCACCTGCTGCTGAAGAAGATGATCGGCTACTGCCGCGGCCGCGGCACGCAGCGCCTGGTAGGCGACGTGCTGGCGATCAACGCCGGCATGCTTCAGCTTGCCGGCGCGCTGGGCTTCCAGAGCACGCGCGCCGAAGAGGGCGAACTTGTGCGCATCACGCTGACGTTGCAGTCTGCCAAGTGATCGGTCGGGGCCTCGTGGTGACGCTCGCGCAGGCCGTCGCGAACCGGGTGTCGCGATCTATGCGGCACGGGGCTTGCCACGGCGCCCGATCGCTTCTGCGACGGCCCACGTCAACGCGAACGCGCACGCGACCGCAACCCACTGCATCGACGTCAGCGGAGTCAGACCGAGCAGCGTGCGCAGGCCAGGCACGAGTACCGTCGCCACCTGGAGTGCAACGCCACCCAGAATGACCGCATGCAACGCGAAGTTGCGCAGCGGCGTGACGCTGACGAGTCGCGCCGGGTAGGCGTAGACGATCTGCGCCAGCGATTCAAGCAGGAACACGGCCGTGCGCGTCGTCGCGAGATCGGCGCCGTAGCGCGGCAGCAGAAACAGCAGTGACGCACCCGCGCCGGCCTTAACCAGGCCGCTGATGGCGATGAAGCGGATCGACGCTGCGTCCAGCAGCGGCGAATTCATCGGCCGCGGACGCTGTCGCATCACGTCCGGGTTGCGGTCGAGCGCGAGCGCGAGCGCGGGCGGTCCATCGGCCACGACGTTGATCCACAACAGTTGCACCGCGGTCAACGGCAGGAAGAGCAGCCCGCCCTCGGCGAATCCATACGCGAGCGCGATGCCGAGGCCGAGCACGATCAGCAGCACCAGTGCCAGGTCGGTCGAGAAGAAAAAGCGGATGAACTTCTGGATGTTCTCGTAGATGCTGCGCCCTTCCTCGATCGCCGCGACAATAGTGGCGAAGTTGTCGTCGGTGAGCACGAGATCGGCGACCTCGCGCGCGACATCGCTGCCGCGTTGTCCCATCGCCACGCCGACATCGGCGCGCTTCAGCGCCGGCGCATCGTTGACGCCGTCGCCGGTGACCGCGACGACCTCGCCGGCGCGCTTGAGCGCCTCGACCACGCGCAGCTTGTGCTCGGGCGTGACGCGTGCGAACACGCGGGTGTCGCGCACCGCGCGCGTGAGTTCATCCGCCGACATCGACTCGACATCGGCACCGGTCAGCGTGCGACCGCTGGCGATGCCGACCGAGTCGGCCACGGCCGCCGCCGTGGCCGGATGATCACCGGTGATCATCAGCACGCGAATGCCGGCGTCCTGCGCGGCGCGGATCGCGGCGGGAACCTCGGCACGTGGCGGGTCCCAAAGCAGCGCGAGCGCCAGGAATTCGAGCGCGTCTTCGCCTTCGCCGTCACGTTGCGCCAGTGCCAGCACGCGGAAACCCTGCGCCGCGTGCTGTTGCGCGCGCTGCGTCCAGTGCGACCGCGCTTCGGATGCAAGGCAGTGCGCAAAGACCGCTTCGGGTGCGCCCTTGACATAGCTCACGACGCGTCCGTCTTCGTTCATGGTCACGCGCATCAGGCGATGCGCGCTGTCGAACGGCAGGACACTGATGCGCGCTGCCGCCTGCAGCGCGACCACGTCCAGACCGCGCGCGGAAGAAAAATCAAGCAGCGCGACTTCGAGCGGATCGCCGGCGCGCGTGCTGAACTCCGCGTCGTTGGCAATGGCCATCGCGCGCAAGGCCCGGGACGCGTGCGCGTCGTCCACCGCATCGAGCGACTGCACCGTCATGCGGTTCTCGGTCAGCGTGCCGGTCTTGTCGGTGGCGATCAATGTGACCGAGCCGAGCGCCTCAACCGATGACAACCTCCGCACGATCGCGTTGCGCCGGGCCATGCGCTCGACACCGAGCGCCAGAGTCAGCGTCAGCACGGCCGGCAGCCCTTCGGGAATCACCGCGACCGCAAGTGCGACAGCGAACAGGAAGATGCGGTCGAGCTGGCTGAATCCATCGATCAGCACCCCGGCGACCATCATCAGTGCGCCAACCGCCAGCACCGCCCACGCCACCTGCTGACCGAAGCGATTCAGCCGTTGCTCGAGCGGCGTGGCTTCTTCTTCGATCGTGCCGATCAGCGTGGCGAGCCGCCCCATCGCGCTCGCCGGCCCGGTGCGCGTCAGTCGCGCATAGCCCTTGCCGCGTACGAGCAGCGTGCCGCTCAGGAGTTCGTCGTCTTCGGCCTTGTCGACCGGCAGCGATTCACCGGTCAACACCGATTCATCGACCATCACCCCATCACCGTCGATCAGCACCGCATCAGCGGGCACGCGGTCGCCCGCCTCGAGCCGCACCCAGTCGTCGGGCACCAGTTCGTCGTTCGGCACTCGCTGCAACGTGCCGTCGCGCAGCGCCCACGCGGTGGCGCTGGCCATCGACTTGAGTCGCGTCAGCGCGGCCTCGGCCTTGCGCTCCTGGAAGACGCCGAAACCGGCGTTCAGCAGCAGGATCGCCGCGATCGCAAGCGCCTCGATCGGCCACTCGCTCGCGCCGTGGTACCACCAAATGCCGAGGTCGATCGCGACCGCGGCCACCAGCACGTACATCAAGGGGCTGGCGAACTGATGCAGCAAGCGCGAGGCGAGCGACACGGGACGTGCGCGCGGCAGGGTATTCGGGCCGACGCTGCGCAGCCGCTCGGCGGCCTCGGCCTGCGTCAGGCCGCGTTCCTGTGGCGGGATTTCGGTACGGTCCATCTGCGTTGCCCGCACCGCGGGCAGGGTTCCAGCTCACCCTACTCTGCGGCGTTGCAGGCCCGTTGATTCCCGTCATCGACGCGACCAGTGCCCACGATGGAATCCGGTAAACTCCGCGCCTCGCAAAATAACGCGACGGCCAAGTAGCTCAGTTGATAGAGCAGAGGACTGACAACTTGGCCGCAGGGCAAGTTGCGTTGAAGGCCAACCTGCGCAGCAGGTTAGGCGAGCGAAAGCGAGCGGCCGGAGACAAAATCCTTGTCGATTTGTGCTGTTGCAAGAAAAGGCCAAGTAGCTCAGTTGGTAGAGCAGAGGACTGAAAATCCTTGTGTCGGTGGTTCAATTCCGCCCTTGGCCACCACTCTCAGCAACCCCCGAGACTCACCTCGCGCTTTCCACCACGCCGATGCGTCGGCGCAGCCGTTCGACCTCGGCGCTGTCGCCCGCCTTCTCCGCACGCAGGACCTGAACGTTCAACCACGCGAGCAAGGGGCGCCGCCAACCCTGGGCCGACGCCGTATCGATCGCGAGCGAGATCGCGGCAGGATTCGCGCGGCCTGATTGAAACAGGACCGCTGCACCCACCAGTCGCGACAGCGGATCACTGACTTCCTGCAGCGCCGCGACCGCGGATTCCGAACTGGCCGTGGCGACCGCGCGCTGTGGTGACGGAAGCATTGCGACATCCTGCGGCTGCACGCGCGCTGCCAGGTAGTCTGCATACGCGCGCTCCGCCGGCTGCGCATCGGGCCGCAGTTTTTCGAAGCCTTCGCAGGCTTCAAATACCAGGCTCGCGACGCGGGCTGCGCATTGCATCAACTCGGCGCGCGCCAGCAGATCGGCGCGACCGGTGCGCGCGATCTCGCCGCGCGCGCGCTCGAACTCCGCCGTCGCGACGCGTGTATCGCCCTTGAGATACGCGGCGCGGGCGCGATCCATCGAATCCTTCGCGTTCGCCTGCCAGTCGGGCGGCGGCGGACCACTGGCACACGCGGCAAGGAGGGCCGCCAGCGCCGCGGCGATCGAAACGCGCCAGCTTGGGGCTCGTTCGCTCATGGCAGTTTCAGCTCCGTGTCGCGCGCGAACGGCCACTTGCGATTCACTTCGTCGACCAGGTGTTCAATCTTGCGCAGATTAGCTTCGACTTCCGCACGCAGCGGACCGAGGTCAGTCGTGGCGACGCGCGCGTTGCTGGCCACGCCCTGCACTTCCTGCAACAGGCCGTCAACGCGTTTCAGCGTGGCGCGCGCATCGCCGAGCGTGGCCTTGAGCTCGACGATGGTGGCGCGTGTCTCGTTCATCACGCCATCGGCACCGAAGACCTGCGCATCGGCCTTGGCCGTCAGCGCATCGAGCCTGGCGATCAGCGCCTGGGTGCGCTCGACCGTGGCGACGACCTGCTTTGCCGCGGCTTCATTGCCGAACAGGAATTCGATTGCGCCACGCTCCTTGAGCCGGCCGCTCACGGCCTGTGCGTTGGCGAGGCTTGCATTCAAAGGCGAATCCGGCGCGCTGATCGCGGTCAGGTTCTGCACCAGTTCACGTGCCGCCGCCACCAGGCGCGGAATCTCGGCCGTGGCATCGCCCATAAGCACCTTGCGCACCGCGCCGTCCGGCAGCTGCGGATCGGTCGGTATGCCGGTGAACGCCTTGATGCTGGTGGTGCCGACCAGACCGCGTGTCAGCGTGAAGACACTGGACTCGCGCAGCCAATGTGCGTCCTTGCGCGGGATGTCGACGATGATGCGCGCGACGCCGTCGGCGTCCAGTTCGATGCGGCGTACGCGCCCGATGGGGAATCCCGAAAACGTGAGATCCATGCCGGGCCGCACGCCTTCGGAGTCGTCGGCGACCAGCACCAGTTCCTGCGTGGCCTCGAAGACACCGCGCGCATACATCACATACAGGATCGAGCCGCACAAAAGCAGCACGAGCAGCAAAAGCAGCAGCGCCGCCTTGACCTCGACGTGCGCCACCGGGGATGGCGATGTGGACGGTTGTTCGTTCATGACGCGGGCCCTGCGCGCCTCAATAGTAGTTGCCCACCAGCGAGACCGCCTCGATCAGCAGGATCGCCAGGAACATGCGCACCAGGCCCTGCAGCTCGGCGCTCATGCGCGCGCCGCGCGGCAGATCGTAGAGGACCGAAGCGACCGGGATCAACGCGACCGCGAGCGCGAGAAAGAACGTCTTGAGCGCAAAGATCAGCGTCAGCGGCGGGCTGAACACCCGGCCCACGTCGCGCGTGTAGCGCGCCATGCCTTCGAGCGTGAACCCGTACACATGCAGGTACGCGAGCACCAGCGTGAGCACGCTCGCCACCGATGCGAGCAGCAGCACGCAGAACACGCCGGAGACGATGCGCGGCAGGACTTCGTGCTTCAGCGGATCGAGACCCTGCTGCTGCAACGACTCGAACTCGCCACGCGCACGCAGCTCGGCGATCTCGGTCCCGTTAGGCAGCGTGACGCGCACGGCCGCGAACACCGCCGCGGTGAGCGGAATCAGCTCAATCACCAGCACGCGCACGACCATCTCGAGCGCGTACTGCGTCAACCCATAGCTCACCGCCGTGACCACCACGATGCGGATCAGCACCAGGCTGATCAGTGCCGACAGCACGGTGAACCACAGCAGGTTCGGCGCCGCATCCAGGTAGATGTTGCGCGCGAGCGCCTGCCGATTGGCGCGGTGGTAGGTCGACGGCGACAGCGCCAGCACCAGTGTCAGCGCACCTAGGTGAACGATGCGCCACCAGCCGGCAAACCACCGAATCAGCGCGCGGCCCAGCTCGCCCAGCGTGCCCTCGCGGGATAGCGTCGGACTCATGTCGACATGATAGGGGCGAGACGGGATGCCGTAGGACAGCGTTGGTTGTCCCGGGAAACGGCGCGTCGGCACCCGACATCGCGCTGACGCGCGCGTATCTGCAGTTCCTGCGCGACAAGTTGGGAAGTGCGGTGCGGCAGTCGAATTCCTTCGACGAGGCGTTTGCCGAGGTCGACTGGTCGCACTACGCCTCGCCCCCCATCCACGTCTCCCACGTGGGTGCCAAAGGCCGATCAGGCGACAGGCCCTGCGGCCTGTCGCCCGGCCGACGCTGTTCGCGCTTGCCAGCGCGAATGTGGACCGGGGAGGAAAGTTCAGGCGTGCGCTGGACGCGCGCGACGGCCGCCGATCAGTTCTGCGACAGCGACGCAATCGTCGATATGTCGGTCGCCGATGTACTTGATCGCTGCAAATGAAATCGTTGCGGCCACGGCCTGGCCAGCGAGCGGCAGATACTTCACGGTCGTCTTGGTGGCAATGCGCCTGGCCATCCCCTTGAAGATCAGCGACAGGGCCTCGCGCGTGATTGCCCGTCCGATCACGCTCGAGCCAACGGCGGCAATCGCCTTGTAGGCGGAAAGGCGCCGCTTCGGGGCCAGCAGTTCGATCTGTTCCGGCGTCAGGCCGAATTCCGTGTTGATCTCCTGCAGCATCTTCATCAGCACGCCAAGATCGACGGCGAGATCGAGGCCCGGGATCGGCACCACCGCGGCAGTGGCCGAGATCAGCGCGCGTTTCATCACCACCTTGCGGCAGCGGTGCGTGGCGCCCTCGATGTCGCGTGCGTTGGCTGGAACCAGGGCAAGCGCGCGCGCGGTTGAACGAGTCATTTCGGGCCCCGGATCGGCGATCAGGTCGGCGTGCCGGTCTTGCCCTTGACCATGCCGTAGATCACCAGGATCACGATCGCGCCCACCAGCGAGCCGATGAACCCCGCACCCTGCCCGGCCTGGTACCAGCCGATCAATTGCCCCGCATAACCGGCCAGCAGCGAGCCCGCGACTCCCAGCACGGTCGTCATGATGAGGCCCATGTTGTCCCTGCCCGGGTGCAGCAACTTGGCCAGAACGCCGACGATGAAGCCGACCAGAATGGTCCAGAGCAGTGACATGTTTTTCTCCTTGATCTGAGACAAGCCGCACGGTCTGGGGTTACCCCGACCGCCTGCGGGTGCGACAGAATCTACCAGTTGGCCGATTTGTGACTCCTACCGTAACAGGGACAGGTCAGGTCGAACGGATGCGAACCCGATACCTGGCGACAAAGGGCCTAGAATTCAACGCCTTGCCGGCGAAGCCATGCAATTACTGACGCTCGGGATCAACCACCAGACCGCACCGCTCGCGCTGCGTGAACGGGTGGCGTTCGTCCCCGAGGAGATCGGCCTCACCATCGCCCGGTTGCGTGACCGACTGGCGCCACGTTCGGCGGGCGCACTCAGCGAAGCGGCAATCGTTTCGACCTGCAATCGCACGGAGCTGTACTGCGCGGTCGCCGAGCCGCAGGCCGCCAGCAACGCGCTGGCGGATTTCATCGCCACGGAGAAGCAGCTTGACTCGGACGAGTTGCGCCGGGCGACCTATGCATTGCCGCAAACGAATGCGGTGCGCCACGCGTTCCGCGTCGCGAGCGGGCTGGATTCGATGGTGCTCGGCGAGCCGCAGATCCTTGGCCAGATGAAGCAGGCCGAGCGTCTGGCGCGTGATGCGGGCGGCATGGGGTTGATGCTGAATCATCTTTTCCAGCGCACGTTCGCAGTGGCCAAGGAGGTGCGCACCACGACCGAGATCGGCGCGCATTCGGTGTCGATGGCAGCCGCTGCGGTACGGGTGGCTGAGCGCATCTTCGGCTCGCTCGCCGACAGCGACATTCTGTTCGTCGGCGCCGGCGAAATGATCGAACTCACCGGCACGCATTTCGCCGCGCGCCAGCCTAAATCGATCACGGTGGCCAATCGCACGATCGAACGCGGCGACACGCTCGCTGCCAAGCTGCACGGGCGCTCGATGCGGCTGGCAGACCTGCCCGAGGCGATCGCGCGTTTCGACATCGTGGTGTCGTGCACCGCGAGTTCGCTGCCGATCATCGGGCTGGGCATGGTCGAGCGCGCGATCAAGAGTCGCCGCCATCGCCCGATGTTCATCGTCGATCTGGCCGTGCCGCGCGATGTCGAGCCCGAAGTCGCGCGGCTCGATGACGTGTACGTCTACACGGTCGATGATCTGGGCAAAATCGTCCAGAGCGGCACTGAAAGCCGGCAGGCTGCGGTGGCGCAGGCCGAGGCCATCATCGAATCACGTGTGCGTGACTTCGACACCTGGCTGCGAACGCGCGCCGCGGTGCCGATCATCCAGGGGTTGCGCACGCGCGCCGACGAACTGCGGATCTACGAGCTGGAGCGCGCGCGCAAGCTGCTGGCGCGTGGCGAATCACCCGAGGCCGTGCTCGAGCAACTGTCGCAGGCGCTGACGAACAAGTTTCTGCATGCGCCGGTGGCGGCGCTGCATCAGGCGTCCGGGCAGGACAACGACGACGAGCGCGCCCGCCTGGTTGCGCTGTTATCGCGCTTTTACTCCTCTTCCGATCATTAGCTGCCGCCTCCGTTCGTGGTGAGCCTGTCGAACCACGAGCGCGCCGGTGCGCGTTCGACGCTTCGTCCCTTCGACGGGCTCAGGGCGAACGGAACTGCTACACGACTCTCCCAATGAAACCCAGCATGCAAACCAAGCTCGCGCACCTGGCGCGGCGGCTGCAGGAAATCGACGTCGCGCTGTCGAGCGAAGATGCCACGCGTGACATGAACCGCTACCGGGCGCTGGGGCAGGAGCGCGCCGAGATCGAGCCGGTGGTTGCGCGTTTTCACGACTACAACCGCGCGCAAGCGGACCTCGCCGGCGCGCAGGAAATGCTGGCCGAGCCCGACATGAAAACGCTGGCGGAAGAAGAAATTCACGCCGCCAAGGGCAGAATCGTCACCCTCGAGGATGAACTGCAGCGCCTGCTGCTGCCACGCGATCCGAACGACGACCGCAACGTGTTCCTGGAGATTCGCGCCGGCACCGGCGGCGACGAATCGGCGCTCTTCGCCGGCGAACTGCTGCGCATGTACATGCGCTTTGCCGAGCGGCACAAGTGGCAGACCGAGATGATCTCCGAAAGCCCGTCGGACCTGGGCGGCTACAAGGAAGTGATCGTGCGCATCATCGGCCAGGGCGCCTACAGCAAGCTGAAGTTCGAGTCCGGCGGCCATCGCGTGCAGCGCGTACCCGAAACCGAGGCGCAGGGACGCATTCACACGTCGGCGTGCACGGTGGCGGTGCTGGCGGAGGCCGACGAGATCAACGACGTCAAGATCGATCCGAGCGAAATCCGGCTCGATGTGTTCCGCGCGTCAGGCGCCGGCGGGCAGCACGTGAACAAGACGGAAAGTGCGGTGCGCATCACGCACCTGGCGACGGGCATCGTGGTCGAGTGCCAGGACGATCGCTCTCAGCACAAGAACCGCGAACGGGCAATGAAGATCCTCGCCGCGCGTATCAAGGACAAACAGGTGCAGGATCAGCAGCGCAAAGAGGCGTCGACGCGCAAGTCGCTGATCGGCTCCGGCGATCGCAGCGAACGCATTCGAACCTACAACTTCCCGCAGGGGCGCGTCACCGACCACCGCATTAACCTGACGCTGTACAAGATCGACCAGATCATGGATGGTGATCTGGAAGAACTGTCCGCCGCGCTCACCGCCGAGCATCAGGCCGAGCTGCTGGCGGCGCTGGGAGACACCGCATGAGCACACGCACCGAGAAGGACACATTCGGGCCGATCGAGGTACCCGCGGATCGCCTGTGGGGCGCGCAGACGC
>DAITAC010000017.1:49910-53472 GCA_036824465.1 Burkholderiaceae bacterium
GACACATTCGGGCCGATCGAGGTACCCGCGGATCGCCTGTGGGGCGCGCAGACGCAACGCTCGCTGCAGTTCTTTGCGGTGTCGACCGAGAAGATGCCGGCGGAACTGATCCGTGCCTTGGTGATCGTCAAGCGCGCCGCCGCCGTCGTGAATCGCGAGCTGGGTTTGCAGGATGCGCGCAGGGCGGACGCGATCATTGCTGCCTGCGACGAAGTGCTGGCGGGACAGCATGCGGGCGAATTCCCGCTATCGGTCTGGCAGACCGGTTCCGGCACGCAGTCGAATATGAACGTAAACGAGGTGTTGGCGAACCGTGCGTCGGAACTGCTGGGTGGACCGCGTGGCGCCGGTCGCCTCGTTCATCCGAACGATGACGTGAATCGCGGGCAATCGTCGAACGATGTGTTTCCGACCGCGATGCATGTCGCGGCAGCGATTGCGCTGCGCGACCATTTGTTGCCTGCACTCGATGCCTTGCGCTCGACGCTGGCTGCAAAGAGCGCCGCGTTCGCCGGCATCGTCAAGATCGGCCGAACGCATCTGCAGGATGCGACGCCTTTGACGCTCGGGCAGGAGTTCTCCGGCTATGCGCAACAGCTCGCGAACGCGCGCAGCGCGGTCGAGGCGGCGCTGCCGCATGTGTACGAACTCGCGCTTGGCGGCACGGCGGTCGGCACCGGGTTGAACACGCACCCCGAGTTCGCCACGCGGGCGGCAGCACAGATCGCCGATTTCACCGGACTGCCTTTCGCGTCGGCGCCGAACAAGTTCGAGGCGCTGGCGTCGCACGATGCCCTGGCGTTCGCGCACGGCGCGCTGAAAACCCTCGCCGTCGCACTGATGAAGATCGCCAACGACGTGCGTTGGCTGGCCAGCGGACCGCGCGCAGGCTTCGGCGAGATCACGATCCCCGAAAACGAGCCAGGCTCGTCGATCATGCCGGGCAAGGTCAACCCAACCCAGTGCGAAATGCTGACGATGGTCGCCGCGCAGGTGCTTGGCAACGACGTTGCAATCAACATTGGCGCGGCGAGCGGCAACTTCGAGCTGAACGTGTTCAAGCCTCTGATCGCGCACAATGCCCTGCAGTCGATCCGGCTGCTGGCCGACGGCATCGCGGGCTTCGATGTGCACTGCGCGCGCGGAATCGAGCCGAATCGGGCACGGATCACGGAACTTCTCGATCGGTCGCTGATGCTGGTGACTGCGCTGGCGCCGCACATCGGCTACGACAAGGCGGCCGAGATCGCAAAGAAAGCGCATCGCGACGGCGCGACGCTGAAGGCGACCGCACTGGCGCTCGGCTATGTCACCGAGGCGCAGTTCGACGCCTGGGTCGTGCCGGCCGCGATGACTCAACCCGGCGCATGACGGCGGGTGAACTGCTCGCGGCGTCGGCGCTGCCGGCGCGCGAAGCGCGCGCGCTGCTCGCGCATGTGCTCGGCGCGCGGCGCGAATGGCTGATCGCGCATCCTGAAGCGGTAATCACGGATGCGCAGCGGACCCTCTTCGATGGACTGACGTCGCGCAGAACGCGCGGCGAACCGATGGCATATCTGCTCGGCACGCAGGAGTTCTACGGACGCGACTTCGCGGTGAATCCCGCCGTGCTGATTCCGCGCCCGGAGACCGAGTTGCTAGTGGACGCCACCCTCAACGCGGTGCGCAACGCGCTGTCGCCGCACATTCTTGATCTCGGAACCGGCTCGGGCTGCGTCGCAGTGACGCTCGCCCTTGAACGGCCCGACGCGGTCGTCTCCGCGGTAGAGCATTCAACGACCGCACTCGCCGTGGCGCGCGGCAACGCCAAGCAACTTGGCGCGCGCGTCACGTTCATCGAATCGGACTGGTACGACAGGATCGCGGGACGTTTTGATGCGATCGTGGCCAACCCGCCCTACGTTGCCGTGGGCGACCCGCACCTGGAATCGCTGCACGACGAGCCGGCGGATGCACTGACTGCTGCTGCCGACGGATTGGTGCACCTACGCACCATCATCGCCGGTGCGCCGACGCACCTCCGGCCAAACGGCGCTCTTCTGGTCGAACATGGATTTGATCAGGGTGAGGCCGTGCGGAAGCTGTTTTCTGCAGCGGAATTGCACGGCGTCAGGACGCTGCGCGACGCCGCAGGACTCGAACGCGCATGCATCGGCCGGACCGGGGACAAGGTCTGACAACTAACTAGAGCGGGTGCGAAGAGCGCCGCGCGGAGGGCCATTGGAAGCGCTGGTGCGACCGTTGGCGAGCGCGCACGGGAGGGTGCCGGCGGGCGCATTGGTGTTTCTTGGCCGCGCCATGCGCGGCCATCCGCGGGCCGCGCACGCCCGCTTCGCGAGCGCGCACGGGAGGGTGCGAACGAGCACCGCACCCTCCCGCTTTCTTCGCAACGCCTGCGCGCGGAGGCATCGGGACGGACATTACCTGCGCCTGCAAAAGATGAGCCGATGATTACCTCAACATCGCGAGCGCTTTCCAAATGACCGCGCGCCTAAAGTTGAGGCCGCTTTCGCCGATAACCGCACCGGCACGCGGGGAATCCCGGTTTGCGGCCCGGATGTGCAGGCGCTTAAACTGCCTTTCCTTGGCAATCTGACAGGCGACTGCAATGGACACAAAGGAATTCATCCAGAAGACCGTCACCGACAATCCGGTGGTGCTGTTCATGAAAGGCACGGCCCAGTTCCCGCAGTGCGGCTTTTCAGGCCGCGCGATCCAGATCCTGAAGTCGTGTGGCGTAAAGAATCTCACGACCGTCAACGTGCTGGAGGACGCTGAAGTGCGCCAAGGCGTCAAGGACTACGCCAACTGGCCGACGATTCCGCAACTCTACGTCAAGGGCGAATTCGTCGGCGGTTCGGACATCATGATGGAGATGTACGAGAACGGCGAGTTGCAGGAGCTGCTGAAGAAAGCGGCAGTAGTTTGAGCGCAGCCGCCGCCACGGTCGGCGGCAACGCCCGACGGCTGATCGTCGCCATCACCGGCGCCTCAGGCGCCATCTACGGTGTGCGGCTGCTGCAGCATCTGCGCGCGCGCAGCGACCTTGAAACGCACCTGCTGCTGTCGTCGGCAGGCGTTCTGAATGTCCATCAGGAACTGGGGCTGAAGCGTGCCGAGGTTGAACAGCTCGCGTACGCAGTCCATAACGTCAATGACGTCGGCGCCAGCCTTGCCTCCGGGTCGTTCCAGAGCATCGGCATGGTGATCGCGCCGTGCTCGATGAAGACGCTGGCCGCATGTGCAGTCGGACTCGCCGACAACCTGATCACGCGTGCCGCCGACGTATGCCTGAAGGAGCGCCGGCGGCTGGTCCTGCTGGCGCGCGAAGCGCCGCTGAATCTCGCCCATATTCGCAACATGGAAACCGTGACGCTGATGGGCGGTGTGATCTTCCCGCCGGTGCCGGCGTTCTACCAGCGCCCGCAATCGATTGAGCAGATGGTCGATCACACACTGGCGCGCGTGCTGGATCTGTTCGACATCGACCATGGGCTCGCGCCGCGCTGGGACGGGATGGGCGGCAGCAGCTAGCGGTGCGGATCGACTTCCTCGACGATCC
>DAITAC010000178.1:0-5080 GCA_036824465.1 Burkholderiaceae bacterium
CGACGTTTTTGGCACTGACTCGCCTAAGCATTTGCTTCGGAAGTTGCAGCTCGGCAGCAACGACGGATCGTCGATCGCCATGTGCCGTTATTACGTTGGCAGGCTGCGAACAAAATTGGCGGGAACAGGTGCTTGACCTCGCCTTGGGCGAAGGCGAACCGATATTCCCGATTGTCATGCCCTGTTGCAACGGATACCGCTCACGCACCGCACGATGCGGCAGCGAGACTTCGTTTCACTTATCTGACCTCTTGACCGCGGCCCGAAGGGTGAACATTCGACGGATGCTTGGTGGTGAGCAACTAACGGTCAGGGCGGGACTGCTTACCCGGTTGCGTTGAAAAGTGCGTCTCGTCATGCCGAGCCCTGCAAATTCACTCGTATCAATCGTAATCCCTTGCTTCAATGGCGCGGCCTTTCTGCGTGAGGCAATCAATTCGGCCCTCGAGCAGACATACGGTGAAAAAGAAGTAATCGTCGTCAACGACGGCTCCACTGACGAATCTCCAAGAATCCTCAAAACCTATGGCGACCGTATCAGAGTGGTGCACCAGGCCAATGCCGGACTACCTGCCGCGCGCAACGCCGGAATAGGCGCAAGCCTCGGCAGCCTCGTTGCGTTCCTGGATGCGGACGATTATTGGGACGCGAGTTTCCTGCAGGAGATGGTCGCCGTTCTCAACAAGAGCGGCGCTGACATCGCCTACTGCGGATGGCAAAACGTGGGTCTTTCTGGGGGGCGAGGCAAGCCGTTCGTTCCGGAAGACTATTCCAACGCAGATAAAGTCGAACTGCTGCTCAAAAACACCCGCTGGCCGGTTCACGCTGCCGTCATCCGAAAGCATGCAGTGACGCGCGTCGGCTGCTTCGATACGAACTTGGCCTCTTGCGAGGACTTCGATCTCTGGCTACGAGTGGCGTCCAGTTGCAGGTTGGTTCGCGTGCCCGAAGTGCTGGCCTTTTATCGATTCCATCACGGCCCCCAAATGACCAAGAATCAACTCCGCATCGCGCGCGATGTGTGGATGATCCAGCGACGATTCATCGAGCAGAATCCACGTGCTGTGGCACATCTGAGCAAAGAGCGCTTGGAGCGACTTACCCACGGCGAGCTTCTGCGGCGCGGATACGAATGCTATTGGCAGCGCGATCTCGTATCCGCGCGAGCGATCTTCAGACTGGTTATGCGCTCCCGGTTTGGGACGCTGCGCGACTGGAAGTACATGTTGCCAGCGCTGTTGCCCTTGTCTATCCACCGCGCGCTCGTGGGGCTACTGTCGAAGAAATCCGCGCCTGCGGCGCCGAGCGGCTCGAGCGGCGGACCCATAGCCAATGAGGTAGGCATACCCGGCAAATCCGAGAACCATAGGTTATGAACCGGCGCAGACAACACGCAGGGTCGCCAGCGCGGCAGTACTCGGATGGTGCCGCCACGCGGTGGCGCGGCATCTCCCAACCGGCAGTTGCTCCGGTCGCCCAACCGCATCCCTGCGGGCACGTGCGTGGGCGGCTGCTGGGCGCCCTCCGTCGCGAGACAGACTTCGGCATTGAATCCTGAAATGTCGGTCCATGCCACCGTCATTGTCTGCACGTACAACCGTGCCGAGCTGCTCGTCGATACTCTGGCGGCGCTGCGTCGTCAGACTGTTCCCGGCGATCTACGCTGGGAGGTTGTCGTCGTCGACAACAACTCACGCGACAAAACCCGTGAAGTCGTTGCCCGCGCGGCTGCGGAGTGGCCGCTGCTTCGCTACGAGTTTGAAGGCAGGCAAGGCTTGTCGTACGCACGCAATCACGGCGTTCGCTGCGCAAGAGGCGCGGTACTGCTTTTCACTGACGACGATGTTCTTCCGGAAACCGACTGGGTCGAGTGCACGCTAACTGGCATGGCACATCATGGTGCAGCCGCATGTGGTGGTTACATCGCACCGATCTGGGAAGAGCCCCCGCCCACGTGGCTTACGACGCGTTTTCACGGCTTTCTTGCAATCCGCATGGAAGCAGGCGATTCGTACGTGATTCGCACGGCAGCGCAGGCGCCATACGGCGCAAACATGGCGATGCGGGCGGATCTCTTTCAACGCGTTGGCCTGTTCGACACGTCGCGCGGGCGGGTAGGCGCCGTGCTGGCCAGCGGAGAGGACGGCGAATTTTTTGAAAGAGTTCTGGCTGCTGGCGAGAAAGTAGTCTTCCTCACCGATGCTCGCGTTCACCACCGCATTGAGGCCTTTCGCACGCGCCGGCGGTATTTTCGACGATGGCGGATGCATAACAGCCGGAACTTGGCACAGACACTGGGGATGCCGGGTAAGCGACGCGTCCTGGGAGTGCCACTCTATGTTTTTGTGCAATTCCTACGCGCTGCAGCAACGGCGCTGCGGGCAAAGGTGGTGTCTCCGCCGGACGAGGCCTTCTACAAGGAGATCCTCGTGTGGCATTTTGTCGGCCTCATTGAGGGACTCTACAAGAGTCGTGCGTAGGCGCCGCTCTAAACTCGTTTCAGGGTGCAAGAGGCTTTGCTGGAGTTGCCCCTTGAAGTAGCCCCCTGATTCCCCGGACACGGGGTTGACCTGCCCGGTTTCTTCGGACCAGCAATTTCTGGAAAGATGGCTCTTCGTGGCGCCGCGACGAACCTCGACTCGGATGTCGTGGTGTATGCGTCCGGCAAACCCATCTTGAGCGGTGGCGCTCTTGTTGGGAGCATCGTGTCCACTGTGGTTCTCTGGTGGACACGTGGACACGAGCGTGGTGTTGGTCAAGGGCGGGCGGATCCGGCGGCGCCGGCATAGCGAGGAATTCAAGACGCAGGTGGTGGCGGCGTGTCGGCAGCCGGGGGTATCGATTGCCGCGGTCGCATTGGCCAATGGGTTGAATGCCAACCTGCTGCGTCGTTGGGTTGCGCACAGCGAGACGCACGGCGCAAGAACGGTTCCGGGCGTTGCGCCCGTGGTCGCGGCCAATGGCGTGGTGCCGTTTGTTCCTCTGACCGTACGCGAAGACGAAGGCCGTGGTGCCGAACGCAGCATTCGGATCGAACTGCAGCGCGGCGCCGCACGTGTGCAGGTGCATTGGCCGCTGGCCGCGGCGGCCGAGTGCACGGCCTGGTTGCGGGCGTGGCTGAAGTGATCCGCATCGACGCCGTGTGGCTGGCGGTGGAGCCGCTGGATCTGCGCATTGGGATGGAGTCGGCGCTGGCGCGCGTGGTGGCGGTGTTCGGTGCCGCGCATCCACATTCGGCGTACCTGTTCACCAACCGTCGCGCCAACCGGATCAAGGTGCTGGTGCACGACGGCTTTGGACTGTGGCTGGCAGTGCGACGATTGCATCGGGGCCGCTTCCTCTGGGCGGCGGCCGGTTCGCACCGCATTGCACTGAGCCGCGAGCAGTTCGACGCGCTCGTGCTCGGACTGCCGTGGCAGCGCTTGGGTGAATCGGCCGTGATCAATCTCGTGTAATGCGCAATTGCCCGAGGCGGTGATAGCGGGGTAACGCGTGTTCGTGCAGCATGCGCGCCGTGATCAAAACGGCGTGCATCGATGAACTGACCGAAGCGCAAGTGCGCGCCCTGGCGGCGCACCTGATCACCGAGATCCGGCACAAGCAGGCCACGATAGACAAGCTCACGCACGAGATGGCGGTGCTGAAGCGGCTGAAGTTCGCCGCGAAGAGCGAAGCGTTCACCGCCGAACAGAAAAGCCTGCTGGAAGAAGCGATCGACGAGGATCTCGAGGCGCTTGCCCGCGAGATCGAGCGCGCGCGGCCGGCCGCATCGCGTCCGGAGCCGAAGCAGCGGCCGAAGCGCCAGCCGCTGCCAGCCAATCTGCCGCGCCGCGAGATCCGCCACGAACCGGAAGCGACGGTCTGCAACTGCGGCTGTGCGCTCAAGCGCATCGGCGAGGACGTCGCCGAGAAGCTGGACTACACGCCGGGGATCTTCACGGTGGAGCGGCACATCCGCGGCAAGTGGGTGTGTGCGAAGTGCGAGACCCTGGTGCAGGCACCCGTGCCGGCACACATCATCGACAAGGGCCTGCCGACCACCGGACTGCTGGCGCAGGTGCTGGTGGCGAAATACGCAGACCACTTACCTCTATACCGGCAGGAAGGCATCTTCGCGCGGGCGGGGATGAGCCTGTCGCGCTCGACCCTGGCGCAGTGGGTCGGCGTCTGCGGCGTCGAGTTGCAGCCGCTGGTCGATGCCCTGAAGGCCGAGATGCTGACCCGATCGGAGCTGCACGCCGACGAAACACCGGTGCGGATGCTCAAGCCCGGCAACGGCAAGACGCACCGCGCGTACCTGTGGAGCTACGGCACCACGGTCTATGACGAACTGAAGGCGGTGGTGTTCGACTTCGCCGAGACCCGTGGCGGGCGGCATGCCCAGGCCTTCCTGGGGGTGGACACTGACGCGAGCTGGCGCGGCACCCTGATTTGCGACGATTACGCGGGCTACAAGGCGCTCTTCGGTGATCACATCACCGAGTCCGGATGTCTTGCGCACGCTAGACGCAAGTTCTTTGATCTGTGGGCCAACCACAAAAGTGCGGTGGCCGAACAGGCGCTCCTGTTCTTCGGCGCGCTCTACGACATCGAGCGCGAAGTGAAGGACCTGCACGTCGATGAGCGACGACGGATCCGGCAGCTGAAGGCCCAGCCGATCGCCGATGACCTGAAGACGTGGCTGATCGCACAACGGCAGAAGGTGCCGGCAGGCTCCGCCATCATCAAGGCGATCGACTACAGCCTGAATCGCTGGACGGCTCTTACCCGCTATCTCGGCGACGGCCGATTGCCGCCGGACAACAACTGGATCGAAAACCGCATTCGCCCGATTGCCCTCGGCAGATCCAATTGGCTCTTTGCGGGCAGCCTGCGCGCCGGTCAGCGCGCCGCGGCGATCATGAGTCTGATCGGCTCGGCGAAGCTGAATGACCTCGATCCGTACGCCTACCTGAGCGACGTGCTCGCGCGGCTGCCGACGCATCCGGCCAGCCGCATCGCGGAGCTGCTGCCACACCGGTGGCACCCGTCAATCACGCACTGATCGCGCCGGCGCCCGTCAAGACGGGTTTGCCGCACG
>DAITAC010000087.1:0-16441 GCA_036824465.1 Burkholderiaceae bacterium
TCGCGGCTTACCTTTGCAGCGAGCCGGCGAGCTGTTTCGTTGGCCAGGTCTTCCCACTGTGCGGCGGCTGGGTGGCGCGATAGTGGGAACAACGCCCGACCCTTGGGTCCGCACGAGACAGGCGCATGCTTTCTTCGTTAATGGCGATACTGTCCGCCGATGGGAGTAAGCGTATGACGAAGCGAAGCCGAATTGTCATCCTGTTGTCTACGTATCTCCTGATCCTGGCCATTGCAATCGGCATGGCTGTTTTCGACCTGTTTGGTCTCCTGCCTTTGATGCTCATGATCGGTGCAGTGGGAGGCTTGCTTCATATTGGATACTTTGCGTTCTTCGAGAGCCTGCCGAACCACCTGGATGAACTGCGCAGCGGCGAGAGCCGACGACGTGGCGAAAGCTGATGTTCCGCGGTGGACCGACAGGGCAGACGGAAGTGCAGGCAAGTCCCGGGTGCAGCGGGCGCGGCCGGTGGTCTCGCCGTCGCGGCGGATGCGGCTTTGCGCAGACTATGGCGATGACGATTTGCGTTGATGAGGGGGGGTTCAATGGGTCACGTGCATGAAGGCGGGTGCGTGTGCGGTGCCGTTCGCTATCGCGTGCGTGCGCAACCGGTGGTGGGTCTTGTTTGTCACTGCAGGTTCTGCCAGCGCAGGCTCGGTAGCGCATTCGCCGTCATCGCGTATTTCAATGAGCAGGATGTGGAATTCACTCAGGGACCGCTCACACAATGCGAGCATCGGTCCGATGAAAGCGGTCGTTGGCTGAAGATGGAGTTCTGTCCGCGTTGTGGAACAACGGTGAGTCATACGGCCGAAGTGCGACCGGGGCTCAGAGCCATCGCTGGAGGCACGTTCGATGATCCCGACTGGTTCCGAATCGAGCGCCATATCTGGGTCCAATCTGCGCGGCCGTGGATCTCGATTCCACCGGACGTTGATGTATTTCCTCAGGGCTCTTCGGGGCCTATGGCACCGAAGCCCGTGTGACCTAAGCCGCTAGCGTGTCGTCCGACGCGGGGGCACGCCATGAAAACGACACGCGCCGGTTAACTCTTTGCCAACTCGCTCGACAAACATGCGCCGCGCGATCGTCGCTGCATCGCTTGTGGTGGTTGTCCTCAGCGCTGCCTGTGTGCTGGGCGCTGGCGAATTGCTCACGCGGCCCGCGCTTCGCTCGAACGGCGAGCCGCCGACCGACCTCGACGCGGTGCGCGTCACCTTTGCATCGCGGAGTGGAGCAATCGTTCACGGTTGGCTGACAAACGCCGGACCCGGTGCGTCGGCCGTTCTCCTGCTGCACCCAGTGCGCAGCAACCGCAGCGAGATGCTGGGGCGCGCAAGGTTCTTGCGGAGGCTGGGCTACGCCGTCCTCCTCATCGATCTGCAGGCCCACGGCGAAACCGAGGGCGAACGAATCACCTTCGGATGGAAGGAATCGGATGACGTGGCCGCCGCGGCCACCTTCCTCCGCGAGCGGTTTCCGGATTCGAAGATCGGGGTCATCGGTGTGTCGCTCGGGGGCGCTGCGCTCCTGCTCGCAAATCCGGCGCCCAAGGTGGAAGCGGTGGTCCTGGAGGCGGTGTATCCCGACATCGACACGGCGGTCCGAAACCGACTTCGACTTCATGCCGGCACCTGGGCCGAATCGTTGTCCGGGTTGCTGTTGCTTCAACTGCCCCTTCGGCTCGGAATCTCCTCGGATCAGCTTCGCCCGATTGATCGAGCTGGCGAGCTCGGGGCTCCAGCGCTTGTTGTCAGCGGCATGCTTGATCAGCACACGACGGTCCAGGACGCCCGGCGCCTGTTCGCCGCGTTGAGGGCCCCCAAGGAACTCTGGCTGGTCGAGGGAGCAGGTCATGTCAATCTGCACCAGTTCTCCCCAACGCTCTATGAAGCGCGTATCGGAGCTTTCCTCGCGCGGTATCTCGAGCGAAAGGGCTGACAATGCGTTGGGAATGATTTGCCGCCGGGCTGCGCTTGCCTTACTGACGCGGCCCCTGAACGACAGCGTAAGGTTTGACGCCCGATGACGATCGCGACTGCGACTGCGGACGACTGGTTGAAGAAGTACGGTCAGGCGTGGGAGGAACGCGCTCCTCACATGGCCGCCCAACTCTTTGCAGAGGACTGCCGCTACTATGAAACGCCGTTCTCCGAACCGCAGATCGGTCGGGACGGTGTGCTCAAGTATTGGCAGGCCGTTCCCGAGGGACAGATTGACGTCGCGTTCCACTACCGGGTGCTTTCGGTCCAATCGCACACCGTCATTGCCCACTGGAGCGCATCGTTTACGCGCATCTCGAGCCGCGTCCGCGTCCGGCTTGATGGTGTGTTTCTACTGGAGTTCAACGATCAGGGCCTGTGCAGCACGTTGCGAGAGTGGTGGCATCGTGACGAGACGCCGCAGCTCTGACATTTCTGTCGGCGCCGAGACTCGCGTGCGTGTCGTTGTTCACCGTGGCGAGCCGGCGGCCTGCGCACATTTCAAGCATCACGATCGCGCAGAAAGGACTTGGCGTGTCAGCGACCGATGACTTCCCGCTCGAGGGCGGCTGCGGCTGCCGCTATATCCGCTTCCGGATGCAGACCCGGCCACTGTTTGTCCACTGTTGTCACTGTCGCTGGTGCCAGCGCGAAACCGGCGCCGCATTTGCGCTGAACGCGATGATCGAAGCCGACAGAGTCAGCCTCCTGAGCGGCGAGCCCGACCTCGTGGACACACCGTCGGAAAGTGGCCTGGGCCAGAAGATCGCCCGCTGCCCCAAGTGTCGCATCGCGGTCTGGAGCAACTATGCCGGCGCGAACCCGGTGGTGAATTTCGTCCGCGTTGGTACGCTTGATCAACCGGACCATCTGCCGCCCGACATCCACATCTTCACCGCATCGAAGCAGCCCTGGGTGATCATCCCGTCCCATATGCCCGCGGTGCCGGAATACTACGAGCGGGAGAAGTTCTGGCCCGCCGAAAGCCTCGCACGCAGGCAGGCGCTGTTGCCGGCGATCGAGGCGTACCAGGCACAGTTGAAACCGCAAACCTGAATCCATCATGCTGCGACCCCGGACAACCAAGGAAGCGCACAAGTGACCGTCCTGGTCCCCATGAGCGAATCCGAGTACGCGGCATACCTTAAGGATGCGGTTCCGGACTTCGCCCGCGACAAGGTCACCTCCGGTCAATGGGCGAAAGAGAACGCGCAGGACCTTGCGCGCGCCGGGTTCGAGGAGCTGTTGCCCCAGGGCCTGGCGACGCCCGACAACTTTCTCTACGAGATTCGGGCAACACCCGAAGGGCCCGCGATCGGCGTGCTCTGGTTTGCCGTCCAGGACCGCGCCGGAAAGAAGGTCGCCTACGTGTACGACGTGCTGGTAAGGCCGGAACATCGGAACAAGGGGCACGCCACACGCGCATTTCTTGCCCTTGAAGAGATGGCCCCCTCGCTCGGCCTGGCGGGCATTGGCCTGCACGTGTTTGGCCACAACACGCGCGCACACGCCCTGTATGTCAGGCTGGGCTACCACGTGACCAATATCAACATGTTCAAGGGCATTGGACGCACACGTGCCTGAGCAACTCGTCGAGCAGACAGGCAAAGACGAACCGCGAGGCGACGCGCATGTCAATGGGTAAGCCGCTGATGCGTGTGATCGAAAGCGCGCGCCTCACGCTTGAGCCGCAGTGCGCAGCGCACGCGGAAGAGATGTTCGCCGTGCTCAGCGATCCGGCGATCTACGAATACGAGAACGGGCCGCCGCAATCTTTGGAGTGGCTGCACCACAGGTTCATGCTGCTGGAGACGCGGCTGTCTGCAGACGGCAAGGAGCAATGGCTCAACTGGGTGGTTCGGCTGCGCGGCCGCGAACTGATCGGCTACGTCCAGGCGACAGTGATGCCGGGTTCGCGCGCCCTCGTTGCTTACGAACTGAACAGCAGGTACTGGCGCAATGGCTTCGGCAGCGAGGCCGTCACCACGATGATCGATGAGTTGGACGCAACGTATGGAGTGAACACCGTCGTCGCGGTCTTCAAGAGCAGGAACGATCGCTCCCGCGGACTGCTCCGGGCCCTTGGCTTCTCGCCAGCCTCGGCTCAGGAGGCGCAGTCACTCAACGCCGAAACTGATGAAAGCGTCATGGTGCGAAAGGTTCGTACTGAATAAGCGACGCGCGCCCCGCGCGCTGGAAATGACCCGGCTCACTGCAGAAAACAGACGCAACCGTACCTTGAGAGACAGAGCAGAAGTTGGCCGCAGAAGCTGACGGGCGCCCGGGAGGCACGCGAGGAAAGTTGCCGCCCGCGCCGATACGGAGTCACGTCAATGAACGTCGCTCGAACGACGGTCGTGCAGGCGGTCGCCTAAGATCAGGTTCGCCAGAATCGGGAGAAAAGACCCATGAGCTCGATCAGCAGGGAAGAAAAGGTCCGGGTCGCGGTGGTTCAGGCGGGCGCGATCCTGTTCGATACTGAGGCCTGCATCGACAAGGCGATCCGCTTCACGGGGGAGGCGGCCGCCAAGGGCGCGAAAGTGGTTCTGTTTCCTGAAGCGTTTGTCGTCGGTTACCCGAAGGGACTGAACTATGGCCTCGTCGTCGGCGCGCGTGATCCGGCCGGACGCGAGGAATTCCGCCTGTACCTCGATGCAGCGATCGAAGTGCCGGGACCGCAGACGCATAGGTTAGGAGAAGCTGCCGCCGCGCACGGCGTGTACCTCGTGATCGGCGTGATCGAGCGCGAGCTGGGAACGTGCTACTGCACGGTGCTCTTCTTCGGCCCGGACGGCGCGCTGCTCGGCAAGCATCGCAAGCTGATGCCGACCGCGCTCGAGAGAATGATCTGGGGTTTTGGCGATGGCTCGACGCTTACAGTCGTCGACAGCCCGTACGGCAAGATCGGCTCGGTGATCTGCTGGGAAAACTACATGCCGATGCTGCGCATGGCGATGTACGCGAAGAACGTCGCGCTGTACTGCGCGCCGACGGCGGACGACCGCGACACCTGGCTCGCGTCGATGCAGCACATCGCGCTCGAAGGCCGATGCTTCGTGCTGACTGCGTGCCAGTTCCTGCGCAAACGCGAATTCCCGCCGAGCGTCCGCGTGTCGCTCGGCGATTCGCCGGACGCGATCATCATGCGCGGCGGCAGTGCGATCGTGAGCCCGCTCGGCAAAGTGCTGGCGGGACCGAACTTCGAAGGTGAAACGATCCTGACCGCCGAACTCGACCTGAATGACATCGGGCGCGGCAAGTTCGATTTCGATGCTGCCGGTCACTACAGCCGGCCTGACGTGTTCCAGCTCGTCGTCAATGAGAAACCGATGGCGGCGGTGGTGGCGAAATCGTAGGGCGGGGCGGTGACCGCCCTGAACATCTCCCTGCGCGCGGCCACGACCGAGGATGCATCGCGCGTCGCGCAGATCCTGCTCGTTTCGCGCAAGGCTTTTCAGCCATACGCACGCGCTGCGCACACGGATGACGAGGTCCACGCCTGGGTGCGCGGGACACTGATTCCATCCGGCGGCGTCACCATCGCTCTGTCGCAGGCGTTACCGGTGGCGGTCCTTGCCACTGCGCGCGATGGCATTACAAGCTGGGTGACGCAGTTGTTCGTCGATCCACGATTTGTCGGGAAGGGCATTGGCACGACACTGCTCATGCACGCGCTGCGGACATTGCCGTTGCCCATCCGGCTCTACACTTTTCAGCAGAACATGCGCGCGCGCGGTTTCTACGAACGCCACGGATTCAGGGCGATCGCGTTCACGGACGGAAGTTCGAATGAGGAGCATTGTCCTGACGTGCTCTACGAACTCGCCGCGGCGCCGATTGCGAACTGAGTACCTACGTGGGGGTTACCCTGGTTTCGCCGGGGTACGCGACGCGCCGACCGGCGCCTTCTCCCGCATCAGCGGGGCCAAAGGCCGGAAGAACGACCGGCCCTGCGGTCTGTCGGCCGGCCGACGCCGGATGCGCCCGCAAGCGCGGCCGTGGAACCGGCGGGGAACGAGGGAGGGATTCGCTCCGATATGCATGCATTCTTCCCTCACCCCGATCCTCTTCCACTCATGTGGGAGAGGGAGCTTTCAAGCCTTGCCGCCGACTCCCTGGAAAGGCCTGCAGGACGATGTGGAGCAAATGCGGATGAGAAAGATTAGGGTCAAGGTGAAGCCCAACGCGCGCACGTCGGCGCTGGAGCCGCTCGACGATGGCACATGGCTGGCACACCTCAAGTCACCGCCGGTCGACGGCAAGGCAAACGAGGAACTCATCACACTGATCGCCAGGCACTTCGAACTGCGCAAGGCGCAGGTCTCGATCAGGAGCGGCGCCTCGGGCCGCTTGAAGCTGGTGCAGATCGAGGACTGACAGCGGCCGGCCAGTCGAGTTGCCTGCCTGATGCCGCAATGAGTCGTCCGTCGCGGACCTTGACGAGAAGCGTTTGTTGCGACCGGCGTAGCATCCGCGTCGCATTGACGCGGCGCGATCTGCGCCGAATCAAGGTCCCGCGCGAGTGGGCGACTACGCTGGACTTGCGTTCGACTGAAATCCTTCGCAATGGAAAACCAGAAACTCTGGCTTCGCCGCGGTCTGATCGCGCTCGCGCTCCTCGCGGTTCTCGCCGCCGTGGTCTGGTGGGTCGGACGACCGAAACCGATTGCGGTCGTGCTGACCGAAGTCGGCCGCGGCAAGGTCGAATCGACGATCGCTAATACGCGCGCAGGGGAGGTCGAAGCCTGCTTGCGCACCAAGATGTCGACGATCATCGGCGGCCGCATCGAGGTGCTCAACGTCAAGGAGGGCGACAAGGTCAAGAAGGGCCAGGTGCTGATGCAGTTGTGGAACGACGATATCCAGGCGCAGGAAGGAGTCGCACGCGCGCAGACGGAAACCGCACGCAAGCGCGTGACCGAGGCATGCACGCTGGCGGATAGCGCAGAGCGCGAAGCGGCGCGGCAGACGGAGCTGTATACAAAGGGCTTTGTCTCCATCAACGCGATCGACGCCGCGCGCGCTGCGGCCGATGCCAAGCGTGCCGCGTGCGCGACCTCGAAGGCCGATGTCGCGCAGGGCGAAGCCAGCACCAGACTTGCGCGCGTGCAGCGCGGCCGCACCGTGCTGATCGCGCCATTCGACGGCACGGTCGCCAAGATTGTGGGTGAACTCGGCGAGTACTCGACGCCTTCGCCACCGGGCGTGCCGACACCGCCCGCGATCGACCTGATCGACGAGTCGTGTCTGTACGTGAAGGCGCCTATGGATGAAGTCGACGCGCCGAAGATCACATCCGGCCAGACGGTGCGCATCTCGCTCGATGCGCTACCGGGGCGTTCATTCGCCGGCAAGGTCAAGCGCGTGGCGCCGTATGTGACCGCGGTCGAGAAGCAGGCGCGCACGGTGGATGTCGAAGCCACGTTCGATCAGCCCGACAAGGTCGGTCGCCTGCTGGTCGGCTACAGCGCGAATGTGGAAGTGGTGCTCGACACCCGTGACAACGTGCTGCGGGTGCCGACCGCGGCGCTGCTCGAAGGCGGACGCGTGCTGGTGGTCGGAACCGATGACAAACTGGCCGAGCGCAAGCTCAAGACCGGCGTGTCGAACTGGGAATTCACCGAAGTGATCGAGGGGCTCGCCGCCGGCGACAAGATCGTCACCTCGCTCGAGCGTACCGGTGTCAAGGCCGGCGCGCTCGTCGTGGCCGAAGAAAAGGCCGCCGTTAAGTAGTTTCGTTGATCTGCGGTTGCGCCATTGGCGCAACGACACGGCACGGAGTTGAGACGCGTCAACGCCGCATCCCCTGCGACTCGCATGCTTTTGCCATAGACGGCGCGGCGACTGAAATCGTCCGTACGCAAGCGCCTTGAACTTCGCAGAAAGATCCCGATGGCAAATGCCCGCTTGAAACTGGTCAGTGCGCGTGGGCGCAAGACCGAGACATCGAATCCTCCGCCGCCACCGCGCGCGCCCGTGAAGGCGATCGAGCCGCCCTCTGAGGAGTACCTGGCCGAGCCGGTGCCGCTCTCGAACTATGACCGCGCGATACGCGCGGCCGTGGCGCGCGCCAGCCGCGGCATTGCGTGGCCGTCGCTGGTGTCCGCGTGGGCCGACTGGTACTGGCATCTGGCGGCTGCGCCGGGCAAGCAGATGGAACTGGCGAGCAAGGCACAGCGCAAGGCGAGCCGCTTCGCACTGTATGCGATGGAATGCGCGCAGGGCACAGGCGCGCCGTGCATCGAGCCGCTGCCGCAGGACCGCCGTTTTGTGGACTCGGGATGGCAGGAGTTTCCGTTCAATCTGATCCACCAGTCATTCCTGCTGACGCAACAGTGGCTTTGGAACGCAACCAACCACGTCACGGGCGTCAGTCGCCATCACGAACGCATGGTGACGTTCACCGCGCGCCAGGCGCTCGACGTGATGAGCCCGACCAATTTCATCTGGACCAATCCCGAGGTGATCGCCCGCACGGTGGAGACAGGCGGGCAGAACCTGGTCCAGGGCGCGGCCGACTGGTGGCGCGACAGCCTCGCGCTGTTTGCCGGCAAGCCACGCAGCGATGGCTTGACCTTCAGGCCCGGCCATGAGGTCGCGATCACGCCCGGCAAGGTTGTGATGCGTAACGACCTGATCGAACTGATCCAGTATCAACCCGCGACCGACACGGTCTATACGCAGCCGGTACTGATCGTGCCGTCGCCGATCCTGAAGTACTACATCCTCGATCTGTCGCCCAGCAACTCGCTGGTGCGGTATCTGGTCGGCAAGGGACACACGGTGTTCATGCTGTCGTGGCGCAATCCCGATGCGCGCGATCGTGAACTCGGGGTCGATCACTACCTGCGGCTCGGCATCCGCGCCGCGATTGATGCCGCCAGCGCGATCACCGGACAGAAGTTGCACGCGGTCGGCTACTGCCTGGGTGGGACATTCCTCGCGGCGCTCGCCGCCTCGATGGCAGGCGCGGGTGACGATCGGCTGGGATCACTGACGCTGCTCGCCGCCGAAGTGGACTTCACCGAGGCCGGCGAACTGTCGATCTTCATCGACGACAGCCAGCTTGCGTATCTCGAAGACCTGACATGGGAGCAGGGCTATCTCGACGGCAAGCAGATGTCGGGCGCCTTCACGCTGCTCAACTCCAACGACCTGATCTGGTCGCGCATCGTGCGCCAGTACCTGATGGCCGAGCCGCAGAAGCTCACCGATCTGTCAGCCTGGAACATCGATACCACGCGGCTGCCGCATCGGATGCATACCGAGTATTTGCGCAACCTGTACCTGAACAACGACCTCGCGTCGGGTCGCATGCGCTACGACGGCCGCTCGATTGCGCTGTCAGACATTCGGGCGCCGGTATTCGTCGTGGGCACTGAGCGCGATCACGTCGCGCCCTGGAAGTCCGTCTACATGCTGAACCTGTATGCCGACGCCGATATCACGTTCTGCCTCACCAGCGGCGGGCACAACGTCGGCATCGTCAATCCGCCCGAGGCCGAGGCGCCACCGCGGCACTATCGGATCGCGACCAAGAAGGAGGGGGATCGCTATATCGATCCGGATCGATGGTTCGCGCGCACCGTTGCGCAGACTGGATCGTGGTGGCCGGCATGGCAGGCATGGCTCGAGGAGAGGTCAGGTGAACGAGGCAAGCCGCCGACCATGGGTAATCGCGATTTCGTGCCGATGGAGAAAGCGCCCGGGACGTATGTGCTGATGCGCTAGCCCCACGCCTCCCGACCGAGCGTATTGCGAAGCGGGTCGGTGGCGGTGAGCGCGCGAGTCACTCGCACAGGCCGAGTATTTTTTGCTCGATCGTGCAAACGCTGCGTTTGGCTTGGACCGGCGCGGCACAGCGACTGATTTCGCGCGTGATTGGCGTGTAGTACTGCCAGCCCTTTCCGAGCTCCGGCAAGGCCAACTCGACCTCCTTCCACTTCGGATGTCCCTGTGCGCGCAGCGTTTCGAAATTCTCACACAGCGACCGGCCGAACTTCGAAAGATTGACGACGGTTTGCGTCAGGTTGTAGTCATAGGTGACCAGGAAGGCCTTGACCGCAAGGCCCGGGACGTCCTCGCTCAACAGATTGGGATAGTTCGCCGCCCGCACGGTCGACTGAAAATAGGTCTTCAGTACTTCCTTGCTCGTCGGATGATTGGGGTCGAACTTCAGCAGTTTGATCAGCGCGCGCGCCTCGGATTTCATGTCGACGAGCAGCTTGGCTGGCTGGCCGGCGACGACGACGACCACGTCGATGGACTTGTCGGTCACCAGCTTCGCCAGCCCGTCTTCATTCGACAGGAAGGTCGTGGTCGGTTCGGGGATCGGCTCCTTGAACAGCAGCCGATAGATCGTTGTCGCCGACATCGCGGTACCGCTGCGCAGCGGTCCGACGCTGATCCGCGCCCCTCTGATCTCATGCACCCAATTCAGCGGCGAGTCGGCGCGCGCGATGAAATAGATCTCCTCGTTGTACAGCGGCAGGATCACGCGCAATGGTCGGATGATGACGGCCGCCTCCGACTTGCCAGCCTGGCTCTCATTGATGAACGCTTGATACACGTCCGACTGCACCAGCGCGAATTTCACGCCCTGTTCATATCGCAATCGGTGCACGTTTTCGGCCGAACCCGCCGACGGCAGCGCTTCCAGTTCGATGCCCGCGGCAGGCGCGACGAACTTGGCAAGGTCGCGGCCGATTTGTATGTAGGTTCCTTTTTCCGAAGCAGTGACGATCTTGTACGGTGTCGCGGCGCGCACAGCGCCGCCCAGCCCGACGAGAAGCAGGCAAACGAGGGCAAGGCACAGACGCGGCATTGGGTCATCTCCCTTCGATCGACTGATCTGGGCTGCACAGCGCGAGCGCCGCCAGGTTCGGCGTGCACGGCTGCTTCGCTTGCGTTCGTATGGCGGTAGCACGGTTAGGTGGTGCGGCCGCTGCTGTCGACCTTACGGCGCGGCGCGGCTGCGCATCGGCTGTCGGCACCGGCGGCGTAGCCGATGTGGCTGGAGTCGGATTCGGCGGCGCACCCACCGGGTCGGCGGCTCGCGTCGTGTCCAGCGGCGTGCCATCCGGCGCGATCGCTGTCGCTGGTACCAGTTCCTTTGATTGCAGGACAGGTTTGATCAAGCCCGCTGCTGGCGAGGTCAAGGGCACTGTCGGAGTGCCGATCGCGGTTATCGTCGCGCCATCCGTTCGGGTTGCGCCGGATGCT
Source organism: Burkholderiaceae bacterium (assembly GCA_036824465.1). GTDB lineage: Bacteria > Pseudomonadota > Gammaproteobacteria > Burkholderiales > Burkholderiaceae_F > JAKOQB01. The sequence continues at coordinate 11,205 of DAITAC010000087.1, forward strand.
TGGGCCTGCGCCGACGGTCCCGCATCGGATTGCAGGCGATGGGCGAGAAATCCCCCAACGACGACGGCCACGATAAGAATCGGAACCAGCGCAATACGTCGGCGCCGTCCAAGCAGACCCGCGGCGATATCAGCGGTATGTGCCGCGGCATCCGTATTTGCAGCAACAGGACGCGCCGCGCGATGCGCCCGCGCAGCCCTTGAGGAAGCGATAGCTCTTGGCACCGACTCGATCACGGTTCGACCGAAAATCGGGTCAAGCTCGTCGACTGCTTGCGATGTTGCCGGCGCGAAGATCGACTCAGACACGACGCCGGTCGCGAGCATGGTCTCGCCGCACGCACGACAGTTGGATGCCAGTACATCGTTGGCAGCGCCACAGGAAAGGCAGAAGCGGCGCTGCAGCGTCGAGCCGCAACCAACGCAGACCCCCGATCCCTGTGGATTGCGCTGATGGCACTCGGGGCACTCGTGAAAGCGAAACATCATCCCCGCCGGTAGTACCGACTCCAGCGATTGTGTTTTTCAGTTACGGTCTGCGCAATACCGTGTGCGGCGAACTATCGGCCTAGCGCGTGCGAGCAGCCGTCTGTTTCGCGTCGACTTGGAGCGCATTCACTTGATCCCCGTCAACTTCCCGGGCCAAATGTTCTGAAATCGCTCGGCGGCTCACCCTTCTACGGCCGCTTATAGTCCGCCAAGGCGGCAAGCAGGTACAAGAAGACGTGACGACTCCAGGCAACGGCGCGCTGATAGAACTCACCGGCATCGAACGCGTGTTCCATCTCGGTGACAGCGAGGTGCACGCGCTGCACGAACTCGACCTCGCGATCGCGCCCGGTGAATACGTGGCCGTCATGGGTCCCTCGGGGTCGGGCAAATCGACACTGCTGAATCTCATCGGGCTCCTGGACCGGCCCACCACGGGCCGCTACCTGCTGGAAGGACGCGACGTCACCACGCTGTCGCCGGAGGAGCAGGCGCGCGTGCGCAGCCAGCGCATCGGCTTCGTGTTCCAGAGCTTTCACCTGGTGGCGCGTCTCACGGCGGCGGAGAACATCGCGCTGCCGATGATGCTGGCGGGAATCGCGCCGCGTGAGCGCGCGACTCGGGTTGCGCAGGCGCTGAAGGACTACGGCCTGGCCGATCGTGCCCAGCATCGTCCCGATCAGCTGTCGGGCGGGCAGCGGCAGCGCGTCGCGATCGCGCGCGCGACCATCATGCAGCCGGCGCTGATCCTCGCCGATGAGCCGACCGGCAATCTCGACCGCGCCACCGGAGAAGAAGTGGTGCGACTGCTCGAGCAGTTGAATGCAGGCGGCGTCACGCTGATCGTTGTCACGCACGACCAGGCACTCGGCGCGCGCGCGCGCCGGCGCGTGCTGATGCAGGACGGCGCGGTGCTGCGGGATGAAACAAGTGCATTGACCTCCTGATGCGCAGCCTCGACGTGCTTCGGTTCTCGGTCGGCGCTGCCGCCGGCAACCCGCTGCGCACGCTGCTGTCGATGCTCGCGATGTCGATCGGCGTGGCGGCGGTCGTGGTTCTGACCGCGCTGGGCGACGGCGCGCGCCGCTACGTGATCGATCAGTTCTCTGCGCTCGGCACCAATCTGGTGATCGTGCTGCCCGGCCGCACGCAGACCGGCGGCTTCTCGCCCGCCAACGTGGTGACCTCCACGCCACGCGACCTGACGGTGGACGATGCGCGTGCAGTACTGCGCGCTCCGGCCGTGTTGCGTGTCGCACCGGTTTCGGTTGGCAGCGCGGAACTGACCGTCGGCGGCAAGCTGCGCGCGACTGTCATCGTCGGCTCGGTCGCGGAGTACCGTGACATCCGCCGCTTCGAACTTGCGCAGGGCGGCTTTCTGCCGGAAGAAGACTGGTCGCATGGATCGCCGGTGATGGTGATCGGCGGCAAGGTGCGACGCGAACTTTTTGGTGCCGAGCCGGCGATCGGCCGCCTCGTGCGCGCGGGCGACCGGCGCTTCCGCGTGATCGGCGTGCTGTCGACCAGCGGCATGGGGCTCGGCATGAATACCGACGAGCTCGCGTTCGTGCCGGTATCGATCGCGCAGCAGATGTTCAACACCAACACGCTGTTCCGTATCCTCATCGAGGCGCGGCATCGCGACGGAATTGCCACGGCGAAGACGCAGGCGCAGGCGATCCTTAAGGCGCGCCACGAGGGCGAAGAAGACGTCACCGTCATCACGCAGGACGCCGTGCTCGCCACTTTCGACCGCGTGCTGGGAACACTGACCGTCGGCGTGGCCGGCATCGCGGCGATCAGCCTGGCGGTGGCCGGCATCCTGGTCATGAATGTGATGCTGGTGTCGGTCACGCAGCGCACGCCGGAGATTGGATTGCTCAAAGCGCTCGGTGCCACGCATGGCGCGATTCGCGCCGCGTTCATGACCGAGGCGGCGCTGTTATCGGCAATGGGCGGGCTGATCGGCTATGCGCTCGGCCTGGCGGGCGCGGCCGTGCTGCGTTATCTGTATCCGATGTTTCCCGCGTACCCGCCCGACTGGGCCGTGGTGGCGGGACTGGGCACCGCGTTCGCAACCGGGCTCATATTCGGTGTGATGCCGGCACGCAGAGCCGCACGGCTCGATCCGGTTCTTGCCTTGGCGAAGCGATGATCCTGCGCGACTCGGTCTTCCTCGCGCTGCGCGCGATCACTGCGCACCGGTTGCGCAGCTTTCTCACGCTGCTCGGCATCGGCGTGGGCATCGGGGCGGTGATCCTGCTGACCTCGATCGGCGAAGGCATCCATCGCTTCGTGCTGGCGGAGTTCTCCCAGTTCGGCACCAATGTGATCGGCATCGCGCCCGGACGGATCGAAGCCTCGGGCGGCCCGCCGGGCCTGCCGACGTCCGTGCGGCCGTTGACGTTCGAAGATGCGCGTGCGCTGGAGCGGATTGCGAACGTGGTCGCGGTGGTGCCGACGGCTTCCGGTAACTCCGAAGTCGCAGGCAACAGTCGCGTTCGGCGGACCACGATCTTCGGTGGCAGCGCAGCGATGCTGCAGGTGTTCAACGTCCGCGTTCGTGTCGGACAGTTTCTGCCGCAGGAGGAGGCCGGCGAGGCGCGTAACTTTGTCGTCCTTGGTCCCAAGCTGAAGGAAGAACTCTTCGGTGCGGGCAATGCGCTCGGCACGCGGGTGCGCATCGGCGGACTGCAGTTCCGCGTGGTCGGCGTGCTGGAGGCGAAGGGCCAGTTCCTCGGCATCGACCTGGACGACACGGCCTACATTCCCGCCGCGCGCGCGCTGGAGCTCTTCAATCGCGACGGCTTGACCGAGATTCATCTTTCATATGCGGAGGGCGCATCGGCTGCGCGCGTGGCGGCCGATGCAAGGCGGCTACTGACCGCGCGCCATGGTCGCGAGGATTTCACCATCACGACGCAGGAGGACATGCTGCGCACGCTCGGCAACATCCTCGACATCCTGACAATGGCGGTCGCGGGGTTGGGCAGCATTTCGCTGCTGGTCGGCGGCGTGGGCATCGTCACCATCATGACGATCGCGGTCGCGGAGCGCACCAGCGAAGTCGGCTTGATGCTTGCGCTCGGCGCACAGCGGCACACGATCCTGGGTCTCTTTCTCGGTGAGGCAATCGTGCTCGCCGCGCTCGGCGGCGTTTTTGGACTCGTGCTCGGGTTCGGACTGGCGCAAGCGATTCATGCCGCGGTGCCCGCGCTGCCGGTGCACACGCCGTTGCTCTATGCAGTGCTGGCCGAACTGGTCGCCGCCGCCATCGGGCTGGCGGCAGGTGTGCTGCCGGCGCGCCGCGCCTCGCGGCTCGATCCGGTCGAGTCGTTGCGGGCTGAGTAGATCGTCCTGCTGCCGGCGCGCCTTCCGGGAGGGAGATAGGCCATCGGGCATTCGCGCGATTGCGCCGATCGAATGTGGGAATTGTCAACAACCCGAAACCGAGGTGTGTCCCACTGGCGGTATCGATGTCCAAGGGCGAGCGCGATCGCGTGCTGGCCGCGTTGAACGTCGTTCAAGCGGAGGATCCGATGCGCAACAGATCAGGCAGGCTGTTCCTGACGGCCGTGCTGGCGACGGCAGCGGCGTTTGTGTCGCTGGCACAGGCGGCGCAGGACAATCGTTACTACGGCGGCGCCTACAACGCCGCCTACGACGGCCGGGGTCACTTCGACCTCGGCCGGATGCTGCACGACCAGCGCGTGCAGCTTGGTCCGCGACCCTTCTTTCTCGTGGAGGGCATGGACGCGGGCCCGCTCAAGGACCGGCTGATGTTGTGCAAGGACGGCCCGTTCTATCGCAGCGATTTCTCGATTGCCCACCGGGGCGCGGCATTGCAGTTCCCCGAGCATACGAAGGAAGCGGCGCAAGCAGGCGCGCGCATGGGCGCCGGCATCCTGGAGTGCGACGTCACCTTCACGATGGACGGTCAGCTGGTTTGCCGCCACGACGAATGCGACCTGCACACGACGACCAACATCGTCGCGACCGCACTGAACAGCCAATGCACGGTGCCGTGGACCGGACCGGTGCCAGCCAATCCGGCGCCCAGGTGCTGCACCAGTGACCTGACGCTTGCGCAGTTCAAGTCGCTGAAAGGCAAGATGGACGCGTCTGTTCCGAGCGCGCCGACGCCCCAGGCTTACCTCGGCGGCACGGCAAGCTGGCGCACTGATCTGTACAACAGCCGCGGGACCTTGATGAAGCACTCCGAGTACATCCAGATCGTCAAGGGGCTCGGCGGCAAGTTCACGCCGGAACTGAAATACCCGAACAACCCGGACCGTGTCGTCGCCATCTTCGGCAGCCAGGCCAACTATGCGCAGAAGATGATCGACGAGTACAAGGCCGCCGGCATTCCGCCGAGCCAGGTCTGGGCGCAGTCATTCTTCGTCGGCGACATCCTGTACTGGATCCAGAACGTACCGCAGTTCGGCAAGCAGGCGGTCTTCCTCGATTCCAGCGCATATCCGGCGCGCCTGTCGGTCGCCGAGCTCAATCAGCTCAAGGCGCAGGGCGTGCGGATCTTCGCGCCGCCGATGCAGTCGCTGCTCGCGTTGAACGCCAGCAACGAGATCGTGCCGTCGCAGTACGCGCTCGACATCAAGGCGGCCGGGCTTGACATCATCACGTGGACGTTCGAGCGCGTCGATCTGCGCACCGGTGCTGCGGGCAAGGGCAGCTATTACGCGTTCGACCCGACCGGCGCTGCGGTGAAGAAGGACAGCGACATGTACAAGG
>DAITAC010000179.1:0-2780 GCA_036824465.1 Burkholderiaceae bacterium
GAGTTCACCGCGATTGAGCTGCGCTCGCAGCGTGAGGTCGTGCGTGTCCGTGAAGGCGCGCTCTTGGCGCGCGGCCACGATCCGTTGCGCGGCGGCTTCATTGAATCCTTGTACTAGTTCGAGCCCGAGGCGCACCGCGGGCCGATGTGGATCGTCTGCTGAAGGTTCGAGCCGGCAGTTCCATTCACTCACCATGACATCGATCGGCCGCACCTCGACACCGTGGTTCATCGCATCGCGCACGATCTGCGCCGGCGCGTAGAAGCCGAGCGGCTGCGAGTCGAGCAGCGCGGCGCAGAACGCGGCCGGCTCGTGGCACTTGAGCCAGCTCGACACGTAGACGAGCAGCGCAAAGCTCGCCGCGTGACTCTCCGGGAAACCGTATTCACCGAAGCCCTGGATCTGGCGGTAGATCTGCTCTGCGTATTCGTTGGTGTAGCCGCGTGCGAGCATGCCAGTGATGAGTTTGTCGCGGAACGGCCCGATGCCGCCCTTGCGCTTCCACGCCGCCATCGCGCGCCGCAGCTTGTCGGCCTCGCCCGGCGTGAAGCCGGCCGCGACGACCGCGAGTTGCATCACCTGCTCCTGGAAGATCGACACACCAAGCGTGCGTTCGAGCACGCTCTTCACTGCCTCCGACGGATACGCGACCGGCTCGATGCCCTGCCGCCGCTTCAGGTACGGATGCACCATGCCGCCCTGGATCGGCCCGGGGCGCACGATCGCGGTCTCGATCACCAGGTCGTAGAACTCGCGCGGCCGCAGCCGCGGCAGCATGTTCATCTGCGCGCGGCTCTCGACCTGGAACACGCCGAGCGAATCGCCGCGGCAGAGCATGTCGTAGACGCGCTCGTCTTCGGCGGGGATGTCCTGCAGGCGCAGAAAGCGGTCCCTCACCCCAACCCCTCTCCCGAGGGGAGAGGGGCCTTGGCAACCCTCTCCCCTCGGGAGAGGGTGTTCGCGGAGCGAGCGGGTGAGGGTCGGCACCGCGACCGTGGAAGATGCTCGTGCCCGTGCATCCGGATAAAAACCGTTCAAATGGTCCAGCGCCCGCCGCACGCACGAGAGCATCCCGAGCGCCAGCACATCGATCTTCAGCAGGCCCAGCGCATCCAGATCGTCCTTGTCCCACTGGATCACGGTGCGGTCTGCCATCGCTGCGTTCTCGATCGGCACCAGGCGATCGAGCCGATCGCGCGCGATCACGAAGCCGCCGCTGTGCTGTGACAGGTGGCGCGGAAAGCCGATCAGTTCCTGCGCCAGCTCGGCAAGTTGCTGGATCACCGGGTTGTCCGGGTCGAAGCCCGCTTCGACCAGGCGCTCGGGCTTGATCTTTCGCCCATCCCACCACGCAAAACTCCTGGCGAGCTTGTCGACCTGATCGAGCGAAAGGCCGAGTGCCTTGCCCAGGTCGCGCAGCGCACCCTTGGGCCGGTACGTATGCAACGCGGCGGTCAGTGCCGCGCGATGGCGGCCATACTTGGTGTAGATGTACTGCATCACCTCTTCGCGACGCTGGTGCTCGAAGTCGACGTCGATGTCCGGCGGTTCGTTGCGTTCCTTGCTGATGAAGCGTTCGAAGAGCACCGACATGCGCGCCGGGTCGACCTCGGTGATGCCGAGGCAGTAGCACACCGCGGAGTTGGCCGCCGAGCCGCGTCCCTGGCACAGGATGTTCTGGTTGCGCGCGAACTTGACAATGTCGTACACGGTGAGGAAGTACGGCTCGTAGCGCAGGTCCGCGATCAACGCGAGCTCGTGCTCGACGATCGCGCGGACCTTGTCCGGCATGCCGTCGGGGTAGCGCATCTTCGCTTCCTCGTACGTCGCCTTGCGCAGCCAGGTGGCGGGCGTCTCGCCGGGGGGCACGATTTCCTCCGGATATTCGTAGCGCAGTTCATCGAGCGAGAAGTTGCAACGCTCGGCGATCGCCAGCGTCTCGGCCAGTAGCTCGGGCGGGTAGATGCGCGCCAGCCGATACAGCGGCCGCAGATACCGCTCGGCGTTGGGCAGCAGGTTCCGGCCGCATTGCGCGAGCGGCATCTTGTGGCGCACCGCAGTCAGCGCGTCCTGCAATTTCTTGCGTGCGCGTGCGTGCATGTGTACGTCGCCGGTCGCGACGAGCTTCAGGCCTGTGCGCTGCGAGATCGTCTGGAGGGCGGCCAGATGTTCCGCATCGTCCGGCCCGCGGGTGAGTTCGCATGCGATCCAGCTGCGGTCAGGTACGAGTGCTTTCAGCCAGTGCGCATGCTGCTCGAGATCAGCAGACCGCGTCGGCGTTGGAATCAGAACGGCCAGCGTGTCCGCCAGCCAGTGCGCATGCATCTCGACATCGGCGCGTGTGAGGCGATAACTGCCCTTGACCGCCTGCCGGCGTGCGAGCGTGACCAGTTGACTGAGATTGCCGTAACCCGCGCGTGTCTGCGCGAGCAGTACGAGCTTCGGCCCGTCGAGTAGCTGAATCTCGGTGCCGTGGATCAGTCTGAAGTCGCGCGCGGCAGCGTCGCTCTCGCGCGCCTCGGCGAGCGCCAGATGCGCGCGCACCGAGCCCGCGAACGAGCACTCGTCGGTGATCGTCAGCCCCGCGTACTCCAGCACGAGCGCGCGCTCGACCAGTTCTTCCGGGTGCGAGGCGCCGCGCAGGAACGAGAAGTTCGAGACGCAGTGCAGTTCGGCGTAGGAGGCTTGCATGCGCTACCGATGATCACGATGGCGCGCGGTCAGGCGGTCCAGTTTTCAACGCGCAGCCCGGGCACACGCTTGAACTCGCGCTCGTTGTT
>DAITAC010000179.1:2880-5054 GCA_036824465.1 Burkholderiaceae bacterium
ATCCGCGAGCTGCCGCTCGGTCGCTTCGTCGAAATAGGGCAGCAGGGCAATCGGGATGGAGACGACAATGCCCGAGCGCAAGGTGATCACGAGCTTGCGGGAAGACCGCACATAGCGGGCCGTGGCAGCGCGCGACTCCACCTTCTCGGCCAGGCGGCCGGCGTGCGCAGCTTTCTGCAATTGCGATTGCAGTTGTTTGTCAGTCCGGGTCGAGCGGGCCATGAATCCCTCTCTGTGTCAGGCAAAAAAACCATGCAGGAACCACCCGCGCGGCGCGGCGAGGTCGCGATAGACCCACAGCGTCTGTCCACACGGATTGCGGGCAACGAAGTAATCGCGGTGCACGGTGCGTCGGCGCGGCGCACCGAGATCCCACCAGCCGGACTCGATGCGCTCCGGCCCGGCCACGAGTGCGAGCGGGCCGCCGTAATCAGGTGTTTCTTGGCGGCAGGCGAGCGGTTGCGGTGCTTCGACCAGCAGCAGGGGGCGTTGCGGCGTGGCTTGCGGCGGCACGCTGCGTTCATTCACCTCGACCGCGAGCGGCACGATGCGGTACGCGTATTCAGGCCGGTGATCGTCGACGAGCTGCAGTTGAAACACGCGTTCGGCTCCGAGCCGCGCATGCAGCGTTTCGGCCAGTTGCAGCCAGTCGGTGCCACTGCCGTTTCCAGGCGCCGGCGGCAGCAGCGAGGCATTGATGGCCGCGAACGGCTGCAGTCGATCGACGCGCAGCGCGAGCGTGATCGCGGGCTCGGGCAGCGTGATGCGCGCCAGGCGCTCGGCGAGCAGTTTGGCCAGGCGCGTTGCATCGCGCTCGGGTGCGGCTAGCTGCAGCGCGATCTGTGTCGGTGCCATCGGTCGCGCACGGCGTGGGCTGTGTTGGGCGGTGAAGACAAGTTCGGTCGTGCCGGCACCACGGCCGCGCAGAAAGCCTTCGAGCGAACGCAGCAACCGATGCGCGGGGAACATCAGTCGCTCGGTGTCGATCACGTCGGCGGGCAGCTCGATCTTTGCTTCGAAAATTTCCGGCGGCATGAAGAGCGGCTGTGGATCGGGCCGATGTCCAAGTGCTCCGTCCAGATCGTCGAGCAACGCGGTGCCGAAGCGCTTGGCAAATGCGTCGCGCGGAAGCCGCCGCACATCACCGATCGTGGCCAGCCCCAGCGCATGCAGCGTGGCTGTGGTGCTCGTGTCCCAGTCGAGCGTGGCGAGCGGCAGTGGTGCGAGGGCCGCGTGTAATTCGGCAGCCTGCGGCGCGTCGCAGATGGACAACCCGTGCCTGCGTGCCAGCGCGATCAGCCACGCGGCGCGCGGTGTGGCGGCATGACCGAACGCGGCCGTGTAGCCGAGTTCGCGCAAGCCGCGCGCGATGCGTTGGTCAAGCGGTGCGCGGCCGCCGAAGAGCGCTTCGCTCGCGCCGGTTTCCAGCAGCAGTCCGCCGTCCCTCAGTGTGATCAACGCACTGAACTGATAGGCCCAGCACGCCAGTTCATGCAGCGCGTCGCGTTCGACCTCGGGTTTGCGTTCGACGGCGATCAGTTCGCGCGCCAGCGCCTGCGCGGCGGCGAGTTTCAGTCCCGGTGCGATGCCGGCCACGCGTGCGGCGTCATTGCAGAACGCGACCAGCGGCCGCTGCACGGGACCTTCGACGATGGCGAGCGGTCCCGGCTGCTCGATCGCGCGCGCGGCCAGTTGCAGCGGCAACGCGGGGAGCACGATGGCGAGCCACAGCGGTGTTTTCATCCCGAAAGCAACTCGTGGCAGGTCGGATCACGTCGTCAACGCGCGGGCTGCGTGCCCCAGATCGCCTCTTCCGTGAAGCCCAGTTCCGCGAAATCCTCGGCCCGCAAGTGGGCTTCGTTCGTGCAGAAGAATTCATCCAGCTGCGGCGGCTTGACGGGCGTGCCGGCGAGCATCGCGTGTACCTGCCCGCGATGATGGATCTGGTGCTGGAAGAGATGCGCCAGGATGCGCGCGATGCGATCGGTATATGTGCCGGCGCGGCGCGGCACCTGCACCGGGCCGTCCATCTGCGCGTCGTCAAGCCCGGCGCACAGCGCGATCAGGCGCTGGTCGACCGCGCGCTGTGCGGACATCAATGCGGTGCAGGTATCGAACGGCTCTTCCGGCTCGAAAAAGCGCTCCACCGCGGGATTGGGCGGCTCGCCGCGCGT
>DAITAC010000180.1:0-5050 GCA_036824465.1 Burkholderiaceae bacterium
AAGCAAACGGGCCGATCGCGAAATCGGCCCGTTTTGAGAATGGCGCGCCCGGCAGGATTCGAACCCACGACCCCTTGGTTCGTAGCTGCGGATTCACTGCTAGGCGCTTGATTTGATTAATTTGGTCGAGCGACCGCCCGTCCCTTCGCTCTCTCTGTACCGCACTGTCGTGTTTGGTCTGAGTCCCTTCAGGGTCCCTTCAGGCTGGGCGCCCCATCGCGGCCTTAGTTTCGCGCCAAGTTGTTGATGTCCATTCTTCGATTTTCGGCTCGGCATCCGCATTTCGTGCGCCGTAACAACGACCGCGATCATTCAATAATCTCAAACTCTGCCCCCGGACTCTGTGCCCGATTCAAATCCGGTGGCAATAGCGTCTACCTAGAAACGCGGACGCGAAAGGGTCTTCGGCTAGGCCTTGAGCCGCGCTTGCGACGTACGGCAGTTTGCCGTATTCTGCGGGCCTAGGAGGTTCAACATGCCAGCAGTCACGTCCACCGCACGCCTTGAAGCCAGGATTAGCAAAGACCTGCACTCCATGCTTAAGCGCGCCGCCGAAATCCAGGGCCGCACGATGACGGACTTTCTCGTTTCAGCGGTCCACGATGCCGCACAGCGGGCCATCCAGCAGGCCGAAACCGTTCGACTTTCATTAGTTGACCAAGAGCGCTTCGCGAACGCCTTGTTGTCGCCGCGGAAGCCTACAGCTGCGCTCAAACGCGCTTTCGCTCGCCGACACAAACTGTTGCGCGCGGAATGAACGCGCAGAGCGGCCGATTTCGAATCGCGCCCTTCGACCCAAGCCGTGACCGCGGGAGTTTCGACTGTGGGTCGGCCCCGCTCAACGACTACCTCCGCAAACAAGTCGGCCAAGACATCCGCCGGCGCATCACGGCGTGCTTCGTCGCATTGGCCAACGATGGTCGCATCGCCGGCTATTACACGCTGGCCTCAGCCAGCATTTTGCTGAGCGACCTTCCGCAAGCACTTGCCAAGAAACTGCCTCGGTACCCCTCGGTGCCAGCGGTGCGAATGGGTCGATTGGCGGTTGACCAAACATTTGCCGGTACCGGCCTCGGAGCTGCGCTCCTCGCCGACGCCTTGCATCGTGCGTGTCGCTCAGAGATTGCTGCATTTGCCTTGGTCGTTGACGCCAAGAACGAGACTGCTGCGGCGTTTTACCGAAGTCATGGGTTCATTGCCTTTTCGGAATCACCGCTGACCCTCTTCCTGCCGCTAGACACCGCTCGGGCAGCATCGCCTCCTCGATGAAAGGCAAAACATTGCCCCGTCTGAGTCCCGGTCTCCCCAACGGCCTGTCAGGTAACCCGACGCGATAAGTCTGTCGTTACTGTGGTCAATCGATTTGACACCACGCAGAAGTTCGCGCCGCTGCGCCAGCACGTCTGCGCGGAATCGTTCCAGCCGGAGGTTTCCGCCTTTGGGCAACCCGTAGCGCGGTTCAATGACGCCTTCAAGCCGGCGATTTGGCATGGTGGGCGGGTGATCGACCGGATCGACGACGATGCGATCGTTATTCTTGCGGTATTCAGCCAGAAGACGCCGCGGGAACCCAGGCGGTAATCGAGGAGCGCCGACGCAGATTGAAGGAGTACAACCATGCGTGAAGACAAATGCAAACGACTGGCTACCAAGGGCTGGACCAACGGCAGCGCAGCGCAGTTCCTCGGTCTCTCAGCGGACGAGGAACGCTACGTCGAACTACGGTTGCGCCTGTCCGGGGGACTGCGTCGACGTCGGCAGAATCGCCAGATCAGGCAAAGCGAGCTGGCCCGTGCGCTGCGTTCGAGCTAGTCACGGATGGCAAAGACGGAAGCGGGAGACCCGTCCGTGTCGCTCGATCTACTGGTGCGCTCTCTGCTCGCCTTGGGAGCTTTGAACCGGGATCTGGCCAGACTCATCGGACAGTGCTTGTGCACATGCGCCAACTGCGCGGACCAGAATCTGATACGCGGACGTCCGATCCAGCCACCTTTTTATTGGGTAAGACGGCAACTCGGCGGCAAGATCTGCTGGCAGAGCATGCGCAGGCCGCGCCGCCCGGGGATGAGAGTGTCGACCTCGACGCATACCTCGACATACTGAGCGAGGCGGTAGCGGCGCGCAATGGCTGGAAGCGAATCCTGATTCGCTGCGCGCTTCGTAAAAGGTTGCACGCGAGACGTGACACCGCCGAGACTTCCGCGCTGGTGCCGCGCTCATCGCTGATGCGCGCGCAATGAACGGCGTCGACGATACGCAGGCCGGGGGCGGACCTGAGGCGTGGATCGACGCGTTGAGCGACGCCTCGCTGCAGCGATCCAGCACCGCAGAAATCTTCCGGCGCGGACGAACCTATGCCGCTTCGGGCGCCGTCGAAGTGCTCGCCGAGCAGCCGGCGCCCCACCCTGCATTGCGCGCCCAGGTTAGCGGGTCGGATCTCTACACGACCGAAGTGCGGATCGATGATGGCGAGCTCGCGGGCAACTGCGACTGCCCGAATGCGATGCAAGGCTGGTTCTGCAAGCATCAGGTCGCCGTCGCCCTCGTCTGGAGAGACCGACTCGCCGGCAAGCCGCCCGTCATGGACGAAGCGGCAAGCAAAGAAGTACAGGTCATCGCCAAGCGGGCCCGCACCGTCAAGGACAGGCGCCAGGCCTTGCATGAATTCCTTCACGGCCAGGATTCCGCGGCGCTCGCCAACAAGCTGCTCGAATTGGCGGACCGCGACCACGACGTTGATCGCGAGTTGCAGCAGTGGCGCAAAGTCAGCGAGGCGACGGATCAGCCAGCCGATCTGAAACCGTTGATCACCGAGGTGCTGTCGCCGGGTCGCGATTTCATTTCGTACCGAGAGAGCTTCGGCTTCGCCCGCCGCGCCGAAGCGGTGCTGCCGCTGCTGCAACAGGCCCGAGCGCGCGATGCGAACGCCGCGCTGGCTTTGTGTCGTCATGCGTTGCATCGCGCCTGGGGCGCGCTGGAACAGGCAGATGATTCGGACGGTGAAATCGGTGGCCTGTGTGAAGCGATCGGCACCGAGTGGTTGCAGTCGCTGCAGGCGGCCGGATCGCAGCCGGCAAGTTTCGGCGACACCTATCTGCAGCTGCGGCTCGATGACCCGTTCGGTTGCTTTGATGCCGACATGGCAGAGACTGCCATGGGTAACGAGGCAATGACGCGCTACCGCCGTGTCCTCGCTGAGCGATGGCGGCAAGCGAAGGATGTCGTCCTTGGTTTGAAGGCCGAGCGCGCTGCGTCCTTGGCCTCCCGCAAGCACCGTGCAGCGAACTACGAGCGGTCTTCTGAAAGCGAGATGGAACTATTGAGCCTCGAGCGCCTGCACCTCGACCAGCTTGAGAAGACCGGCGACATCGAGGAAGCGCTGGCCGTGCTGAGGATGGATCTGTCCGACCCGCAAGACCATTGCCATCTGATCGGCTTTCTGGAGGCCCATGGGCGACTGCGCGAGGCCTTCACCCAAGCGGAACAGGCTTGCAAGGCCTTCCCTGACGATTGGCGGCTTCAGGACATGTTGCTCAGGTTCTATGAGCGCGACGGGTGGACCGAGGAGGCGTTAACACTCCGGCGGCGGCAGTTCGATAGCAGTCCGAGTGTGGAGCGTTATCACGCGGTACTGAAGGCTGGGCAGGCAGCGGGGCGGGACACCACCGAATTGCGGAGCGCGCTACTCGAGGAACTGGCGCTGCGGGAGACAACCACATTGGGACGGCTTCCTCCTACGTCGCGTTACGCAACGTCGCGCTCAACCCCGTCAGCCGACGCTCGGGATGTTTCCCTGCGGGCCGAGATTCTTTGCTCGGAGCGGCGCTGGATTGAAGCCTTGGCGTTGGTTCGGCCGCCGTCGCTCTGCAGCGACACGGTCATGCACAAAATCGCCGGACATCTGCCCACAGACAATCGGGAGCAGGCGCTTGAACTGCTGCTGCGGGTCTTCACCAATGCGATGCGTCGTTCGAGCACGCCCTATCGCGACGAGTTGGCGCTGGTGAATGAAATCGCTCAGCACATGGACGCCGTTCAACGCGCTGCCTGGCTGTCGAAGTTGCGGACCGAATACAAGGCCAAACGAAACTTCGTGCGAGATCTGCCAAATCCGTGAGGCAAGCTGGGCCGGTTGATGGCTATTCAAAGTGCAGCTGAGTGGCCGGTTCCGCACTCTTCCAACGGTCACAACCAGGAATTCGCGCGAGGCGCGGTCGGCCAGATCGCTACACTCTTCTCAGCCAGTGTGCCGACATTCCGCGCGTCAACATCGCGGAAAGCGCCGCGATTAGCTGCGCGATTTGGACAGACCAGGCTGTATCCGCATTTCACCTGCCCGCCAGTGCCCGGTACAGGGTCGCCTTCGATATGTTCAAGTTCCGCGCGATATCGATTGGAGCATCGCCATCGTCCAACAGACGCCGAGCCAGTTTCACCTGGTTTGACGAAAGTTTTCGCTTCCGGCCAAACCGCGTTCCCCGCCGCTTCGCGGCGTCGATGCCGGCACGGGTCCTTTCGGCAATAAGTGCCCGCTCAAACTCCGCCAAGGCACCCAGCAGATGAAGCAGCAGCTTGCCGTGTGCGCTAGTCGTCGCAATCGATTCAGATAGCGACTCGAATCCGATACCCCTCTGCGTGAGATCGCTCGTCAGCGCGATCAAATGAGACAGCGATCGACCGAGACGATCGAGCTTCCAAACGACCAACGCGTCGCCCAACTTCAACGCGGCGATCGCCTTCTGCAGTGCCGGCCGATTGACTGTCGCCCCGCTGACTCCTTCATCTGTGAATACGCGCTCGCAACCCGCGCGCCGCAGTGCGTCGAGTTGTAGGGCGGGGTTCTGGTCCGACGTCGAAACACGTGCATATCCAATCTTCATTGAAGCATTTTGAGACCAACATATGAGACGTTCAAGGTGTTGATTCTTCATGGTCAGTGCGTCGTCGCGAAAACCAACCAATTTGAGACAACCGAAGCCCACAACGACAGCAACCCGCCAGATTGCGGTCTCACGAATTTCAAGGCCCAATCAGCCGCTCGCGACCCAAA
>DAITAC010000088.1:0-11438 GCA_036824465.1 Burkholderiaceae bacterium
CTGTACAAGTTCACGATGATGCAGGTCGTGCTGCATCATTTTCCGGGTGCGCAGGTCGAGTATCGGTTCAAGTGCCGCAACGCGAGCGTCAACCTGGAACCTTGTGTCGACGAGATCCAGGAGCAGATTCACTGGCTTTGTACGCTGCGCTTCAAGGAACTGGAGCTTGACTACCTGCGCAGCATGCGCTTCATCAAGAGCGACTTCGTCGATTTCCTCGGCCTGTTTCAGCTCAACACCAAGTACATCACGGTCAAGCCGTCGCCAAAGAACAACGGCGAGATCGATATCGTGATCAAGGGCCCGTGGCTGCACACGATCCTGTTCGAGATTCCGGTGCTGGCCATCGTCAACGAGGTCTACTTCCGCGCCACGCAAACGGCGCCTGATTTTGCTGAGGGGCGACGACGCCTGGAAAAGAAGATTGCGCTGATTCGCGAGGATCCGACGCTCGCGGGCCAGAATGGACCGAAGATCGCCGACTACGGCACCCGCCGGCGCTTCTCGCGCCTGTGGCATGACGAGGTCCTGCATACGTTGAAAGAGCGGTTGCGCGAGAACCTGGCCGGCACCAGTAATGTGATGTTCGCGTTGAAACACGGCCTGATCCCGCTCGGCACAATGGCGCATGAATACCTGCAGGCATGCCAGGCGCTGGGGCCGCGGCTGCGCGATTCGCAAACCTTCGGCTTCGAGACGTGGGCCAAGGAGTATCGGGGTGATCTTGGAATTGCGCTGTCCGACGTGTATGGAATGGATGCGTTCCTGCGCGACTACGATATGTATTTCTGCAAGCTGTTCGACGGCACCCGTCACGATTCGGGTGACCCGCTCGACTGGGGCGAGCGCATGATCGCGCACTACGAGAAGAACCGCGTTGACCCGAAGACCAAGACGCTGGTCTTTTCCGATGCGCTGACGATTCCCCGCGTGATCGAGCTGTACCGGCGCTTCAATGGCCGTGCGCGGCTGGCCTTTGGCGTCGGCACCAACCTGACGAATGATCTGGGCTACACACCGATGCAGATCGTGATCAAGATGGTTCGTTGCAATGGCCAACCGGTGGCCAAGCTGTCCGATTCACCCGAGAAGAACATGTGCGATGACGCGGCCTACCTCGCGTATCTGCGACAGGTGTTCGAGATCAACAAGTGAAGTGAACAATCAATGGTCGAAAACGCAAAGGAAGCCCGCGACCGTGCGGCGATCGTCCGCGGCGCCAATCAACTCGTGAATGAAGCGGCAGCCGGGCCGCTGATTGCCGCTGCCGAGCAGGGCGAGATGAGTGCGGCGGTGCCGACGGCCCGCCTCGATCTCGTTCCGGCGGCCGGATTGATGGGCCATATCTACGACACGGCGCTCGCCGATGCACTTGATGTCGCCGGGCATCGGGCCGCTGCGCTGGGCGTGCGCAAGCTGGTTGCGCTCGGATTCAATGTCGCCTCAACGGTGCGTGAAAGCAAAGGTGCGGCTGCGGAAGACGACGGCACGGACAAGCGCGCGATCTGCATGGAGGGCCTGCGGCTGGGTTTTTCGACGGCTGAGGAAATCGACGCCATGCGGCTCGCGATCCCCTTGCTGCTTGGCGTCGTGCTGCCGCCGGCGCATCACTGGCGGCGACGTGCATCGGCCACGCTCGGTGCCCGCCAGATTGAAAAGCGTGTGCTGGGGCTGATCGAAAAGGAAATCGAGCGCGGGGCAACACGCTGCCGCCTCGACGCACACAAGCTGGCCGACGGCGGCCTGGAAGGCGAACTGGCCGAGCGCGTCATCACGGCGTTGCGCACGCGTGGATTCGAGGCCGAAGTCGTCAGCCGCGGGGCGCAACTGAACGTGCGGTGGGACAGCGCGAGCTGATTCGCTGCATCGGCGGTCGTGCGCTCAACGCAAAGCCCCGGGGTTGCCAGGCAGGGACGGTCCCGGCCGCCCATTTTCTGCGCATCGATTGCGAGGCACCGCCCTGGGGCGGCCATATAATCTGCCGCTCCCGCCTATGCCAAAGCTTTCACGCCGCGCCGACAGCCTCGGCACCGAAAATGCCTTCGTCGTGCTGGCGGAGGTCAATCAGCTGATCCGCGCTGGGCGCGACATCGTATCGTTCTGTATCGGGCAACCGGATTTTCCGACTCCGACGCATATCCAGGACGCTGCGGTCGATGCGATCCGCGCCGGCCGGCATGGCTATACGCCTTCGGCGGGCATCGATGAGCTGCGCGCCGCCGCCGCGCAGTCGATGGGGCGCCTGCGCGGAATCGACATCGCCCCCGAGGACGTTGTGGTTGGCGCCGGTGCGAAGCCTTTCATCGCTTACGCGATCGCGTCAGTGACCGACTACGGGGTCGGCGACGAGGTGATCTTCCCGGTGCCGGGGTTCCCGATCTACGAATCGCAGATTCGCGCCAACGGTGCGGTGCCGGTTGCGCTGCCGCTGCGCGAAGCACGCCATTTTGCATTCGATCCAGAGGAACTCGCGGCGCGCATCACACCGCGCACGAAGCTGCTGATCCTGAACACGCCGCACAACCCGACCGGCGGCCTGCTCACGCGCGGCGATCTGGAAGCGATCGCCGCGGTGCTGGCCAGGAATCCGCAGGTGTGGGTCTACGCAGACGAGATCTACAGCAGACTCGTCTATGAAGGCGAATTCTTTTCGATCGCCGCGCTGCCGGGAATGCAGGCGCGCACGATCATCTCTGACGGCGCCTCCAAGACCTATGCGATGACTGGCTGGCGCATCGGGTTCACGGCCAACAAGACGCTTGCACCGGTCTTCACGCGCTGGATCACCAACACCGAGTCGTGCGCGACGCAGATCAGCCAGTGGGCGGCCGTGCAGGCGCTCAATGGGCCGCAGCGCGAGTCGGAGCAGATGCGCGAGCGCTTTCGCGCGCGGCGCGACTTGATCGTGCGCCTGCTGAACGCGGTGCCGGGTTTTTCGTGCGCGAAGCCGGGCGGCGCGTTTTACGCCTGGCCGAACGTGACCGAAGCGTGCGCGCTGATTGGCGCCAAGGACTCCGAGGAACTGCGCAAACGACTGTTGCATGAAGCGGGTGTTGCCGTGCTCGCCGACATCCACTTCGGTCCGCGGGTAGAAGGCGACGGCCAGCACATTCGCTTTTCCTATGCCGCCAGCGAGCAGGCAATTGAAAGTGGCGTGGCGCGCATTGCCGATTTCGTCAAGCGCGCGACCGTTCCGCCGAGGAAGTGATGGACACCTCACAAGCGCGTGCAACCATTCTTGCGCGGATTCGCGCCAACCAGCGGCGCGCGACGCAGCCGGCCGCAACCGAGTTGGTCGCGGTCAAGGATTACCTGGCGCAACATCCGTCCGGCCCGCGTCCGAAGATCGAAGGTGACCTGAAGGTTCGCTTTCGCGCAATGGCCGAGCGCAGTGAAAGCACGGTCGATGAAATCGCACGGCTTGCCGAGGCACCAGCCGCGGTTGCGCGGTACCTGGACGCCCACCAACTCGGCAAGCGCGTCGTGATCTGGCCCACCCTCGCTGATCTCGGCTGGGCCGCGGCCGGCATCGAGGTCGAAGCACGGCCGCCGCGACGAGACGAAGCCAATGGTGTCGACGCAACAGGCGTCACGGGCTGCTTCTGCGCGCTCGCGGAAACCGGGACGCTGGTACTGCTATCGGGGGCTGAGACGCACGCCTCGACGCACCTGCTGCCGGAGACGCACATCGCGTTGGTGCCGGCATCGCGCATCGTGCGCGACATGGAAGACGCCTTTGCGCTGATGCGAGCCGAACGGGCAGCGTTACCGCGCTCGGTCAACATGGTGTCGGGTCCGTCGCGCACCGGCGACATCGAGCAGACGATCGTGCTTGGTGCGCATGGACCCTATCGCGTGCACATCATTGTCGCCATTCAGGACTGAGCGCGGATGGCCGCTCGCGTCGTCGTGACCCGGCGCATCTTCCCGGCGCTGATCGACGAACTGAAGGCGCGCTATGCGCTGAGCGACAATCAACAGGATGTCTCGCTGACGCCCGTGCAGCTCGCGCAGCGATTGCGTGCTGCGGACGGAGCATTGATCACAGCCGGCGACCGTGTCGACGACACACTGCTTTCCGCGTGCCCGAGTCTTAAGGTTGTCAGCAATATCGCGGTCGGATTCAACAACCTCGATCTCGAGGCGTGCACGCAGCGCGGCGTAGTTGCGACCAACACGCCCGATGTGCTGAACGAGGCCACGGCCGATCACGCGTGGGCGCTGCTGCTTGCTGCCGCGCGGCGCATCGGCGAATCCGAGCGCTGGTTGCGTGCCAGCCAGTGGCAACGCTGGACCTTCGAGATGTTCATGGGCGCGGATCTGCACGGCGCGACACTTGGCGTGCTCGGCATGGGGCGCATCGGCCGTGCAATCGCGCGCCGCGCACAGGGCTTCGGCATGCCGGTCCTGTATCACAACCGCCATCGGCTGCCGACGGCGGAGGAGGGTGGCGCGACCTGGGTCCCGAAGGATGAACTTCTGCGTGCGTCTGATCACCTGATCGTGGTCGTACCCGGAAGCCCGCAGACGCAGCACCTGATTGGAAGCGCGGAACTCGCGCTGATGAAACCGTCGGCAGTGCTGGTCAACATCGCGCGCGGCGGGGTCGTCGACGACGACGCATTGGCCGCCGCGCTGCGTGAAGGACGACTCGCCGCGGCGGGGCTGGACGTCTACGTAGACGAGCCCACCGTACGCGCCGGCCTGCTTGAACTGGAGAACATCGTTCTGACGCCGCATATCGCCTCCAGTACCCGCGCCACGCGCGAAGCAATGGCGCGGCTGGCCATGCGCAACCTCGCCGACGTTCTGGAGGGGCGCCGCCCTGCGGCGCTCCTGAATCCCGACGTGTGGGAAACTAGAAGGCAATAAGAACCCGGAGCCGGCTCATGTCCGATATCAAGTACCTGAGGCATCACACCCTGCCGCTGAAGGACGCCAAGAAAGTGGCGCAGAAGACCGCCGACAACCTGGCGGAGGAATACGATCTGCGCAGCGAGTGGGAAGGCGACACATTGCATTTTCATCGCAGTGGTGTGGAGGGTCACATGCATGTGACGGCCAAGCACATCGACCTGAACGTGAAGCTCGGCTTTCTGCTGCGACCGTTCAAGTCCAAGTTTGAACAGCATATCGAGCGGCATCTCGATGAACTGCTGAATCACGCCAAGCCGGCCAAGACCGCGAAGGCGACCGTCAAGAAGAAGTCCTGACCTCAGGCCGGCAGTGCCCGCACCTCGATCGGGTTGATGCCGATACGCACTTTGGCGCCGACGGCCAGCAGCGGCTCGCTCGCCAGATGCGGCGCGTCGGCGGTCAGGTGTGTCGTCCCGGCGCGCACGCCGTAGCGCGTGAATTCACCGAGGAATTCACGCGCGACGACCTCGCCGTCGAACCACACGTGATCGCCGTCGATCGCCTTGCCCGCGGCGACAAGTGCAAGCGTGTGCGGCCGCACCGAGATCGCGCTCGCATCACGGTCGAGCGGAATCGCGCCAAGCCCCGGCACGTCAAATGCGCGCCGCGTCTTTTCGAAGCGGCCAGGCAGGAAATTCGTCGTGCCGACAAACTCGGCGACAAAGCGGTTGATCGGGTTGTCGAACAGATCCGTGGGTGTGCCGACCTGCTGCACGATGCCCGCGTCGAGCACCGCCATCCGGTCGGCGGTCGTCATCGCTTCCTCCTGGTCGTGCGTGACGAAAATCGTCGTGATGCCGAGCTTGCGCTGCAGGGCAAGCAGATCCTGCCGCATCTGCACCCGCAGGTTCTTGTCGAGGTTCGACAGCGGCTCATCGAGCAGCAGCACCTGCGGCTCGATCACGATCGTGCGCGCCAGCGCGACACGCTGCTGCTGGCCGCCGGAAAGCTTATTCGGGCGGCGCTGCGCAAATTCCGGCAGGCCAACCAGGTCGAGCGCGGACTCGGTGCGACGGCGAATCTCGTCGCGCGGCAACCTGCGCTCGACCAGTCCGAACGCGACGTTGTCATACACCGTCATATGCGGCCATAGCGCATAGCTTTGGAAAACCATGCCGATGTTGCGCGCATGCGGCGCGACGGCCGTGATGTCCCTGCCATCGACCAGCAACTGGCCGCGGTTGTGACGATTGAAGCCGGCGATCAGTCGCAGCAGCGTCGATTTGCCGGAGCCGCTGGGGCCGAGCAGGGCGAAGAATTCACCCGGCTCGATCCTCAGCGAGACATCCTTCAGCACCTCGGTCGTGCCGTACGCAAGACCGATGCCGCGGCATTCGACCGTCACCTTGTTCATGTGCCTGTCTTCCTCAGTTCGGCCGTGCGGGTCGACGCGCGTTCAACCAGCATGTGCGACGCATAGGTGCCGACGGCCACCAGCAGCACCGCCAGCACGCCGAGCGCTGCACCCGGCCCGCGTCCCGCGACCGACTGCATGTACAGGTAGATGCCGTAGCTCATCGGCGCCTGCGACTCCTTGACCACCAACAGGATCGTGGCGGACAGTTCGACTGCCGCAGTGATGAAGCTCGACACAAACCCGGCCAGAATGCCACCGGCCATCAGCGGTATCACCACGCGCCGCACGACGCGCCAGCCAGAGGCGCCAAGCATCTCGGCGGCTTCTTCCAGGCTGACATTGATCTGCTGCAGCGCGGCCGTGCAGGAGCGCAATGCGTACGGCAGGCGTCGCACCGCGTAGGCAGCCATGATCAGGATCCAGGTCTGCGTGATTGAGACACCGAACAGTTCGAGGCTCTGAAACGTGCGCAGATAACCGATCGCGAGCACGATGCCCGGCACTGCAATCGCGCTGCTGGCCAGCAGATCGAGCCACTGCCGCCCCGGCAGTCGTGTGCGCAGGATCAGGTAGGCAATTGCGACACCGAGCGCCACATCGATCAGCGCGGCCAGCCCGCAATACAGCAGCGTGTTCCGGATCATGTGCGGGCTGTCCGTGAACACGGTCGCGTAGTTGGCGAGCGTGTAAGTGTCAGGCAGCACCGAGAAGCTCCATACGCGCGCAAATGACAGGATCGTCAGGCCCAGGTGCGGCGACAGCACCACGAGCAGCACCAGCACGATGCCGACGTAAGCCAGCAACGATTCCCATGCACTGAGTCGCCGCCTGGCAATGCCGGCGCCACCCTTCTGCAGCGTCGAATAGTCCTTGTCTTTCATCACGCGCACCGACAGGTACAGCGCGAGGATCGAGAATGCGATCATGATCACGCTGATCACGTAGCCCATCGGATCTTCGAGTCCGACCTGTGTGATGCGCAGATACGCCTGCGGCGCCAGCAGATTGGTCTGACCCAGCACCAGCGGGGTGCCGAGGTCATCGAACACCTTGACGAACACCAGTGCCGCGCCGGCAAGGTAGCCGGGCAGCGCGAGCGGAAACACCACGCGCCGGAACAGACGCCAGCCACGGCAACCGAGATTCAGCGCGGCCTCCTCCATCGCGCCGTCGATGTTGCGCAGCGCGACCGTGAGGTTCATCAGGATGAACGGAAAGTAGTGCAGGCTTTCGACGAAGATCACACCGGTCAGTCCCTGCATGATTGGGACCGAAAGGCCGAAATAGTCCTCGAGCAGCAGGTTGACCGACCCCGAGCGGCCGAAGATCAATTGCATGGCCACCGCGCCGACAAAGGGCGGCATGACGAGCGGCAGCACGCCCAGCGTCTGGATCAGCAGCGCGCCTCGGAACTGGAAGCGCACGGTGATGTACGCCAGTGGAACCGCGATCAGCGACGCGACGATGACGCTGACGCCGGCCACATAGAACGAGTTGGCGAAAGACTCGCGCATCAGCGAGGTGGTGAAGAAGCCGCTGAAGTGTCCGAGCGTCAGACTGCCATCGGCGTCGCGAAATGCGGTGATGAAGACGGTGCCGATCGGGATCAGCAGAAACACGGCGAGCAGCGCAACGATCGTCACCGCCACGACCAGCGCACCCGTTGATGCGCCATACCGATGCCGCAGCAACCCTCGCCAGCCGCTGCGCGGTGCAGCGGCTGGCGGATCGATCGCACTCATGCTGCGGGGGATCGTTGCGTCTACTTGATCAGTGCCGCGGCCTGGCGCGCAAGTTCGGCGGCCTTCTCATAGCTGGCCTTCGACTTGGTGTTCCACGTTTCTTCAAGCCCCGTGATCTGCTTGGCGACGGCGACTTCGCGCTTGTTGGAGGCGAAGAGTTTCTGGAAGTCCTTCTGGTCCGCAATCTGCGCCGAGATCACCGGCAGATAGGCAAGATCGCGCGCCTGCTTGAGCAGCGCTTCGGCGTCAGTGTTCTTCTTGCCCGCGAGCTTTGCTTCTGCATCCAGAATCGCCTTGGTCGCCGCCTGCAGATCCTTCAATCGGAACGTGATGGTCTGATCGAACAACGACTGCACGATCGCGTACCGATCCTCGGACAGATCGGCATTGAACTGCACCTTGCTGCGCTTGACGATTCCCTGCGGGTCCGGATAGCCGGCCGGAATCTTGCCACCGAATGCGGAGTAGGGCAGCACCGGCAGGCGCGAGATGGCGGGCATCAGCAACAGCTCCTGGCCCTCCTGCGACAGCGCGAACTCGACGAACTTGCGTGCCTCCGGCGCATTCCTGCTGTTGGCGATCAACGCGATGTTCGCCGGTACGATCGACGTCATCTGCGGATAGACGAACTCGACCGGAAAACCTGAGTACTTGCCTGCCAGGCCAAAGAAATCGATCACCGGGCCGGCGCCAAACTGGCCATTGTTGATGCCGTCGGGCACGCCGAAGCTGCGCTCGGTGATCTGTGCCGAATTCCCCGCCATGCGCAGGATCTGGTTCCAGCCCCTGTCCCAGCCTTCGCCCTGCAGGATCGTCTCGACCGTGAGATGCATCGTCCCCGAGCGCGACGGCGCGGTCATCGCCACATGGCCGAACCACTGTGGTTTCAGCAGATCAGTCCACTCCTGCGGTGCGGTGAGCTTGTTGGCTTTCAGATAGCGCGTGTTGTACATGATCCCGTAGCCCGCCAATGCCTGGCCGAGATAGAACCCTTCCGGATCATTGATCGGGTAATTGCCGATCTTGCCGGGCACCTTGGGGTTCGCAAGATCACGCGCCGGTGCCAGCAGCTTGTCACGCTTGAGCACTTCGAACGCATCGGGCGCGCTGGCCCAGAAGACATCCGGCCGCTTTCCTGCCACCGTCTCGCGCACGAACGCGATACCCGCCACCGTGCTCTTGTTCAGGATCTCGACCGTGATGCCGGGATTGCGTTTTTCGAACGTGGATTTGTAGGCGGACGTCAGTTCTTTCGGAAATGACGTGACCACGGTGATCGTGCCTGCCCATGCCGTCGGCGTCGCCAGCGCGGCCGCCAGGGCGAGAACGCGTAGCCCCTGCATGAATGTCTCCTTCGTTGAAATCCGGTTCGTGCAATCGTAAGCGTCGACGACGCAAACGACGACGGCCCGCACTGCGGGCCGTCAAGACCGAAGCGAGGCTGATCAGCCTTTCAACTCGTTGATCAGCGCGATGTACTGCTTCATCGCGTCTTCCGCCTTCGTGCCCTTGATCTCGTTCCAGGCGTCCCATTTCGCGCGGCCGACCATGTCGGTGAATCCCGGCCGCTTGCCCTCGACATCGCCCGTGGTTGCCTGCTTGTACATCGCGTACATCTTCAGCAGGGTCGCGTTGTCGGGACGCTCGGCGAGGTTTTTCGACTCCGCTACTGCCTTTTCGAATTTAGCTTTCAGGTCACTCATTGTCTCCTCCCGGGAATGGTGTTTGTGCAAAGCTAGCATACGTCGCGCGACGGTGGCAGACTGCATGCCCCGTCGGTATGACCCGACTTGCAGCGCCACTTCCTGACTCCGGAGAAGCCCAATGCCCAAGCGCGTTCGCATGTCGCCCGTGGACACCGCGTGGCTGCGCATGGA
Source organism: Burkholderiaceae bacterium (assembly GCA_036824465.1). Classification (GTDB taxonomy): domain Bacteria; phylum Pseudomonadota; class Gammaproteobacteria; order Burkholderiales; family Burkholderiaceae_F; genus JAKOQB01. The sequence continues at coordinate 9,894 of DAITAC010000088.1, forward strand.
TTCGCCCGGCAACCTGATGATGATCGTCGGCGTCGACGTCTTTGAGGGCGAGTGCGACCTGCCGCGCATGCGGCGCGTTCTTGGGACCCATCTGCTGCAATACCGCCAGTTTCGCAGCCGCGTCGTGCAGGACGCGAGCGGGGCATGGTGGGAGGAGGACGAAGACTTCGACATCGACTACCACCTGGTCCGCATCGGCCTGCCGGGGCAGGGCGGCAAGGCCGAGTTGCAGAAACTGGTTGCCCAGCTGGCCGGGCAGGGCCTGGACCCGCTCAAGCCGCTCTGGCAGTTTCATCTGGTCGAGAACTACGACGGCGGTCATGCGCTGATTGCGCGCATCCATCACTGCATCGCCGACGGTATCGCCCTGATCGGCGTGATGATGGGCATGACGTCGTCCGATCCTGACGCCGACGATGTCACGCCCGAGCCGCGGCGCCGGCGCGATGCCGACAATCCGGTCGAACAATGGCTGCGCCCGTTCACCGATGCGACGGTCAGGGCGCTCGATGCGACGGGCGACCTCGCATCTCGGGTCCTGCACGCATCCGGCAAGATGATCGACGATCCGGAGTTCGCGACCGAAACGGCATCGGGTTACGCGCGCATCGCAAAGCAGATCACCCGGGATGCGGCGGCACTTGCTTTGATGGACGGCGATACGCCGACGAGCCTGAAGGGCAAGCCCGGCGGATCGAAGGTGGTTGCATGGAACGAGCCGCTGCCGCTCGCCGACGTCAAGGCGGTTGGCAAGGCGCTCGGATGCTCGGTCAATGACGTATTGCTGGCGTCGGTGGCGGGCGCAATTCGCGGGTATCTGCTGGAGCGCGGCGATGATCTGAAGGGCGCCGAGTTGCGTGCGATGGTGCCCGTCAATCTGCGGCCGCCGGGAAAACCGAAATCCCTTGGCAACAAATTCGGGCTGGCGCCGCTTCTGCTGCCGATCGGCATTGAAAGTCCGGTCGAGCGCGTGCTCGAAGTGCGCACGCGGATGAACGAGATGAAGGGCGGCTACCTTCCAGTGCTGGCGATGGCGGTACTCGGCCTCGCCGGTATTGTCCCGCGCGCGGTGCAGACGCAATTGCTCGACGTGTTCCAGCGCAAGGCAACGGCGGTGATGACCAACGTGCCCGGGCCGCAGCAGACGCTCTACATGGCGGGAGCCAGGCTCAAGCAGATCATGGTCTGGGTGCCGCAGTCAGGTGACATTGGCGTCGGCGTGTCGATCCTCTCGTACAACGGCGGCGTGCAGTTCGGGTTGGTGACCGACAAGAAACTGTGCGCCGATCCGCAGCGCATCATTGATCGCTTCGCCCCCGAGTTCGAACAGCTTCTGTACGCGGTCCTGCTGATGCCGTGGGAGGAGCGTGCGGATCCGGACCTGGCCGAACGGGCACTTAACGCCACCGAGTCACTGGCCGGCGCCGCACGGCACCTGTCGGAGCGTACCGACGTTGCACACGCCAACGGCCACCCGGACGAACCCGACGCCAATTCAGAATCCGGGGCGCCGTCGCGGCCCAAGCGGCGCAGATCGGCCTTCGC
>DAITAC010000088.1:11538-16357 GCA_036824465.1 Burkholderiaceae bacterium
CGCCGCGAGAGCCGGCGGCGCCCAATGACTCGCCGCGCGAGCCGGCGGCGCGTGCAGATCTTCACGGAATGACGACGATCGCGCTGCACCGGGAAGATCCCCGGCTTCGCACTTGCGATGCGGTCGTCACGCACGTTTTCGACGACGGCGTTGAACTCGACCGCACCGTGTTCTATCCACTCGGCGGCGGGCAGGCCGGCGACACCGGCACTCTGATCACGGACGATGGCACCCGGTTCGCGGTGGTCGATGCGCGCAAAAGCAAACGCGATGGCGCCACGCCCGACGACACGCTGCATGTGCTCGATTCCGCGGTGCAATGGAGGACAACGTTCATTCCAGGAACCCGAGTGCGCGCCGAAATCGACTGGGACCGACGCTATCGGCACATGCGCTTTCACACTGCGACGCATCTTCTGTGCGCGGTGGTCAACGAATTGGTCGACGGCTGCAGCATCACGCACGACTATGCGCGGCTTGATTTCGCGATGACCGCGCTGCTCGACAAGGAGATGGTGCAGGCGGGACTCGATCGCCTCATCGCCGAGGCCCATCCGGTGTCGTTCGAGTGGATCAGTGATGAGGAACTGATCGCCAATCCGCAGCTCCTCAAATCGATGAGCGTCAGCCCACCAATTGGATTCGGTCGAGTACGATTGTTGCGCGTGCATGATGTCGACCTGCAGCCGTGCGGCGGCACGCATGTGAGTAACACGTCAGAAATCGGCGCGGTCCGAGTGGCAAAGATCGAGAAGAAGAGTGCGCGGACCCGGCGCGTGGTGCTCGAGTTCGCTTAGGAACGAACATTCGCAGATTTTCACCTTGACAGGTCGGGCGGCGTTGCCAGAATCCGGGCAATGAACGTCGGCGGACCTCCCGGCCGCCCACGGCGGCTCCCGAAAAATCAGAAGAGCAATTGACCATGCATGACCGCGGCTATCTGCGTCAGCCAGCAATTCGAGGCGACACGATCGTATTTGTGTGCGACGACGATCTATGGCGAGTCGACCTGAACGGCGGGCTGGCGCGCCGTCTCACCGCGGGAGTCGGCGAGCCCTCGACGCCGGCAATCTCGCCGCACGGGCAGTGGATCGCCTACGTCGGTCGCGACGAGCTGCATCCTGAGGTGTTCGTGATGCCGGCCGAAGGCGGGCCGGCGCGCCGGATGACCTGGCTTGGCCCCGACGTGATGGTGCGCGGCTTCACGCCTGAGGGGCGCATCCTGTTTGTCACCACCCATGGCCAGCCGTTTTTCCGCAACTACCGCGCGCACACACTCGGGCTCGACGGCGGGCTGCCGGAATTGCTTCCTTACGGCCAGGTCAATCATCTGTCGTTTGGCCCCAACGGCGCCAAGGTGATCGGCCGCAACACCGCCGATCCTGCACGCTGGAAGCGCTATCGCGGTGGCACAGCCGGATATCTGTGGATCGACGCCATCGGCAGCGGCGATTTCCGCCGGATGAAGGAACTCAAGGGCAACATCACGAGCCCGATGTGGGTTGGTGACCGTGTGTATTTTCTTTCGGACGCCGAGGGCGTCGGTAATCTGTATTCGTGTCTGCCAGACGGCGGTGATCTGCGCCGCCACTCGGACCACGACGACTACTACGCGCGGCATGCATCGACCGATGGTGCGCGCATCGTCTATCAGTGCGGCGCAACGCTGTGGCTGTTCGACCCGAAGACCGACCGCACGCGCCAGCTCGACATCCGTGTCCCCGCGCATCGGTCGCAGGCGGCGCGGCGCTTTGTTCCCGCAGCGGGACATCTCGCGCAGTTCAACGTCCATCCGGCGGGCCACAGCCTGGCGATTGAGGCGCGCGGCAAGCTGTTCTCCTTTGCGCTGTGGGAAGGCGCGGTGCGCCAGCGCGGGCAGCCGGAGGGTGCTCGCTACCGGCACGCCCAGTGGCTCGCCGATGGAGCGACGCTGGTTGCTGTCAGCGATGGCTCCGGAGAGGAGCGGCTCGAGGTTTTTGACGGCGCGGCATCGCGCACGTTGCCATGGGATATCGGTCGCGTGCTGGCGATGAGTGCATCACCGAAGGGCAGGAAGGTCGCTCTGGCCAATCACCGCAACGAACTGCTGCTTGCCGATCTGGACAACGACACGCTGGCCACGCTCGACCGCAGCGACAGCGGCCGCACCGAGGAAATCGCGTGGTCTCCCGACGGGGCGTGGCTGGCGTATCCATTCTGGACCAGCCTGCGGCATTGCGCGATCAAGCTGCACGATGTCGCCAACGCGAAGAGCGTGATCGTCACCCAGCCGGAATTTCGCGACTGGAGTCCCGCGTTCGATCCGGAATGCAAGTATCTGTACTTCCTTTCGGTGCGGACGTTTGATCCGGTATACGACAACGTGCAGTTCGAGCTGAGTTTTCCGCGGGCTGCGCGTCCGTACCTGATTGCACTGCAGTCTGACGCGAAGCCGCCGTTCGAGTTGCCGCCCAAGGGGATGAAACACCACGAGTACAACGGCCAGCGTGACGACGACCGCCGGGCCGTTGAGACGCCGCTCAAGGTCGACCTCGACGACATCGCGCGGCGCGTCGCGGCATTCCCCGTCGCTGAGGGCCGCTTTGGCCGCATCGCGGGACTGCGCGGCAAGGCGGTATGGACGACGTTTCCGATTCCCGGTGCGCACGGCCGTGGCGGTCACAAGGAAACACCGGGCAAGCTGGAGGTGTTCGACTTCGAGACGATGCGCGCCGAGACGCGCGTTGAGCGCGCGGATGAGTTTGCGCTATCGGCCGATTGCACCACGCTCGTCGTGCGCGACGGCCAGCGGCTGCGCGCGCTTGATCCGGCGTACCGGCATCACCATGAGGATCCACAGTCGAAATCGGACGAACCGTCGCGCGCGAGCGGCTGGATCGATCTGGCTCGGGTGCGCGTGTCGGTTGATCCGGGATCCGAATGGCGGCAGATGCTGCGTGAGGTGTGGCGCCTGCAGCGCGATCAGTTCTGGGTGCCCGACATGTCGGGGGTGGATTGGGAAGCGATGTATCGGCGCTATGTGCCGCTGCTCGAACTTGTGTCGACGCGCAGTGAACTTTCGGACCTGATCTGGGAACTGCAGGGCGAGCTTGGCACTTCGCATGCCTATGAGATGGGCGGTGACCACCGCAAGCCGCCCCAGGTTGCGCTCGGCTACCTTGGCGCGGATCTCAAGCTCGCGGCGGACGGTGCTAGTTATGAAATCGAGCACATCGTCCATGGCGATCCGTGGGACACCGCAGCCGACTCGCCGCTCAATGCGATTGGTGTGCTCGCGCGAGCAGGCGAACGCATCGTCGCCGTCAACGGCCAGACTGTGTCGCGCGAGCGCCCGCCGCAGGCGCTGCTCGTTCATCAGGCGGGAATGAAAGCGGAATTCGCGCTCGATTCGGACAAGGGACCCCGCAACGCGCTGGTCACGCTGCTCGCGGACGAAGTCCCGGCGCGCTATCGCGAATGGGTGGAGCGCAATCGTGCGTGGGTGCACGAGCAGTCCAATGATCGCGTCGGCTATCTGCACCTGCCCGACATGATGAGTGCGGGCTTCGCCGAGTTTCATCGTTACTTCGGACCCGAATGCGATCGCGAGGCGCTGATTGTCGATGTGCGCTACAACCGCGGTGGCCACGTATCGCAGTTGCTGCTCGAGAAGGTGGCGCGCCAGCGCGTCGGCTACGACCTGTCACGCTGGGGTCAGCCGTCGCCGTATCCGCTCGAATCGCCGGCCGGTCCGGTGATCGCGTTGACCAACGAGCACGCGGGGTCGGATGGTGACATCTTCTCGCACTGCTTCAAGCTGATGGGCATTGGCAAACTGGTCGGGATGCGCACCTGGGGCGGCGTGATCGGTATCTGGCCGCGCCACAAGCTCGCCGACGGGACCGAGACCACGCAACCTGAGTTCTCATTCTGGTTCAAGGATGTCGGCTGGTCAGTGGAGAACTACGGCACCGATCCGCAGATTGAAATCGACAACGCGCCGCAGGATGCGATGGCGGGGCGTGACCGGCAGCTGGAAAAGACCCTCGAGGTGGCGCTGCAGGCGATCGCGCATCTGAAGCCGGTGCTGCCGCAGTTCGGCATGCGGCCGAATCTCGCGCACAAGCCGCTGCCGCCGCGCAGATAGGCGGATCAATGACAGTGCCGCGGGAAGTCCTCGACTTCTGGTTCGGCGCGCCGGGATCGGCCGAGCACGGCAAGGCGCGCGACTTCTGGTTCAGAAAGTCACTGGCGAACGACGATGCGATTCGCTCGCGTTTCGGCGTCGATGTGGAAGCTGCGCTGCGCGGAGAATGCGACACCTGGGATGAATCCGTCGACGGCATGCGTGCGCTGATCCTTCTGCTCGACCAGTTCACGCGCAACATCTTTCGTGATACGCCGCGCGCATTTGCTGGCGACGTGCGCGCGCTCAAGCTTGCACAGTGGCTTGTGGCGCGGGGCGAGGATCGGAAGCTGGCGCCGATGGAACGCTGGTTTGTCTATCTGCCGTTCGAGCATTCCGAATCGATCGAGGTTCAGCGCGAATCGCTGCGCCTGTTCGGCGAACTCGCCGCTGCCGGGCATCCCGACGCGCTGACGTGGGCGCGGAAGCACTACGACGTCATCGCGCACTTCGGCCGATTTCCGCATCGCAATCGGATCCTCGGCCGCGCATCGACGGCCGAGGAGATCGATTACCTGGCGCAGCCCGGCGCAGGATTCTGAGACGCCAGCAATGCGGCGCCGCTTTGATCTGACCGCGTTCTCCGGCCAAGAGCCCGCGAGCGATTCAAACTCGAACGCACCGCACTGAACGGTGCCGGCAGCTATCGCTAGC
>DAITAC010000181.1:0-5026 GCA_036824465.1 Burkholderiaceae bacterium
ACTTCGGCTGCAACCGAATCGCGCCATCAAGGCGGATCGTTTCGCCGTTGAGCATCACATTGTCAAGAATCGCCTTGACCATCTGCGCATACTCTTCCGGCTTGCCGAGGCGGGCCGGGAAGGGTGCCTGCTTGCCAAGTGAATCCTGCACTTCCTGCGGCATGCCGAGCAGCATCGGTGTGGCGAAGAGACCCGGTGCGATCGTTACACAGCGAATGCCCGAGCGAGCCAGGTCGCGCGCGATCGGCAGCGTCATGCCGACCACGCCGCCTTTAGAGGCGGAATAGGCGGCCTGGCCGATCTGGCCATCAAATGCAGCCACGGAGGCGGTATTGATCAGCACGCCGCGTTCGCCATCGGCTGTGGCCGCCTGCTTCGACATTGCGTCGGACGCGAGCCGGATCATGTTGAATGTGCCGATCAGGTTGATGCCGATCACGCGTGCAAAGGCATCGAGCCGGTGCGGCCCTTCCTTGCCGACCGTCTTTTCCCCGATCGCGATGCCGGCGCAGCTCACCAATCCGCGCAATGTCCCCATCGAGAGGGCCGCAGCGACTACCGCCTGTCCATCGGCTTCGTTGCTGACATCGCACTTCACAAAGCGCGCCGTCCCGAGTTCGCGCGCCAGCGCCTCGCCCTTTTCGGCTTGCACGTCGGCGATCACCACCTTGCCGCCATTGGCCGCAATCATCCGCGACGTGGCGCCGCCCAGTCCCGACGCGCCGCCGGTGACGACAAAGACATTGTTACGGATTTCCATTTGATCCTCGCTCGTTCAACAGGCGAGGATTCTACGACCGCGGTTCAGCGCAGCGAGCAGCGTGCGTGGACCCAAAGCGTCCCGTGAAAATCGCCACTGGCGTCAACGCGTGTGCGCAGCCGGATGATCGGCGCGATGCAGTGGCTGGCTTCCACGCCCATGTCGGTCAGCCAGGTGCGCATCGTTGCGGACGTGAAGCCGAGTGCGTAGTGGGGGCGCGTGCGTTGCGCAATTCCGCCGTCGGCCGGCATTTCGACCAGGCTCATTCCGTTTGCCGACGTTTCCCATGGCGCCCAGCCGCCCGACGTAGTGGCGCCCGGCGTTGGCACCAGGCTGAACGAAGCGCTCATCAGTGGATCCGTCGCATTCGAATATGCGCTGCGCAAACGGATCGGATCGATCAGCATGACGTCTGCTGGCGCGCGTAACTGAGCCGCGGCGGGGGCGGGGCAGCCGGTCGAGATCGTGGCTATTGCACCGACGATCAGTTGGGCGGTCGTTGCGTGTAGCTTCATCGCGACCTCCGACCATGGGAGTGAATAGACCTAATATCGACGCGCTCAGGTAAGCACACAACCATGCAAAAGCATTAGGAGAAGCGGCACTTTGTGCTTCAATCCCGCGTGCGTGAGGACCGGCTTTCTTGCGGATCGAATAAGGAGACCCCATGAGCATCCACGGACGCGAGCTGCTGACGGCGCTGCGCACGTTCGAGCACGGCAAGATCGTGACCGCGCGCGAAGCGGTGCAACTCATTCAGGACGGCGACGCGATCGCGACCGGCGGATTCGTCGGCATCGGTTTTGCGGAGAACATTGCAGTCGCGCTCGAGCAACGTTTCGTCGAATCGAGCGAGCTGGACCCCGACGGCATCGGTCGTCCGGAGGGCCTGACGCTGATCTACGCCGCCGGACAGGGTGATGGCAAGGAACGCGGGCTCAATCATTTCGGCCACAAGGGCTTGCTCAAGCGCGTCATTGGTGGTCACTGGGGCCTGGTGCCCACCGTGCAGCGCCTGGCGGTGGCCAACGAGATCGAGGCGTACAACCTGCCGCAGGGCGTGATCACGCATCTGTTCCGCGACAGTGCGGCCGGCAAGCCTGGGCATGTGACGCGCATCGGGTTGGGCACCTTCGTCGACCCGCGCCTGGGCGGCGGCAAGATCAACGCGAAGACGACCGAAGACCTTGTCTCGCTGATGACGATCGGCGGCGAGGAATGCCTGTTCTACAAGTCGTTCCACATCGATGTGGGCATCGTGCGCGGCACGACCGCCGACGTGGACGGCAACATCACGATGGAGAAAGAGGCGCTGACACTCGAAGCGCTCGCCATTGCCATGGCGGCGCGCAATAGCGGCGGCATCGTGATCGTGCAGGTCGAGCGCATCGCGGAACGCGGCTCACTGAATCCGCGCCAGGTGAAGATCCCGGGCGTGCTGGTCGACTGCGTGGTCGTTGCCGAGAAGCCCGAGTACCACCATCAGACATTCGCGGAGCCGTACAGCCCGGCGTTTTCAGGCGAGATCCGCGTGCCGGCATCGATGGTGCCGCCGATGCCGATGAGCGAGCGAAAGATCATCGCCCGCCGCGCTGCGCTGGAACTGAAGGCCAACAGTGTCGTGAACCTTGGCATCGGCATGCCCGAGGGCGTGTCGGGCGTCGCTGCGGAAGAAAGGGTCATCGACCTGATGACGCTGACCGCCGAGCCCGGCGTGGTCGGCGGCATTCCAGCGTCGGGGTTGAATTTCGGCGCGGCCGTCAACACGCAGGCGATCATCGACCAGCCGTATCAGTTCGACTTCTACGACGGCGGCGGGCTCGATCTCGCATTCCTCGGGCTCGCGCAGGCGGACCGCATGGGAAACCTCAACGTCAGCAAGTTCGGGCCGCGGCTGGCGGGGGCGGGCGGCTTCATCAACATTTCTCAAGCGGCCAAGAGCGTCGTGTTCGTCGGCACCTTTACGGCGGGCGATCTGCGCGTCGCCTTAGTCGACGGCAAGCTGGTCCTGCACAACGACAACGGGCCGAGAAAGTTCGTGCACGAGGTCGAGCACCGCACGTTCTCCGGGCCGTATGCCATCAAGCGCGGCCAGCCGGTTCTGTACATCACCGAACGATGTGTGTTCCGTCTGACGCCCGACGGAATGGAACTGATCGAAGTCGCGCCCGGCATCGACATCGAACGCGACATCCTGGCAAAGATGGACTTCAGGCCGATCATCCTTGGTGCGCCGCGCCTGATGGAGGCAGCGATCTTCGTTGACGAGCCGATGGGGCTGCGCGAGCGGATGCTGACCGTTCCGCTGTCTTCACGATTTGCCTACGACGATCAGCAGAACATCCTGTTCATCAACTTCGAACGGCTGCGCGTCGCCTCGCAGGCCGACATCGACGCGATCGAGCACGAAGTCGATGCGCATCTCAGACCGATTGGTCATCGCGTTTACGCGATCGTCAATTACGACCATTTCCAGCTCGCGCCCGAATTCGAGGACGCCTACGCGACGATGGTCAAAGGCCTGGTCGATCGCTACTACGACGGCGTATCGCGTTACTCGACCTCGGGCTTCCTGCGCGCCAAGCTGGGCGGGGCATTGAAGCGTCGGGGCGTGGCACCGCATGTCTACGAGTCGCCACACGAGGCACTGAAACACGTGCGCGACGCATAGCGCACGTCAACATTTTCACGGCGCGGCGAATCGCGCGCGTGATGGGCGATCGGTCCGATCCGCGCGCCGCTGAGGTCAATTCGACCGATACCGCGCGCTCCACCAAATGAAGGGAAACGAGCGATGACCCGCGAGCCCTACTACTGGACTGATCTCGCGTGGGTGCACCACGTTGGTTATGCGCACCACGTCGAGCACACCTGCACCGGCATCCTGCAACTGCTGCATGACGTCGCAGTTCTGCAAGGTGCGTGCGTGCTCGACGTCGGCTGCGGCAGCGGTCTGCTCGCGCGCAAGCTGTTGGATGCCGGTTTTGCTGTGCAGGGTGTGGATGCCTCGCCAGCGATGATCGAGCTTGCGCGCAACCACGCGGCCGGCGCGCGATTCGATGTCGTGCGTCTGCCCACGGGACGACCGACCGGCACAGCCGGCGCACTGCCAGCGGCCGATGCCGTCGTGTCCACCGGTCACGTGCTCAACTATCTCGATTCACGCGCCGATATCGCCCAGGCGCTGGGCGAACTGGCGCGCGCAGTGCGGCCGGGCGGACTGCTGGCCATCGACCTGATGACCGAGCGCTTTGCCCAGGCGCGCGACATCAACGCCGTGCACGCGAAAGCGGAAAAGGACTGGGCGATCATCACGCGCTTTTCGCGGCCCGAGCCGCACCGGTTCGATCGCAAGATCACGGTGTTCCGGCTTGATGGGGACCACTGGCGCCGTAGCGATGAACACCATCGCAACGTGACGTTCGAGGTGGATGAGGCGCTGCATGTGTTGAAGGACAATGGCATCGACGCTCATCCGCGTGCCGCGTTCGGGGCCGAAACGCTGCCGGAGGGACTTGCGGTCCTGGCGGGCATTCGACGCTAGGCCGGGACGATGCCGCGCGCCCATCTCTTCATTGTCCGTCTACCAAAGAGGGGTTGCGTATGGAACTGGCCGCTGTCCGCATCGACAAGCCGGCCGACATCAAAGCTGCTCGCGCACCGTGGCGTGCTCGTTGAAGAGCAGGGCGTCACCTATCTTGCCGAGCGGGATGGTGACGGCGACGATGCCCACGCTCTGACTGCGCTGCAATCGGCCACCCGCACGTACCGCATCGCTTGGGGCTCCGGCGCCGGCCAGAAGGTGGCCAGCCTGCAAGGCGCCCTGCCGCAAGCGGCGCGGCTCAACCCACCGCTGTGTGCCACCGCCCAGGGCTTCAGCCTGCACGCCGCAGTCCGTTGCGGCTCCGACGAGCGGCAGGTGCTCGAACAACTATGTCGGTACATCACACGCCCGGCACTGGCCAACGAGCGCGTGCGCTGCAACCGCGCCGGCCAAGTGGTGCTGAAGCTCAAGACCGTCTGGCACGACGGCACCACCCACCTTGTCCTGTCGCCGCTGCAGTTCATGCCGCGGCTGGCCGCGCTGGTGCCGCGCCTGCGTTTGCCCTTGATCCGATTCGATGGGGTGCTCGCGCCCAATGCCAAGCTGCGCGCGCTGGTGATTCCGGCAGGGCCGGACCATGAGGCCGAGGCCGCTTCAGCGTGCACCTCGCCCGAGCCGGGGTGCGCGCACAGACGTGTCACCGCCATCGTCGAGCTACCGGT
>DAITAC010000089.1:0-16187 GCA_036824465.1 Burkholderiaceae bacterium
GCAGCGCCGCCGGTCAGCAGCCCGACCCACACCACGCGCTTGGCCGAGAACCCGGCATAGCGCGCGGCGGCCTCCGCTTCGCCCGCCACCATCATCTGGAAGCCATAGAAGCTGCGCTGCATGAACACATAGCCGGCCCCCAGCGCGAAGAGCGCAATCACAAACGCCAGATTGACGCGCGTGCCTTCGACCAGCAGCGGCAACAGCGCGCCGTCGGTGAAGGTCTTGGTCTGCGGAAAGTTGAATCCCTCCGGGTCCTTCCACGGACCGAAGACCAGCCAGGAGACGAAGAGCTTGGCGATGTAAACGAGCATCAGCGACACGAGGATCTCGTTGGCGTTGAAGCGCGTCTTCAGGAACGCCGGAATCAGCGCCCACAACGCACCGCCAATCGCGCCCGCAACGAGCATCATGGGCAGCATCAGCCACTTGCTTTCGACGCCGTAGAAGTACAGCGCCACCCCGGTCGAGGCGACGGCGCCGAGCATGTATTGGCCCTCGGCACCGATGTTCCACACGTTGGCGCGGAAACCGACCGCGAGCCCGATCGCAATCAGCGCCAGCGGCGTGGCCTTCAGCAGCAACTCGGCAACGCCATACATGTCGGCCAGCGGCTTGAGAAAGAAGATGTTCAGCCCGAGGATCGGGTCGCGGCCGAGCGACAGGAAGATGAGGAAGCCACCGATCACCATCAGCACCACCGCAATCAGCGGCGATGCATAGCGCATCGCGTTCGATGCTTCCGGGCGTGCTTCGAGTTCAAGCCACATGGGGCACCTTTGCGGCGGCGTTCGCTGCCGCGCTTTCGGCGCCCGGCCACATCCCGCTCATCCAAACGCCGATCTCCTCCACATTCGTTTCCGCCGCCAGCTTGGTCGGCGACAGCCGGCCCTTGGCGATCACGGCCATGCGATCGCAGATCTCGAACAGTTCGTCGAGTTCTTCGGAGATCACCAGCACGGCCGAACCTTCGTTGCGCAGATCGATCAGTGCCTGGCGAATGAACGCCGCGGCACCGACGTCGACCCCCCAGGTCGGTTGCGCGACCACCAGCAGCTTCGGCGATTGCCGGATTTCCCGCCCCATGATGAATTTCTGCAGATTGCCGCCCGACAGGGATTTGGCCGGTGCATTCGGGCCACCGCAACGCACGTCGAAGGCCTTGATCGTGTCGTGCGCGAAAAGCTTCATCGCATCGAAGTCGATCAGCCCACGCTTGAGCATGCCGCGCTGGTGCGCCGTCAGCAGCGCGTTGTAGGCAAGCGAGAGTTTCGGCACCGCGCCGCGGCCAAGCCGCTCTTCGGGCACGAAACCCATGCCAAGCTTGCGGCGTCGCCCTGGCATCATGCGCCCGGCCTCCGTGCCGCAGACCTGCACGGGGTGCTTTTCCGCGTGCGGCTCCTCGCCGGAGATCGCACGCAGCAGTTCCTGCTGGCCGTTGCCCGACACGCCAGCGATGCCGACGATTTCGCCGGCGTGCACGTCGAGATGGATGTCCTTCAGATCGGTGCCGAATGGATCGTCGCTCGCGTGCGACAGCCCCGACAGTCGCAGCAGCACCTTGCCGCCTTCCTTGAGCGCACTGTGCTGGCAAACTGGCAGGTCCTTGCCGATCATCAGCCGCGCCATCGACTTCGGCGTCTCCTTGGACGGGATGCATGTGCCCGTCACCTTGCCACCGCGCAGCACGGTAGCGACATGGCACAGTTCCTGGATCTCGTCGAGCTTGTGACTGATGTACAGGATCGAGCAGCCTTCGGAGGACAGAAATCGCAGCGTCTCGAAGAGTTTGCGCACGGCCTGCGGCGTCAGCACCGAGGTCGGCTCGTCCATGATCAGCAGGCGCGGGTTCTGCAGCAGGCAGCGCACGATCTCGACCCGCTGCCGCTCACCGACCGACAGCGCATGCACCAGCCGGCGCGGATCGACCGGCAGCCCGTATTTCTCCGAGACTTTCTCGATGCGCGTGGCAAGGTAGTTCAGGTCCGGCGCGCCGGGCAGTCCGAGCGCCACGTTCTCGACCACGGTCAACGTCTCGAACAGCGAGAAGTGCTGGAACACCATGCCGATGCCGATCGAGCGTGCATGCGCGGGACTCTCGACGTGGACGCGGTTGCCCTCCCAGGTGATCTCACCCTCGGTCGGTCGTGTGACGCCATAAATGATCTTCATCAGCGTCGACTTCCCGGCGCCGTTCTCGCCCAGCACGGCGTGGATTTCACCCGGCATCGCGGTCAGGTCGATGCCGTCATTGGCGACCACGGTCGGATACACCTTGCGGATGCCGCGTAGCTGCAGCCGCGGTGTCCCTTCTGGCAGTTTCGTCACGCTGTCTCCTCCACGACTTCTTGTCTTGCTGCGTCCGGCCTAGGCGCTGCGCTGGACCGCGTCGCTCGACTGCTGCGTCTGCGCCTCGCGCACCTGCAACAGCTGCGCTGCGACGGCAAGCGCAATCACCGCAGGTTCCTTGCCGGTGATTCCACGCACGCCAACGGGGCAGGTCATGCGCGCAAATCGATCCTTCGGCACGCCGCGCGCTTCCATGCGGCGCTCGAACAGGCGCCGCTTCGTCGCCGAGCCGATCAGTCCAAAGTAGGCAAAGTCATCACGCCGGAGAATCCGCTCAGCCAGTAACTGGTCGAGTGCGTGACTGTGCGTTATCACGAGGAAGTAGCTTCCCGGAAGTGCTGCATCGACCTCTTCGTCCGGCGCATCGGTCACGACCGCGCGCACCTGCACTGGCAGCTCGGAGGGAAACTCCGACGCGCGTTCATCGACCCAGGTGATGCGGCACGGCACCCCGGTCAGCGTGCGCACCAGCGCGCGGCCGACATGGCCGGCTCCGAATAGCACGATGTTGAAGCTCACTGCGCGGATCGGATCGAAGAACAGCACGGCTGAATCCTGATCGCTCCCGACGCGACGCAGGGTCGCGTCTCCAGATGCAAGCAACTTGCCTGCCGCGACCGTGGCAGCGTCGTCGAGCCGCGCGTTGCCCAAACTGCCTGAGGCGCTATCGGAGAAGACCACCCGCTTGCCCGCGCTTGCGCCCGCCGCAGCGCTGACGATCACGCAATGCCGGCCCGTTGCATACGAATCGTGCACGCGCTGCAGCCAACCGGCACCGGCCGTTACCGGTTCGAAAAGCAGATCGACTGAACCGCCGCAGCATTGCCCGAGCATTGCGCCGAGCGGAAAACGCTTCAACGGGCCGCCGGCGGTGTCGTCCCTGGCGCCGGCCAGCATGCCGCGCGCGATCTCGATCGCCTGCAGCTCGAGATGGCCGCCGCCGATCGTGCCCGCGATCGTCGCGCGCGATACCACCATCTTGGCGCCCGCCGCCCGCGGTGCCGACCCGCGCGCCGCGACCACGGTCACCAGTACGGACGTCTCGCCGCAATCGCTGGACCGAAGCAGCGCTTCTAGCCAGGCGTCGTTGCTCGAGTTCATTTCGCTTCCACACGCACCGCGTTGACCGCATTCATGATCGACTCGCAGCTCGCCGGCGCCTGCAGCGGCGGATCGATCGCGTAGTCGCCGATACTCGAGATCGCATCGCGAATCGCGAAGAACACGGCAAAGCCGAGCAGCAGCGGCGGCTCGCCCACGGCCTTCGAGCGGAACACCGTGTCTTCTACGTTCGGGTTGTCGAACAACTCAACACGCAAATCGGTCGGGCAATCGTTGACCGCCGGGATCTTGTAGGTCGACGGCGAATGCGTCATCAGCTTGCCGTCCTTGTTCCACCACAGCTCCTCGGTAGTGAGCCACCCCATGCCCTGGATGAATGCGCCTTCGACCTGGCCGATATCGACCGCGGGATTGATGGACGTGCCGGCGTCGTGCAGCAGATCAGTGCGCAGCAGCTTCCATTCGCCCGTCAGCGTGTCGACAATGACCTCCGATACCGCCGCACCATAGGCGAAGTAATAGAACGGCCGGCCGGTCAGGGTCTTGCGATCCCAATGCAATTTGGGTGTCGCGTAGAAACCGTCCGACCACAACTGCACGCGCGCCTGATACGCCTGCTCCACCAGTTCAGGAAACGGCAACACGCTGCAGTGCACGCGTACCGTATCGTTGGCAAACACGACATCAGACGCGTTTCCGCCGTACTTCTGCGCCGCGAAGTTCGCCAGTCGCGTCTTGATCTGGCGCGCTGCGTCTTCGCCGGCCTTGCCGTTCAGGTCGCTGCCGGTCGAGGCCGCGGTCGCCGAGGTATTGGCCACCTTGCTGGTGTCGGCGGCGGTTGCGCGCACGTGTGCAAGGCTGATGCCGAGTTCGTGCGCAACCATCTGCGCGACCTTGGTGTTCAGGCCCTGGCCCATCTCGGTGCCGCCATGGTTCACCAGCACCGAACCGTCCGTGTACACGTGTACCAGCGCGCCAGCCTGGTTGTAGTGCACGACGTTGAACGAGATGCCGAACTTCACCGGCGTCAGCGCGATACCCTTCTTCAGCACCGGGTTCGTGGCGTTGAACGCGCGTGTTTCAGCACGGCGGCGGCGATACTCGCTCGATGCCTCGAGCTGATCCACCAGTTCGTGGATCACGTTGTCTTCGACCACCTGTCCGTACGGCGTGACGTTGCGGTCGTCCTTGCCGTAGAAATTGAGCTTGCGAACGTCGAGCGGATCCTTGCCCAGGCGGCGCGCGATGTTGTCGATGATGTATTCGATCGCGATCGCACCCTGCGGCCCGCCGAAGCCGCGGAATGCGGTGTTCGACTGCGTGTTGGTCTTGCCGGCGAGCGAGTGGATATCGACATCGGCCAGGTAGTAAGTGTTGTCGAAGTGGCACAGCGCGCGTGTGGCCACCGGGCCCGACAGATCGGCCGAGAACCCGGCGCGCGAACACATCTCAACCTTGGACCCCTTGATGCGACCATCGTCGTCGAAGCCGACTTCGTACTCATAGTGGAAGCAGTGGCGCTTGCCGGTGATCAGCATGTCGTCGTCGCGGTCCAGGCGCAACTTGACCGGTCGCTTCAAACGGGCCGCCGCGACCGCCGCCACACAGGCAAACAACGCTGACTGCGATTCCTTACCGCCAAAGCCGCCTCCCATACGGCGCATCTCGACCGTGACCTGGTTGTCGCGCAAATTCAGCGCATGGGCGACGACCTTCTGCATTTCCGTCGGGTGCTGGGTCGAGCACCACACTTGCAGGCAGTTGTCTTCTCGCGGAGCCGCGTACGAGATCTGGCCTTCCAGATAGAACTGCTCCTGGCCGCCTATGTAGAACTCGCCGGCAAGTCGATGCGTCGCCGCCTTGATTGCCGCCGCCGGTTCGCCGCGTTTCAGGTGCAGCGACGGGATCACGAATGAACGCTGCCGTTTTGCCTCCTGCGGCGTCAATATTGCGGGCAGGTCCTCATATTCGATCACTGCCTTGCGCGCGGCGCGGCGCGCCTGGTCGTAGGTCTCTGCGATCACCGCGAAGATCGGCTGCCCGACGTACTGCACGACGTCGTCGGCGAGGATCGGATCGTCATGAATGATCGGTCCGCAGTCGTTCTCGCCCGGGATATCGTGCGCGGTCAGCACCGCAACCACGCCCGGCATCGCCCGCACGGGGTCGAGGTCGATGGTACGCAGCATCGCGTGCGGCCTGGTGCTTGTCCCGAGCGCGGCGTACAGCGTGCCGTCGAGCTCGGCGATGTCGTCGACGTACGTCGCCTCGCCCGAGACATGCAAATGGGCCGACTCGTGCGGGTGCGGAGCGCCGGCGGCCGACTTGAACGACTGCAAATGAAGATCATCCGGCCTGTTCATGGCGCCGTCCTACGCCGCCGCGAAAACGCTGACCGCGCTCGCCGGCAGCGGGTTCACGGGGCGCGTCTCCAGGAAGAAACGCTGCATCAGGTTCTTCGTCGTCTGCAGCCGGTAGGCATCGCTGGCGCGCATGTCGCTGATCGGCGCATAGTCGCGCCCGAGCGCATCGGCCGCGGCACGCACGGTAGCTTCGTTCCAGGGCTTGCCGGTCAGCACCGCCTCGGTCTCGACGCCGCGTTTCGGCGTGGCCGCCACGCCGCCGAACGCGACGCGCGCGCCGATGATGCGCTCGCCATCGAGTCGGATCGCAAACGCCGCGCACACGGCCGAGATGTCCGAGTCGTAGCGCTTCGACACCTTGTACGTCCTGAAACGCAAGTCCGCGGCGGGAAGCGGCACCTCGACCGCCTCGACGATTTCGTCGGCCTGCATCGCCTTCTTCATGTAAGCCACGTACAGGTCTTCCAGCGGCAGCGTTCGCGCGCGCGCCGTATTGCGCAGGACCACGCGCGCTCCCACAACGATCAGCCACGGCATCGAGTCGCCGATCGGTGAGCCGTTCGCAACGTTGCCGCCCAACGTGCCTGCGTTGCGGATCGGAGTTGACGCGAAACGCTCCCACATCTCGCGCGCCTGCGGGTAATGGCGCAGCAGAGCGCCATAACCGTCGTTCAGAGATACACCGGCGCCGATACGAACCAGGCCGTCCTTTTCGCTCACCTGCCGCAGTTCATCGACCTGGCCGAGGTAGATGATCTGGTTCAACTCACGCAACTGCTTGGTGACCCATAGTCCGACGTCGGTGCTTCCGGCCAGGAGCACGGCATCCGGATGCTCGGCGCGCAGCGCAGTGAGTTCCGCCAGCGTGCGCGGTGCAAAGAACCAGCGGCCCTCGAACTCGTATTGCAGCGTGGTGTCGCGCCGCACTTGCTGCAACTGCTCCCGCAGCGCTTTGCGATCGAAGGCCACCTTCGGCCGCTCAAACATCTGCTGGCCCGCCTGCAGGATCGGCCGGTAACCGGTGCAGCGGCACAGGTTGCCGGCGATCGCCGTGCGCAGTTCGCCGTCGCCCGGACGGGTGCCCTGCTCCGCGTGTGCAAGGTAGCGCTCCCACAGCGACATCACGAACCCGGGCGTGCAGAAACCGCACTGCGAACCGTGGCAATCGACCATCGCCTGCTGCACTGGATGCAGCGCACCATCGGAGCGTCGCAGGCTTTCGACCGTGAACAGCGCCTTGCCGTCAAGCGTGGGCACGAACTGGATACAGGCGTTGACCGTCTTCATCTCGACGCCGTCGCCGCGCAGTTCTCCCAACACCACCGTGCATGCGCCGCAGTCGCCTTCGGCGCAGCCCTCCTTGGTCCCGGGGAGCCGCCGATCCTCGCGCAGGAAATTCAACACCGTCCGGGTCGGGTCCGGTGCCCGCACGCGCACCGGCGCGCCGTTCAGCAGAAACCGCACCTCGTCCGCGCCCGCCACAGGATCACCGATCTTCACACTTGCCGTCCCCGATTCTGCATTCCATCAAATCCTTCAGCTGCCGCGATAGGTCGAATAACTCCACGGTGACACCAGCAGCGGCACATGGTAGTGCGCGGCTGCGTCGGCCACACCGAAGCGCAGCACCACATCGCCGACGAACGCCGGCGACGGCAGCGCAGCGTCGAGCGCGCGGAAGTATTCGTCGACCTGGAAAACCAGCTCGTAACGGCCAGCACGAAACGCCTCGCCTTCCAGCAGCGGCTCGTCGCAGCGTCCGTCCGCATTCGTGCGCACCTCTCTGAGGAGCGTGCGCGCGGCATCGAGCGCATGCAGCGCAATACGCACGCCGGCAGCGGGCCGGCCGTGCGCGGTATCCAGTACATGCGTGGTCAGCTTTCCCATATGCGCTCGTCCCCCGATGCAGCGAGGTGCGGACGATGTCATTCGTCGTTTTTCTTGTCAACATTATTCTATTGTTCTGTGCACAATTACGTGAGTCGGGCGGCCGAGATGGGTTGACGAAAGGCGCCAGCGCTCAATGCCGCCGCCCGATCT
Organism: Burkholderiaceae bacterium; assembly: GCA_036824465.1. Lineage (GTDB taxonomy): Bacteria > Pseudomonadota > Gammaproteobacteria > Burkholderiales > Burkholderiaceae_F > JAKOQB01. The sequence goes on from DAITAC010000089.1 coordinate 7,815, forward strand.
CGCAGTGCAGTATTGCCTTTTCGCTCGACCGCCTGTTAGCATCCGTCCGCGTTTTTGTTGACAATCCAGAAAGCAGATGAAAACAAAACCATCAGGGCCGGCGCTATCCGCGGCCGGCCGCCGCCCGACACGAAAGCCGTCACGCGCTGATGCCAGCCGCCAGCCGAACGAGGGCCGCGTCGTCGAGCAGATTCGCGACGCGATGCTCGACCACCGGCTGACACCCGGCACCAAACTGAAGGAAGTCGCGCTCGCCGAGGTCTTCGGCGTGACGCGCAACGTGATCCGTACCGCGCTGGTCCGACTGGCCGGCGATCGCCTGGTCGAGCTGCGGCCCAACCGGGGAGCGATCGTCGCCAACCCGACCGTCGCCGAGAGCCGCGATCTGTACGCGACGCGCCGGGTCATCGAAGGTGCCGTGGTCGATCGCGTTGCGCGCACGGTCACGCCGGCGCAGTTGCGCGCGCTGCGCGAACTGGCAAAGCGCGAAAGCGACGCCTACCGCCGCGGCGAGATGCGCGCCGGACTGAAGCTGTCGATCGAGTTTCATCGCGTGCTGGGCCGGATGGCGGGCAACACGGTGCTGGCGGAGATGCTCGAGCAACTGATGATCCGCACGCCGCTGGTGGTGGTCGCTTACAGGTCGGATCGAACCGATCCGTCCTGCGCAAACCGCGAGCACGAGGACATCATCGACTCGCTGGCCAAAGGCAATGCCGACCGTGCGGTCAAGATGATGCAGGATCACCTGGCCACGCTCGAAGGTCAACTGAATCTACGCGAAGAGGAAGAAGAGCAGAGCTCGGACCTCGCAGCAATCTTCGGAAAGCGGCACTGAAGTTCGATCTGCGTATGGACGCTGCGACCCTTACGCACGCGAAAACTCGGTGTGCATGATTTCAGCGAGGTTTGCTTGCGGTAAGTGATTTCACCCGCCTTGCCCTGTCGGGCAGGGGCAGTCCAGCAGTACCGGCGTTTCACCCACCAAGAGGAGACGAATACATGAGCAAGCGTCACACATTGTGCCGTGTCGGGGCCGTCGCGTTCGCTGCGATCGCGGGCTTCATCGCGTCGGCGCCCGCTACTGCCGCCGACTGGAGCGATACCGAGGTTCTCTTGAACCACGGCACGAAATTCCGCGAGCCATTCAACCCCTTTGCGGCCAAGGATCCGTCCAAGCCTTGGCAGAACGACACGGATGTCACCAAGACCTATCTGACGCTGCAGCACGCCAGCGGTCACAAATTGGGGCGCAACTTCTTCTTCGTCGACCTGTTGAACTCGACCCAGAACGATCCAAAGGGCGGCAGCTACGGCGAGATCTACAGCGAGGGTTACACGTCACTCAGCCTTTCGAAACTTTCGGGCTCCAGCCTGAGCTTTGGTCCGATCGCGGACATCAATCTGACTGGCGGCTACAACTTCGGCGCCAAGTCCAACGGCGCCAACCCGCGCATCTTCCTGTTCGGACCGACGGTGGATTTCAAGGTGCCGGGTTTCATCTTCTTCAATGTGGACTTCCTGACCTACAACGACAAGAGCCGCTTCAGCGGCGGGCCGTCGATCAGCGACACCACCTGGCAGATCACGCCGGCCTGGCTGTCGAAGTTCAATCTCGGTTCAACCAGTTGGGTGTTCACCGGCCACATCGACTGGATCGGCAAGCGCTGCCCATCGACCGGCAGTTGCAGCGGACGCAAGATGGAGACGCTCGCGCAACCGGAGCTGCGCCTCGACGTGGGTGAGTTCTTCGGCAAGAAGGAGACCGTCTACCTCGGCGTGAAGTGGAACTACTGGCGCAACAAGTTCGGCTTTGAAGGCCTGAACGAGAACAATCCGCAGATCCAGCTTGACTGGAAGCTTTAAGCCCATCATCGCAAGCCTGAATCCAGCGCCGCCGTCGTCACGACGGCGGCTCTTGCTTCTCTTGCTTTCGCCCTGCCTTACGGCTGACGCGCACGAGCCGTGTGGACGACGAAGCCTGCGCACGCGATCGCACTTCTGATGCTGTCCGGCATATGCTTGGCGAGATGTCATCAGCATCGGTTCGTGTCGCGCAGCCAGCCTCGCCTGCGTGGCGACGCCCGACTCGAAAGACAATTCGGTAGACATGCCCAGCTATCCACGTGACCTGCGCGGCCACGGTCGCAATCCCCCGCATCCGCAATGGCCGGCCAACGCCCGCGTTGCGGTGCAATTCGTGCTCAATTACGAAGAGGGCGGCGAAAACTCGGTGCTGCACGGCGACGCAGGCAGCGAACAGTTCCTGTCCGAGATGTTCAATCCGCCTTCGTATCCGGCGCGGCACCTGAGCATGGAAAGCATCTACGAATACGGCGCGCGTGTCGGCGTCTGGCGCATCCTGCGCGAATTCGAACGCCGCAAGCTGCCGCTGACCGTCTTCGGCGTCTCGATGGCGCTCGAACGCTGTCCCGAGGTCACGGCCGCCTTCGTCGAACTGGCTCATGAGATCGCGTGCCATGGCTGGCGCTGGATCTCGTATCAGACCATTGACGAAGCAACCGAGCGCGAACACATGCGCATCGGCATGCAGATCATCGAAAAGCTGACCGGCAGCCGTGCTCTCGGCTGGTACACCGGCCGCGATAGTCCCAGCACGCGCCGCCTGGCTGCCGACTACGGTGGGTTCGAGTACGACAGCGACTACTACGGCGACGACCTTCCTTTCTGGCTGCAGGTGCGAAAGACCGACGGAACACTTGCGCCGCACCTGGTCGTGCCCTACACGCTCGATGCCAACGACATGCGCTTCGCGTTGCCACAGGGTTTTTCGCACAGCAATGAGTTCTTCGAGTACCTGCGCGACAGTTTCGACGTGCTGTACGCCGACGGCGAAGACAAGCCGTCAATGATGAGTATCGGCATGCATTGCCGATTGCTCGGCCGGCCCGGCCGCCTGCGCGCGTTGCAGCGTTTTCTCGATCACATCGAGAAGCACGACCGCGTATGGGTCGCGCGCCGCCTGGACATTGCCCGCCACTGGAAAGCGGCGCATCCGTTCGATACGAACTCCGCATTCATCTGGGAATGACCATGCCGCTGACACTCGCACAGCTGAACGCCGTGTCGCAGGCCGAATTCACGCGACAGCTCGATGGCACCTACGAACATTCGCCGTGGATCGCCGAACGCGCCTTCGCCGGCAGGCCGTTCAAGAGCCTCGCACACCTGAAGCTCGCGCTGGTCGAGGTGGTCCGCCATGCCGGCCGCGAGGCGCAGCTCAAGCTGATCCGCGCGCACCCGGAACTCGCCGGCAAGGCGATGGTGAGCAAGACGCTCACCGCTGAATCCACGCATGAGCAAGGCAAGGCGGGCTTGACCTCCTGCACGCCCGAGGAATTCGCGAAGATCCAGAAACTCAACGCCGACTACAACGCGAAGTTCAGATTCCCTTTCATTCTCGCGGTGCGCGGCCCGCGCGGCAGCGGCCTTACGAAGAACGAGATCATCGCAACCTTCGCGCGGCGGCTCGACAACCACCCTGACTTCGAGCACGCCGAGGCGCTGCGCAATATTCATCGCATCGCCGAGTTGCGACTCGATGACAAGTTCGGCGTCGTGCCGGAGCTCGGCAACCTCGTGTGGGACTGGGCCGAGCGGCTTTCGACGAACAGTGATCCGGGCTTTGCCGAACGCGGTGAACTGACGGTGACCTACCTCACCGATGCGCACCGCGCCTGCGCGCAGCGGCTGTCCCACTGGATGCGCGAGGAGTGCGGCTTCGACGAAGTTTCGATCGACGCGGTCGGCAACGTGGTCGGTATCTACCACGGAGCCGACCGCAACGCGAAGCGGCTCTTGACCGGCAGCCACTACGACACGGTGCGCAACGGCGGCAAGTACGACGGACGTCTGGGCATCTTCGTTCCGATGGCCTGCGTGCGCGAGTTGTCGCGCGCCGGGCGGCGCCTGCCGTTCGATTTCGAGGTGGTCGGCTTTGCCGAAGAAGAAGGCCAGCGCTACAAGGCAGTGTTCCTCGGATCGGGCGCGCTGACCGGACACTTCGACCTGCGCTGGCTCGATCAGAAGGACGCCGACGGCATCACAATGCGCGCGACAATGGAACACGCAGGTCTTTGCATTGCCGATATTCCAAAGCTCAAGCGCGATGTGACAAAGTACCTCGGCTTTGTCGAAGTGCACATCGAGCAGGGGCCGGTGCTCAACGAGATCGATCTGCCGCTGGGCGTCGTCACCTCGATCAACGGCAATGTGCGCTATCTCGCCGAGATCATCGGCATGGCCAGCCATGCAGGCACCACGCCGATGGACCGGCGGCGCGACGCCGCGGCAGCGGCGGCGGAACTCGTCTTGTATCTCGAAAAGCGCGCCGCGAGCGTGCCGCATCTGGTCGGCACGGTTGGCATGCTCGAAGTTCCGTCCGGCTCGATCAACGTCGTGCCGGGCCGCTGCATATTCAGCCTCGACATCCGCGCGACGACCAACGGGGTGCGCGACGCCTGCGCTGAGGATGTTCTCGCCGAGCTGAAACGAATCTGCGAGCGGCGCGGCCTGCATTTCAAGATCGAGGAAACCGTGCGCGCCGCCGCCGCGCCGAGCGCCCCCGAATGGCAGAGGCGCTGGGAGCGTGCGGTCGAAGCGCTCGGACTGCCGATCCATCGCATGCCCAGCGGCGCCGGCCACGATGCGATGAAGCTGCATGAGGTGATGCCGCAGGCAATGTTGTTCATGCGCGGCCTGAATGCCGGCATCAGTCATAACCCGCTCGAATCGATCACCAACGACGATACGGAACTGTGCGTACGCGCCTTCCAGAATCTGCTCGAGCAACTGGCAACGGAAATGTCATGAACGCGAACCACGACAAGCTCGACGCCTGGATCGACGCGCACTTCGACGACGAGGTGAAGTTTCTGCAGGAGCTGATCCGCGTGCCGACCGACACGCCGCCCGGCAACAATGCGCCGCATGCACAACGCGCGGCGCAGTTGCTCGAAGCGATCGGCTGGAGCGTCGAGCGCCATGCGGTGCCGGAAGCAGAAGTGCGCGCGGCGGGACTCGAATCGATCACCAACCTGATCGTGCGTCGCAATTACGGCAGCGGCAGAACGGTTGCGTTGAACGCGCACGGCGACGTCGTGCCACCGGGCGAAGGCTGGACCACGCCGCCGTACGGCGGCGTGGTCGAAAACGGCCGCATTTACGGTCGCGCCACCGCCGTCAGCAAGAGCGACTTCGCGACCTACACGTTCGCGGTGCGCGCGCTCGAAGCGCTCGGCGCAAAGCTCGCCGGCAATGTCGAACTGCACTTCACCTACGACGAAGAATTCGGCGGCCTGCTCGGCCCCGGTTGGCTGCTAAGACAGGAGCTGACCAAACCCGATCTCGTGATCGCAGCCAGCTTCTCGTACCAGATCGTCACTGCGCACAACGGCTGCCTGCAGATGGAAGTCAACGTGCATGGAAAGATGGCGCACGCGGCGATTCCGGACACCGGCGTGGACGCGTTGCAGGGCGCCACGCGCATTCTCAGTGCGCTGTACGAACAGAACACGCTGTATCGCAAGACGCGGTCCAGCGTTCCCGGCATCAACCATCCGTATCTGAACGTCGGGCGTATCGAAGGCGGCACCAACACCAACGTGGTGCCGGGCAAGGTGGTGCTGAAACTCGATCGCCGGATGATCCCTGAAGAAGATCCGGCGCAGGTCGAAGCCGATATCCGCCGCGTGATCACCGACGCCGCGGCCGGTTTCCCGGGCATCACCGTCGAAATCAAGCGCCTGCTGCTGGCGCGCGCGCTCAAGCCGCTGCCCGGCAACGCACCCCTGGTCGACGCGCTGCAGCGCCACGGCCAGCGCGTGTTCGGCGAGGCGATTCCAACGACCGGCACGCCGCTCTACACGGATGCGCGCCTGTATTGCGAAGCGGGGATTCCCGCCGTGCTGTACGGCGCCGGGCCGCGCACGGTGCTGGAGTCGAATGCCAAGCGCGCTGATGAGAATCTGCTGCTCGACGATCTGCGCCGTGCGACCAAGGTTGTGGCCTCCACGCTGTTCGATCTGCTGTCGAGATAGGTGGCCGAAGCGCAATTGCGGCTACGGTCTATCGGAGCTTTGCGGCGCTTGTCAATCCGTCGCCCCGCGCTCTCACGTCAACCTTCTGGCCCAACGACAGCCATCGGGCACAGTGTTCCACCACACCACAGCAATGGCTGTGGGCGTCCTCCCGACCTCATCGAAGCGCGGCAGCCAGGGAAATCGAGCAACAGCTCGGCAAAGCGCGGCGAAGACGGGTATCGCGCTGCGCGGCGCTATCGCATGCCGGTTCAGAGTGATGTTTTTCGAACGACCGGCTTCAGCGCGTCCGCGTGATGATGACTTCGGCGCGCAACCAATCATCGAGATCATTGCCTGCAGCAAAGCCGCGTTGCTCCGCCAGATAGTAGGCGGCCATCGAAATCTGATCGTGCTGACTGCACGACGATTCCCGAATCGTTGCCGATTCCTGGTGCGGAGTGGCCGTGAAGTTTGGTACGTCAATCCCTTTGACAACTTTCATGATTTGTTCCTTTGTGGGCCTAAGCCGGTCGCCTTCCAGTATGCCGGCAGGCCGTTGGCCTTAACGAGGATTGCTTTGGCAGTGGCTTCGAGGGGCATCAGTACCTCTGCAACGGCGTCTGGCGAGTCGTGCCGCGAGTAAGTCGCACGGCCGTCCGCTGTAGTAGGTCGGAGCTTTGCTCCGACCGGGTCGGAACTCTTGCGCATTTTCATGATCCTCCTTGTATTGTCATTCTCGGTCAGCTCCGACTTGGGTTTCGTGCCGCCGAGAACTCAATTAGGGTGCGCTCATTGCCGGGGAAAGCAATGCATTTATTCATTTTCTCTTCTTGACTTTGCTGAACGCCCCCTCCGCCGTGGCAAAGAAAAGCTCTTCTCGGGGACCACCGGCATGCCGCTCCTATTGCATGTGCTGGCCGCCGTTGATGGCGATGTTGGCGCCGGTCACGAATGCCGCTTCCTCGGAGGCAAGGTAGATGATCAGGCCCGCCACCTCCTCGGGCTTGCCAAGGCGTCCGACCGGAATCTGAGGCAGGATCTTCGAGTTCAGGATCTCCTCAGGGATGGCGGTCACCATCTTCGTGCCGATGTAGCCCGGCGAGATGGTGTTCACCGTCACGCCCTTCTTCGCCAGCTCGAGCGCGAGCGCCTTGCTGAAGCCGTGTACCCCAGCCTTGGCCGCCGAGTAGTTGGTCTGGCCGAAGGCACCCTTGGAGCCGTTCACGGAGGAGACGTTGATGATGCGGCCCCAGCCACGCTCGGCCATGCCGTCGGCCACCTGCTTGGTCACGTTGAACAGGCTGTCGAGGTTGGTGCGCATGACGGCGTCCCAGTTGACCTTGTCCATCTTCTTGAAGGTCATGTCACGCGTGATGCCGGCGTTGTTGACCAGTACGTCGACTGCGCCGACCTTGTTCTGCACCTCGGCCACCGCTCTAGTACAGGAGTCGAAGTCGGCCACGTCGCAGGGAACGGCCAGGATGTCGTAGCCGTTCGACTTCATCCCTGCCACCCATTCGGCATGCTTCGTATTGCTGGGCGAATAAGTCACCACCACCCTGTAGCCGGCATCGGCCATCTTGGTGGAGATCGTCTCGCCAAGACCGCCCATGCCGCCGGTAATCAGGACCACACGCTGCTGCGTCGTTGCTTGTGCCATGTCAGTCTCCTTGATAAGTGAATCTGGAGTGTGGGGCTGTAGCGCTCATTCGCCAAGGACGCATCCGTGCGGCCTGCGACGGCCGCGCACCAGATAGGCGTTATTGAAGCGGTTGGGATTCTTGAGGCGCCAGCGAAGACGTGCGGCTGCTTTGGGGATGCGCCACCGCCGCGACGTTGGCGTTGCGTCGTGCGATCAGCTTGACCAGCCAGCTTTCGGCATCGGCCCGCTGGCCGGCGCGGTAGATCACGGATCGGGCACCGTGGATCAACAACGTTCGCAAGTACGCGTCACCTCGCTTGCTCATGCCAAGCCGCGTGGGCTTGCCGCCGCTGGAATGCTGGCGCGGCACCAGCCCCAGCCATGCGGCGAGCTGGCGACCGTTGTCGAAGTTCTTCGCATCGCCCACGGTCGCGGCCAAGGCGGTCGCGGTCAGTGGGCCGATGCCCGGCACCTTGTCGAGTCGTCGGCTCGCCTCGCTGGAGCGATGCCAGGCTTTGATCTGCGCCTCGATCTCGTCAACCTGACGCTGCAACGCCTTGAGGTGCTCGAGCAACCTGTCGATCAGCAGCCGGAAGGGACCGGGCAGTTCGTTGCTGGCATCTTCGATGAGGTCCGGCACGCGGCTGGCGATATACCCGATGCCCTGCGGCACGATGAGGCCGTACTCGC
>DAITAC010000182.1:0-4956 GCA_036824465.1 Burkholderiaceae bacterium
ACGCTTCTCGGACGGCAATTCACGTAACCATCTTCGCGCTCGGCTCATCTACGCGCTCGCACCCGAGCACGGTGTGAGCGTGCAGCTACGCCATCGGCGTTTCACTGCCGATGTCGTCACCGTCCCGCGCCGTTACTTCAATCCGGAACGATATGAGGAAACCCAACTCGTCCTCGCGCTGCGTCGGCGTATTGCCTCATGGTCCGGGTGGACCATCAATGGCAACGTCGGCGGCGGGCGCGAGACGATTGATCGCGCCGAGCGCAAACCAACGACGACGGCCGAACTGCGGCTCGAAGGGCCGCTCGCGAACGACTGGCGCCTCGGAATGCGCGCGCAGTACTTGCGCAGCGCCGGCGGTGTCGAAGGTGTCGACTACTGGTATTCGCTGCTCGGCGCAACGCTGACTGTTCCGATCAAGTAGCCGGCGCTCAGTAGCGTACGGTCAGAACCAGCAGGTCTGAATAACGGCCGGGAGCGACGCTCGTCTGTCGCGCCGGTATTCGACCGAAGACAGGAAGCCGCAACTGAGCGCTCGTGCCGGGCGGCACTGGCAGATCATTGCCTGTGCCACCCACGGCGTCGGTCCACAACTGCGAGTACGCGGCATCCCGATAGAGGTTGTACAGCAGTGCAGTGTTGGATCCGGTCGCACTCATCCGACGCTGGGCGACGCTGCCGCTTTGCCCCGCGGAAATGCCGACGCGAACCTGCACCACATTTGGCGGATTGTTGCGGGCATTGCTGCAGGCAACGACCACTTCGCCGAGCAACCCCGAGTTGCTCGTGGGCGACAGCGGTACGTAATTGCCGAACGCCAGCGCGCCCGGGCTCATCTGTGACGTGCACGTAATTCCGACCTGTGCGCGCGAGGTGGGGCTCGCAGAGAGCGCCAAAAGCGCGATCGTCAGGGCACAACCGAGATGCCGCATACGAACGGGCCGAGTTGATGGAAGGCGCCGCCGCGCGGCGGCCGTGCGGACGGCAATTCGAACTCGATGCTACAGGACTGCCCGCGCCACTCGATCGTCGCACGCTTGTTGCCGGCCGCACCACTGACGAAGAATTCACCGCGTTGTGCCACGCCGCTCGCGTTGGCGTCGGGCGACACCCGAACGATCGCACCGACAGGCGTAGCCACACCACGTGAATCGACAATGCGCACCAGCGCCGATGCGCTGCGTTTCACATCCAGTTCGACGCGCACGCCGCTGCGATATGGCGGAACGACGGTTTCGCGGTCGTGCCGGATTTCGACGTCGGGTGGCAACGCGTCGGCATCGACCCGCACCACGCTCGGCAGATAGGAAGTCAACCTTGGCAGCACGATGTAGCCGCGCGCATCGGTCCGGCCGGCCAGCTGGTTATTCAGAAGCACGGGCGCGTCGGCCACGTCGGGAACGTGTACCAACGCAAAGCTGTCGATGATCGCCCGCGATGCGAACCACACGCCGTCGACATTCGCAGCGCTGCCGCTCGCACCAACCCGCAATGCGGTCTGCTGGCGCTCAACCTTGGACGCTTCCGCCGACAGCGTCACCGCAGGCAATTGCACAGCCGCCGATGCATCGGCCCGATTGTTATCGCGGGCGTTGGTGGCCGCAATGCGATAGCCCCAGCCCTCTTCGACCGGCAACGCCTGCTGCAGAGTGACCGTACGTCGCGGCAGTGCGCCGCCTTCGACGCCCGCGTTGAACGACGTACGCGGCCCCAGCGGGAACGTCACAAACACACCAACCAGACTGCTACGACCGCGTTCATCGTCGATCCGATTGAAGGTCATCAGTACCGCTGCGCCGGCACCGATTCCCGCGAACGCCGCGACGCTCGCGTTGCGCGCTCGCGTGCCATCGATCCGCTGCGTGTCGATCCACGCCGCGTTGGCGGTCCAGCGCTCGGTGAAGCGCTGCGACACGGTTACGGTCGTCTGCCGCTGCGGCGTCGGCGCTTCGTCGGAATCGCCAGCGAAGCGGAAACCGCTCTGCGCGAGTTCGATTCGCGCGCTGACGCTGCGATCGATGTCCTGGTAGCGGTAGCCGAGCGCGCTGAACCGCCGCGTCGCGCTCGGCGTTTGCGCCGTTGCGAATGCGACTTCGGCCTCGCCGATTCGACTGCCCACGTCAAGCGCCAGTGATGCGACACGGGTCGCTCCGCGCTCGTACTCCGCGCGTGCCTCGACGGTCAGATTGCGATGGAGTCCGTAGCGCACCAGGCCGCTGGCAAAGTCGTTCCCGTACTGTCTTTCGTCCAGCCCTCCCGCAGTGCGCAGTTTGCCCGCGCTGACCGCAAAATCGGTGAGGCCTTCCCGCAGCAGTCCGCTGGCGGCGTAAAAGGACGAAGACACAACCTGCTCTCGGCCCAGGGCGTCGCGCACCACAATGCGCGCATCGCCGGCACCAAGAATTACGGGCACGCGGTCGAGCGTGAATGGGCCCGCAGGGACATTGGTGATCGACCGCAACTGATTCTGAACGAAGACTTCGACCGTCGATGGCAAAGCTGCCTGGCCGGTCAATGTCGGCAGCGGCTGCTGAACAAATCCGGGCCGCAGGCCGAAATTGGTTCGAAACTGCGCCCCGCCAAAGCGCAGCGCACGGCCGGTCGCTCCGGGACGGCTGACGGCGTCACCCGCTTCGAGCGTCAAGAACAGTTCGGCCCAGTCGCGCCGCAGCGTGGTCGCAATGCGCTGATATTCGCGCGGGCTGTCATCGTCGCTCCACAGGTTGCGCTCGACGAACTGATGGGTCAGCATGCCGATCGGAGCGAACAGGCCGAACTCGAACGCGCCGTTCAGCGACGCGCGCTGTACGTCGCGCGTACCGAGCAAGTCGTAGTTGAAGAATCCGCCGAGCGCCGCCGGCGTCGCACGATATTCCTGCTCCGCCACGGGCAGAGCACTGGCCTCAAACGCGGCCGGCGCGGCGCGCAGGTCGACGCGAAGCGCCGTACGATCGAACGCGACGACTTCGATTCCCAATCGCTCGAGGCGGAAGAACGCGCGGCCTTGGAACTGCTGATCCGCAGTGGATGGGGACAGCAGGCGCCAGGCGCGAATCTCCTCCGCTCCGAGTAGCAATCCGCGCGGATCCTCCAGCAGCAGGACCGAGCCGCGCGCCTCCCCGTTCAGTGTGGCATCGACCACGAGCGGTACCTGCGCGCGCAGCGGCAGCGAAGCGAAGAGAAAACAGAATGCCGCGATGAACTGACCGTAAGCGCGCCTCATCGCGCGGGCGGCGGAGAAACCGACAGCGGGATCGTCGACTCGGCGCGGTCGCGCAGCGCAACGACGATGCGGTCGAGCGGCGCATCCAGCGGCCACTGTCGCCGCTCGCCCGCGAGGAGATAACCACCGGCCTTCAGAATTTCGCCGCCGGTGGTGTGGACCGCCGAGATGAACGCATGCGCGCGCCCGCGATTTTCGGCCGTCAATCGCAACGCGTCGCCGTCGCGCTGCACCGACCAGATGATGTCCGGCGCGGCGCCGGTCGGGGTGACGAAAACCGGAAGGCTGATGCGCAGCACCGTTGCAATCGTGTTGGGCGGCGGATCGCCCTGCGGAACTTCCTGCAGGATCAGCCGATACGCGGACTCGATCGCTGGGTCGGCCGCGGCAAGCAGCAACACGCGGACGATCTGCTTCTGCCCAGGCGAAAGCGCAAAGATTGGCGGCGAGACGACGAATTCCTCGGTCGGCTCAAGTTCGTCGTCGCCGCCGTTGTCGCGCTTCCAGCGATAGCGCTCGGCCTGAACCTGGGCCGTTTGTCCACCGGTGTTTTCGATCTCAAGAGAGGCGGCGCGACGCCCGGCCACAATGTCGATGCGAACCGGTGTGATGGAAAACGAACCCGCGGCAGCGGTTGCACACGCGAACCAGGCCGCCAGAGCGAGCAATCGGCTCTTCATGGCCGATCAGTATTGCACGGTGACCGTGATCGTGTCTAAGTAGGGACCGAACGGAACAACCTGACCGCCGGCCAATCGGGCGTAGACGGGTAACTGCTGGGCCGCGCCGTTGCCGGTGCCCGTCAGCCTCTGCGCATTGTTGTTGCCCCAGCGCTGAGTTCGTCCCGAATCCTTGTACAACTCGTAGATCAGCAATCCGGCGCCGGTGGTCCGCTGCATTCGCCGCTGACCTCCCACACCGCTGTTCGCCCCGTTATCCAGGCGTACGTCATAGCCGTTGCCGTTCGCGCAGGTCACGGTGATCTGTCCCAGCGTATCGATCGTTGGCGACGTGGCCAGGCCCGAGTAGGCACCGAAGGCGACCGTGATCGCGGACACCGTGCAACCGTTCAGGATCGATGCCGAGACACCGAAGCCCTGACTTGATTGCGCAGCGAACGCATTCGACGCCGCAAGCAGCAAGCCCGCGGCTGCAAAGGTACGAACCATGTTAGGTCGGACCGGCGCGCGAACGCCGGCCCGTTCTTGTGGCTATTGGATCAGTACGTAACCGTCACGGTCACGGTCTCGGCGTAGCTGCCGGCACGCGCCGTTGTCTGCCCGGCCGGGATGCGACCGTACACGGTGTGCGCGAATACGGCGCCCGTGCCGGCCTGCCCGGTCAGGTTGAAAGCAGTGGTGCGCGTCGTGTCGCTGAACAGGCCGTAGCCCAGCGTCGAGCCCAACGGGCCCGCCATCGAGCGACCGGTCGCTCCGCCGTTAATGCTGACGCCATAGCTTGCGCCATTGGTACAGGTCACGCTGATCGCGCTGCTGCCGTCTTTCGGCGTCGCGCTGAACGGATCGTACGCACCGAAGGCCAGATCCGTTGCGGTCACGCTGCAGGAGTCAGCCACGTTGGCCGTCACCTGGAATGTCGTTGTAGTTGTGGCCGCACTCGCAGCCGCCGAGATCGCGATCAGAGACAGCCCGGCAATTGCTTTGACTAAAGTTCTCACGTTTTCCTCCGTATAACCGATTAAGGGGTAGATCGACTTCAACAACCGTGTGCAA
>DAITAC010000090.1:0-1625 GCA_036824465.1 Burkholderiaceae bacterium
GCGCAAACAGAAAGGGCGCCGCTCGGGCGCCCCTTCCGCGTTGCAGATTTGACTACGTGTCAGCTCTTGGGCCAGGGCACGCCCTGGCTCGGCGCGACTTTGCCGATGCCCTTGAATACGAACTTCTGCAGCCGCTTGCCCTCGTAGGTTTCCGTCGTGTAAATGTTGCCCTTCGAATCGGTGGCGATGCTGTGCACGCCGTAGAACTGCCCCGGCTGACGCCCGCCATCGCCGAAATTGGTGATCTCCTGCAGCGTGTCGCGCACGACGATGCGCACCTTCTCGTTGGTACCGTCGGCGATGAAGATGAATTTCTGCTGCGGGTCGCGCGAGAACGCCAGATCCCAGGTCGAGCCGGAGCCAAGCGTTTCCTTGGCGAAGAACGCCTCCTTCACAAACGTGCCGTCCGGCTTGAAGACCTGAAGGCGATCGGCCTGCCGGTCACAGACGTAGATGAGCTCGTCATTGCTGCGCTCGACGCAGTGCACCGGATTGCGGAACTGCTTCGGCGGCGGGGCGCTCGGGTCGTACTTGCCGAGGTCTGCGTCATCCGGCTTGTTGCCGTATGCACCCCAGTAGCGCTTCATCTTGCCGGTGTCGGCATCGAGCACCGCGACCCGTTTGTTGCCATAGCCATCGGCGATGTACGCCTCGTTGGTCTTCGGGTCGACCCAGATCTTGGCCACGCGCCCGAAGTTGTCGGGGTCGTTGCTGCCCTTGTTGCCGCCAAGCTTGCCGACCTGCATCAGGAACTTGCCGTCCTTGGTGAACTTCAGGATGTGCGCATCCTTTTCACCGTTGCCGCCGATCCAGACGTTGCCCTTGTGGTCCACATGCACGCCGTGATTCGACTGCGGCCACTCATAGCCCTGGCCGGGACCGCCCCACGCGCGAACGAGATTGCCGGCCTGGTCGAAGACGAGGATCGGCGGCGCAGCCGCGCAGCACTCGCCGACTTTGAGTTCCAGTGCGCGCTCGTTCGCGTGCAGCGTGGCCGCGCCACGATGGATGATCCAAACATGATCCTGATCGTCGACCCAGATGCCGATCGTCATGCCGAGCAGCCAGTGATTGGGCAGCGGCTTGGGCCACAGGGCATCGACTTCAAAGCGCGGCGCTTCGACCGTGCGGTCCTGCGCATCGGCATAGTTCTGCAGCAAGGCCTGTCCGATACCCAGGCCGGCGATGACAGCAACGAAAGCTGCGCCGACGATCAGCCTGCGAGAAATGCGAGTCATGTGATGTCCCCCTGCGATTGATGGCGCGGCAGCGCGCGCCGCCGCTCCTATTGTTCTTCGGTGTGATCGAGCCTGCCCGATTTCTCGTTGAAACCATTGTAGGCAGGAGCGGAATTGCTTGGCAACGATTGTCGACTTCCGCTAAGTTCGGCGGCCGTTGTCCTGCATTGAGTCTTTGGGAGAGACGATCTTGATATCGGGCTGGTCAGCAATCTCGATCACGCAACGCGCGTTTGCGCTATGGGCAATCGCGATCGCGCTGCTGCTGACGCCCGGGCTCGGCGCCGCGCACGACATACCGAACGATGTGAAGGTGCAGGCGTTCGTGAAGCCCGAGGGCAATCGCCTGCGACTGCTGATGCGCGTGCCGCTGGCGGCGATGCGCGA
>DAITAC010000090.1:1725-5922 GCA_036824465.1 Burkholderiaceae bacterium
CTGCTCGATGTGCTGCTCGAGTACCCGATCGCTTCCGATCAGTCCAGATTCGCGATCCATCCGCGGCTGGCGCGGCTGGGACTGCAGGTGGTGATGGCGCTGCGGTTCCTGCCCCCGGGCGGGACGGAGCGGGCCTTCGAACTGCACGGCGATCCGGGCGTCGTGCAGCTCGACCCGCGCTGGCATCAGACGGCGCTGCGTTTCGTCGAACTCGGCATATGGCACATCCTCGACGGTACCGACCACCTGCTGTTCATCGCGTGCCTGGTGATTCCGTTCCGGCGGCTGCGGCCCCTGGTGATGATTGCAACTGCTTTCACCGTCGCGCATTCGATCACGCTGATCTCGGCCGCGTTTGGCCTCGGGCCGGAAGGACTGTGGTTCCCACCGCTGGTCGAAACGCTGATCGCGGCCTCGATCGTCTACATGGCGCTCGAAAACATCGTCGGCAGCAACCTGCGTCGCCGCTGGATCGCTGCCTTTGTCTTCGGGCTGATACATGGCTTCGGCTTTGCCTTCGCGCTGCGCGAGTCGTTGCAGTTCGCGGGTTCGCATCTCGTGACTTCGCTGCTGGCGTTCAACGCCGGCGTCGAAATCGGCCAGGTTGCCGTACTGCTCGTGCTGGTTCCTATGCTGAGTACTGTCTTCCGCTATCTGCCCGAGCGCATCGGCACCATCATCCTTTCTGCGCTGGTGGCTCACACCGGCTGGCACTGGATGCTCGAACGCGGCGCCCAATGGCGCAAGTTTCCATTGCCCACGCTCGACGCCGCCGCAGCCGCAAGTCTTCTGCGCTGGCTAATGGTTGCGGCGGTGCTGGCCGGCCTCATCTGGCTCCTGGACGGGTGGTTGACGCGCTGGATGCGGCGCGCCGATGCATCCGGCGAACAACGCTGAGAACAGCTTTCAGGCCGGCTTGTCCTGATCCGATTTGCTCGCGGTCTGCTGCCGCTCCACCAGCCGCAGCATCGTCGACAGCGTGATCGAGCCGAATGTCGCCTTTGCCAGCTCGTCGATCTCCGACAGCACCGCGGCGAGCGCCCGCTCGACCGCCGTGACCTCCTTGCCTTCCGTGCGCGCCGCGACGGCCGGACTGAGGTCCTCGAACAGGTGAATGATGTCCATCAGTGTCACACGTCGCGGGTTGGCGGCAAAACGGTAGCCGCCCCCAACACCGCGCACGGATTCCACGATGCCGGCGCGCGCCAGCTCGGACAGCACCTTGGCCAGGTGGTGCGGCGACACGTCGTATTTCTCGGCGATCTCGGAGGCGGGAATGTGGCGCGTGGGATCGCGCGCGAACTCGAGCACGCTGAAAAGCGCCAGCGAGGTGTTCGTCTGCAGCCTCATACAGCCCGCTCGGGTTCACGCATCGAGGTCCATCTCCAGCGGGATCAGCGATCCGGCCATCATTCCCTGGCTGCGGAAGAACGACAGGATGAGTGTGTTTTCGCGTGCCAGCATGGTCCGCATCTTGCGTACCCCGGCGCGCCGGAAGCTTGCCTCGAGCGCCTGCAGCAGCCGGGTGCCGACGCCGGCGAGCCGCACTTCCGGATCGACGTTGATGGCGAACACCCAGCCGCACGGCGGCGAGCCGAATTCCCAGTCGCGCACCTCGCCGATCACAAAGCCGACCACACGGCGGTCGCTCACGGCGACCAGGAACTGTCGCTGGTGTTCGCCGGCCGTTCCATAGCGGCGAAAGACGGAACGCCAGTAGCTTTGCTTCTCCAGGCCGGTCACGGTGGCGTCGATCGCGATCACCTGATCGAGGTCGCCACGCCGGACCGGCCTGACGGTGATCGGGTCGTTCGCTGCTTCGGTTTTCCGGTCTGGCGGGTTCTTGGCCACTGGCGCCCGAAAAGAATGAACTAGATCAAAAGAATTATCGTATTTCGGTACCAGAATGTACTTGGTCGGAATGTTATCTGCTTCCAAGCGGGGGCTCCAGAGCGGCCGAGGCCGCAACTTGAAAGGTCCACCTTGAAAGCCACACAGCTCGCGGCCAGGACGCACAAGGCCGGTATTGCCTGAGCGTGATGAACAGGAGGAGTGCATGACACGTTGGGCGATGGTCGCCGACTTGCGTCGGTGTGTGGGCTGCCAGACCTGTACTGCGGCTTGCAAGGTCACCAACGCCACGTCCCCGGGCGTGCAGTGGCGGCGCGTGCTCGACATGGAGTTCGGCATCTACCCGGATGTCCAGCGCGTCTTCGTGCCGGTCAGTTGCCAGCACTGCGATGAGCCGGCCTGCATGGACGTCTGCCCGACGAAGGCCACGAAGAAGCGCGCCGACGGCATTGTCACCATCGACTACGACCTGTGCATCGGCTGCGCGTACTGCGCGATCGCCTGCCCATACCAGCAGCGCTACAAGACGGCGCGTCCCACGTACGCGTACGGCGAAGCAACAGAAAGCGAAACGCAGCGCTTCGATGGCGCGCGCATGGCCGTCGCCACCAAGTGCACGTTCTGCGTCGATCGCATCGACGCCGGGATCGCGAAGGGACTGAAGCCCGGGGTTGATCCCGAGGCCACGCCGGCATGCGTGAATTCCTGCATCACCAATGCGCTTGCCTGTGGGGATCTGGAGGACCCGGACAGCAATGTCTCGCGTCTGCTGGCCGAGAACCAGCACTTCCGCATGCATGAGGAACTCGGCACCGGGCCGGGCTTTTTCTACATCTGGGACAGGGAGACCGCATGAACTACGGCCCGAAGCCCTGGCAACAGACCCAATGGGACTGGCGCGCCGCCGGCAACTTCATCTGCGGCGGCGCCGGCAGCGGACTGATCGTGTTCGCCGCACTGTCGGGCGCAAGCGGCATCGGGATGGTGTCGCTGATGCTGGCAGGACTCGGCCTGATCGGCCTGGGGTTGCTGTTCGTGTGGCTCGAGATCGGACGGCCGCTGCGTGCGTTCAATGTGTTCGTCAATCCGCGCACGTCGTGGATGTCGCGCGAGGCGATCAGCGCGACGCTGCTCTTTCCGGCGGGCCTGGCGGCGCTGCTGATCGCGCCGGGTTTCGTCTGGCTCGCGGCTGCGTTGGCGCTGGCGTTCGTCTATTGCCAGAGCCGGATGGTGCATGCGTCAAAGGGAATTCCGGCCTGGCGTGAACCGTTGACGGTGCCGCTGATGATCGTCACCGGCTTGACTGAGGGAGGCGGTCTGTTCTGGCTCGCTGCCGCCTGGCATGGTGCTGGAAGTCTGCTGCTGATGGTGCTGTTCGGCGCGTTGGTGCTCACGCGTGCTCTGGTGTGGCGTGCGTGGCGTCGCCGCCTGGATGCAAGCGCAGCCCCGCGCGCACTGGCCCCGATCGACACCGCGGGCCGAGCGCTTCATCTCGCCGGCACGTGGCTGCCGCTGGCTGCGATCGTGCTTGCGGCGAGCGCGCTGCTGGGCGCGGCTGCGGCGGCAGCGCTGATGGCGACGGCCGGACTGCTCGCCGCGCTGGCGGGTGCCTGGTTCAAGTTCACGCTGATCACGCGCGGAGGATTCAACCAGGGCTTCGCGCTGACGCATCTGCCGATTCGCGGCGCGCGGCGATAAGCGGTCGAGACCTCCCCCGACCCATGGCTGCGATCCTGCACGCGTCTGCCGGCGTCGACGCCGGGAAGCGTGTGCGCCGATTCATGCATCTGCAGCATGAAACGATGCCGCGCCGGCAGCTTGCGCAACTCCAGCTTGCGCGCTTGCGTGCCACGGTGAGAAATGCCTACGACCATGTGCCACTGCATCGGGCGCGACTCGATGCGGCAGGTATCGCGCCCGACGACATCCGCCGCCTCGACGAAATACGACATCTGCCGTTCACCCTGAAAACCGATCTGCGCGACCAGTATCCATTTGGTCTGCTCGCGCGGCCGCGCGCGGAACTCACGCGGCTGCATGCTTCTTCCGGGACCACCTGCAAGCCGACCGTGGTCGGCTACACGAAGCAGGACGTCGATCACTGGGCGGACTTGATGGCGCGCTCGCTGTTTGCGGCGGGCGTGCGGCGCGGCGACACGTTTCACAACGCCCTCGGATACGGTCTTTTCACCGGCGGACTTGGCATGCACTATGGCGCTGAGCGGCTCGGCGCCGTCGTGGTGCCGATCTCGGGTGGCTCGACCGAACGGCAGGTGGCGTTGATCGTCGACTTCAAGCCACGCGTGATGTGTGCGACGCCGTCGTACGCGCTGGTGATTGCCGAGG
>DAITAC010000090.1:6022-16099 GCA_036824465.1 Burkholderiaceae bacterium
TTCAAGCCACGCGTGATGTGTGCGACGCCGTCGTACGCGCTGGTGATTGCCGAGGCTGCCGAAAAACAGGGGATCGACCTGCGCTCCAGTGCGCTCGAAGTCGGACTTTTTGGCGGTGAACCGTGGAGCGCAGCGATGCGCGCTGAAATCGAAGCGCGGCTTGGACTGAAGGCATTCGACGTCTACGGCCTGTCCGAGATCATGGGACCGGGTGTCGCCTGCGAATGCGAGTGCCAGAATGGACTGCACGGCTGGGAGGATCACTTCCTGTTCGAGGTCATCGACCCCGATACCGGGCGGGTGCTTCCCGAAGGCGCCGTTGGCGAGCTCGTGATCACCACGCTGACCAAGGAAGCGCTGCCGATGCTGCGCTATCGCACGCGCGACATCACCCGCATCACGACGGCGCCATGCGACTGCGGCCGCACGCATTTGCGCATCCTGCGCATCAGCGGGCGCGACGACGACATGTTGATCGTGCGCGGCGTCAACATTCATCCGTCGCAGATCGAGGCGGTGCTCGCGGACCGGCCACGGATCGCACCACACTGCCAACTCATCGTTGATCGCCGCGGCGCGCTTGACCAGTTGACCGTCGAAGTCGAGGCCCTGCCGGGCTTGGCGGCCTCGGACTTTGCCGAGATTGCTTACGATGTCGCACATCACATCAAGTCGATGATCGACGTCAGCGCCGAGGTGCACGTCAGATCATCGGGAGAAATTCCGAGCTTTGACGGCAAGGCGGTGCGCGTACGCGATCTGCGACCCAAGGCGTCATGAGCAAACGGCTCTTGAACGTGGTGGTGAACGGCCGCGCACGCGAAGACGCGGTCGTCGATCACGCGCTGCTGGTCGATTACCTGCGCGACACCCTGGGCTTAACCGGGACGAAGCAGGGGTGTGACGGTGGCGAGTGCGGCGCCTGCACCGTGCTGGTCAATGGCGAGCCACGGCTGGCGTGCATCACGCTGGCAGCAACCTGCGAAGGCGCGCAGATCGAGACGATCGAGAGCCTCGCCGTCGGCGGCCGCATGAGCCGGCTGCAGCAGGCGTTCCATGAAAAACTCGGCACGCAGTGCGGCTTCTGCACGCCGGGGATGATCATGTCGGCCGAAGCGCTGCTGCGCCGGAATCCGCGCCCGACCGAAGCCGAGATCCGCGACGCACTGGCCGGCAACCTGTGCCGTTGCACCGGCTATGTGAAGATCATCGAGTCGGTGCAGGCCGCGGCAGGAGCGTGACGATGGACCAGCGCGCAGAGCAAGCCGCCGCAACGCGTGAACACACGATCGGCCAGCGCACGCCGTTGATCGATGGCATCGAGAAGGTCACCGGCCGCGCGCGCTACACGGCCGATCTGCCGTTCGGTGAGGTGCTGGTCGGATCCATTCTCAGAAGTCCGGTCGCGCATGGGGTGATCCGGCACATCGACACCGCGCAGGCGCGCGCGATGCCCGGCGTGCGCGCGGTGATCACCAGTGCAGATTTCTCCGCGCCGTACGGCGTGATTCCGATCGCGCAGAACGAATGGCCGCTGGCGCGCGACAAGGTGCGCTACCGCGGCGAGCCGGTGGCCGCGGTCGCTGCGATCGATGCCGCCACCGCGCAGGCGGCGCTCGCCGCGATCCGGCTCGATATCGAGTCGCTGCCCGCGTACTTCAAGGCCGCCGACGCGCGTACCGACGGCGCGGTGCTGCTGCACGAGAAGAAGTCGGGCAATGTCGAGCGCGACGTCGATCACGTGTTCGGCGATGTCGACATCGGCTTTGCGCAGGCCGATCTCGTGCGCGAGCAGGCCTTCCACTATGCCGAGGTCGCACACGGGCAGATCGAACTGAATGCGGCGGTCGCCGAGTACGAACCCGAGGCGGCGCGACTGACCACGCATTCGGTGACGCAGGTGCCGTACTACCTGCACCTGACGCTGGCGCAATGCCTTGGCATGGCGAGCAGCCAGATTCGCGTCGTCAAGCCGTTTGTTGGCGGCGGCTTCGGCCATCGCGTCGAGCCGCTGAACTTCGAAATGATCACCGCCGCGCTGGCGCGCGCGGCCGGCGGCACGGTGAAAATGGAGTTGTCGCGTGAAGAGGCCTTTCTCACGCATCGCGGCCGGCCCGAAACCGACATCCGCCTGAAGATCGGGTTGAAGAAGGGCGGCGAGATCACCGCGGTCGATTGCGAGATCGTGCAGCGTGGCGGCGCCTATGGCGGCTACGGCCTGGTGACGATCCTGTACGCGGGCGCGCTGCTGCATGCGCTGTACCGCGTCGGTGCGGTCAGGTATCGCGGCTATCGCGTGTACACGAACACACCGCCGTGCGGGGCGATGCGCGGCCATGGCGCGGTCGATGTGCGGCACGCGTTCGAATCAATGCTCGACAGCATGGCGGGTGAACTCGGCCTCGATCCGTTCGCGCTGCGTCGTGCCAACCTGATCACGCCGCCCTATCGCACGCTCAACGAACTGCAGGTGAATTCGTACGGGCTACCCGACTGCCTGGATTGGGTCGAACAGGCATCGGGGTGGAAGACGCGCCGGACCAAGCTGCCACGCGGCCACGGCATGGGGCTCGCGTGTTCGCACTACGTGTCGGGCTCGGCCAAGCCTGTGCACTGGAGCGGAGAGCCGCACGCGGTGATCAACCTGAAGCTCGACTTCGATGGCGGCATCACGATCTTGACCGGTGCCTCCGACATCGGCCAGGGTTCGTCGACGCTGCTGTCGCAGGTCGTGGCCGAGGTGATGGCGCTGCCGATGCAGCGTATCCGTGTGGTGGCCACTGACAGCGCGCTGACGCCGAAGGACAACGGCTCGTATTCGTCACGTGTTTCGTTCATGGTCGGCAACGCGGCGCTGCGCGCGGCGGAATCACTGCGGCGGGTCTTGATTGACGCCGCGGCCAGGCATTTCGAAGTCAGTCCGGACGACATCGAGTGGCTTGGCGAATCCTGTCGCGTATCAGGCACCGATCGTGCGCTCGACTTCGCGCAGGTGGTCAACGCCGCGCTCGCCGACGCCGGCACGCTGACCGTCAAGGGCACCTGGTCGACACCACCGGAAACGCAGGGCGGCAAGTTTCGTGGCGCCGCGGTCGGCTCGACCGCGGGTTTCTCATATGCGGCGACCGTGGTCGAAGTCGCCGTCGATGAAGACACCGGCGCGGTGAAAGTCGAACGCGTGTGGGTCGCACATGACTGCGGCCGCGCGATCAATCCGCTCGCGGTGGAGGGCCAGGTGCAGGGCGGCGTGTGGATGGGCATGGGTCAGGCCCTGTCCGAGGAGACGCAGTACCACGAGGGACTGCACCTGCGGCCCAACATGCTCGACTACCGGATCCCGACCATCGTCGAGTCGCCACCGATCGAGGTCCATCTGGTGGAAAGCCGCGATCCGCTCGGGCCGTTCGGTGCCAAGGAGGCGAGCGAGGGCGCAATCCACAGTCTTGCGCCGGCGCTCACCAATGCGATCCATGCCGCGATCGGCATTCGCCTGAGCGAATTGCCGGCCTCTCCCGACCGCGTGCTCGATGCGATCGTCGCGCGGCAGCTCAAGGAACGGCTGCGCAAGGCCATGGCGGCCGCCAAGGGTTGAGCAGATGCAGCCCTTTGCCCTGCAACGCCCGACGCACATCGACGAGGTCGCTGCGCTGCTTGCCGATCGACCCGACGCGCGACTGCACGCCGGCGGAACCGATCTCGTGCCGAATCTGCGGCGCGACATCGAGCGCCCGCCGCTGTTGATCGATCTGAGTCGCGTCAGCGGTTTTGGCGATGTAAGCATCAGCGATGCGGGTCTTTCGCTCGGTGCCGGCGCCACGCTCGGCCGGCTCGCCAGCGACGCGCATATCGTGCGTCACTTCCGCGCGATCGCCGAAGCCGCGCAGGCAATCGCCGGCCCCGGTCATCGCAGCGCCGCCACGCTGGGCGGCAACCTGTGCCTCGATACCCGCTGCGTGTTCTACAACCAGAGCGCGTGGTGGCGGGCCGCGAACGATTACTGCCTGAAGCGCGGCGGCACGATCTGCCATGTGGCGCCCCAGGGCAAGCACTGCCACGCTGCATTCAGCGGCGACCTCGCGCCGGCCCTGCTGGTGCTCGATGCGGAAGTGGAGCTGCTGTCGACGCGGGGCGCGCGGCGATTCCCCCTCGCGGACCTGTACCGCGATGATGGCGCTGCGCACCTGACGCTTGCGCGCGACGAAATCCTCGTGCGAGTGCACGTGCCCGCGCCGGCCGCGGCAAGCTCGTGCGGCTATCGCAAGGCGCGCATTCGCGGCGCGATGGATTTTCCGCTCGCCGGCGTTGCCATTGCACTCGTACAGAGCCATGGGTTGCTCGCCGCGCTGCGCGTGGCGCTGACCGGAACCAACCCGCGGCCGATCGTCTTGCAAGGCACCGAGGCGCTGCTAGGCAAGCCGGCCCGCGACGAGAGTGCCGCCGCGCTGGGCAAGCTCGTGCGCAAGCAGGTAAGCCCGATGCGCACAACGGTCACGCCGTCGAACCATCGCCGACTGGTCGCCGCGGCGCTGGCGCAACGGCTTTTGCGCGAGCTGGCGCACGACGGGCTGCCTGCAGGTTGAACATGACGAGTGAGCGGGGCCCCGAAGTTCGCGTCCAGATGCTTGAGTTGCATCAAGGCCGCTGTGGGCTTCTCTATGGTAATTTGGTACCAGAATACCGATTTAGGCCATCATGAACGCGACGACAAACTTTGCGCGCCAGGTCAGCCGCGCACTCGATGAAGAACATCGCGCCAATCTCGACCTGCTAGGCAAGGTCGAGCTGGCGTTTGCACGCGTGCCGCTGGCAGGGGGCTCGCGTGACGCCGGGCTGGTGACGCTGATCGCGAGCTTCGGCCGCCAGCTCGAGCTGGAGGTCGCGCGCCATTTCGATTTCGAGGAACGGGAGCTCTTTCCGCGCATGAGCGAGGCCGGTTCGGGTGACCTGGGCGCGCTGCTCCTTGAGGAGCACGATGTGATCCGCAACGTGGCCCACGAGCTGTTGCCGCTCACGCGACTGGCGTCGACCGGCACGCTCGACGATGGCGGCTGGGTTGCGCTTCGACGCAGCGCGCTGGAGATGGTCGAGCGTTTGCGGTCGCACATCGACAAGGAAACGATGGCGCTGCTGCCGGTGCTTGACGAAGTCCTCGATGAAGACACAGACCGCGAGCTTGCGTTCGCTTACGCCTCGACCTGATCTGAACAACGACCGGAGGGCCCGATGCAGGCTGCACCTGCTGAAACTGTCACGATCCGCGCGCTGACACGCGACGATTTCGCGGCCGTCGTCGCAATTGATGCCGAACTCGAAGGTCGAGCGCGACGCACCTACGTCGAACGGCGGCTCGCCGCCGCGTTGCGCGAGCCGAAGCTGCACGCTCAGTTCGCTGCCGCGGACGGCGCGGGACTGGTCGGCTACATACTGGCGCGCGTGCTCGAAGGCGAGTTCGGCCGCACCGAACCCGGGTTGCGGCTCGAACTGATCGGCGTGCGCGCCGACAGCCGCGGACACGGCGTCGGGCGGCAGCTCTTCACCGTGCTCGCTCAGTGGGGACGGCGCCACGGCATTCTCGATATCCGCACCGCTGCGCAGTGGCGCGACGCAGCGATGCTGCACTGGCTCGATGCGATGGGATTTGAGCTCGCGCCGCACCAGATCATCGATTGCGCGGTGGACGGTGGTGCTTATCGGCCGGAGCGCGACGATGCGCTCTCGCTGCCGGCCGGCCGCGGTCCGGGCCATGAGATCGACTACGGCGCGCCGGAAGGCAACGACTTCGAGCGGCTCGCGCGCGACGCCGCCGACGTGCGCTCGATGACGCCTGCGGATCTGAACGACATCGTTCGCATCGACCGCGGCATCATCGGGCGCGATCGCAGCGGCTACATCGCCGCGCGTCTGGGCGAAGCGATGCACGACTCCGCGGTCCGCGTGTCGCTGACCGCGCGCTGCGATGGCGTCATCGTCGGCTATCTGATGGCGCGTGCGGACCTGGGGGACTTCGGCCGCACCGAACCGGTGGCGGTGATCGACACCCTCGGGGTCGATGCGGAATATGCGCACCGTGGTGTCGGCCACGCGCTGTTGTCGCAATTGTTCGCCAACCTCGGCGCGCTGCGTGTGGAGCGAGTGGAAACCGTGGTCGCTCATCAGAACTTCGCGCTGCTGGGGTTCTTCTATGGATGTGGTTTCGCGCCTTCGCAGCGCCTGCCCTTCTTCTGCAGGATCGACACGCTGCGTCAGCCGCAAGGTGCGGCGTGACCGCAATGCCCGACGACGATTCAGTGCGCGAGGCGCTGCGTGGGGTCGATGATCCCGAGGCGGGGATGAACATCGTCGAACTCGGTCTCGTCTATGGCATCGAGATCCGTGAAAACGCAGTGCATGTCGACCTCACGATGACCACCGCCGCCTGCCCGATGGCGGACATGATCGTCGACCAGGTCAGCGACGCGATCAGCGCCATCGTCCCGCCGGGCACCGAGGTCGATGTGAAGCTGGTGTGGGACCCGCCGTGGACCCCGGACAAGATGACCGGCATCGCCAGGGAGCACTTCGGCTGGACGTCGTGACGAGCGACGCACCAGGGCGCGGAGGCCTGCCTCCGCTCGCACGCCTTCCGCTTCTGATTCTCGGTTTCATCGGCCTTTTCGTCGGCGCCGGCGCAGGACTTGCGCGCCTCGGGTGGCGCGTGCCCGACCTCGCCGCATCGGCCGCGGCGCTGCACGGGCCGCTGATGATCTGCGGCTTTTTCGGCGTGGTGATTTCGCTCGAACGCGCGGTCGCGATCGGTCGCCTCTGGGCCTATCTCGGTCCGCTGCTGGCGGGAGTCGGCACCGGACTGGCGGTACACGCGGCAACGTCGGTCGCGGCCTGGCTCTATTTCGCCGCGAGCCTGGTGCTGCTCGTTGCCTCGATTGACATCCTGCGCCGACAGCAGGCCCTCTTCACGCTGACGATCGTGCTCGGTGCCGCCTGCTGGTGCGTGGGAAATCTGCTGTGGGCCGGCGGCGCGCCCGTGCACGAGGTTGTCACATGGTGGCTCGCGTTTCTGATCCTGACCATCGCCGGCGAGCGACTGGAACTGTCGCGCTTCCTGCCACCGTCGCCGGTGGCGCGCAGCGTCTTTGCGGTGTTGCTGGTAGTGATCGGCGCGGGACTCTTCGGCGCGCAGCGCGAGTGGGGCGCAAGCGTATTCGCCGCCGGCCTGTTCGCGCTGGCAATCTGGCTGCTGAAGCAGGACATCGCGCGGCGCACCGTGCGCAAGGCTGGGCTTACACGCTTCATCGCCGTGTGCCTGCTGTCGGGCTATGGCTGGCTGGCGCTCGGCGCCGCGATCATCCTCGCCGCAGGCGGACTCGTACCTGGATCAGCTTCGTACGACGCCGCGCTGCATGCGCTGGCGCTGGGCTTCGTGTTCTCGATGGTTTTCGGCCACGCACCGATCATCTTTCCTGCGGTGCTGCGCGTGGCCGTGCCGTATCACCCGACGTTCTACGCGCCGCTGGCGCTTCTGCACCTGTCAATCGTGGTGCGCCTCGTCGGCGACTCGGCTGCGCGCCACGAGTGGCTGTATGCCGCAGGCATGCTCAACGCGCTCGCGCTTGTGGCGTTCATCCTGAGCACGGCCACTGCCGTCGTGCGCGGCTGGCGGCGCAAGGGTTCGGTCGCATCCTGAACCGCATTGGCGCGAATGTGCTGTGCGCGCAGAGCCGGTGCACGACGGGATGAGACCTCGACCCATGACGCGCACGTCGTCGACCTTCGTCAACACCGAAGCCCAGGAGTTCTGTATCAAGGCGGCCAAGGGATTCGATCCGACGAGTATTTCACCGACCTGCCCATGGTGTGCCACAGTCTCTTGATGTCCCTCGTGTCATGACGGAGCACGCCCCGGTTGGCGCAAATGCGCCCGCTGCGCGCTGGCAGATGCCGGCGCTGGCACGCAGGGCGCTGCTGACCATCCACGTCGTCCTTGCGTGCGTGTGGCTGGGCGGGGCGCTTGCCATCCTGTTACTGCAGGCAATGAAAGACGTCGCCGAGCCAGTCGAGCGACTGGTCGGCGTCGATCGCGCGATCTTCTTGATCTTCGATCGCCTGATCGTCAACGCGTCCTATGGGTTCGTCGTCACCGGCCTTGCGTTTTCATTGTTCACCGCTTGGGGTGCGTGGCGTTACCGGTGGGTGGCGCTCAAGTGGATCGCGCTGGTGATGCTCGGTGTCAGCCTGCCCTTGTTCGTCGCGCCTCACGTCAACTCGATGACCGCGATTTCGGACGCGTTTCGCGGGCGCGTGGCTGGCACTGCAGCCTATGCCGCGCACGGCCGCGCGGTAATTGGCTGGATGACTTTGCAGTCGATTGTGCTGATTGGCCTGGTTGCCTTGTCCGTGCTGAAGCCGTGGGGCAGGCGCAAGGAGCGACTCGCGGTCCCACGTTGGATCGGCCTGGCGACCGGGGCATTGATGCTGCTCGCGCTTGGCGCCAACCTGTGGCTGCAGGAAGTGAAGCTCGCTGGTTACCGCAGCATGAAGATCGGCGCAGTCGATGTCGGCCGGCTCGTTGACGGCACTTACGCGGGGCGGTCGGAGCAGGACAGCGTTGTGTTTCGCGTTCGTGTCAGCGTCGCGGTGGGCCGCATTACCCGCGTTGACGTGCTGTCGGATCGCGAGGATGCGTATGCAAAGGCCGCCGCGCTGATTGCCCAGAAGCTGACGGATCAGCCTCGCAATGACATTGACGCGATATCCGGCGCCACAACCACGAGCAAGGCGCTTCTGCTCGCTGTGGAGAACGCGCTGCGCAACGCGCCGATGACTTCTACGCCGAGGTGACGCCGTCCTTCCCCGTTCACGGCGCGGCGAGCGTTGCCCCGTCGTCGTGTTGATTGCATCGTTGGGTCAGGCCAGCCTGCACGCGTCGCTGCCCTCGCTGATCGGCAATGCAACCGCGCTCCACTCTTTGCTAAGCCGCCGCACGTCCCTGCAATTGGGCCAGCTTGTCGTGCCGGAATGCGCCCCACAGTGCCGCGCCGATCGCGCCGGCGTAGATCGAATCGGGATGACTCACTGCCGTCACGTTGACCTTTTCGTTGACCATCTCTTCGCTGATCGCGGCCACCAGTCCGCTGTCGAGCGCAAGACCGCCGGTCATCAGCGCCATGCCCTCCTTGATGCCGGTGACTTTCAGGAGCTTCACGATGCGTGATGCCATCGACAGATGGATGCCCTTCAGGATGTCGGGTGTGGCGATGCCTCGCGACACCATGTTGATGACGTCGGTCTCAGCCAGCACCGCGCAGATCGAACTGACCTTCTCGGGGTTCTGCGAGCTTTCCGACAGCGGGCCGATTTCTTCCACCGCGACGCCCAGATAGCGCGCAATGTTCTCCAGAAACTGCCCCGAACCCGACGCGCACTGGCTGGTCATCTTGTAGGACAGCACTTTGCCGCGTTCGTCGACGTAGATCGCGCGGCCGTTCAACGCACCGACATCGACCACCGCGTTGATGCCCGGGTGCAGGAATACACCGCCGCGCGCATGCGTTGTCATTGAGTAGAAATGGCCGGTGGCGAACTTGACGTTCTCGCCCTCGCCGGTAGTGGCGATGTAGTCGATGTCGTTGGCAGCGAGCTTCGCCTCTTCGAGAACGCCTTCGAAGCCTTCCTGTGCCAGTGTCATCGGGTCGCGGCGACGGATGCGCTCACACCGTTTGGCAACCCACGCGGGTTTGCCGTCCTCGACGCGGAACAGCACGCTCTTGACCGCGCCTGAGCCAATATCAATGCCGATGGTCGTCGTCATCTTAATGCCCGCCCGGCCGCCCGAAGGGCATTGAGGCCTTGCAGGCCGCGGCGTTGCGAGACGCAACGCCTCCTCGTGCCGTCCATGCCGGCGCAGGCCGGCATGGAGCCGCGGCACTCGGCCCCCGCCGGGGGCAGCGAACGAAGTGAGCGTGGGGGTTCATACCTTTGCCTCCGCGGATTTTCCCTCTTCAATCACCGCGCGCCATGCGAACGTTGCGCCGCCGAGCGCGCCGGTGTAGATCGAGTCCGGATTGATGTTCAGTGTCATCT
>DAITAC010000183.1:0-4951 GCA_036824465.1 Burkholderiaceae bacterium
ATGCAGCAGTCGGAGCTCACCAACTACATCTTCAAGCAGCACGGCCGCTACTAAAAGCGGGATCGACACTCATGCGGCACCGGCCTTCAGCGTTGGAGGTGGAGGGCTGAGCCTCGCGTGCGGCACAAAACCTCGCTTCGGCGCCAAGCCTTGCGGGACATCAAGCCGCCGGGGTATGGTTGCGGGTACAAGCTGCCGATAAGTGCACCGCCAGGTGGGGCGGCGCCTTTCGAAGATCGAGGAGACCCAGGATGAGTAATCGTACGTTCAGTCGCCGACAGGTTTTGACCACTGCCGGCGCACTCACGGCCACACTGGCCGTGCCAATGATCGCCCGCGCGCAGGCACCGATCGTGATCAAGTTCAGCCATGTCGTGGCGGTGGACACGCCCAAGGGCAAGGCTGCGGAATACTTCAAGAAGCTCGCCGAGGAGCGCACCAAGGGGCGCGTCAAGGTCGAGGTCTATCCGAACTCGCAGCTCTTCAAGGATGGCGAGGAAATGGAAGCGCTGCAGCTCGGCTCCGCGCAAATGCTCGCGCCGTCGCTTGCCAAATTCGGGCCGCTGGGCGTTCGTGACTTCGAGGTGTTCGATCTGCCATACGTATTTGATGACTACAACGTGTTGCACAAGGTCACTGGCGGTCGCGTCGGCGCGATGTTGTTCCAGAAACTCGAATCGAAGGGCATTGTCGGCCTTGCCTATTGGGACAACGGCTTCAAGGTGATGAGCGCGAACAAACCGATCCGCATGCCCGCCGATTACAAGGGACTGAAGATGCGGATTCAGTCGTCCAAGGTGCTGGGCGACCAGATGAAGGCGCTGGGCGCGATTCCGCAGGTGATGTCGTTCTCCGAGGTCTACCAGGCATTGCAGACCGGCGTGGTCGATGGCACCGAGAATCCGCCGTCGAATTTCTACACCCAGAAGATGCACGAAGTGCAGAAATATCTGGCGCTTACCGAGCACGGCTACCTCGGCTATGCCGTCATCGCCAACAAGAAGTTCTGGGACGGTTTGCCCGCCGATGTCCGCACGACGCTTGAGGGCGCGATGAAGGACGCGACAAAATTCGCGAACGACATCGCAAAAAAAGAGAACGACGACACGATCGAGGCCGTGCGCAAGAGCGGCAAGACCGAGATCATCACGCTTACGCCCGAGCAGAAGACTGCGATGAAGAAGGCGCTCGCCGGCGTGCACAAGGACAACGAGTCGCGCGTCGGCAAGGAGACGCTTGCGCTGGTCTACAAGGAAACCGGGTACACGCCCTGAGGCAGCAGGAAATCTCTTGAACACGCCGCCGTCGGAGCAGATCCGGCACTGACGGCGACGTTTGCTTTGCGTTGGTTGTGCGCGGCACGGGGGCGCACGGCCGAACCGGTCATGCGGGAGCAGGGGGAGGCGACATGAAGTTCCTGGATCACCTGGAGGAGTGGTTGATCGCGTTCCTGATGGGCGCGGCCACACTGCTCATTTTCGTTGCGGTCGTGCACCGGTATGCGGCGGGACTGCCGGTCCCGGGTGTGCAGGATGCGCTGCTCAAGATCGATCTGACGTGGGCGCAGGAACTGTGCATCTACATGTTCGTGTGGATGGCGAAGTTCGGCGCCGCCTACGGCGTGCGCACCGGCATCCACGTCGGCGTCGACGTGATGATCAACCGGCTGCCTTGCGCCACGCACAAGCTCTACGTGCTGTTCGGACTGCTCGCGGGTGCCACGTTCACGGGCATCGTCGGAACGCTGGCGGCGACCTTCGTGTGGGAAATCGCGCACACGGACTCCGTGTCGCCGGACCTCGAGTTGCCGAAGTGGATCGTCTACCTGTGTATTCCCCTCGGCTCCTACCTGATGTGTTTCCGGTTCCTGCAGGTCGCGTGGTCGTTCGCACGCACCGGCGAGTTGCCGCATCACGACGTGGCGCACGTCGAGGGCATTGAGGAACCCGTGGAAATCAACCCCTATAACCTGGAGGACAACCTGCATCCGTCGCCGCGCAAGGAAGGGGGCCTCTCATGACCACGCTCGTCCCGCCGGTCCCCGCGAACGCGCCGCGCTGGCCGGCGCTCATTCCGCCGCTGCTGATCGCCATTCCGGTTGCGCTGAAGTTCGCCGGCGTGCCGATCGCGAACCCCTGGATCATCTTCGCGCTGCTGTTTGGCCTGATGCTGACCGGGATGCCGATCTCGATCTCGCTCGGCCTCACCGTGCTCACCTACCTGTTCACGATGACGACGGTGCCGATCGAGTCGGTCGCGCTGAAGCTTTTCACCGGTATCGAGAAATTCGAGATCATGGCGATCCCGTTCTTCATCCTGGCCGGCAACTTTCTCACCCACGGCGGCGTGGCGCGGCGAATGATCAATTTCGCCTCCGCGATGGTCGGTCACTGGCATGGCGGGCTTGGCCTGGCCGGCGTCATGGCCTGCGCGCTGTTTGCGGCGGTCTCCGGCAGTTCGCCGGCCACCGTCGTTGCGATCGGCTCGATCATCCTGCCTGCGATGATCAGGCAGGGGTTTCCCGCCCGGTTCGGCGCCGGAGTGATCACCACGTCCGGCGCGCTGGGTATCCTGATTCCGCCGTCGATCGTGATGGTGATGTACGCGGTCGCGACCAACACGTCGGTCGGCGCGCTGTTCATCGCCGGCATCATTCCGGGGATCATGCTTGCGACCTTTCTCGGCGTCACGACATGGTGGCGCGCACGCAAGAACAATTACCCGCGGCAGCCGGTCGCAAGCTGGGCCGAGCGCTGGCGGACCTTCCGCGCCAGCATGTGGGGGCTGCTGCTCATCATCGTCGTCATCGGCGGTATCTACACCGGCATCTTCACGCCGACCGAAGCCGCGGCGATGAGCGCCGTCTATGCGTTCTTCGTGGCCGTGTACGTGTACAAGGACATGCCTCTCTCCAAGGTGCCGAAGGTGCTGCTCGACTCGGCCAACATGAGTGCGATGCTGCTGTACATCATCACGAACGCGGTGATGTTTTCGTACCTGATGACCTCGGAGCAGATACCACAGGAGCTCGCCACCTGGATGCTCGACAAGGGCCTCGGCGTGGTGGCGTTCCTGCTGTTCGTGAACATCGTGCTGCTGCTCGCCGGCAACGTGATGGAGCCCTCGTCGATCGTGCTCATCATGGCGCCAATCCTGTTCCCGGTGGCAATGAAGCTCGGCATCGATCCGGTGCACTTCGGCATCATCATGGTCGTCAACATGGAGGTCGGGATGTGCCACCCGCCGGTGGGCCTGAACCTCTACGTCGCGAGCGGCATCACCAAGATGGGCATCACCGAGCTCACGGTCGCGGTGTGGCCGTGGCTGCTGACGATGCTGGTCTTCCTGATCGTCGTCACCTACTGGCCGTGGCTGACGCTCGTGCTGCCGCGTGCGCTCGGGATGATGTAGGCCGCGAGCCGTGACTCGGGGTGCGGTCGCAAGGCGAAGGGCTTTGCGCCCATCGATCGCGCATCCCGATTGAAGGCTGCGCGGTCATGCTCGGATCGCCGGGGCATATCGCTTGTCGCGCCGACACGGCAACGATTGGTAGCGAATACGTCCTCAGGCCACCGGAGCGGGCGGCTTGGTGCTCGCCTTTCGGTTCGGGCAAGTCGCGCACGACAGGTCTTCGCCGTTGGGTCCGACCACGCCGCGGCTGCCGCAGGTGCCACCTTGCAGGCAGCGGCCTGTCAGCCGCTGGCCGACGAACATCGCACCGACCGCAAGGCCGATCAGCGCGATGACCGCGAGCAGCACCGGAAGCAGCGAGCCGAAATCCATCATGCGTCCGCGACCCGCCGCCCACCGAGCGCGGCGAAGGCACTCGTCAGGCGATCGCGCAAGGCGCCGCCATCGCGCTGGATGAAATAGGCGGCGATGCCTTTCGTTTCGGCGAGCGCAAACCCCTTGTCGAGCCCGAGCACGATCAGCGCGGTGGCGAGTGCATCAGCGTGCATGCAGTCATCGGCGACGACGGTGACCGACGCCAGCCCATGATCGATCGGCGCGCCGCGCGCCGGATCGATCTCGTGGCAGTAACGTGCTCCGTCTCGCTCAAAGTAGATCCGGTAGTCGCCCGAGGTCGCCATCGCGCGGTTGGCAAGCGGCGCAACGTAGTGTGCGCGTTGTGGCATTGCGTCCGGCTGTTCTATGCCGATCTGCCATGCGCGGCCGTCAGCGTTGACACCACGTGCGCGCACCTCGCCTCCGGCTTCGACCATGTAGTTGCCAATGCCTTGCGCATCGAGCACCCGGGTGGCGAGATCAACGCCGTAGCCTTTGGCGATGCCATTCAGGTCTGCGCTTGTCCCGGCGTGCACCTTGGTCACCGAGTGCTCCTCGAAATTGAGCCGCAGCGCTCGATAGTCGACGGCTTTTTGTCGCGCGACCACGGTCGTCTTCGACGGGACTGTGCGGTGTTGGTGCGGTCCGAAGCCCCAGGATTCGACCAGCGGCTCGACCGTGATGTCGAATGCGCCGCGGGACCACTCGCTCACTGACTGCGCGGCAGCGAACACGTCGAACAACTCGCGCGACATCGCAAACGGCGTGTCGCCGCGATGGCGGTTGAAACGTGCGAGTTCCGAATCGTCCCGATGAAGCGACATGCCACGGTTCACACGGTCCAGCGCAGCGTGCACGGCCTCGTGCAGGGCGTCGCGCTGCGACCCGCCGAAGGTTGAGTGCGCGATCCTGATGTGGTAGGTCGTGCCCATCGTTTCACCACTGAGGTGCAGAGTTGCCTGCCGCGCACGCAGACCGCATCCGGCCAGCGCCGCAGCGCCCGCCGCACCAGCGAGCAGGGCGCGCCGGCGTGTTGAAAGCAGTGCATCCATCGCTTGGCTCCTCATTCTTCCGGTGAGTTCGCGGCGCGCAGCGCCGACTCGGTCTGGCTCGCGGCGCGCAGCGCCGACTCGGTCTGGCTCGCGGCGCGCAGCGCCGACTCGAA
>DAITAC010000184.1:0-4940 GCA_036824465.1 Burkholderiaceae bacterium
GACCATCCCGCATCACGCAGCGCGCATGCCGGCTAGTCCTATCGAGGGAAACGGCATCCCGCCGCTAATCTTTAGGGGCGACTCAAGAAGACGATTTGCTTGCCGGCAAGCGGTGGAAAAACGAACCTGAGCGGCAGCGGCTCAGTTCAGCAGCGATCGGTTGCGGATCGGGACGGAGGAACGCAGAACACGGCTCCTGGAAGTAGGCCCCTCGCCCTCTGGGAGAGGGGTCGGGGTGAGGGAAGAGTGCGCGCTTGATTGAAGCGTCGGCAACTGTTTCTCTGAACGAGAAACGGAATCAAGACATCGGCGCGACCGAGGCGCCGCCTACGCAGCACCGCCTTGCAGCAGCCGATCGACATGCGACAGGAACAATCTGACGTCCAGCGGCTTGGTCAGATAGTCATCAAAACCGGCGGCTCGTCCGCGCTCGATATCGGCCTGCATCGCATTGGCGCTGAGCGCCAGGATCGGGGTGGCCTTGAGGTCCTCACGTGCGCGCAGGCGGCGGCAGACCTCATAGCCATCGATGCCCGGCAATCCGATGTCGATCAAGATCAGATCCGGGCGCCTGGTGTTGGCCAGCTCCAGCCCGGTCGGACCATCGGGCGCGGAGATGAGTTTTACATCCGGTCGCTCCGACAATACCGATTCGAGGAGGTCGACATTCGACGGGTTGTCTTCGATGGAGAGCACCGTGCGCATCACACGCGGCGTGAGGGCCGGGGGCGCAGGTACCTGTTGAGGCGGTGCTTGCGCTTCATCGATCGGTTGCGCGCGCGTCAGCCGAAGCGTGAACAGTGCGCCGGCACCTTCCTTTGTGGCCAGTTCAATCCGGCCACCCATCATTTCGGTCAGTCGCTTGCTGATCACCAGTCCGATCCCGGTGCCCTCGACCGTCGCGCGATCGGCGCCAAGTCGATTGAACGGCTGATACAGGGCGCGCAGTTGTTCGGCGGTGAAGCCGCGCCCGGTGTCGGCCACGCCGATTTCCACCCAGTCGCTGTCGACGGCGTTCAGCGTCAGCGTGACCGAGCCGCCTTGGCGGTTGTACTTGACCGCATTGGACAACAGGTTCATGAGCACCTGGCTCAGCCGGGTGTTATCGCCCAGCGCGGCAAGCGGCTCGACGTCGACGGTCCGATCGATCACGGTGATCCCCGCGGCGCGAGCCAGCGGCTGCAAAAGCTCGATGCACTCGGCGCACAGACGCCGCAGTGGAACCGGTTCGCGGCTGACGAGCATCGTTCCGGCCTCGATGCGCGATAGATCGAGCAATTCCTTGATCAGTTCGAGCAGGTGCCAGCCGGCTTTTTCGATCTGTCCGACGTGCTGATCGCGCTCGTCCGCCGATACTGCCGCGCCACGCATCCGCAGTATCTGGGCAAAACCCAGAATTGCGTTCAGCGGCGTGCGCAGCTCATGGCTCATCCGCGACAGGAACTCGGACTTGGCGCGGCTCGCCCGCTCGGCCGCATCGCGCGCCTTGTCAAGGTCGACAATCGTTTTCTCGAGGTCTGCCGTGCGCTCGGCCACACGCTGTTCCAGTACCGTGTTCAGCGCCTTCAGTTTCCCTTCGGCACGCTTGATCTGGTTAATGTCTTCGCGCACTCTGGCCTGAGCAGTCTGCAGACTCTCCACCATCTGGTTGAAGGACTTTGCAAGCCGACCGACTTCGTCCCTGCCTTCGGCGGCGACCCGCAAGTCGAGCCGATTGTCGCGGACGATCGTATTGGCTGCGTCAGTGACGCGCGCCAGCGGATCGACGATCTGTGCGGCCAGGCGGCGGCTGGCCCACAACACCGCCAGAAATACCGCGCCGATGACGGCCAGATAGGCAAGCGCGTAAATGCCCAACATCGAAAAGCGCGGTCCCTGTTGGACATACAGTTCGAGTCTCGGATTCAATTGCGCAAGAGCACCGGAAAGCGCCAGCGTGTCGCTGAGTACCGGCTCGTCGGTGCTTACTGCGCAGTCATGAGGGACTTTGATGCCCGCGCCGCCAACGACCAGGCGAAAGCAGTTGCCGGAAGAAATCAGGGCGGCGTTGTCTTCCATGGCACTTGCGAGATCCATCACGGCGAGCACCGCACCTTCGATGCTGCGGGTCGGTGGAAACACCACGGGCGTCGCGATCACCAGCAAGCGCGCGTCCTGAAAGGCCTCGGCTTGTTGACGCCCGGACGACAGCGCCGATCGCAGCACAGCCGAATGCGCATAGGGGAAATCGGAGCCGGCCTTGTTGCTCGCGATCGGGCGCCCCTTGAAATCGACGAGCCACAGCGTTCCTTTCCAGTCGCCAGGGAACTCCTGGTCGCGCAGGAAAGGGGCCAGGTACTGGTCGCGGCCAAGCGAGTCCACCAGCGCATTGCTGATGAACGCGTTGCGCGCCATCGCCTCCAGCATCCGGATCAGGGCGCGACTCTCGAAATCAACGTGCCGCTCGAACGCGGCCAGCGCGGCCGTTTGCGTCTGCCGGGTGTTTTCGGCAATCAACCGGTGCGATGCGTAAAACGACGCCGCCGCAAGGACCGTTGCCGCGGCCATCGAAATGGTGACCATGATGAACGCCGCGCGATGACGCAGACTGGCGTCCAGCCATCGGCGCAAGGAATCCGGCAGATGCACGTACGGTTCCCGCGTCACGCTATCGGCGCCTTGCCTCGGCCTTGGCCGCCACCGGCACGATGGCCCCATCGGCCGGGTCGAAGCGCGTGATCACGATGTCAGATTCCGTCAGGGCGTCATGGCGCTCGCCGGTAAACGGGCGCTCATAGCGCTTGATCAGGCCGTCATAGCCACGAACTTCTTCCAGCGCCGCGCGCACCGCGGCGCGTTCTGTCGTTCCGGCGCGATCGATCGCAAGCGCCAGGATGTGCGTGAGATCGTAAGCGTGGGCGACCCCCACCGGCGACGGCACCGCACGGGCGCCATCGATGCCGAACAGTCGCTTGGCGGACGCCAGCACCTGCTGCGTCTTCGGTCGCTGGTCGCCAATGAAGCTGTACGTCTGCACCATGACGAAATCGATGTCGCGCAGCGCCGCGCCCGCGGCGGGCGGCATCGGACCGCCCGAGACACCCCAGTGCGAAAGCATGGGCAGGTGCTCCGACTTCGGCAGCCGGCTGACTTCCTGCAGCAGGATGAACGTCTCGCGAGGATTGGTCGCCAGCAGAATCGCCTGAGCACCGAGACGCTTCAGTTCGAGGTATTTTTCCACGAAGCTCTCGTCCTGCCAGTTGACCCACTGCACGCCGACAATCCGGCCTCGCCCCACCTTGGCGAGGTAATTCTCGGCCGCCTTCAGGTTGCCGCGTCCCCAGGTCGTGTTCAGCACCAGCAGGCCGAAATTCTGCAAGCCCCGCTGCTGAGCGTGTCGGATGAGCGACGGCATTGCACGGTCATCGCGCAAGGCGAGGCGGAATGTGTAGCTGGGTTTGAATGAGTGATCGATGATGATGTCGGCCGCAGACCACGGGTCGAGCAGAATCAGCTTCAGCCGATGAATCGTTTCGAGGCCTTCGACGACGACCGGCGAGAACCTGCCGCAGTAGACCGCGACCAGGTCCTGCATCGCGGCGAAGCTCTCCAGGTTCTCGATGCTGCGCGCCGGGACCGATCCGTTGTCCTTGCTGACGAGCTTCAGCGGCCGACCGCCAAGCACGCCGCCTTTCGCATTGATCTCGTCGATCGCGAGCAGGATTCCCTTTTCGATGGACTGTGCCGACGTGCTGTCCGGCCATGAAAATTCGGCGTCGAGACCGATGAGAACCGGCGCTCCCGACGCGGCGGCCGCCACCGCCGCCTGGCAATTGACGATCATCGCAATCGCCAGCAGTGTTCGAGCGCAACGCACGAATCTGTTCAGCATCTTTTCCTCATGTCGGCCCAAGCACAACAGGAGGTGAAGCGTACCAAGTCAGCGGCCGGGCCATTGAAGTCGTTCGCTTTCGCTGCCAGCTTCTGCACGAACGAGGCGTCGACCTTCAGGCTGTTGATGGGCAGGGTGGACAGGTAGCTCAACGACGAGTAACCGGCACCGAAATCGTCGACGGACAGCGCCACACCCAGGTTGCGCAGATAGGTCATCGTCTCGCGCGCGCTTTCGGGATCGATCCGTCATTTGAACGCGCCCGGCGCGCCCACGTGTGGCTCCAGGTCACCGTCCCCGAGTGCCGATCCGGACAAAACGAGTAGGATTAAATCCTACGCTCTGATACATCGCGGAAGCATTCATGCGCACGACCCAGCAGTTCAGCATCACCCTCCCAAACGACATGGCCGAGGCCGTACGGGCCAAGGTCACTTCGGGCGAGTACGCGACCGAGAGCGAGGTCATTCGCGACGGACTGCGTGCATTGATGGCGCGCGACCATGCGGTCGAGCATTGGCTGCACGGTGAGGTTGCCGCGGCCTACGACGCCCTGAAGGCGAATCGCTCGCGGGCGGTCAGCGCCTCGCAAGTGCGAGCTCGGCTTGCGGCCGAGCACAAGAAATCCACGGCCAAGACGTGAAGTCGTTTTCGGTTGCCTTCACGCCGGAGGCGGAAGAACAACTGCTCCCGCTTTACCGATACATCGCGAGGCAGGGGTCGCCGGCCCTCAACCTCTATTGCTTTGCCGGCGGGAGAGGCGCGGCGTGAGGTAGAAGTGCGCGTTGATTTGAGTCGCCCGCCGCCTCAGCTTTGAGCGGGAAACTGGATCAGACGGTCGACGCTGTGTTACAGCAGCGCTCAGGCAAACAGCGAAATGACCTTCGCCTCGCTGGCGCGATTCAGGACATCGCGCAGCGCGTCCGTCGCGACGGGGACATGCGCCATCTGGGCACCCGTCACGGGCTTTGACAGGTGGAAGCCCTGGCCGAGTTCGCAGCCCAGGTCGCGCAACAGTTGCAGTTGTGCCGGTGTTTCGATGCCTTCCGCGATCACGGATTTCTTCAGC
>DAITAC010000091.1:0-12734 GCA_036824465.1 Burkholderiaceae bacterium
TTTAGTAGCGGCCGTGCTGCTTGAAGATGTAGTTGGTGAGCTCCGACTGCTGCATCCACAGCCGGCGCTGGATCGCGTGCACAACACGGACGATGGCGCGCATCACGCGATACACGATCTCACCGTCCGTTTGCGCCAGTGACTCGAGCTTTTCGCGTTCAAGCCCGAGCACCCGCGTAGAGCCGGATGCGATCAGCGAGGCGTACCGCTCGGCGCCGTCGAGCCAGCTCATCTCCCCCGCGAGTTCCCCGGGCGACAACGTATTCAACGTGATGCGGTCCGGCCCGCTGGCACCCTTGACCACCGCGAGCACGCCGCTGTCGATCACATACAGGTGATTGTCGGGTGCACCCTCATGCACCAGCAGGTCACCGTCCTTCAGCTCATGCACCGTCATCACCGCCGCCAGCTTGCGGCACTGCGCATCGGTCAGTTCCGCCGCGAGCTTCGACTTGCGCAGCGCATCCAGCAGTGTGGTGTCGGTCATCTCAGTCTCCCTCGTTGCGGCGGCAGGTTCCGGTTTCTTCTCGACCCGCGGCAGGATCCGCTCGGCCCGGGTGACGTAGGCATCGACCATCGAATCGGCCATGCGCGCGAACACCGGGCCGGCCACGCGCTCAATCACGCCGTCGCCGATTTCATAACTCAGAGTGAAGTCGATTCGGCACGCCCACGCATTGAGCGGCGTCAAACGCCATTCGCCCTCGAAGCGTCGCAGCGGCCCGCGCACCATCTTCAGCTGCAGCCACTCCGGTCGGCGCTTGGGATTGCGGGTTTCCAGTGCCAGTTGCAGGCCCGCAACGCGCATCGAGACGCGCGCAGCAACGAATTCGTCGTTACGTTCCAGGATCTCGGCGCCGCTGCACCAGGGGATGAACTGCGGGTAGTGCTCGGCCTGCTCGATGATGTCGAACATCGATTCGGCCGGGTAGGGCATCAATACGGTCTTGCGCACCTGCATGGACGGATTGTGCCCGGCGCGCGGCAGGCGCGGGAGGGAAGAACAAGCGGCCGCATCGCCCTGGGGCGTGCGGCCGCTGCGGCAGCAGTGACGTCGCGCTACTTCGTCTGCGCGTCGTGCCTTTGCTTGAAGATTCGCTTGCTCTGTACGTTTTCGGCGTGTTGCAGCCGGCGTGACTCGTGCGGGCCCACGCGGCCGTCCGCGGCAGCGCGCGCCTGCAGGCGCGAATCATGCGCCTGACCACGCTCGAGTTTGCCGACCTCGCGGTTGGTCAGCTGACCCGACTGCACGCCTTCCTTGATGCGTTTCTGCTGGTTGACGTCGCGCTGAACGGCGGCCTGCATGCGTCTGGAGGAAGGCGAGTTCGGATTGCCGGTCTGCGCATCATGTTTCTCGCGCGCGATGTCACGGCTCGCCTGGTTCTGCATCAGCGTGATGCGCGCTTTTTCTTTCGGCCCCATCTTGCCGTCCTGCAGCGCGCGCGCCTCGGCACCCTCAATACGTGCCTGCTCGCGCTCAAGGCGGCCGGCCTCTTTTGTGTTCAGTTGGCCCGACTGCAGGCCCTGCTCAATGCGCTGCTGCTGGTTCACGTTGCGCTGCACAGTGTCAGCCGTGTTCTGTGCAAAGGCGGGAATCGCTGCGACCGCCAGCAGCGCTGCAAGAAGATGACTGCGTTTCATGTTTCCTCTCCGTTGGTTGGCATGGGACGACCCCATGCGCCGTCCAACGTCGGCGGCGAACGATGCGGCGACTTTGATCCGGTAAGAAAGTGCTACGGGCGTTTCCGCGGTTACAGGAAAGCCCGACCAACGGCGGTCAGCGCCCGCAGAGATAGTTCTCGCGGCGGCCCTACTTCGCGGTCGGCATCACGAATTCGGCGCCCTTGCCGATCGAACCCGGCCAGCGCTGCATCACGGCCTTCAGCCGCGTGTAGAAGCGAACGCCGTCCATGCCGTAGGCATGCGTGTCACCAAACAGGCTGCGCTTCCAGCCGCCGAAGGAATAGAACGCCATCGGCACCGGGATCGGCACGTTCACACCCACCATGCCGACCTTGATACGGCGGACGAATTCGCGCGCGGTGTTGCCGTCGGCGGTGAAGACCGCCACGCCGTTGCCGTATTCGTGCGCATTGACGAGGTCGACCGCTGCCGCGAAGTCCGGCACGCGCACGACCGACAGCACGGGACCGAAAATCTCTTCGTTGTAGATGCGCATCGACGGCTGCACGTGATCGAACAGACAACCGCCGAGGAAAAAGCCCTTTTCGCGGCCGGGCACCTTGAGCGCGCGCCCGTCGACGACCAGTCGGGCACCTTCCTTCACACCAAGATCGACATAGCCCTTCACTTTTGCGTGGTGCGCCCCGGTGACGAGCGGCCCCATTTCCGAGGCCTTGTCCATGCCATCGCCCACTTTCAGCGACCTGGTGCGCACGGCGAGTCGCTCTACCAGCGCATCGGCAATTCGGCCCACCGCCACGCACACCGAGATCGCCATGCAGCGCTCGCCGGCAGAGCCGTAGGCGGAGCCGATCAGCGCATCGACGGCCTGATCGAGATCGGCATCAGGCATCACCACCATGTGGTTCTTGGCACCGCCCAGCGCCTGCACCCGCTTGCCATGGCGCGTGCCCTCCTGCTGGATGTACTCGGCGATCGGCGTGGAGCCGACGAAACTCACCGCGGCGACATCGGGATGCGTCAACAGCGCATCGACTGCGACCTTGTCGCCCTGCACGACATTGAACACACCATCCGGCAGCCCCGCCTGCTTCATCAATTCGGCCATCAGCAGTGCTGCCGACGGATCGCGCTCGGACGGTTTCAGCACGAACGTATTGCCACACGCGATGGCGATCGGGTACATCCACATCGGCACCATCGCCGGGAAATTGAACGGCGTGATGCCCACGCACACGCCAAGCGGCTGCCGCAGCGAGAACTGGTCGATACCGGTGGACACCTGCTCGGAGTAGTCGCCCTTCTGCAGATGCGGAATGCCGCAGGCGAATTCGACCACCTCGATCCCGCGCACGACTTCTCCCTTGGCATCCTCGAACACCTTGCCGTGCTCGCGAGTGAGGATCGCGGCCAGCGCGTCGTGATTCTTCTCCAGCAGTTCCTTGAACTTGAACATCACCCGCGCGCGGCGCATCGCAGGCATGTCAGCCCACGCCGGAAGCGCGCGCTTCGCGGCCTGCACCGCGTTATCCACCGTCGCGGCATCCGCAAGCCGGACCAGACCGGTCACGTCGCCGGTGGCGGGGTTGAAGACCTCGCTGGTGCGCGACGGCGCGCCACCGACGCGTGCGCCGTCGATCCAGTGGGTGATGTCGGCAAGTGCCTGTTCGTTTTTGCCCATGACGACTACTCGATTGACTGCAATACCGTGCGAATCGTCTCGACCAGCCGCTCGATGTGGTCCTTCTCGATGATCAGCGGCGGGCTCAGCGCGAGGATGTCACCGGTGAAGCGCACCAGCGCGCCGGCCTCGAAGCACTTGATGTGCGCCTCCAGCCCGCGCTTGCCCACGACCCCGGCGCGCGGCTCCAGTTCGATGCCACCGACCAATCCCAGGTTGCGGATATCGATCACGTGGCGCGCGCCTTTGAGCGAATGCAGCGCCGCTTCGAACACCGGCTCCATCGTGCGGGCACGCTCGAAGAGCTTCTCGTCCACATAGAGTTTCTGCGTCGCGACGGCAGCCGCGCACGCCAGCGGATGGGCCGAGTAGGTGTAGCCGTGCAGGAATTCAATCTGTCCTTCCGGCGCACCATTGACGATCATGTCGTGGATCTCGTTCTTCACGATCACCGCGCCCATCGGCACCGCGGCGTTGTTGATCGCCTTGGCGCAGTTCAGGATGTCGGGCTTGACGTTGAATCTCTGCGCCGCGAACGGCGCGCCGAGGCGGCCGAAACCGGTGATCACCTCGTCGAAGATCAGCAGCACGCCATA
Organism: Burkholderiaceae bacterium; assembly: GCA_036824465.1. Lineage (GTDB taxonomy): Bacteria > Pseudomonadota > Gammaproteobacteria > Burkholderiales > Burkholderiaceae_F > JAKOQB01. The sequence goes on from DAITAC010000091.1 coordinate 3,922, forward strand.
CTTGTCGCAGATCGCCCGCAGCTTCTCCAGATAGCCCTTGGGCGGAATCAATACGCCCGCCGAACCCGCCATCGGCTCGACGATCACCGCCGCGACATTGCTCGCGTCGTGGAACATGATTAGACGTTCCAGTTCGTCAGCGAACTCGGCGCCGTGCGCGGGCTGTCCTTTCGAGTACGCGTTGCGCGCCAGGTCATGCGTGGCACGGATGTGATCCACACCCGCCATCAGCGCACCGTACGCCTTGCGGTTGCCCGGAATGCCGCCGGCCATCGTGCCGCCGATGTTCACACCGTGATAGCCGCGCTCGCGGCCGATGATGATGCGCCGACTCGGCTCACCTTTGGCGCGGTGATACGCGAGCGCGACCTTGATTGCGGTGTCCGCCGCCTCCGAGCCGGAGTTGGTGAAGAACACGCGCTTCATTCCCTCGGGCGCCACCGCCGCCACCGCCGTGGCGGCTTCGAAGGCGACCGGGTGCCCCAGGTTGAACGGCGGCGCGTAGTCCATCGTTGCTGCCTGCTTCTGCACCGCCTCGACGATCGGCTTGCGGTTATGTCCCGCGTTCACGCACCACAGCCCCGCGGTGCCATCGAGAATCTGGCGCCCGTCCGGCGTCCAGTAGTACATGCCTTCGGCCCTGGCGAGCAGGCGCGGCGCGGCCTTGAAATGGCGGTTCGCGGTGAATGGCATCCACCATTCGTCGAGCGAAATCATCGAGCCAGTCAGCGGGTTTTCGAGTTTCATGTGAGCCCCTTTCCTATTTGATGAGGCGAAAGGAAGTGAAAAACGTTTCGAGTGTGTCGGCGGTCAGTTCGCCTTCGGCGCCGATCGCGACCACCTGATACAGGCGATCATCGACCACATGGAAGCGCGCGGCAAGTTGCCCGGGCCGACGGTCCTTGCCGACCCGCCCGCGCGCCTCGACCGATTGCCCGCCGCGAACCATGCGTCCAGCCGCTGCCGCCGGCGAAAGCACGATCGGCTGCACCGCATTCGTCTGGCCATCGAAGTTGCGCACCAGCGCATTGCGAAACCAGGCCAGCGTGGCGTCGAGTTGCGGCGCCGCAATCGATTCGGGCGGAAGTTGTGCCATTCCAGCCGCAAAGAGCGTCGGTCCGATCCCGGTGGAGACAATCATCATCCGAATCTTGCGGCCGTCGAAATCGATTTCACGCGTGGCGGTCTGCGGCTTGTCGGGCATCAAGATCGAGAACCCAGCCTCCGCTGACTTGATTTCGCGCCAGTCGAATCTCGGACTGCAAGCCGCCAGCAGCACCGCGCTGATAAGCAGCAGCTGGATCAGCGCGCGCGGCCGCATGAGAAAAGAGCCGGGCGGCGCCCGGCTCGGCACGATCAGTGACTGTTACTTGCGTGCGCCGGCCGTTTTGGCAGCGGTCGTCTTCTTCTTGACCCTGCCGGGGCGTTTCTTGCCGTGGCTGCCGTTGTAGATCTTGCCGCGCCGTGTGCGCAGATCGCCTTTGCCCATATCGAAGTCCTTCGGAAATCGTCACCAACGCGGATTATAGGTAGCCAGAGGGCGCCGCCCTCTGGCCTGCATCCGCGGTCCCGGATCACGCGTATCGGGGGAGTGCAGCCGCGCGCATCAGCGCAGAATCGGGACGATGCTCGACGCGCCGGAATTCAGTCCGTGGAGGGGGTCGTCATGTGGCTCGCGTTCAAACGACACTATCCCTTCGTGGCGCTGACGCTGGTCGCCGTGCCGCTGCTGCTTGGCGATCCGGCGTTGCTCATCCTTGGTCTGGCGCTCGCGATCGTGCTGATTCCCTGCGCCTACGCGACTGACGTTGACGAAATCGCCGCGCGGGCGCGCCGTCTGCGCAGAACGCGGCCGCCACCGGCCTAGAATCCACTCCAAGGCTGCGAACCTCGCAGCGTTCCGGAGATCGCCGTGGCGCTCGTCGTCTTTCGATCCAAGGCTGCCGGCGAGATCTACTATCTCGCCGAAAACGCGCGCCGCCTGTTCGACATCATCGGCAAGGAGCCGGGGCAGCGCGGCGTGATCACTGCCGAGCAGCTGCCCGACGCGATCGCGAAGCTGGTCGCCGCGGTGGAAGAAGAAAAGGCGCAGTTGAAGTCGGCCCAGCAGAAAGACGAAGATGAAGGCGATGCCGGCAGCGCCAACGCCCAGCGTGGTGTCACGCTCGGGCAACGCGCCTATCCGTTGCTCGAAATGCTGCGTGCCGCGCAGAAGCGAAACGTCGATGTGACCTGGGGTGTTTGAAGGTCGCTTGCAGGATCCCGTTGGCCGCGCAACCTGTCGCTGAAGCAGCACCGGCCGGCCGCTCGCCGGCAACTCCGCCGTCACTGAGGCGGCAGCTTTGGCTCGGGCTCACTGCGATCGCGCTGATGGCATGCGGCGTTACGCTGGCGCTGTCCGCGCTGAGGTTCGAAAGCGAACTGTACGAGCGCTACAACAGCGCACTGACGCTGGCCCAGAAGACCCTTGAAGCGCAACAGGTCGCCGCCGATCTGCGACGCGTGCAGGTGCGATTTGCGGTGCGCATAGTCAGTGACGGCGCGCAGGCCAGATCCACTCAGGATGCCTTCCGGGCCGTGATGGACACGCGCGCATCGCTGGGCGACCTGACGCGGCAGTTGCGCACGTTCGACGTCGCCCGCACGACGCCCGAGCACATCGCGCGCATTGAATCCGCGCTGGAGAGCCTGGCGCAGATCAATACCAGCGTGCGCAGCGATCTGGCCGCGCAGCGGATCGAACCGATCAAGGCGCGTGACACCCTGCTCGCGGCCGCCGAGCGCGCGCTGACAGAAATTGACGCGGCGCTGCCCGACCTGGTGACAGCGACGCGCGGAAAGACGGACCAGATGTCGAAGCGGGCGCGCGAATACGATCTGCTTGCGCAGAGAAGCCTGCTGGCGGTCAGCCTGATTGCGCTTCTGCTGGCCGGTTTGCTCGGCTATATCGGCTGGCGCGCGGTGCGCTCGAATGCGCGCCTGGTCGAGCAGCTCAATCAGGTTGCGCACGAAGATGGACTGACCGGCGCGATCAATCGCCGCGGGCTCGATGAGCGTTTGCCGGTGGAAATGTCGCGCGCCAAGCGCATTGCCTATCCGCTGACGATCGTGATGATCGACTTCGATCACTTCAAGCGTTTCAACGACCGGCGTGGCCACCAGGCCGGCGACAACCTGCTGCGTGGCGCAGTACTGGCGTGGCGAGCACATCTGCGCCCGATGGATCTGCTGGCTCGCTATGGCGGCGAGGAATTCACGCTCGTGCTGCCGGCGTGCGACGCGGAGCAGGCGTGCGAGCTGATCAATCGCCTGCGCACATTTGTACCCGAGAAGCAGACCTTCTCCGCCGGCGTGGCGAAGTGGAACGGGACCGATGCGCCGGAAGAATTGCTGCGCGGCGCCGATGCTGCTCTACTGCAGGCGAAGAAGGCGGGGCGCAACCGCACCATCGTGTGGGGCAATGAGCCGCAGATCACGCTGCCGCTGGTCGTGCGCTGATGTGATGGGATCGCCCGCTCTGCCATGACCGCCCGCCCCCGCATCCTGATCGTCGAAGACGAGCCGGCCATCGCCGACACCATCATCTACGCACTGACGACCGATGGGTTCGACGCGCAGTGGGTTGCGACCGGCGCGGACGCGATCGCCGCGTTGTCAAAACAACCCTGCGCGCTCGCCATCCTCGACGTCGGCCTGCCCGACATCAACGGCTTTGAACTGTTCAAGCGCCTGAACGGCCAGCACCCTGGCGTGCCCGCGATCTTCCTCACCGCACGCGCAAGCGAGATCGACAAGGTGGTGGGCCTGGAGCTCGGCGCCGACGACTACGTTGCCAAGCCGTTTTCACCGCGTGAACTGGTGGCGCGCGTGCGCACGGTTCTTCGTAGAACGAATAAGTCGCCGCCAGCAGTTTCATCGCCGGCGTCCTCCTTCCAGGTAGACGACGAACGCAAGACGATCCGTTATCGCGGCGCGGCGCTTGAGTTGTCGCGCATCGAATACCGGCTGCTCAAGACACTGGTCGAGCGGCCCGGCCGCGTGTTCTCGCGCGACGAATTGATGAGCCGCGCGTGGGACGACCCGGGCGCGAGCTTCGACCGCACCGTCGACACGCACATCAAGTCGCTGCGCGCCAAGCTGCGCGCAGTCACGCCCGACGACGATCCGATTCAGACCCATCGCGGGATGGGGTACTCATTGCGGGAAGAGCGTCGGGAGTCGGGCGTCGGCAGTCGGGAGTAAGCACGGCACACAGCAACGCCGCTTGCCCTCAGGAAACCTTGCCGTACGCCTTGGATCTTCTCCCGACGCCCGACTGCTTTAGATGTCCACCCGCTCGCGCATCTTCATCGGCATCTTTGTCGTCTACCTGGCGGCGATCGGCGTGCTGCTGTATCGCGTCGCCGCCGACTTCGATCCGCGCTATCGCGAGTCGGCGGAGGAATCGCTCGTCGACACCGCCAACCTGCTCGCCACGCTGCTCGAACGCCGCACCTACGACGGCGTGATCCCGACCGATGAGCTCGAACGCACGGTCAGCGAGCTGTCCCAGCGGACCATCGATGCACGCATCTTCGACATCGTCAAGACACGAATCGACCTGCACGTGTATGTGACCGACCGCGACGGCACCGTGCTGTTCGATTCGCAGGGAAAAGACGTCGGCGCCAGCTATCTGGACTGGCGCGACGTCAGCAAGACGCTCGAAGGTCAATATGGCGCCCGCACCACGCTCGCCGCGCCGAACGACCCGACCTCGGCCGTGATGTACGTCGGCGCGCCGATCCGCGAGCGCACCGCGACCAACGCGAGCGGCGTCATCGTCGGCATGGTGAGCGTCGGCAAGCCGGTGGCGTCGATCCGGCCGTTCATCGTCAACGCGCGCGAAAAGCTGCTGCTGGTCGGCGTGATTTCGACCGCCGGCTTTGCGCTGCTGCTTCTGTTCGCCACTGTTTGGCTAGTGCGGCCGTTCGGATTCGTGCGCGACGTGTGGCGCACGCTGGCGCGCGAGCCCGGCTCGATCGGCACTTTCGGCCGACGACTCGCATACGCCATGCGAACGGCGTTCGCCGACATGCGCGATGCGCTCGCCGGCCGCAGCTACGTCGACCAGTACGTGCAGACCCTGACGCATGAGCTCAAGAGCCCACTGGCGGCGATCCGCGGCGCCGCCGAACTGCTGCGCGAGCCGATGCCCGAGGCCGCGCGCGCACGCTTTGCCGGCAACATCGAGGAGCAGGTGCAGCGTGCACAGACCCTGATCGACCGCCTGCTGGAGCTGTCCGGGCTCGAGCGTCGCGCCGCACTCGAGCGGACGGAGCCCGTGTCGCTGGTGCAGGCCGCGTACGCGGCGCGCGACGAGCTATCCACGCTGGCAGCGCAGAAGGGTATCGAGATCGCGATCACGGCGGACGCGAACGCGACGATCAATGGCGACGTCTTCCTGCTGCAGCGTGCGGCCGCGAACCTGCTTGCCAATGCAATCGATTTCGCGCCGCGCGACTCGAAAATCGAAGTGACCGTGCGCGCCACCGGCCGCTTGGTCGAACTTGCCGTGCGCGACCGCGGGCCGGGCCTGCCCGAATACGCGCGCGACCGGGTGTTCGAGAAGTTCTTCTCCCTGGCGCGTCCCGACACCGGCAAGAAGAGCACCGGCCTCGGACTCGCACTGGTGAAGGAAGTGGCGGCTCTGCATGGCGGCAGTGCCAAGCTCGCGAATCATCCCGACGGCGGCGCGGTCGCGACGCTGACGCTGCCACGCCCAAAGGCCCGCTAGCCGCGTCCTCGCCGCGTTGAGCGGCGCGCCGCGCAGCCGGCGCGTCCGTTCCAACGCGGCGAGTTATTCCCGCACGCGCAGCGTGTCGGGAATGACAGGACTTCACAGAGCTTTCACAAAGCCCGCACCTTCACTTCGAACGCGCCTCACCCGCCGCGCCGACAGTTCGCCTCGCACGCTCGCTACTTCCGCGAGCCGATCACGAGGAGAGAACGATGCTCGGTCAGATGATGATTGAAGGCGCCGCCCGCGCCGCCCAACTGGTTTCGCTGCTGTTTGTTCTGAACACCGCCTCCCCCGCGTCTGCGCAGTTGCCGCGCGCCGCGGCCGCTGCGCCGGACGCACGGTTCGCGGCGGCAATCGATGAATCACCTCCACTCACGCTCACCGAACATCACGCCGACGTGCGCATCAGGGGCAACCAGGCACACGTCTGCTCGCTTCTGACGTATCGCAACGAACGCGCCGAGCCGGTTGCCACCAGCTTTGCGTTTCCGTTCCCGACGCTGATCGAGCAGGGCGAGACCTGGCGTGCGCTCGGCGAGGAGTCCATCGAGTCCGGCGACTGCGCCGGCGACGAGTCACCCGGCGATGCCGAGTTTCTCGAAGCGGGCGAGCCGCTGCCGTCGCGTATCGACGTGGGCTTCGTGACGGTTGCGCCAGGCGAGGAGATCAGGCTCGAAACGCACCGCGTGCTTGAACTGGCCGCGCGCAAGAACGGCTATCGGCTGGCACTCCCTCTGCCGGTCGATCGCAGCGCGCCGTATGCGCCGCAGTTTTCGGCCGACGTGGTGGTTGAAGCAACCCGGCCTGTCGTGCGACTCGTCTCGACGACGCATGGTGGATCGGCAACCGGCACCGGCAGCACGCGCGCGCAACTGGCCGTGCCCAGCGGCCGCGCCTACATCGGCACGCAGTTCCTGGTCGATATCGATCTCGGCACGAGCGCGACCGGGCCCAATTACGCCCAGTGGGGCGGCGAAACGCATGCACGCTGACGGCGACGCGAGATGAACATGCTCAACTCGATCCGCTCTTGCTCCGCGCTGTTCCTTCTGCTGCTGGTGACGCTTAACGCCAGCGCACAACCGGCGGGCGACGCTACGCGCACGCTGTCGCCGTATTTCGTCGTCCAGGGCAGCCAGCCAGGCGTCGATGCGCTGCCGCTGAAATCGACCCGCGCCGACGTGACCGTGAGCGGTGTGATCGCCGATGTGCGCGTCACGCAGACGTATCGCAACGAGGGCGCAACACCGATCGAAGCGCGCTACGTGTTTCCCGCCTCGACGCGCGCGGCGGTCTATGCAATGCGCCTGCGCGTCGGGGATCGCGTGGTCGATGCAGAGGTGCGCGAAAAGCAACAAGCCAAGCGTGAATATGACGCCGCCAAACAGGCAGGCAAGAGCGCCGCATTGCTCGAACAGCAGCGACCGAACGTCTTCAGCATGGCGATCGCCAACGTGATGCCGAACGATGAGATCGCGGTCGACCTGCGCTACACCGAAACCATCGTCCCCGACGAAGGCACCTACCGCTTCGTGTTCCCGACCGTCGTGGGTCCCCGCTACAACGGCGGCACACTGCCCGACGGCACGCCGACCGAGAGCCGGAAGAACGAAACCTGGATTGCGCAGCCCACGCTGCGCGCGGGGGAACCGGCCAAACACACGTTCGAGCTGAACGCGACCGTGCTCGCGCCGATGCCGGTCAAGTCGATCGCATCACCATCGCACACGCTGGCCTTCAGCGGTGTCGGCGAGAAGAATGCCAGCGCGCGGCTCGCGCCCGACCGCGCGCATGCCAATCGCGATGTCGTGCTCGAGTATCAGTTGGCCGGCGCTGCGGTCGAAAGCGGCGTGCTGCTGCACCAGGGCAAGGACGAAAACTTCTTCCTGCTGATGGCCGAGCCGCCGGCACGCGTTGCGACGACCGATGTCGTGCCGCGCGAATACATCTTCATCCTCGACATCTCCGGCTCGATGCACGGCTTCCCGCTCAACACGGCGAAATCGCTGCTGCGCGAACTGGTGTTGCGGCTGCAGCCCGGCGACACGTTCAACGTGATTCCGTTTGCCGGCGGCACCTCGCTGCTGGCCGCAACATCGGTGCCGGCGAGCGAGGAGAACATCGCTGCGGCGATCCGCTTCATCAACGGCCAGACCGGTGGCGGGGGCACCGAACTGCTGCCGGCGCTGCGTCGTGCGCTGGCGATGCCGAGCGATGCCGGGCGCGCACGCACCTTCGCGGTGATCACCGACGGCTACGTGTCGATCGAGAAGGAGGCCTTTGAACTGGTGCGCGCCAACCTCGGCAATGCGAACGTGTTCGCGTTCGGCATCGGAAGCTCGGTCAATCGGTTCCTGATCGAGGGGCTGGCGCGCGCGGGCAAGGGCGAGCCGTACTTCGTGCTCAACGCGGGGCAGGCAGAGCGTGAAGCATTGCGCTTCCGCCAGATGATCGAGCAGCCCGTGCTGACGCGCATCCGCGTGAAGTTTCCGCACGGGTTCGACGCGTATGACCTCGACGTGCCGCAGGTGCCGGACCTCTTCGCGCAGCGGCCGATCGTACTGATGGGCAAGTACCGCGGCACGCCCGCCGGCTCGATCGAGATCGAAGGTATCGCCGCCGGCGGCGCGGTGAAACTGCCGATCGACCTCACGCGCGCCGCGACAACCGAGAGCACGCAGGCCCTGAAGTATCTGTGGGCACGCAACCGGATCGCCGAGCTCGGCGACTATCTGAAGCTGCGCAACGACGACGACACCAGACATGCGATCACTGCGCTCGGACTGAAATACAACCTGCTGACCGACACCACGTCGTTCATCGCGATCGACAAGGTGGTGCGCAACACCACGGGCCAGTCGACCAGCGTCGACCAGCCGCAGCCGCTGCCCGAAGGCGTCAGCGAACTCGCGCTTGCCGCGGCACCGGCGACCCCGGAGCCGGAGTTCGCGCTGCTCGCCGCACTGGCCGGCGGGTTGACGTGGTGGATGCGCCGGCGCCGTGTCGCTGCGCAGACGCGCCATGCGTGATG
>DAITAC010000091.1:12834-16019 GCA_036824465.1 Burkholderiaceae bacterium
ATGGCTCGGACGAACCGTGGGGCATCGTCGCGCTCGTCACCGTGCTCGTGCTGGTTGCACGCGATCGACACCAACTGGCGCTGCCGTCGCGCCACGCACTGCTCGCGAGCGCACTGCTGGCGACTCTCGCCGCGATCGCGCTGCTTGCAGTGCCGCCGATCTTTGCCGCAGGAATTGCAATGCTCGCGCTCGCGGTGTTTCTCGCCTCCGCCCTGCCCGCGCGGCCCGCCGCACCGCTCGCCACGCTGTTGCTGCTCGCGCTGCCGATCATTGCGTCGCTGCAGTTCTATCTCGGCTATCCGCTGCGCTCGTTCACCGCGCAGGCCACCGCGCCGCTGCTGCAGCTCCTCGACATCGATGCGCAGGCTGCCGGCGCATCGCTGCAGTGGAGCGGCGGCTCTGTGCTGGTCGATCCGCCCTGCGCCGGCATCGGCATGCTGTGGGTCGGCAGCTTCACCGCGGCGCTGCTGTCGTACCTGAACGATGCCGGCGCTCGCCGCACGCTGGTCAACGGGCTCGTTGCCGCAGCGCTGGTGCTGGTCGCCAACGTGCTGCGCAACACGGCGCTGTTCTTCCCCGAATCGGGCCTCGTGCATTGGCCCGATGCCGCGCATCGCCTCGTCGGGCTGGCCGCGTTTGCTCTGGCGCTCGTGCCGGTGATCGCGTTCACGCACCGCAACCGCACATGAGAATCCGCAACTTCTTCGTCGGCGCCTGCCTGGCCGCGGCGGTGTTGTCGGTGTTCGTCTCGGTCGTCACGCGCCGCGCAGCGCAGGTGGCCGAGTCGAGCACCGCGGTCGCCACTCGATCCACCTCCATCGAGTGGCCGACCCACTTCCGCGGCCGGCCGCTGACCCAACTTGCGCTGGCGCCGCTCGATGCGCGCTTTGCGCAGCGCTTTCCCGGCGCGATCGCGCGCTTCTCCGACGGCGCGCAGACACTGGTCGTTCGACGCGTGACGGTGCCGACGCGCACGCTGCACCCGGCGTGGGACTGCTTTCGCGCTGCCGGTTACGCGCTGACCAACGCAAATGCGCAGATTGATGCTGACGGCGTGCACTGGCGCTGTTTCATCGCCGCGCGCGATGGCCAGCGCGCACGCGTCTGCGAGCGCATCGTCGAACGCGATCTCGATTCGAGTCGTGCCTGGACCGACGTATCGGCCTGGTACTGGAGCGCGCTGCAATCGGCCGGACCGTGGTGGGCCATCACCGTGATCACTCCTCTTGGGAGAATGACATGAAGAAACTCATTGCACCCCTGGCGCTGGGCGCGCTGCTCAGCGCGCTGGCGCTCGCAACGCTGGCCGCGATCACGATCGCGGCCAGCGGCGCATTGGCAACCCGACCGGGTGCATGGACCACTCGCGTGACGGTCGCGCCGCACGCGTCGTTCGCTGTCAATGTGCCCGGCCTGCTGCGCCTGGCGACCACGCCCCTCGGGCTGTGGGTACTGGACGGCCAGACACGCGGCACCGCGCTTGGACAACTGCAGTTTCGCCGCGCCGATCACACTCTGGTCGTGCATTGCGCGCCATGCCGGATCAATGATCACCGGTTGCATGCGCAGGCCATCACCATCGATTCGATCGAGCTGCGCCTGACGCCGCGCGATGCCGCCACAATCGACGGCTGGCTCGAAACCGGCGGCGTCGTGGTGCCGTTCAGCGCGCGTCTGCGAGTCGAGGGCATCGACGTCGACTGGTCGCTGGCGTCGACCGACTTGACGGCAATCTATCGGGTGCTTGCGAAGGCGATGCCCGAGGCCGCCGTTGCCACCATCGACGGTCGGATCCAGGCGAAGGGAACGCTGAAACTCCCCGCCTTCGGCGCTTCCACCCAGGTATCGATCGAAGGCTTCGCGGTCGGCGGTCTTGGCACCGAACGACTGCAATTCGGCTCGTTCAGCTTCAATTGCAATAGCGATGGCGTGTCGCGGCCGCTGTTGATCGGCGTCGGACAGAAGAACTGGATCGACGCCGACGCGCTCGGCACGCTGTTGCCCGCCGCGGTGCTGGCTGCCGAAGACCAGCGCTTCGGCACGCATCCGGGCTATGACGCAGACGAAATCGCGCACGCGCTGGCACGCACGCCGTCGGGCGGCCCGGAGCGCGGCGCCAGCACGATCACACAACAGGTGGCGCGCACGCTCTTCACCGGCGCCGATCGGACTTCCGTGCGCAAACTGCGCGAACTGCTGTACGCCGTCGAAATGGAGCGCACGCTCGGCAAGGCGCGCATCCTCGAGCTATACCTGAACACGATCGACTGGGGCCCGGGCATCTGCGGCGCGCACGCCGCGGCGCGCATCTATTTCAAAAAGCCCCCCGCGAAACTCACCGCTCTGGAAGCCGCATGGCTCGCCGGCATCCTGCGCAACCCGCATACCGCGTACGAACGGCAGTTCCTGGCCGGCGCACCGCGCATCGAACGCGCACAGCAGGTGCTCATGCAGATGCGATCGATACCGCGACGCAGCCGTGAACAGGGAGCACGCCAGACACTGGTGTTTGCAGCTGCGCCGGCGGGCGCGACGCTCGCGCCCGCCCGGTACGCGGCGCGCTGAAGCCGCGCTCAGGCGAGCGACGCCTCTACGCGAACGACGTCACCCACGCGGATGGCGCCGCTTTCGAGCACGCGCGCGGTCATCCCTCCATGGCCACGCATCGCGGCGTAGCCGCCGGGGCCGATCGCCTCCTCCATGCGCGAACAGGGTTGGCAGGGGCCGACGAGCTCGAGCAACGCATCGCCGATACGCAGCCGTGCGTTCTTCAGCGCCAGCAGATTGATGCCGGAGACGACCAGATTGCGCCGCAGTCCGACCGGATCGACGCTCGCCACGCGCGCCAGCCGCGCGATCACCGCCAGATGCTCGTGCTGGATCAGCGTGACCTGCCGCGTCGACAGTTCCGCCTCGCTGCGCTGGCCGAGTCGGTCGTCGGCGAGTCCGACCTGTGCGATCGCCGTGGTTGCCTCGATCGAGCGCGCCGGCATGCGCGCGGCGCCGCGCACAACGATCACTTCGACGCACCCAGCGGCACTTGGTGGCCGATTCAGCTCAGCCAGAGTCTTCATTTGGCGAGCAGGGTCTGCTCGAGGAACTTCACCATCGCATAGAAGCGGAAATCCGTGTTGTCCTTGCGCCGGAAACCATGACCCTCGTTGTCCGCGAGCAGGTACCACACC
>DAITAC010000185.1:0-4909 GCA_036824465.1 Burkholderiaceae bacterium
TCGGCAAAGATGTCCTGCGTCTTCTGCATCTCGCGCGCGACGAAGGCGGCGCGCAGCGCGCCGAGCTTGGACTCGACTTCCGCGGTCTGCACGGCCTCAATCCGCTTCGCGCGTGCCTCCTTCTGCGCGGGGGTGCGAACATCTTTCCGCACTTCGGGATGCCGCAGGGACCAGCGGAACAATGCCACCGGCGATTCGACGGGCGGCGGCCGCTTCATGCGCGTTTCGACGTACTCGAGGACATCGCGCAGCACCTCTTCGTCATGGTTCGCGTAAACGTCCTCCGCATCGTCCTGAGTGAAACCGAGTCGGCAGATGCGCTGCACGAGTGAAAGATCGATGCGCTTCGGCGGGTCTTTCCGATCGGCGCCCAAGTCAAGGATCGGTGTCGTGGGCTCGACGCGAAACTGCAACTCCACGACGCGCCGCCCGCGTTTGTGTTCGATGAGATCAACGCGAACGTCGGTAAGCGCATTGACCTCGGCGATCGCGGGACGAAACAGGTCGCGCTTGACGTACTTGTAGTCCGTCAGCGGACGATCGGGATTGCCGGAGAGTGTCTGCGCCCAGTCTTCCCACGCGAGACGATTGGTGAGATGGCTGGGATTGGTCGCGTAGCGAATGGCGATCTCGTACAAGCCGAGTGCTGCGCCCGAGCGAAGCAGCCCCTGATACCGCAGCGCCAGGCGCGCGTAACGGGCCGGCTCGATCAGCTTGTCCTTCAACTGCGCCGGATATTCCCACTCGAGCCACAGCAGGTTGCCGTCGCCGGGGCTCTTGAAGATACGCACCGTGCCGAGCAGTTGCGTGGAGCCCCACTCCGTGGGATTGAGCCACTCGACCAGCGTCGACTGCATCGATTGCAGGTGGTCCTTGATCAGCGCGGTGTCTCTGGAATCGAAGTGCGCATCGCGAATGAGTTCGGAGAGCACAATTCGGTACCGCTCGACACTGCGTCCCTGCGCCTGCGCGTGGCAAAGCAGCACGTTGTAGAGCTTTCGGGTCAGGAGGGTCAGCCGGCCATTCTTGGCCTTGATGCCGACGCTTTCGACCGGTTTTTTTACAATGCGGCGGTCGCGCCGGAGGTCGGGGTGCCCTGTTAACGACATTGCGCTGAGGTTGCCTCGAATGGTGAAGCCGAATTTATCACCTTTCGGCCGTTGTGGGCGGCTTTCGCCCGAGTCCACTCACCACCCTACCCGCTCGGGCTCCCCTTGGCGGACGCTGCGCACGCATCAGCTCACCTTCGGCCCCGAACGGTCTCACCTAGCGTCCCGATTCCCCTCACCCGCAATGCCGTACTTCATTGTTTTGCTTGTGAAATGCTGAGTGTTAAAGCTTTTCTGCCTTTCGATTGTGTTCTTTGGAATAACTCAAGTGAGCGTCTGTGATCGACACCAAACCGCCAGCTCGCCGCCAAAAGTCGCGACGACCAGGCAGTCCAAAAGAAACTCCCGTTAACCCTCACCTTGGCAAAGGTGAGGCAATTCGGGAGCGCTGAGCCGGATCACGGTTCGCAACGTCGAAAGGGAGAGTCAACGAAAAATCGCAAGACAGCGATCTTTTGTTGATAGACTCGGAGTACATCCTTCACGCCCGCACTCCGATGGCCACTGCCGCCCTGCCCTCCACCCAGACTGGGACGATGCCGAGCCTACAAGATACCTCAGCCACCGTCGAGGATCTCGTCGGTGTCGCGCAGCGCGCACTGGCAATGGTCCGGGAAGTCCGCGGCCGCATGTTGTCGCCGACTTCCCGCAAGAATCCCCCAACCTACTCGGCGGTGCAACTGGCCGCATTATGCGGGATCGATCGCAGCACGGTGACGAAGCGAGCAGCCAAGGGCGACCTGCCCCAGGGAGAACAGCGCGGGAGCAACCGGCGCGAATTCGCTTTGCCGGACGTGCGCCAGTGGGCCCGGGCGTACGGGGTCGGCAAGTACCGGCCGGCCGGTGCGCCGGGTTTCGTCGTCGCGACCGGGAACTTCAAGGGCGGTTCGACGAAGACCACCACGAGCATGACGCTCGCGCAGGGCCTGAGCCTACGGGGGCACCGTGTGCTCGCGGTGGACCTGGATCCGCAAGGCTCGCTCACGACGCTCTTCGGCGTGCTGCCGGACACCGAGGTCGATGAAAACGAGACCCTGGCGATGCTGGCCTACGGCGACCAGTCCAGCGTCGAGTACGCGATCCGCCCGACCTACTGGGACGGACTGGACCTCATTCCGGCCTCGCCGGCGCTGTTCGGCGCGGAATTCGCCCTGCCCGCCCAGCAGGCGCGGGACCCGAAGTTCGCGTTCTGGAACGTCCTGAACGCCGCGCTTCAGACTGCGCGCCAGACCTACGACGTCATTATCCTCGACACGCCCCCCGCCCTGTCCTACCTCACCATCAACGCCCTGATGGCGGCCGACGGCCTCATCGTGCCGTTGCCGCCGAACCCGCTGGATTTTGCGAGCCTCGCCCAGTTCTGGAACCTGTTCTCCGACACGGCGATGTCGATCGAGGGTGTAGCACCCGTCTCCAAACGCTACGAATTCGTGCGGATCCTGCTGTCGCGGGTGGATGTGAACGACGTGGCGGCGGGATTCGTGAAGGGGTGGATCGCGTCGACCTATGGTGGCCGCGTGATGCCGGTCGAGATCCCGAAGACGGCCGTGGCGTCGGCGAGTTCCGCCGAGTTCGGGACCGTCTACGACGTGTCGCACTACGCGGGGAGCGCGCGGACCTACCAGCGCGCGCGCGAGGCATACGACCAGTTCGTGGCCCTGATCGAGGAAGCGATGGCGAGCAGCACGATGTGGTCTGGCCACAAGGCGGTTTAACGGTTAAACATGCCTGATCGCGGAGGGGCGGTAGTGGGATGCAGCTCGGGCGAATGATAGGGCGATGAGCGGGAGCATGGTTCGTTCTGCGTCGACCAGAGACCTTGGTTTAACGGTTAAACCGACGAATTTCGTTGGTTATTCTCGGACCCCGGATGGGGACGGTTTAACGGTTAAACCGAGGCGTGCCTCGCGTCCGACCGGCCGGTTTTGCCTTGCCCCGGGAACACGGATCGACGATGGATGGCGGGCGACGGACATGAAAGAGCAGGGTGCGGGAGTCGGGCGCGGGGGTGCTGGTCTAACGGTTAAACCAGCCTGCCTCCTGAGCCTCAAAGGCGGCGCCGGCATCGATCAAGGCTTGCACATGCATGCCACGAAGACACGGGTCAGGTCAGCGCGTACCTGATCGTGCGGGACTGACCGAGATAGGGGGCCACATGTCTCTGAAGAAACGATTCGAAACGCTGAGCGCCGGGCTCGGCCAGGAGGCACCCGCCGTGCAGCCTGCGGAGCAGGGGCGCAAACCCCGGACCGCGCCCGGGCAGTTGATGGCCTTCCGCGAGCACGTGCTGCAGGCCGATGAGCAGGTCGCGGATCTTCGCAAACGGCTCGAGCAGTTCGAAGGCGCCACACCCGCCCAGCGCCTGGACCCGCGCCGCGTCCGGCCCTCGGAGTACGCCAACCGGCATCCGGACCAGTTCAAAACCGCGGCCTATGAAACGCTGAAGCGGGACATCGCCGCCACCGAAGGCAATGTCGAGGCCATCCTCGTGCGGCCGATCCCGGGCAATGAAGTGCACGACTACGAGGTGGTCTTCGGCCACCGGCGGCACCGCGCCTGTCTTGACCTCGGCATTCCCGTGCTGGCGCTGATCCGCGAGGTCACCGATACGCAGCTGTGGGTGGCGATGTTCGCGGAGAACCTGGACCGCGAGAATCTTTCGCCGTACGAGACCGGCGTCATGTACCGCAACGCGCTGTCGCGGCGCCTCTTCGCCAGCCAGGACGAGCTCGCGGCGAAGATCGGGCGCAGCAAGGGGCATATCTCGCAGGCCATGCAAGTGGCGAGCCTCCCGGCGGAAGTGCTGGGCGCCTTCGACAGTCCCATCCACATCCAGTATCGCTGGGCGAGCGAACTGCAGAGCCTGCTGGCCAAGGACCGTCAGGAGGTGATCGAGCGCGTCGAGTCGCTCCGAAGCGCGCGGGATGCCGGGCGGTCCCTGAAGCCGAGCGAGGTCTACGAGGCGCTCGTTCGAGCGCCCAGGGCCAAGCGGACCGAGATCCGGGTCGCCGGCAAGGTGGCGGCGGCGATCACGCAACGGCAGGGCGGGCTGTCGGTGGTGTTTTCGAAAGGCAGCGTGCCGCCGGCACGCGTGGCCGAACTCAAACGGGTGCTGGCGGGGTTCCTGGCCGCAGGGGAGGGTGCCGGCGTGGACGAGGACAGCCCGTAAAGCCTCACCTTGGGCCGGCACCGGCCGGCTGCGGTTGACGTCCGCGCGGGCGGGCAGCCGTTATCGAAGTTAAGTCTGTAAGCGCTCACCATCCGCCTGTGATCGACTGGGCAAGCTGCCGTTGCCGCCGGGTGAAAGTCGGGTCGGATCAGGGAGGGTAGGGGAGCCGGGCCCATCGGCGAGCATCTCCCGCACAGTCTCACCGAGGGCGGCTGCCCCCCAAGGGGGCAAGCATCGCGACGCTTGACACGGGCAATATGTACATAGGACCAACCGGCGATCCATGAAATCCGAACGCGTCACCCTGCTGACCTCGCCCGAGTTCAAGGCGTTCCTGGTCGCGGAGGCCAAGCGCGAGGGCGTGAGCGTGGCGGAACTCGTCCGCACGCGATGTGAACGCCGCGCGAGTCCGGAAGAGGCACTGCTGGTGGCGTTGACCTTCGAACTGCGCAAGGCGGTTCTGGAGGCACAGCAGTCGCTCCGGGAGGGGCTTGCGCAAGCCTGGAGCGTGCTGCAGGAGCTTCGCGCCGGGCGCGCTAGGCGGCCCTCCGCGGCTCGCGCCGACCCGTACCGGCTCGAGGGCAGCGACTGACCTGGAATCTCGGCGTGGGTTGGTCGAACGCGTGCCCGT
>DAITAC010000186.1:0-4868 GCA_036824465.1 Burkholderiaceae bacterium
TAGCCTGAATTGGTGTCGGCAGCGGGCCTACACCGCTGTAGGGCGGCTTCCTACAAGCGGAGCCGCTTCGAGTTCGTCCGTGCGGCGGAATCAAGATTCATGCGTCGCTGCCGATGTGAGCCGGGTTGCGTGCGGGGATGCTCATTGATCAGTGCTCTGCATCCGAGCCTCACGGAGGACGCCCGTGCAGTTGCCACCGTGTTTACTTAGCCTCCAAGTAACCGGGCCAACCAGGATCTCTTCCCCCGCGCGGGCTCAAGCTCAATCCAGACACGCGCGCCGGCATCGATGCCTTGCCGACTCCGATAGCTGGCTTTGCGCTCCTGCTCTGCCTCCTCTTCTATTAGAGGGGTGACGGCTCAACGGCGACACGGGATCGACGCGACGTCCGACGCAGTCGGAATGAATTGAACTGCAAAGCGCGCACTTTTCGCCGGATCGAACGCTTGACGCGGGACGCCGCATTCATCGGGACACCTAAAGTTCGGCGCCGACCGCTCCGATAAGCAAACTAACGCGGCACCGAACGGCTTCATTTCAGGACCGCGTGGCCCCGAGGGTGCCACAAGCAAGACGGCAGCCGCTAGGGGGAAAGGTGAAACGGCCGATCCGATAGCGGCTGCTTTGGTCCAACTTAGACAGGAGCTTTCAAATGCCACAAACCATCAATACGAACCTGATGTCGCTGAATGCGCAGCGCAACCTCAATTCCACGCAAGCCTCGATGGCGATGGCCGTTCAGCGTCTTTCGTCGGGCCTGCGCGTCAACAGCGCCAAGGACGATGCGGCCGGTCTGGCGATCGCCGAGCGCATGAATGCTCAGGTGCGCGGCATGAACGTCGCCATTCGCAACGCAGCCGACGGCATCTCGCTGGCGCAAACCGCAGAGGGCGCGCTGGGCAAGATCGGCGACAACCTGCAGCGCATGCGTGAGCTTGCGGTCCAGGCCGCCAACGCGACGGCTTCCGGTGACCTGACCGCGCTTGACGGCGAGTATCAGCAGCTGGTCAGCGAGAACACGCGGATCATCGGCGTCACGTCGTTCAACGGCACGACGCTGCTGTCGGGCTCGATCAGCTTGACGTTCCAGGTCGGCGCCAACAATTCGACCAACAATCAGATCACGGTTTCGACGACGAGTGCGCTGTCGATTACGTCTGGTGACCTCACCTCCACCTCGAATGCGCAGACCGCAATCGGCAACATGGATACGGCGCTGAACACGGTCAACGGTCTGCGTGCTACGTTTGGTGCGACCCAGTCGCGCTTCGAAGCGGTGATCAGCGGCCTGCAGGTCTCGGCCGAGAACGTGACCGCCGCACGCAGCCGGATCATGGACACCGACTACGCGGCCGAAACCGCGAATCTGACCCGCGCGCAGATCCTGCAACAGGCTGGCGTAGCAATGCTGGCACAAGCCAACGCGTCCCCGCAGAGTGTTCTGGCCCTGCTGCGCGGCTAATAAGTCGATTCAAGCATCAAAAGGGGCGCCCCAAAGGGGCGCCCTTTGTCATTGAACTGCCGGGCGGATGATCGACTTCGCCGCCGAGTCGTCACACGTTCTCGCACGACAACGGCGGCAGACAGGGCGCGAAGGACTTGCCGATCGCATGAAAAGGGGTCAAAACGAGCGCCGCTTCTTCTTGGCTCCAGCGGCGTTCCAGCCCACGCCCGATACGGTCCGAACTGGCGCGCATGCTCCGCACTTTTCATTCGATCTAGACGACGTCTCGGCCATGCGTTTGGCGTCTTGATTCCGGAGAATTGACAGCCTAAATGCGCGATTCTCGTTCCTTCGTCAACACAAGCGCGAGCCATTATGGGCGACCAAGGTCGCCCACTGGAAGCGCTATGCAGGAACTAACGAAACAGATCGTCGACATTCTTGCCGACGGATACGACCATCCGGAAGTCTGGCAAACGTTGCGCGAGTCCGCGCGCAATGACGGCGGCACCGCCCTGTTGCCGCTGATCGAGTACGTCCATGCGCTGCTCGATGTGCCTCAGACGGAGCCGCTGCCGTTGCTGTTGCGCGTCTTGCGTGCGGTGGCCGTTGCTCAACTGGGTGAGCATGCAGTTGCTCAAGACGAACTGGCCGAACTGCAGGTGATGCATTCTCAATCCGCCCTAGTGGCGGGGGCGCACTTCCATGTTGAGTCACTGATTCACGTCGATAACCCGCGCTACCAGCTGGAGGGAAAGGTCTGCATTAAGCCGTTCCAGCAGTTGGACGTCCTGGAGAACTCGACACACCAGTGTTGCGCGAGTTGGTTGCAGCGCTCTGCCGGCAATCTGAAGAATTCGACCTGGCGAGAGGTCTGGAACTCCTCTGCGGCCCAGGAAATCCGGGCCAGCATGCTTGATGGAAGTTACCGCTACTGCAACAAGTCACTGTGTCCCTCTATTCAGGGTAATCAACTGGTCCCGAAGGATGAGTTGCGACAACGCTCCGAGTTTTGGCGCAGGGTAGTAGACGAAGGCACGACCGAACTGGCGGCCGGCCCTGAAGTGGTCAACCTGGCTTATGACCGAACCTGCAATCTCAGCTGCCCGAGTTGCCGCAAGGAGAAGATTGCCGCTAGCAGCGAGGAGCGCCAGGTCTTCTTCGATATGCAGACGCGCAACGTTCTGCCCATGTTGAAAACGGCAAAGTCGGCGTTCGTCACAGGGTCTGGTGATCCATTCGCCAGCAAGAACTTTCGCCAGTTGTTGCAGAGCCTCAATGGGCACGACTATCCGGCGCTTAAGTTGCAGATCATGACGAACGGCATGCTGCTGACTCCGGAGGAGTGGCAGAAGTTTCCCGGCATCCATGGCCACGTGGCGAAGCTGAAGGTATCGGTGGACGCCGCCACCAAGGGCACCCATGAAACGCTGCGGCGTGGCGCGCACTGGGAAACGATGCTCGCAAACATGGCTTTCATGGGCGAGTTGCGCGCAAAGGGGGATGTCGAGTTCTACGAGTTGGTCTTCGTCGTGCAGCAGGAGAACTTTCGTGAGATGGGCGACGCATTGGACCTGGCACGGCGCGTTGGTGCCGATCAGCTCTACTTCGCCCGCATTTCAAACTGGGGCACGTTTGGGGCTGACGAGTTCCGTCGCAAGATGGTGTTTGCGCCGTCCCACCCCCAGTACTCAGAGTTCCTGGAGTGCATGCGCGATCCGCGCTTGCGCGATCCGATGGTTCTGATGCCGGACTTGTTTTGCTTTCTGCCACCCGCTGAGGACAAATTCAACGCCGCGTCGGCCCCCGAGGCACATGCCGACGCGGTCGCGGCCGGCGAGCCCCAGGCAGCTTAGAGCATGGCTGCATTGAGGAGAGGCTCATGAGCGAAGAACTGCTGATTCACTCGATGGGCGAATTCGCGCCCGTCACTTTGTCCGTGCTAGAAACCGTCCATGCCAAACGAGTGTGCGAAATCGGTGCGGAACATGGCGGCAACAGCGGGGTGCTGGTTGACTGGTTGGTGCCGCGCGGCGGCCACCTCGTGTCGATCGATCCGTCACCCAGCGAGGCATACTTCGCCTGGTTGCAGGGGCACTCGCAGTGCGTTACACATGTTGCGCGCCCCAGCCTCGATGGGATTGCAACCGTCGACCGCGCGGACGCGTGGTTCATTGACGGAGACCACAACTGGTACACCGTGTATCACGAGCTGAGGCTGATTCACGCAGCGGCACGCAGCGCCGGGACGCCGCTTCTGGTTTTCCTGCATGACGTGGGCTGGCCCTGCGCGCGGCGAGACATGTATTACGCGCCGCAGAACATTCCCGCGGATTTTCGGCAGCCGCATTCGTGGGAACTCGGCGTGACCTTGGGGTCAAGCGAGGCGATCACGGGAGGCTTCCGCGGTGCCGGAGCCTTCGCCGTAGCCCTGCAGGAAGGTGGCCCACGCAACGGCGTTCTGACCGCAATCGAGGACTTCGCCGCCGCGCGGACTGAGGAGTTCTTGTGGGCCTACGTGCCGGCGGTGTTCGGGCTGGGCGTGCTGTTCGATCGCGAACACCCGCAGGCGGGCGAAATCGCGACGATATTGGCGCCGTACCACGACAACCCACTGCTCGCACGACTGGAACGCAACCGACTGGCCAACTATCTGAAGGTCATCGAGTGGCAAGACCGAGCCGCAGAAGACGCGGCAGCGACAGTGCTGCGCGCACCTGCGGTCGCCTGATCGGCAATACTTTTCTGGCAA
This sequence comes from Burkholderiaceae bacterium, assembly GCA_036824465.1. Lineage (GTDB taxonomy): Bacteria > Pseudomonadota > Gammaproteobacteria > Burkholderiales > Burkholderiaceae_F > JAKOQB01. The sequence goes on from DAITAC010000186.1 coordinate 4,197, forward strand.
GGTCCACAGAAACGTGATCAGCAGGCTGACCGTTGACTGCCAACGCCACCGGTACGTGCACTGGGATTGTGTGCACCACTTGATCTGCCGGGTTGCTTCGGCGTTCGCCAGGCAGGGGAATGGTACAAAGTCAGTTGACGGCCATTTCGGCCGATGACGCCTGGACCCGTGCCGGCGCGCGTCGCTGTAGAGGCCGAAACGACACCGACAGCACATAGGTCTGGTTTGGTGGAAGTGGCGGCGCGTGGAAGTAGATGAACGCGCTTTCGCTTTCAAGCGCCAGCACGCCGTCGACTTCCTGCTGAATGCCTTCCAGCAGCGCGCTGGGCAGCACGTCGAGCGCATTGCTCCGGTCGCCGCCCTTCAGCAGTTCATTCTGTGCTGTGACCAGCGCATCGTGCAGTTGCACGCGCTCGAAGTCGCGGCCGAATACGATGCCGGCGGAATATTCGGCGCGACCAATTGGTATCAAGGCGACGTAGTAACCGTCGTGTGTCGGCTGTGCATCGATCTCGACCAGCGAGGAACGGGTTGCGTCCACCACCATCACCGGCAACTTGAGCGCTTCGGCGCCGAAATCGGGCCGCCGCAGATCGAGGCCGAAACGGCGCTGCGCTAGCAGCGTCAGCGTCAAGGGCAGGCCGTGGGTGCGCAACTCGGCCGGCAGAAACT
>DAITAC010000092.1:0-15643 GCA_036824465.1 Burkholderiaceae bacterium
ACCCATTTGTACTGGGCCGACACAGCGCACGAGAGGACCAGCCCAAGTAACAACACCATTGCACGCAACATCTCGCCTCCGTCAGCTGGCGATGCCGTGATGGCGGAGCAGTGCGTCAATGGTCGGCTTGCGCCCGCGAAACGCGACAAACGATTCGATCGCAGGTCGCGCCCCACCCATCGCCAGCACTTCATCGAGAAAGCGTGCGCCCATCTGGTCGTCAAGCGCGTTCCCGGCGTCTTCGAATGCAGAGTACGCATCCGCCGACAGCACCTCGGCCCACTTGTAGCTGTAGTACCCCGCAGCATAGCCGCCGGCAAAGATGTGCGTGAAGCTCCACGGCATGCGGTTGTATTCGGGCGGATGGATTACCGCGACCTCGCGCCGAACATCTGCGAGCAACTGGCGCACCAGCGCTGGTGTCGCCGTGACTGGATCGAGCTGTGTATGGACGAGCATATCGAACAATCCCAGCTCGACCTGGCGCAGCATCTGCATTCCGCTCTCAAAGTTCCTCGCAGCAATCATCTTGTCGAACAGCGAACGCGGCAGCCTCTCTTTCGTGTCGACATGCTCGGTCATCAGCTGCAGCACGTCCCATTCCCAGCAGAAGTTCTCCATGAACTGGCTGGGCAGTTCGACCGCGTCCCATTCGACCCCGCGAATGCCGGACACCGCGCCTTCGTCAACCCGCGTCAGCAGGTGATGCAGGCCGTGGCCGAACTCGTGGAACAGCGTCAGCACCTCGCGGTGCGTGAACAGCGCCGGCCTGTCGCCGACGGGACGCGTGAAGTTGCAGGTCAGAAACGACACGGGTGTCTGCACGTCGGACATACCGATGCGCCGTCGGCCCCGCGCATCGCCTTGCCAGGCGCCGCCCTGCTTGTGTTCGCGCGCGTACAAGTCGAGGTAGAAATGCCCGATCAGGTCATTTGGACGTTCATCCAGACCATCGGCGCGCCGCGTTTCGAGGCGATAGAACTTCACGTCCTTGTGCCACACCGGACCGGTTTCCGGGCGAATCGAAACCGAGAACAGCGTTTCGATCACGCGGAACAGCCCGGCCAGTACGCACGGCTCAGGAAAGTACTGCTTCAACTCCTGATCGGAATATGCATAGCGCTTTTCCCGCAGCTTTTCGCTCGCGTACGCGTGATCCCATGCCTGAAGATCCGCGATGCCGAGTTCACTTGCGGCAAAGTCGCATAGTTCGATCATGTCGCGCTCGCCGTGCGGACGCGCTCGGCGCGCCATGTCACGCAGGAAGGACAGCACCTCGGTCGGGGTCGAGGCCATCTTCGGCACCAGCGACAACTCCGCAAAGTCGCGGAAGCCAAGCAGGCGCGCCTGTTCGCGCCGCAGCTGCAGCAGCTCGATCATCGGCGCCCCGTTGTCCCACTCCGGCCGACCGAGCTCGGAGGCGCGGGTCGCGTACGCGCGATAAAGCTGCTCGCGCAGGTCGCGGTCATGCGCGTACTGCACGATCGGGAAGTAGCTTGGAAAATGCAGCGTGATCTTGTAGCCGCTCCGTTTGTCAGCGGCGGCTGCTTCGCGATATGCCTGCACCGCGTCATCAGGAACACCGGCCAGCCTCGCGCGGTCATCGATGAAAAGTGCAAATGCATTGGTCGTGTCGAGCACATTCTCGGCAAAGCGCGTTGACAACTGCGAGGCCCGTTCCCGAATCTGGCGCAGCCGCAACTTCTGCTCCGGCGGCAATTCGGCGCCGCCCAGGCGAAAGTCGCGTAACTCGTTTTCCACGACTTTGCGTCGCGCGGAGGGCCAGCACGCGAAGTCGGCGCTTGCGGCCATCTGCTTGTACTTGTCGTACAGCGCCAGGTTCTGCGCGAGCTCGGTCCAGAACGCGGTCAGCTTGGGGAGATTCGTGTTGTACTGCGCGCGCAGTTCGGGCGTGTCAGCAACGGCGTTCAGGTGCGAGATGCAGCCCCAGGCCCGCCCCAGCCGATCGGTGACATCTTCGAGCGGCTCGACGACGGTTTCCCAACTGGCCGGCGTCGCGGCGCCGGTGATGCGCACCACGGTGTCGCGGCACAGCGCGAGCAGGGCGTCGACGGCCGGCGAGACATGCTGGGGGCCAATCGCATCGAAGCGCGCATGACCGGAAAAGTCGAGCAGCGGATTGGATTGGATCTTGGTGTCGAATGGCATGACTTGGCCGGAATATGGGCTCATGTGCGCAGGCCGGCCTTGCGCTCGGCGGCTTCGACAGTGTTGACCAGCAACATGGTGATGGTCATCGGTCCGACGCCCCCCGGCACCGGTGAAATGAAACCGGCCACCTCCTTGACACCGTGGAAATCGACGTCGCCGACAAGCTTGCCTTCGGGCGTCTTGTTGGTGCCAACATCGATGACGATCGCGCCGGGCTTGACCATGTCGGCGGTGACGAGATTTCGCTTGCCGACCGCCGCGACCAGCACGTCGGCCTGGCGCGTGATCGCGCCCAGATTGCGCGTCTTGCTGTGCGCCATGGTTACGGTCGCGTTGGCGGCGAGCAGCAGCATCGCCATCGGTTTGCCGACCATGTTCGAGCGACCGAGCACAACCGCGTGACACCCCGCGATCGGCGCGCCGGTCGACTCCAGCATCTTCATCACGCCGTACGGTGTGCAAGAGCGGAAGTGCGGCCGGCCCATCAACGTCAGTCCGGCGTTGGTCGCGTGCAGTCCATCAACGTCCTTGTGGAACGCGATCGCATCGAGCACTTTCTCTGTGTCCAGATGCGCGGGCAGCGGCATCTGGACCAGGATGCCGTGCACGGCCGGATCGGCATTCAATTCATGCACGCGCGCGAGCAGCGTCGCCTGGCTGGTGTCGGCCGACAGGCGATCAAGGAATGACCGGATGCCGGCCTCTTCGCACGCCTTGATCTTGTTGCGTACGTAGATTGCCGAAGCGGGATCGTCGCCAACCAGAATCACGGCGAGTCCGGGATGCAGTCCACGCGCCGCAAGCGCGTCAACGCGCGGCTTCAATTCGGCGCGCAGCCTGGCGGCAAGAGCCTTGCCGTCGATGATTTGAGCAGCCATTAGGGAGAAAGAAGTGCAAGAACCAATTCTACGAGGCAGGCGCTGTCAATGCTCTTTCCTGTCGAGAGTTCTTCGCCGATCAGGCGCGCAACGATGTTCGGTTCGATGGAGGCAAAGGCCTGCTCCGCAACATGTCGGCACCGGACCCGGCCCTGCGCAGAGGGGTTCCTCCGGATCAATCCAGGTTACCCGGCTGAAAGGTCAGGCGCTTTGTTCAACCATTGAAGAACCCGCAAGGGGCAGGGTGAATCGCATGATGGTTCCGCCCGCGCGCTCAGGATTCTTCTCGACCGTCAGTCGACCCTGATGAGACTCAATAATGGAACGGCAGATGCCCAGTCCCATCCCCATGCCTTCGTCCTTGGTACTGAAAAACGGTTCGAACAGACTTGCCAGGTTTTCGTCAGGAATGCCGCAACCGCGGTCGATCACAGCAAACTCCGCCATGCCGTCGAGCAGCGAGCGGCGTACAACCACGTCGATGCGGCGAAGCGTGGCGTTTTCCATCGCGTCGATGGCGTTCTTGAGCAGATTCAGCAGTACCTGTTCGATTGGCAATGGGTCGACCAGCAACGGTTCCAGCGTCGGATCAACGCTTGCTGCAATCGTGATCCCCTTCTTGCTGGCCTCGATTTCGGCCACCCCAATGGCATCCTCAACCACGCGCTGCGGTGGCGTCGGGCGGCGGCGTGGTTCCGAGCGCTTTACGAACTCGCGCAGGCGGTCAACGATGCTGCGCGCATGCTGCGCCTGCGCGGCGGTCTTCTCCAGCGCGCCTTGCAGTTCGTCAATTGAAATCTGACGCTCCTTCAGCCGTGCCAGCGTGCTCTCGCTGTGACTGGTGATTGCCGTGAGCGGTTGACTCAATTCGTGCACCAGCGACGATGCCATCTCCTCGATGGTCATCAAGCGTGAGGCGAACTGCACCTGATCCTGCTGCTGTGCGCCCTCGATCACTTTGCGCGCGGCGATATCCGTCGCAATCTGCAGGGTGGCAACGAGATCGCCGCTGCGGTCTTTCGCCGGCCAGCGGATTTCACTCATGCGAACGTCAAACGAGCGCTCGGTCGACTTGTCCCGGATCTCGCCCCGTTCATGTCCGCGCAGCATCGAAGCAAGGCGAAGATGGCCGGCGGTTCCCTCGCCGAATTGCCTGACGTATGCGCGATTGGCAAACACGGCTTCGCTGCCGCTGCCATCGGGGCGGTTGACGACGACTGACACGGCGACATCGAGCGATTCAACAATGGCGGAGAGGCGATCGCGCGCAGCGGCCAGTTCGTCGCGCGCAAGACCGGCTGCGGTGACATCGGCCATCGACGTGATCCAGCCGATGTGCCGGGTCGATTCATCCAGCAAGGGTGACGTATGCAGGCTTGCTGTGAAGCGCGTGCCGTCCTTGCGCTGAAGCACCACCTCGGCACCGCCGGGCTGATTCTTTCCCGCCAGCAGTTGCCGCAGCCGGGCGTCATGTTCAGCACGACGATCGGGCGGCCAATAGGGATAGGGCGGCGCACAGCCAATGAGATCGCGCTGGACGAACCCGGTCATCTGGCAGAACGCGCGGTTGACATAGCAGATCACGCCCTGCGAATCGATCACACGCACCCCGGCCGGCAGCGAATCTTCCATCGCACGTCGCAGCGTGGCTTCGGTCAGCAACGCGCGATCAATCCGTTGCTGGTGCCTTGTAAAGCGGGCCAGTGCAGCCAGCGCGAGGAGGACCGCGATCGCCAAGGCGGCATCAACCCACACCAGCGAACTGGTGGTGAAGCGCGACTGCAGCCGGAATGCGCTCGCGAGCAATCGGTACTCGGCAGGCAGCGGTGTCAGCGGCACGTCATAGGTCAACGCGTCCGAGGGCGGATTGCTGACCGATGTGGACGCGAGCAGCCTTTCGCCAAGCGCAACCGTCAACCGGTAACGGTCCAGCGTCTCCCCGGGCACACCCCTGGCCATGAACTCGATCAGATCGATGCGGGCAATCAACGCGCCCGCGAACTGGTGGTCGATATACACGGGCACCGCGAGCACCAGCGGCGCTCCGCGCGGGCCTGACGCGAGCGGAACGTAGACGGGCTCGAATCCTTGCCCCACGCGCGTCAGCACCGGCTTCAGGACGGGATCGGCGGCCGGCTCAGCCTCCGACTTCGTGGCTGCCGCGGGCGGGGCGCCGGCAGTGGTCGAAACGACCACCGGCCAGACCGGTAGTCCCTCGGCGTTCACGTACTCGATGCGAAGAAGCTCATGTTTCGCAGTCACCAGGTCCCGCGCCATGGTCGCAAAGCGCTTATCGGTCAAGCTGCCGTTGCCGATGTCGCGCGCGGTGGCCGACAGAGTTTCCGACAAGGTGAAAAGCCGGGTACCCAGTTGCAGTGCTGCGGAATCGATATCGCGATGCATCGTCTCGGCCTGCAGTTGACGATCCTCCACCAGGATGGCAATGAAGAGACCCGCACTGAGCAAAGCCACCAGTGAGATGACGAACATCGCGAGTCGCGGCCGTCGGCGCAGCTTGGGTGCGGAGCCGCTGGTGAGCGCGGCGAAGGCCGAGGAAAGCTTGCTTCGGTGGGAGCCCGAGGTCATTGGATACGTGAACTTGTTGTCGTTCGCATGGAGGCCGCGCATATTATGGGTGGCATCCGGCACAACGCCCTCCGGCGCGTCGTCATCGCGTCGCGAATGTGCATCAGTGTGAAAAGAACGCGACGGAAGTCGGGCAAGAATCTTGTTTCTTATTATGAAATGATAAATCGCTATTTGAAAAACAGCTCGGCACTGCTAAATTCGCGCTCCCGGATTCGGCGCATTGCGTGGCGGGGCGCAGCATCGTTGAAAGCCACAAGGAGACGGTCATGTCCGCTGTACTGAAGTTCGACGCCGCTAACGATCCCGACGAACTCGAAACGAGGGAATGGCTCGAAGCGCTGGATGCCGTTCTCGAACGCGAAGGTCCGCACCGCGCGCATTACCTGCTCGAGAAGCTGATCGACAAGGCGCGTCGCTCAGGCGCGTATATCCCTTATTCGCCGAACACCGCCTACATCAATACGATTCCGCCGCACCAGGAAGAGCACTCGCCGGGCGACTACGCGATTGAAGAGCGCATTCGTTCTTATATGCGCTGGAATGCGATGGCGATGGTGGTGCGCGCCAATCGCGGCGAGGGCGACCTCGGTGGCCACATTGCGAGTTACGCGTCGGTGGGGACGCTGCTCGAAGTGGGCTTCATGCATTTCTGGCGCGCGCCGAGCGCCGACTTCGGCGGCGATCTGATCTATCTCCAGGGTCACTCATCGCCGGGCGTCTATGCGCGCGCGTTCATGGAAGGGCGGCTCACCGAGGAGCAGATCTCCAACTTCCGTCGCGATGTCGATGGCAAGGGAGTGACTTCCTACCCGCACCCGAAACTGATGCCCGACTTCTGGCAGTTCCCGACGGTGTCGATGGGGCTGGGCCCGATCCAGGCGATCTATCAGGCGCGCTTCCTGAAGTATCTGCATGCGCGTGGCATCGCCGACACCTCTGGCCGCAAAGTCTGGTGCTTCTGCGGCGACGGCGAGATGGACGAGCCGGAATCCCTTGGCGCGATCAGCATGGCCTCGCGCGAGAAACTCGACAACCTGATCTTCGTGATCAACTGCAATCTGCAGCGGCTCGACGGGCCGGTGCGTGGTAACGGCAAGATCGTGCAGGAACTCGAGGGCGAGTTCCGTGGCTCGGGCTGGAACGTGATCAAGCTGCTGTGGGGATCGTACTGGGATCCGCTGCTCGCCAAGGACAAGGACGGCTGGCTGCTGCGGCTGATGGAGGAAACGGTCGACGGCGAATACCAGAACTACAAGGCCAACGACGGCGCCTTCGTGCGCAAGCACTTCTTCGGCAAGTTCCCCCAGACCGCGGAGATGGTGTCGCGCATGTCGGACGCTGACATCTGGCGGCTGAACCGCGGCGGCCATGATCCGCACAAGATCTACGCCGCCTATGCGGCGGCGACGAAGAGCGAAGGCCTGCCCACCGTGATCCTGGCCAAGACCGTCAAGGGCTTTGGCATGGGCAAGATCGGCGAAGGCAAGAACCCGACCCACCAGTTGAAGAAGCTGGACAACGAGGCGGTGCGCGAATTCCGCGATCGCTTCAGCATTCCGATCTCGGATGACAAGCTCGATGAGGTGCCGTTCTTCAAACCGGCGGAGAACTCGCCGGAGATGAAGTACCTGCACGAGCGGCGCCGCGCGCTCGGCGGCTTTCTGCCGCAGCGCCGCCGGCTTGCAGACGAAAAGCTGCAGGCCCCGGCGCTCGATGTGTTCTCCGCCGTGCTCGAGCCGACCGCCGAGGGGCGCGAGATCAGCACCACGCAGGCGTTCGTGCGCATCCTGACACAGCTGATACGCGAAAAGGCGCTGGGCCAGCGCGTGGTGCCGATCATTCCGGATGAGGCACGCACCTTCGGCATGGAGGGCATGTTCCGCCAGCTGGGTATCTTCAGTCAGCAGGGACAACTGTACGAACCGGTGGACCGCGACCAGGTCATGTATTACCGCGAAGACAAGAAAGGCCAGATTCTCGAGGAGGGCATCAACGAGGCTGGCGCGATGGCGGACTGGATCGCGGCAGCGACGTCGTACTCGACCAACAACCGGATCATGGCGCCGTTCCTGATCTTCTACTCGATGTTCGGCTTCCAGCGCGTCGGTGATCTGTGCTGGGCCGCCGGCGACATGCAGGCGCGTGGTTTCCTTCTCGGCGCCACGAGCGGCCGCACGACATTGAACGGCGAAGGGCTGCAGCACCAGGACGGCCATTCGCACCTGATGAGCGCGACGATCCCCAACTGCGTCAGCTACGACCCGACGTTCGCGCACGAACTGGCGGTGATCATTCGCGACGGACTGAAGCGGATGGTCGAAGACCAGGAAAACGTCTGGTACTACATCACCGTGATGAACGAGAACTATCCGCAGCCGGGTCTGAAGAAAGGCCAGGAAGCAGGCATCCTGAAGGGGATGTACCGGCTGCGCGAAGGCCCGGCCGGCAGCGGCATGGGGATGTCGATACCGCGCGTGCAGCTGCTCGGCAGCGGCACCATCCTGCGCGAAGTGATGGCGGCGGCCGACCTGCTCGAACAGGACTGGGGCGTGGCCGGCGATGTGTGGAGCGTGACGAGCTTCACCGAACTGCGGCGCGACGGGATCGATGTCGAGCGCTGGAACCTGCTGCATCCGACGGAAAGCCCGCGCAAGAGTCATGTCACGCAGGAGTTCGAACGGACAGTCGGCCCAATCATCGCGTCGACCGACTACATGCGGCTGTTCGCCGATCAGATCCGTCCATACATTCCGAAGAGCCGCAGCTACAGTGTGCTGGGCACCGATGGGTTCGGCCGTTCCGACACGCGCGCGAAACTGCGTGAGCACTTCGAGATCGATCGTCACTTTGTCACGATCGCGGCGCTGAAAGCACTGGCCGAAGACGGCGTCGTGCCGTTGGCCAAGGTGGCGGAAGCGATCAGGAAGTACGGCATCGATCCCGGCAAGCAGAACCCGGCGCACGCGTGAGTCCGGGGCTGCGAGGCGTGACCGCGCGAGCGGAAGATGACTCTGAAGACAACGCGCGGCATGCGGCGCACTGACAGGCTGCTATCGCTGCCGGAACTCGAGCAAAAGGCCGAAAAAATGGGAACAGAGATCAAGGTGCCGGACATCGGTGACTTCAAGGATGTTGAAATCATCGAGGTCCTGGTCAAACCGGGCGACGTGATCGCCAAGGATCAGTCGCTGATCACGGTCGAAAGCGACAAGGCGTCGATGGAAATTCCGTCTTCTGCGGCCGGCACCGTCAAGGAAATGCGCGTTGGCCTCGGTGACAAGGTCTCCGAAGGAAGCCTGATCCTGATACTCGATGCCGCTGATGTGGCGGCGTCGAAGAAAGCGCCGGCGCCAACCCCGACGCCCGCAAGTGCGCCGGTACCGGTGTCCGCTCCAGTCGCCGCGCCCGCGGCTCCGCCGCCGGGGGCCAGTGGAGGCATCATCGAAGTGAAAGTGCCTGACATCGGCGACTTCAAGGATGTCGAAATCATTGAAGTGCTGGTCAAGCCCGGTGACACGGTCGGACGAGAGCAATCGCTGATCACCGTCGAAAGCGACAAGGCGTCGATGGAGATTCCATCTACCGCTGCCGGTGTAGTGCAGTCGATGCGCGTGAAGCTTGGCGACAAGGTGTCTGAGGGCAGCGTGATCCTGACGTTGGCCGCGAGCGGTGCCGTGGCGCCGGCACCGGTGGCTGCTGCCGTTTCGGCACCGACTGCCGCTGCGCCGCCGGTCCAGACGTCGTCGCCGCCTTCGACGGCCTTTGCGGTCGAAATGGTGGGTCGCCCTCACCCGATCGCGGAGGAGCACGGCGTCAAACCGCACGCATCGCCCTCAGTACGCAAGTTCGCGCGCGAGTTGGGTGTTGACCTCGCAAATTTGCGTGGCACGGGTCCGAAGGGTCGCGTGACGCAGGACGATGTGCGCGGTTTTGTGAAGGGCGTGATTTCAGGCGCCGCTGGCCCGCGTGCGGCAGCACCCGCGACGGGTGCGGCCGGCGGCGGTCTTCAGGTACTCGCCTGGCCGCAGGTCGACTTCGCCAAGTTCGGCCCGATCGAACGCGTCGAGATGTCGCGCATCAAGAAGCTGTCGGGACCGAACCTGCATCGCAACTGGGTCACGATCCCGCACGTCACCAATCACGAGGACGCGGATATCACGGACCTGGAGTCGTTCCGTGTGCAACTGAACCGGGAAAATGAAAAGAGCAAGGACGCCGCGAAGCTGACCATGCTGGCGTTCCTCATCAAGGCGTGCGTTGCCACGCTGAAGAAGTTCCCCGACTTCAACAGCTCGATCGATCCCGCCGGCGACGCGATCATCTACAAGAACTACTTCCACATCGGTTTTGCGGCCGATACGCCGAACGGCCTCGTCGTGCCGGTCATCAAGGACGCGGACAAGAAGGGCATCTTCGACATCGCGCGCGAGATGGCCTCGTTGTCGGCTAAGGCGCGCGAGGGCAAGCTCGGCATCGCCGACATGCAGGGCGGCACGTTCTCGATCTCGTCCCTCGGTGGTATCGGCGGCACTTACTTCACGCCGATCATCAATGCGCCCGAAGTTGCGATCCTCGGCGTGTGTCGTTCGAGCATGCGCCCGACTTGGGACGGCAAGGCATTCGTACCGCGGCTGATCCTGCCGTTGTCGCTGTCGTGGGATCACCGCGTGGTCGACGGCGCAGGTGCGGCGCGTTTCAACGCTTATCTGGCGTCAGTGCTGGCGGATTTTCGACGCGTGATGCTCTAAATGCAGTCGGGAGTCGGGAGTCGGGCGTCGGGTGAAGCAACCAGAGTCCCGAAGCCGACACTTGCCGCGTTGACTCCCGACTCCCGACTCCGGACTCCCGACTCGAAAATGACCACCATCGTCGTCGTCAAAAAAAACCGCGAGATTGCGATCGCGTCGGATGCGCTCGTCACCTTTGGCGATACGCGGTTGCCGCATGGCTATGAAGTGAATGAGAAGATCATCACGGTAGGCGACTCCTACATCGGTCTGGCCGGCAGCACGGCACACTTTGCAGTACTCGGCGACGCGCTGCGCGGACTGGGCGAGGACTGCAAGCTTGGCAGCCGAATGGAAATCTTTGCCACCTTCCAGAAGCTGCATGCGGTGCTGAAGGAGAAATACTTCCTTAACCCGAAGGAAGACGACTCCGATCCGTATGAATCGTCGCAGATCACCGCGGTGATCGCCAACGCGACCGGGATCTACGGCGTCTACTCGTACCGGGAAGTCTTCAGTTTCGACAAGTTCTGGGGCATCGGCTCCGGGCGCAACTTCGCGCTCGGCGCGATGTACGCCGCGTACGACCGCGGCCGCAGTGCGCGCCAGATCGCCGAAGTTGGTGTCAAGGCGGGCTGCGAATTCGACAAGAGTTCCGCGCTGCCGATACGTGTGTTCAGTTTCCCGATGTCTGTCGCAGAAAGTAAAGAGAGAGCCGCATGAGCCAGGTGATCGAAGTGAAGGTGCCGGACATCGGCGACTTCAAGGACGTCGAAGTGATCGAGGTGCTGGTCAAGCCGGGCGATGCGATCGCGAAGGAGCAGTCGCTGATCACGGTCGAAAGCGACAAGGCGTCGATGGAGATCCCCTCGTCGGTGGCCGGCACGGTCAAGGAAATGCGCGTCAAGCTGGGCGACAAGGTTTCGAAGGACAGCGTCGTGCTGGTCCTTGAGGCAGGCGCTGTGGCAGCGCCACCCGCCCCGGCACCGGCGACTGCACCCGCGCCCGCACGCTCCCCGACACCTGCCGCCGCGCCGGTGGCGTCTGCACTTTCGGGCGCGGCCGATCTGGAGTGCGAAGTCCTGGTCCTTGGCTCGGGCCCCGGCGGCTACTCCGCCGCGTTTCGTGCGGCTGATCTCGGCAAGAGCGTGGTGCTGGTCGAACGCTATTCCACGCTCGGCGGCGTGTGCCTGAACGTCGGCTGCATTCCCTCCAAGGCCCTGCTGCACGTGGCAGCGGTGATGGATGAGGCGGCGCACTTCGCGGATCTGGGCGTGACTTTCGACAAACCGACGATCGACCTCGACAAGCTGCGCGTGCATAAGAACAAGGTGGTAGGCAAGCTTACGGGCGGCCTGACTTCGATGGCAAAGATGCGCAAGGTCACGGTGGTGCAGGGTGTTGGCACGTTCGCGGATCCAAACCATCTGACGGTGGCGACGCGCGAGGGCACCAAGACGGTTCGATTTGCCAACGCGATCATTGCGGCTGGCAGCCAGGCCGTGAAGTTGCCGTTTCTGCCGGACGATCCGCGCATCGTGGACTCCACCGGCGCGCTCGAGTTGCGGCAAGTGCCAAAGAAGATGCTGGTCATCGGCGGCGGCATCATCGGGCTGGAAATGGCCACCGTCTATTCCACGCTTGGCACGCGCATCGACGTGGTCGAGATGCTGGATGGGCTGATGCTGGGCGCCGACCGCGATCTGGTGCGGGTCTGGCAGAAGAAGAATGCGGGTCGTTTTGACCGCATCATGCTCAAGACGAAGACGGTCGGCGTCGAGGCGAAGGCGGAGGGACTGCTGGCGAGCTTCGAAGGCGAGGAAGCACCCGCCGAGCCAGACTACTACGACATGATCCTGGTGTCGGTCGGCCGCAGTCCGAACGGCAACAAGATCGGTGCCGAGCGCGCCGGCGTGGCGGTCGATGCGCGCGGCTACATCGCGGCCGACCGGCAGATGCGCACCAATGTGCCGCACATCTTCGCGATCGGCGATATCGTTGGTCAGCCGATGCTGGCGCACAAGGCGGTGCACGAAGCGCACGTGGCGGCCGAAGTCGCGGCCGGCATGAAGTCGCATTTCGACGCCAGCGTGATTCCATCGGTCGCCTACACGGACCCGGAGATTGCCTGGGTCGGCCTGACGGAAGACGATGCGAAAAAGCAGGGCCGCAAGGTCAACAAGGGACTGTTCCCATGGAGCGCCTCGGGGCGCGCGATCGCCAACGGACGCGACGAGGGATTCACCAAGCTGCTGTTCGATGAAGAGACGCATCGAATCGTCGGCGGCGGCATCGTCGGCACGCACGCCGGCGACCTGATCGGTGAGATCGCGCTGGCGATCGAGATGGGTGCGGACGCGGTCGATATCGGTAAGACGATTCATCCGCATCCGACGCTGGGCGAATCGATGGGCATGGCGGCTGAGGCCGCCGAAGGCCACTGCACTGATCTGCCGCCGGCGAAGAAGAAATGACCGCACTGACCGCCGTGCATCGCGCGAATGCGGTGACATCTGATAGCCGTCATGCGGCAGGCTTTGTATTGTCTGCTTTTCGCCGTCGTTGACTTGCGCAAAGGAGGAGTGAATGAAGACGATGATCGATACCGATGAAATGCTCAAGCAGATGACGGCGCAGGCCGTTGCGCAGGGCGAAAGCCTGCGTTCCACCGTCCGCGATCTGACGCTGCGCGCGTTGCAGTCGCGCGAGTTGTCGCTCGGGCAGATCAAGCAGGTGGTCAAAAGCGTGACCGAGGGCGTCAACATCGGTGCATTGCAGGGCAAGCTCGACACCGACAAGGCGTTCGGGCAAGCGCTGGCCGGCATGGACGATGCGCTGCTCAAGGCGGTTGAGGCGAGCCGGATCGCGCTCGCCCAGATCACGGGCGACCGCGAGTTCCACGACTCGAACCTGAAGAAGGCGCTCAGTGAGATCGAACGGCTCGAGGACGAGTTTCTGGACACGGTGAAGAAGACTGCGGCGGGCGCCGGTGCGCAGGTCAAGTCGCAGTGGGCCGGGGTGCTGGCGGACAAGATGGAAATGGGCACCGCGACCGGCGCGCAGGCGATGGCGATGATGGAGCAGTATGGCGATCAGGTGCGCGCTGCCGCGCGCGCTCAGCGCGAGGCAGGTTTCAAGGCGGCGCATGCGCTGGCGCAGAATTTCAGCGCGCTTGCCAGCGGCGTGCTGATCGGGATGAGCGAGGCGCTGAACGCAGTCACCAAACCGGCGGCGGCACCGCGGCCCGCTGCCAAGGCGCGCAAGCGCTAGGCAGATGAATCGCCGCCGCGCCGGCGGGGTGCAACCGCGCGCCGGCGCCATGTGCGATGCCGATCATCGACATAGACATCGTCGGTGGAGCGACGGGACTGCTGGCCGTTGCTGCTGCGCCGATTGCGCACCGCATTGGCGCGGCGCTGGGGGCAGCAGACGGGAGCGTCTGGGTCAGGCTTTCGTCGCTGCCTTCGACGCACTACGCCGAGAATGGCCCGACCCCCGATCCGCCGCCCGTATTCGTTCGAGTGCTTGCGCGCATCGATGATGCGCGCTCAGTCGCGCTCAAAGCACAGCAGATTGCAGCTGCGGTGGCGGCTGTTGTCGAACGACCGCGGGAACGCGTGCACGTGATCTTCGAGGCCGATACGCGCGGGCGGGTTTTCTTTGGTGGCCAACCCGACGACGCTTGATCCACCTCGGTAACATGCGCGCCTGGGAACGAGGAGCGCACGTGGCAACGCAGGAAGAACTGAAACGCGCCGTCGCCGAGGCGGCGATCAAGTACGTGCAACCGGGCAAGGTGCTCGGCGTCGGAACCGGCTCCACGGTCGACCTGTTCATCGATTCCCTTGCGACAGCGAAAATCGACGTGCCAGCGGCGGTGTCGAGTTCAGAGCGCAGCAGCAAGCGGCTTGCCGGCTACGGAATTCGCATGCTGGATCTCAATGACGTTGACGAGCTGCCGGTCTATGTCGACGGCGCCGATGAGATCGACGCCGGTTTTTCGATGATCAAGGGCGGCGGTGCGGCGCTGACGCGCGAGAAGATCGTCGCCGCTGTTGCGCGCACGTTCGTCTGCATTGCTGACGGCAGCAAGAAGGTCGATGTGCTGGGCCGATTCCCGCTGCCGGTCGAAGTGATTCCGATGGCGCGCGCCTATGTCATGCGGGAACTGGCCCGGCTTGGCGGCGACCCGAAGTGGCGCGCTGGTGTCGTGACAGACAACGGCAATGTGATCGTCGACGTGCATGGCATGCGGATCACCGATCCGGTCGCGCTCGAGGCGCGTATCAACGCCATTGTCGGCGTTGTGACCAATGGGCTTTTTGCTGCGCGTGGTGCCGACGTGCTGCTGCTGGGGACCGCGGCGGGCGTACAGGAACTGCGCCGGCCATAGATATGCAGCCACGCTGGTTCTCACGGCGCATGATCGATCGTAGGCAATTTCTCTCGACGGCTTGCCTTGGCTCGGTCGGTGCGCTGGGGCTTTCGTCCTGCAGGACACCGAACGTGCCCCAAGTTGTGTCGGACGGCCAGCGCGTTGATGCGACGTCAGTGCGGCGGCTGATCGTAGAGCGTCATGACCCGTTGCTGGGTCGTTGCCGTTATGTTGCCGATCTCGGCTCGAGCCTGGTGACACGCCCCATCCTCGCCGCTCGCAAAGGGGATTCTTTCGAGGCCGAGATCGTCAATCGGTTGCCACAACCGACGACGGTTCACTTCCATGGGTTGGTCCTGCCCGAGGCGCAGGATGGTGCAGGGTTTGACGTCATTGGGCCCGGTGCGAGCAAGGCGGTGCGCTTCAAAATCCACAACCGCAGCGGGCTGTACTGGTTTCATTCGCATGCGCAGGGCCTGACCGCAGAGCAGGTGCATGCCGGGCTCGCGGCGCTTTTCATCGTCACCGACGACGACGACGCGGCGCTCGATGCCGCGTTGACGCTGGGCGCGACCAATCGGCTCGCGCTCGCGGTCACCGACGTGCGCGTCGCGGGCGAGCAGATACTCCCGTATGCGCCGACGCGCGAAGACTGCCTGACCGGCTGGCTCGGCAACCGCGCACTGGTCAATGGCGCGTTGAACGCCGCGTTCGATGTTGCTTCAGGCTGGGTCCGAATCCAGCTGCTGAACGCGTGCAACGCGCGTGGCCTGCTGCTCGCGTTTCGCGCCGGCGAGGAGGACTTGCCGTTTCATCTGGTCGGCACCGACGGCGGGCTTCTGGCGGCACCCCATCAGCTCGACCGCGTCTTTCTTCACCCGGCCGAGCGCGTCGACGTAGTG
>DAITAC010000018.1:0-50801 GCA_036824465.1 Burkholderiaceae bacterium
GGCGAAGATGCTCTCTTCGGCGCTGACGACGTCTACATGAATGGTTGTCATAGTGATCGGTGGTCCGTGATCCGGTCTTCCGCGGTCTGCGCTCTAACGAATCACAGATCCCGGGTCAAGGATCACTGCAGTTTCTTCGCCTTCTCGAATGCTTCGTCGATCGTCCCGACCATGTAGAACGCCTGCTCAGGCAAAGCGTCGCATTCGCCGTCGACGATCATCTTGAAACCGCGGATCGTGTCCTTGAGCGACACGTATTTGCCCGGCGAACCGGTGAACACCTCGGCGACATGGAACGGCTGCGACAGATAACGCTGGATCTTGCGCGCGCGGGCCACTGCCAGCTTGTCCTCGGGCGACAACTCGTCCATGCCCAGGATCGCGATGATGTCACGCAGTTCCTTGTAGCGCTGCAGTGTGGCCTGCACGCGGCGCGTCGTGTCGTAATGTTCCTCGCCCACGACGTTCGGATCGATCTGGCGCGAGGTCGAGTCAAGCGGATCCACCGACGGATAGATACCGAGCGCGGCGATGTCGCGGCTCAACACGACGGTCGCGTCCAGGTGGCCGAAGGTCGTTGCCGGCGACGGGTCGGTCAGGTCATCGGCCGGCACGTAAACCGCCTGGATCGACGTGATCGAGCCGGTCTTGGTCGAGGTGATGCGCTCCTGAAGACGGCCCATTTCCTCGGCCAGCGTCGGCTGGTATCCGACCGCGGACGGCATGCGGCCCAGCAGCGCCGACACTTCCGTACCGGCCAGCGTGTAGCGATAGATGTTGTCGACGAAGAACAGGATGTCGCGACCCTCGTCGCGAAAACGTTCAGCCATCGTCAGGCCGGACAGTCCGACGCGCAGCCGGTTGCCCGGCGGCTCGTTCATCTGGCCGAACACCATCGCCACCTTCGACTGACGCAGGTCTTCCTGCACGATCACCTTGGCATCCGACATCTCGTGATAGAAGTCATTGCCTTCGCGTGTGCGCTCGCCCACACCCGCGAACACCGACAGGCCTGAGTGCTGCTTGGCGATGTTGTTGATCAGCTCGAGCATGGTCACCGTCTTGCCCACGCCGGCGCCGCCGAACAGGCCGATCTTGCCGCCCTTGGCGAACGGGCAGATCAGGTCGATCACCTTGATGCCGGTTTCCAGCAGTTCCACCGACGGCGACAGGTCGTCGAACTTCGGCGCGGGCTGGTGAATCGTTCGATATTCATCGGCCTGCACCGGGCCGCGCTCGTCGATCGGGCGCCCGAGAACATCCATCACGCGGCCGAGCGTGGCGGGACCGACCGGAACCTTGATGCCGTCGCCGGTGTTCTTCACCTTCATGCCACGCTTCAGGCCGTCGCTTGAACCCATCGCAATGGTGCGCACCACGCCATCGCCGAGCTGCTGCTGCACTTCAAAGGTCAGTCCCTGCTCGACCAGCCTGTTGCCGGCATCGATCTCCAGCCGCAGTGCATCGTAGATGTGGGGCATCTGGTCGCGCGGGAACTCGACGTCCACCACGGAGCCGATGCACTGAACAATGGTTCCGATGTTCATGGCTTTTCCTTGCTTTCGATTTCGAATCTGTTACGAGATCGCGGCCGCGCCGCCGACGATCTCACTGATCTCTTTGGTGATGCTGGCCTGGCGCGTCTTGTTGTAGACGAGCTGTAGCTCCTCGATGAGCTTCTTGGCGTTATCCGATGCCGACTTCATCGCCACCATGCGTGCGCTCTGCTCGCTCGCCATGTTTTCAGCCACTGACTGATAAATCAGTGTTTCGACATAGCGTGTCATCAGCTCATCGATCACCCGTTGCGCATCCGGCTCGTACAGGTAGTCCCACGAGTACGCGCGCTTTTCTGCCTCGGTCTGAACGAACCGTTCGGCGGACAGCGGCAGCAGCTGCTCGATCATCGGCTCCTGTTTCATCGTATTGACAAAGCGCGAGTACGCGATGAAAACCGCATCGACTCGTCCTTCGGCATAGGCGTCGAGCTGCAGTTTGATCGGGCCGATCAGCTTTTCCATATGCGGCTGGTCGCCGAGCTGGATCACGCTCGAAATCACGTTCGCGTTCAGGCGCTGCAGGAAACCCAGGCCCTTGTTGCCGATCGCCGTGGCCTGGAATTTCACGCCTTCGGCTTCCCACTGTTTGACGCGCACCAGAATCGCGCGCTGGATATTGGTATTGAGTCCCCCGCACAGGCCCTTGTCGGTCGACACCAGGATCAGCCCGATATTGCGAATCGCGCTGCGCCGGAGCACAAACGGGTGCTTGTACTCCGGGTTGGACTGCGCAAGGTGTGCGGCGATGTTGCGGATCTTGTCCCCGTAGGGGCGTGCGCGCCGCATGCGGTCCTGCGCCTTGCGCATCTTGCTTGCGGCCACCATTTCCATCGCCTTGGTGATCTTGCGCGTGTTCTGCACGCTCTTGATCTTGACGCGGATCTCTTTGGTACTCGGCATCGGCGGTTCCCTGCAGTCGGGCGTTCAGTACGCGCCCGAGCGCTTGAACTCCTTGATCGCGGCATGCATCGCTTCTTCATCGTCCTTCGACATATCCTTGGACGACTCGATACGGTCGACGAGCGCCGTGTGCTTGCTCTTCAGGAAATCGCGCAGCGCCTTTTCGGCACTGAGCGCGCGCTTGATGTCGACGTCGTCAAAGTAGCCGTTGTTGACCGCGAACAGCGTGACCGCCTGCTCCCACACCTGCAGCGGGCGGTATTGCGGCTGTTTCATCAGCTCGGTCACCATGCGACCACGCTCAAGCTGCTTGCGCGTCGTCTCGTCCAGGTCGGACGCAAACTGGGCGAACGCCGCCAGCTCGCGAAACTGCGCGAGCGCCAGGCGTACGCCGCCGCCGAGCTTCTTGATCACTTTGGTCTGTGCCGCCCCGCCGACACGCGAGACCGAAATACCGGCGTTGATGGCCGGGCGGATGCCGGCATTGAAGAGGTCAGTCTCCAGGAAGATCTGGCCGTCGGTGATCGAGATCACGTTGGTCGGCACGAACGCCGTGACGTCACCGGCCTGCGTTTCGATGATCGGCAGCGCGGTCAGCGAACCGGTTTTCCCCTTGATCGCTCCCTTGGTGAATTTCTCGACATACTGCTCGTTGACGCGCGCGGCGCGCTCCAGCAGGCGAGAGTGCAGGTAGAACACGTCGCCCGGATAGGCTTCGCGGCCCGGCGGGCGGCGCAGCAGCAGCGACACCTGCCGGTACGCCCAGGCCTGCTTGGTCAGGTCGTCATAAATGATCAGCGCATCCTGGCCGCGATCGCGGAAGTATTCGCCCATCGTGCAGCCCGAATAAGGCGCGATGTACTGCATCGCCGCCGAATCGGACGCCGACGCGGCGACCACGATCGTGTACGCCATCGCGCCGGCCTCTTCCAGCTTGCGCACCACATTCACGACCGTCGATGCCTTCTGACCGATCGCGACGTAAATGCAGAACAGGTCCTTGCCCTTGGAGTTGATGATCGTATCGATCGCAACCGCGGTCTTGCCGGTCTGGCGGTCGCCGATGATCAGCTCACGCTGCCCACGGCCGATCGGCACCATCGCGTCAATCGACTTCAGTCCGGTCTGCACCGGCTGTCCCACCGACTTGCGCGCAATCACCCCGGGCGCGACCTTTTCGATCACGTCCGTCATCTTCGCGTTGATCGGCCCCTTGCCGTCGATCGGCTGGCCCAGCGAGTTGACCACGCGGCCGATCAGTTCGGGGCCCACCGGCACCTCAAGAATGCGCCCGGTCGACTTGACCGTGTCGCCTTCGCTGATGTGCTCGTAGGCACCCAGCACGACCGCGCCGACCGAGTCCCGCTCGAGGTTGAGCGCCAGCCCGAACGTATTGCCCGGGAACTCCAGCATCTCGCCCTGCATTACGTCTGACAGGCCGTGCACGCGGCAGATGCCGTCGGTGACCGACACCACGGTCCCTTGCGTGCGGATATCGGTCGAAACTCCCAGGCCCTGGATGCGGGTCTTGAGCAGCTCGCTGATTTCAGAAGGATTGAGTTGCATCTTTCAACTCCAGTGATCAGACAGTCAGCGCGGCTTGCATGCGGGCAAGCTGCGTTTTGACCGAGGTGTCCAGCACGTGATCACCCACGGTCACGCGCACGCCGCCGATCAGGGCGGAGTCGACCTTGACTTCGGGTTTCAGGCGCAGACCAAACTTTTTCGTCAATAGGCCAACCAGTTCGTTGACCTGCTCGTTGCTCATTGCAAATGCCGTTTCAATCAGGCAATCAGCCACGCCTTCGGCCTCGTTCTTCAGCAAACGATATTGGCGCGCAACCTCGGTCAGCGTCGCCAGCCGACCGTTGTCGATCAGGGTGCGCAGGAAATTCGCAACTGGGCCCGGCAGGCTGGACTTCATCAGTCCGGTCAGCAGATCAAACGTGCGCGCGGCGTTGAGATTCGGGTCAGCGACCAATTCCGCGACCTGCGGATGCGCGGCCACCGACGCCATTTCGTCGACCATCGCACCCCAGGATTCGAGCGCGCCCGGCCCGGCCGCCGTCGCCGCGGAGAACAGGGCGCCCGCGTATGGCCGCGCAATGGTGGATAACTCCGCCATGGCCTAAAGCTTCCCTTTGAGTTGCGCAAGCAGGTCCGCGTGCACCTGCGCGTTCACCTCTTTCCTGAGGATCTGCTCAGCGCCCGCCACCGCGAGCGCGGCGACCTGGTCGCGCAATGTTTCCTTGGCGCGCTGCATGGCCTGCTCGGCCTCTGCACGCGCGTTGGCAATCAGGCGATCGCCCTCAACCTTGGCCTGCGCGCGTGCCTCTTCAACGATCTGCTGCCCTCGGCGCTCGGTTTCGGCAATCATGGCCTGCGCACGGGTGCGCGCGTCGGCATCGAACTGCGCAATCTTGTGCTGCGCTTCGTCGAGGCTCTTCGAGCCACGTTCCGCGGCGGCCAGTCCATCGGCGATCTTCTTGCGCCGATCGTCCATGGCCCGAATGATCGGCGGCCAGACAAACTTGGCCGTGAACCAGATAAAGAGCGCAAAGACAACCGCCTGCGCGAACAGCGTGAAATTGATGTTCATACCGCCCTCGCGGTCAAACGTGCGCTAGCGCACGACCGCAAGCAGCGGATTCGCGAACGCAAACATCATCGCCAGGCCGACACCGATAATGAACGAAGCGTCAATCAGGCCCAGCAGCAGGAACACCTTGGCCTGCAAGCTGTTGGTCAGCTCAGGCTGACGTGCGGCGGCTTCGAGAAACCGGCTGCACATGATGCCCACACCGATGCACGCGCCGGCGGCGCCGACGCCGATCATCAGGCCGATACCGATGCCTGTGTAGGCCTGAATCATCGCGAGAAGTTGCAGCTTTTCCATTGTCTACCTTTCCACACTCGAAATTGAAATTAACGGCTTCCTTGAAATCAGTGATGCTCGTGCGCCAATGCGATGTAGACCACGGTCAACATCATGAAGATGTAGGCCTGCAGAACTACGATCAGGATGTGGAAGATGGCCCAGCCCACTCCCAACAGGGATCCGAAAATGGTTCCCACAACGCCCGTGGCCGCCCACATCCACAACAGCAGAAAAATGATCTCTCCCGCGTACATGTTCCCGAACAGCCGCAACGAATGTGATAGCGGCTTGGACAGGTACTCGATCAGGTTGAACAGCAGGTTGGCAAAGCCGAGCAGCAGCCCGGCAATCCACTTCAACGGATTGAGCGAGAACTTGACCATGCCGAACGGGGAGCAGAAAAGCTCATGGATCCAGCCTCCTAATCCCTTGACGGCGATGGCGAAGCCGATCATCAGCAACCACACCGACAGCGCAAGCGCAAACGTCGTGTTCACATCGGCGGTTGGGACAAGACGCCACTCATGGAGGCCGATCGCAGCCAAGCCCTTGGCTGCGATGTCGACCGGGATGAAGTCCATGGCATTCATCAACAGCACCCACACGAACACGGTCAGCGCGGCAGGGGCCACAAAGCGGTCGCGATTACCGTGATGAAAGATGCCCTTGACCTGTTCGTCGATGAATTCGACCGCCAGCTCAATGAACGCCTGACGCCGATCGGGCACGCCGGCGGTGACGCCACGCGCAACCCACCAGAAGAACGCGATTCCCAGAATGCCGACCACGGCGGCTGTGACCAGCGAGTCGACGTGCAGCACCCAGAAATCGCCCTGGCCCAGCGACTTGTCGAAGAAGGTCAGGTGGTGCTGGATATAGGTCGTGGGGTTCAGTTCGGATTCGGCGGCCATCGTTTTCAAGTGGAACAGTTATTCGTCACGCATGAACAGCGCCGAGGAAAAGATCACGAGCGTCAAAGCAAAGGACACGAAGAACGCAATCGCGACGATGTCCTGATACGTCGCGAGTACCAACCAAAGCAGCAAAACAATCAGTACCACTCGGACGCCTTCTGCCCGCAGCGCGCCGTACAGGATTCCGCCCGCCGAGTCCGCCGGATGCCGGGTCGCGATGAAAGCCGCGACCAGCCCTGCAGTAATACTGATCATTCCCCCAAGCGCCGCCGAAACGGCTCCATGCACTCCCGCCCAAAGTGCGGCCACGATGACAAGAATCGCCGTCGCCACACCTTGTCGACGTATCGCGGTCCGGATCGGCCGCCCCAAGCCAATGCGCCGATCATTCATGGACCCGACTTAACTCGACATCCTGCGAGCCCAGCATTGTATCGAAACCATTCCGCGCGTCGCAAACGGCAGCAGCGGGCGCGCTCTGATAGTCAGGCGCAGTCGGCGCACAGCGGAGCTGACCACAGGCCAGTTGAAATTGTCCGGATGCGGGCCCTAAGCCGGATGCTCCAGCGCAAAGCGTCTTCTCAGCGGCCTCTGATGTGGGAGGTCGAAAGCGGGGATCTTCGTTTGCGCAACACGCGCTCTATCTCTTCAGTCGCGCAACGATGCCGTCAAGCTGGTCGAGACTGGAAAACACGATCGTCAGCCTTCCCTTGCCCTTGGCGTCGGAATTGAGCTTGACGACAGCGCCGAGCGCATCCGCCAGTTCTTCTTCCAGCCGTTCGATGTCGCGACTGCGCCTTGCGACCTTCGCCGTCGACTTACCCGACTCGCCGCGCTGAGTTCGAGCCACGAGCGTTTCGGCCTCGCGCACCGAGAGGCCCTTGACCACGATCTGATGCCCGAGCTGCGCCTGGGTCGCCGCGTCGACCGCAAGCAGGGCACGTGCGTGGCCCATGTCAAGCTGCCCGCTCAGCAGCATTTCCTGCACCGGGGCGGCAAGGTTCAACAGACGAAGCAGATTCGAAGTCGCGCTGCGCGAGCGTCCGATCGACTGCGCAGCGCGTTCGTGAGTGAAACCAAACTCACGGATCAGGCGCTGCACGCCCTGCGCTTCTTCCAGCGGATTCAGGTCCTCGCGCTGGATGTTTTCAATCAGCGCCATCGCCAGCGCGGATTCGTCAGGTACGTTGCGAACCAGCACCGGGACGTCGCTCAGGCCAGCCATCTGCGCTGCACGGAATCGGCGCTCCCCGGCGATGATCTCGTAGCGATCGTCGCCGATCGAGCGAACCAGGATCGGCTGCATCATGCCTTGCGCCCGGATCGAATCGGCGAGTTCACCTAGTGCTTCCGCGTTCATGCGTGTGCGCGGTTGATACTTGCCTGGCTGCAGGCGCGCAAGGGGAACCGAGTTGACACCGGAAGAAGATTCCGGACGTGCGGAATCGCCCCCAAGCAATGCATCCAGTCCACGCCCGAGCCCTTTGGGTCGCTTGATCACCACGGCCTCCTAATGCAGCAGTTCGTCAACAAGATTGGCCGGCTGCCGATACCAATACGCGTAGCGATCCACGAATCCCAGCCGCGCGTAGACGCTTCGCGCGGGCGTGTTACCCGCGTCGACCTGAAGATACGCGGTGCGCGCGCCGCACGACCGGGCATCCGATAGAAGAAGCGCACTGAGCGCGCGGCCAATTCCGCGGCCACGCCACGCGGGGGCGGTGACGATGTCGTAAAGCCCTGCGACCTCGTCCTCAACCACGGTCTGACCAGCCGCCACCGCTTCGCCGTCGAACTCCACGACGCGACGAACGGATGCATGCCGCAGCGGCGAACCGCCCAAGCGATGTTCATGCGCAACCACCTGCTCTGCGGGTGACCCACGCAGCGCGCCGACGGTCGCCGCAAACTGGCTGATGTCAACGGCGCGGAACTTGGGCCTTGCGTCGCCGGCGTCAATGGAGCTATCGACTAAGACGTGGTCCAGCGGACAGGTCATCACGCGCGTCTCATCGACGGCGTCAAACCCGCGACGATGCAGGAAGTCATCCAGCGACGTCGGCTGAGAAAATGGCGTGATTCGGAACAGCAGAGGAAGACGCGCACGATCGTAGTGATTGCGGCAGATTGCGAGTTTGGTCTCCAGGTCAAGGCGCCCTGCGCTGACCGCATTGACGGACCGCGCACGCCGCGCCTTGCCGCGCGAGAAACGCAGCAGCCAGCCGTCCATCAGCAGTTGCTCGAAAGGCTGAGCCGCGTTAAGCCCGGCATCTTCGATGCGCGCCAGCTCGACATCCGTCGAGACACGCAGCTGAGTTGCAACCGCCGAAGGGTCGAACATCTCAAGCCGCCCTCATGCGCTCGATCATTTCGCGCCCGAATGCGCTGTAGGCCTGTGCTCCCTTGGATGCCGGGTCGTACACGACGCCGGGCATGCCGTAACTTGGCGCCTCGGCAAGACGCACATTGCGTGGAATGATGGTCTTGAACACCTTGTTGCCGAAATGTGCCTCGAGTTGATCCGACACCTGCTGCTGCAGCGTCATGCGCGGGTCGAACATCACACGCAGCAAACCGATGATCGAAAGCGACGGATTCAGGTTCGCATGCACGCGCTTGATGGTGTTCACGAGGTCGGTCAACCCCTCGAGCGCAAAGTACTCGCACTGCATTGGAATGATGACCCCATGCGTCGCGCAAAGCCCATTCAGTGTCAACAGCGAAAGCGAGGGCGGACAGTCGATAAGAATGAAATCGTAATCGGCCTCGACGGCGGAGAGCGCTTCCTTCAATCGCAATTCGCGCCGCTCAACGTCCACCAGCTCCACTTCGGCGCCTGCCAGTTCGCGATTGCCTGGCAAGAGATCGTACTTGCCAGGGTCTGAGCGTTGAAGAGCCTGTTTTACGGTCGACAAGCCGAGAAGTACTTCGTAGACGGATCGCTTCAACTGACGCTTGTCGACCCCGCTTCCCATCGTTGCATTGCCCTGCGGGTCGAGATCGACGAGAAGCACACGCTGCCCCTGCGCGGCAAGTCCGGCCGCGAGGTTGACGCTCGTTGTCGTTTTGCCGACGCCACCTTTCTGGTTGGCGATGCAGAAAATTCGCGCCACGGTGCCGCCCTGTTCTCGAATTTAGCTCGTGCCGCAGACTGCCCATCGCCGTTCAGCACGGCGATCTGGTGAACAACGGCGTGAATGATCCGTTGGACTCGCCGCTCTGATCAGTGCGACACGCCGTCCGGAGCGCGCGATTCTACGTTCCGCCTCCGAGTACGCGTTGCACATGCCCCGCGCGTTTCAACCCGGATGTCACTTCAACCGCAGCACAGCGATATTTCTGGTCTCGTTCAGCCCCGGCACTTCCACTCGCACCAGGTCTGAAAGCTCAACCGATGGCGGCAGATCGGCCGCCTCTCGTGCGAGCGCCGGCCCCTTCATGGCGAGCCACACGCCGTCGGAACGAAGTAGATGTCGCGTCCACTCGACGAAATCCCGCAGCGAGGAAAAGGCGCGCGCGACGATGACGTCGAACGGTTGCGCCCGCCATTGCTCGACACGCGCATGCGCGATTTCGACGTTCTTCAATCGCAGCTCTACGCGCGCCTGGGTCAGGAATGCGCACTTTTTCTTGACCGCATCCAGCAGCGTCACTTGAACTTCAGGACATGCAACAGCGATCGGGATGCCAGGCAAGCCCCCACCCGATCCAACGTCCAGCAACCTTGCGCCGGGTTTGACGCAGACTTTGCGAATGAGCGGAACAACGGCAAGCGAATCGAGCAGATGATGGGTCGCGATCTCGTCAATCGCGCGAATCGCCGTCAGGTTGTGGACCACACTCCACTTCTGCAGCAGTCCGGAGAAGTCCGCGAGCTGGCGCGCCTGCTCGGCGGTGATCTCAACGCCCATCAGGGCCGCGCGCTGCTTGATCAGGAGCGGTTCAATTTCAGGCCGCCCGTTTCCCGTCGCCGTTCTTCGATGGGGCTCGATCCGCCTTCGGCCCGCGATTGATTCGTTTCAGATGAACAAGGAGCAGCGAAATCGCTGCGGGCGTTACGCCCGAGATTCGCGAAGCCTGACCGACCGTCCCAGGCCGATGCGCCTTAAGTTTCTGCCGGACTTCGATCGACAAACCTCGGACGGCGTCGTAATCAAGCGATTCTGGCAAGCGGGTCGTCTCGTGCGAGGCCTGTTTCGCCACCTCTTCGCCTTGGCGCGCGATGTATCCCGCGTACTTGATCGAGATTTCCACTTGATCCGCTACGTCAGGGGCCACGCTTTCGGCACCTCCCGGCGGCCCGAGCAATGTCCCGTCCATTGACCGCAGGGAGGACAATGCCCGGTAGGAAACGCCGGGGCGCTTCAGTAAACTGAACAGTGTGTACTCACGCTCAAGCGGTTCGCCAAGCACTCTCGCCGCTTCGGCAGCAAGAACAATTCGCGGGTTGACCCAAGTCGATTTGAGACGCTCGACTTCTCGCGCAACTGCATCACGCTTACGGCAGAACTCGTCCCACCTGGCATCGTCCACGCACCCCAGTTCCCGCCCCATTGGCGTCAATCGGAGGTCTGCATTGTCTTCCCGCAGGCTGAGTCGATACTCGGCACGCGAAGTGAACATCCGATAAGGCTCGGACACGCCACTGGTGATCAAGTCATCTACCAGCACCCCCAGGTAAGCTTGGTCGCGCCGCGGCGCCCAAGGCTCAGATCCGCGCACTTTGAGCACTGCATTGATGCCGGCCAACAGCCCCTGTGCGGCCGCTTCTTCGTAGCCGGTGGTGCCATTGATCTGGCCCGCAAAGAACAGTCCGTTGATGGCCTTTGTTTCCAGCGACGCTTTCAATCCACGAGGATCGTAGTAGTCATACTCGATCGCGTATCCGGGTCTGAGGATATGGGCTTCCTCGAGCCCATGGATCGAGTGCACCACCTCAAGTTGAACGTCAAAAGGGAGGCTGGTCGAAATCCCGTTTGGATAGAACTCGTTGGTCGTGAGGCCTTCGGGCTCAAGGAAGATCTGGTGCGATGCCTTGTCCGCGAAGCGATGAATCTTGTCTTCGATCGATGGGCAATAGCGAGGCCCGATGCCTTCGATGACGCCGGAATACATCGGGGATCGATCGAGGTTGGCACGGATCACCTCGTGCGTGCGCTTGTTGGTGTGGGTGATCCAGCATGGCAACTGGCGCGGGTGTTGCTCCGGACGCCCCAGAAAGGAAAACACGGGGACTGGGTCGGGGTCGCCTGGCTGCTCCTGCAGTCGCGAAAAGTTGATCGTCCGGCCGTCAAGACGGGGCGGTGTACCCGTTTTCAACCGGCCCTGCGGAAGCCGCAACTCCTTCAGCCGGCAAGCAAGGGAGATCGCAGGTGGATCGCCGGCGCGCCCGGCTGCATAGTGCTGCAAACCCACATGGATCAGGCCATTGAGAAATGTTCCAGCCGTCAAAACCACGGTCTTGGCGCGAAACGCGATCCCGGATTGGGTCACCGCGCCAACGACTCGTTCGCTCTCCAGCATCAGGTCATCGACGGCCTGCTGAAAGAGGCTGAGATTGGGTTGGTTCTCAAGCCGCGAACGGATCGCTCGTCGATACAGCACGCGATCGGCCTGGGCACGGGTGGCACGAACGGCGGGGCCCTTGGAGGCGTTCAGGACGCGGAACTGGATGCCGGCCTCGTCCGTCGCTGCCGCCATCGCCCCACCCAGCGCATCGATTTCCTTGACCAGGTGACCCTTGCCAATCCCTCCGATGGAGGGATTGCAGGACATCTGCCCGAGTGTCTCGATGCTATGTGTCAAGAGGAGCGTGCGCGCGCCCATCCGCGCCGCGGCGAGCGCGGCTTCGGTCCCGGCATGACCGCCGCCGATGACAATGACTTCGAACTCGGTCGGGAAAAGCATGTGAGGACTGGGAGGTTGGGAAACGCGAGCACAAGGAGGCTCGAGTGCACAAATTATAGGCAGCCTGCCACGCCGGCACGTGCAAGACGTTTCACGTGAAACGCTTTCGTTGCTGCCCGCGATGTTGCCGGCCGGTTCTAGTTCTCGAAGACCGGTTCAAACAGCGTGCCTGAAACCCGAACGTCGGTCGGCGCTACTGCGCCGGCCGAAGACACTTCAGCGCGCAGGACTCCGCCAATGCCGAGGTTTCGCTCGATGCCAATCGTCCCCCTGACCAGCAACGCGCCGGACGTTCCGAGGATATCCTTGATGCGCACACTCCCGGACGAAATGCCGGCAATCGCCTCGAGGTCACCAAATCGCGTCGCCCCGCCATTTCCGCTTTCGGTTGCCTGAACCGCCCGCGCTCCGAGATTGATCCCGTTTAGGGCGGCGAAACGTATCTGGACCTTGCCTGACGCAGAAATACGATCCAGCGCCTCTCCAAGCGTGGCCCCCCGGCTCGACAGCGCGCCGCTCGATTCCATCACGCCCTGAATTGGTAGTGGCACATTGACGTTGGCGGGGAGATTCGAGCGCCTGCGCAGTTCGCGCTGAACTGCGGTCAGATCGATATTCGTCGTTTGCACGGTCCCTCGCAGCACCCACTCCGCGGACTTGACGGCTTGCAGGCTTCC
Source organism: Burkholderiaceae bacterium (assembly GCA_036824465.1). Classification (GTDB taxonomy): domain Bacteria; phylum Pseudomonadota; class Gammaproteobacteria; order Burkholderiales; family Burkholderiaceae_F; genus JAKOQB01. The sequence goes on from DAITAC010000018.1 coordinate 12,836, forward strand.
GGTCACGACGCCGAGGAATCCGTTTGCAGAATAGCTGTCCACCTGCAATTGCCCGGGGCCAAACGACCCTTCGGCGGAAACTTCGTTCCAGTCGAGGGATGGCCCGAAGGGCGGACGCCACTGGAATGCTCTCAACCGGAACGTAACTGGCGCGGCAGGGACAATCGAAACGCCAAGCTCCATCCGGCCACCGGTGCCGAGTTCTGCCAGCGTGAGCCTCGAAAATGATTCTCCCTCCGAACGCTCGGCAGTGATCTGATATCGGCCCGGCAGGAGACCTGCGTCACGGAATCTGACGTTCTCGAAGCGAATCGTTGTGATCGACCCGGGGACTGCGGCCGAGAGTGCGGGAACTGCGCGCATCAACGCAAACGCCCCTGCCGTGGTCATTTCGACAGGCCCGACCGTTGCCTCCCCCCATACCCATCCTGCCCCCTGTACGACCCGGGCAAGACTCGCCCAGCTAAAGCGGAGCGAAATGTTGTCCACCTTGAACAGGCCGTCGGCTTCGATCCCATCAATCACCAGGCGTGGCGTCGGTACCAAACGCAGACCCGCACCTGCGACATGAACAGGCTGCCCAACCGCCCGGGTGAGGCGGCTTGAAATCCCGTCTGCGGACGTTTGCTGCCAAAGGGGTGACAAAGCCCCGAACCCGATATATGCGAGGACCGTGAGGGCAGCCAAAGCAGCAATGCCGAAAGCCCAATGACGGAAGCTGCGAAAGACATCCGGCCGGGGGTGTGGCGACTCTCCGTCTGCGTCGGCACGCGCTCGCACTTCCTGCGCGTCAAGCCGATCGGGAACATTGATCGACGTGATCGCGAAGTCCGTGATGACCGAAGCTTCCGGAATGATGTTGCGCCGCTCTGGCATCTGTGAGTGCTCACTGTCAGGAGTCGACATTGAGTATGCGCTCACCTTCGCGCTTGCGCGCTTTACTGGTGCAACCGATCCGTCAACCTGTCGGGCATTGTATCGACTTGCTAACTGACAGTGCAGAGCGTGCGGCGGCTGAGACCGGCCGGGCCTCGGAAAAGGGGCTTTGACCACATACACCCAGTCCGGCGCAAGCCGTGCGGACCTTAGCCCGAAAGCCGGGAGACAAATCGAGCGCGTGTCGATTCAAGTTGCATGGGCAGCCTTGCCCCCAGTCTGCCGAAGAGCTCGCGATGGGACTCCAGTTCACGCTGCCAATCCGCCACTTCGATTCGCGTGATCTGTTCGTACTCGGAACGCGAAAAATCGAGCCCATCCCAGGTCAGATCATCGTAGGCGGGCGACACACCAAACAGATGCTCTGCGCCCTTCGCCTGCCCTTGGATGCGGCCCACGATCCATTCGAGAACCCGCATGTTCTCGGAGAAGCCGGCCCAGATGAACCGCCCGGAACTGTCGGTGCGGAACCAGTTGACGCAGAAGACCTTCGGCAAGCTTGCACCGGCTTTCTCAAGCTCAGCACCGAGATCGAGCCAGTGCTGAAAATAGTCTCCCATGTGATATCCGCAGAACGGCAGCATCGCAAACGGATCGCGGCGGAGTACCCCTTGGGCTCCCGCTTGCGCGGCCGTCGTTTCCGAACCCATCGTCGCGGCCATATAGACGCCCTCAGTCCAGCTGCGGGCCTCAGTGACTAACGGCACCGTCGTCGAGCGACGTCCGCCGAAAACAAACGCATCGATCGGCACGCCGTTCGGATCCTGCCAGTCGACATCGATTGACGGACACTGACTGGAAGCGACCGTAAAGCGCGCATTGGGGTGGGCTGCCTTGCGGCCACAATCCGGCGTCCAGTCATTGCCTTGCCAGTCGAGGGCGTGCGTCGGCGCGGGCCCCATCCCTTCCCACCAAACGTCGCCATCATCGGTCAAGGCAACGTTGGTGAAGATGACGTTCTCGTCCAGCATCGCCATCGCATTGGGATTGGTCTTGTGACCCGTTCCCGGCGCGACGCCAAAGCATCCGGACTCTGGATTGATCGCGTACAGACGGCCGTCGGCGTGGGGCTTGATCCAGGCGATATCTTCACCGATCGTCGTCACCTTCCAGTGCGCGAACTCCTTCGGAGGAATCAGCATCGCAAAATTGGTCTTGCCACATGCGGAAGGAAAGGCCGCGCCAATGTGATACTTGCGTCCGTTCGGCGCAGTCACCGCAAGTATCAACATGTGCTCCGCCAGCCAACCATGGTCACGACCCATGGTTGACGCGATTCGCAGCGCAAGGCATTTCTTGCCCAGCAGCGCGTTGCCGCCGTACCCCGAACCGAAACTCCAGATCTCGCGCGACTGCGGGAAGTGCACGATGTATTTGGTCGAATTGCAGGGCCAGGGAACATCAGCCTCGCCCGGCACTAGTGGTTTGCCCACCGAGTGCACGCATGGCACAAAGTCGCCGTCGTCTCCAAGTACGTCGTAAACCGCGCGGCCCATGCGTGTCATCAGCCGCATGTTGACCACGACATAAGGGCTGTCGGACAGCTCGACCCCGAGCTGCGCAATGTGCGAACCCAGCGGACCCATCGAAAATGGAATCACGTACATGGTTCGGCCGCGCATGCAGCCCGCAAACACCTGGTTCAGTGTGGTGCGCATCTCGCCCGGCGCGACCCAGTTGTTGGTCGGACCGGCGTCGGCCTCTTTCTCGGCGCAGATGAAAGTCCGATCCTCGACCCGCGCGACGTCAGACGGGTCCGACCAAGCGAGAAAGGAGTTTGGCCGCTTATTCGGATTCAGTCGGCGCATCGTTCCCGCCTTCACCAGCTCCTCGCATAGCCGGTCCGACTCTTCCTGTGAGCCGTCGCACCAGACGACGCGGTCCGGCTGAGTCAGGCGGGCAATGTCCGCCACCCAGTTGATCAGCTTTTCTTGCCGAACGTACCAAGGGGCCCCGATTCGTTGCTCGGTATGAACAGCACTCATGAAACTGGTCTCCGTTGGGCGGGACCGGGGAGGGTCGGTCCGCTGGCTGAGGTTTCTCGGTACAAGCGGCCTACCGGAATAGGCAGCCCCACCGCCGAAAGCGTAATGAGTTTAACCTTGACTCCGGCGCTCGCGAGACGAACTGCAACGCCGCATGCGGTTGAATCGCTGCCGTTCGTGAGAAAGATCAAGACCGTTGTCCACAAATGCCGTTGCTTAGCACCAGCAGGCGATCTCGACAGGCGAATTTCCCATGCGCGTTGCCGTCCTTGACGATTATCAGGATGTAGTCCGGCATCTGGATTGCTTCCAGGTCCTTGGTGCTCACGAGGTGCGCGTATTCAATCAGGCAGCCGCGGGTGTCGGGCAGCTCGCCGTACGGCTGAAGGACGCCGAGGCTCTGGTTCTGATTCGCGAACGAACGCGAATCACCGACGCGCTGCTGTCGCGACTCCCCAAACTGAAGCTGATCAGCCAGACCGGCAAGGTCGGAGCGCATGTCGATCTCGAGTCCTGCACGCGCCGCGGAATCGCGGTGGCGGAGTCACAGGGTTATTCAGTCGCCACCGCTGAGTTCACCTGGCTGCTGATCTTGGCCGCCTTGAGGCGCCTGCCCGCGTACATGGCAAACCTGTACGCGGGACACTGGCAGCGCAGTGTGCCGCCGCGAGCGGACTGGCCGCTTGCAGGCTTGGGCGAGACGGTCGCTGGCAAGACTCTCGGAGTCTGGGGTTACGGACGCATTGGCCGCATCGTCGCCGGCTTCGGTCGCGCGTTCGGGATGGACGTTCTGATCCATGGCCGCGCGGGTTCGCTGGCGCAGGCCGCTGCAGACGGGTATCGGGCCGCCGCTGACCGCGGAGAGTTCTTCAGCGCAAGCGACGTCATCAGCCTTCACCTGCGCTTGCTGGATTCGACTCGCGGCTGCGTGACAGCGACCGACCTCGCGCGCATGAAACCGACTGCGCTGATTGTGAACACGAGTCGCGCCGAATTGATTGCGCCAGGCGCGCTCGTATCCGCGCTTGAGGCCGGGCGACCGGGACTGGCGGCGATCGACGTCTATGAGCGCGAACCTGTTTCCGCTGACGAGGCGCTCTTGCGTCTGCCAAACGCGATCTGCACGCCGCATCTGGGCTTCACCGAACGCCATGCGTACGAGACGTTGCTGTCCGGCGCGTTTGAAAATATCGCATCGTTTGCCCGCGGCGCGCCGACCAACATCGTTAACGACGTCGTCCCCAAGAAATGAAAAGGCCGGTCGGTTGACCGGCCATGTCACGAGCGGGTAGACAAATCAACTGATCGGATTGATCTCAACCGCCTGCGGACCCTTCTGCCCCTGCTGCACCTGGTATTCCACGCGCTGATTCTCCTTCAGCGTGCGGAAGCCTTTGGCCTTGATCCCGCTGTAGTGTGCAAACAGATCCGCGCCGCCGTCGTCCGGCTTGATAAACCCGAATCCCTTGGTCTCGTTGAACCATTTCACGGTGCCTGTCGGCATAGAGCTCTCACTTGGATGAACACGGGAAGCGCCCGCGGCGCGCAAGCGATTGGTGCGTAATAACTGGGGAGTACTGCGACAGGAACTTCAATGGGGACAAGGCGCCGGAAGCGCGAGTGAGCTTAGATGCCTTGAGACCGAGCAAGCACTTGGAGCCAGATAACACGGCGCAGAAATCGACTGCAGGATGAAAACTACCTCATTCATTGCAGTGGCGCCAGAGGGGTCAGCCAGTTGGCCTCCGGAAAACACCACCGTATTCGCGGGGCTGCAGCGCCCACGCTGCAAGCAGGGATGCCTCGCGCTCTCTGGACAGACCGCCGAGGAGGCCGTTGTCCGCCCGCTGTCCGATCCACCTCCAGGTGTCGCGAACCGTTTCCTCGAGCGAACGGAGGCTCAGCCCGGCTGACCAGGCGCGCGCGCCATCGATTTGTGCAATGCCGAGATCGTCATCTCCCGCCCACAACGGCAGATCCGTCCAGGGCCGCACACCGTGCCTGGCCAGGAAGTCCGTGGCAACCCAGACGGGGACCGCGTCCACACCCAATGAGCGGGCGCACGACGACAGGAATTCCGCCAGTGTCAGCGATCGCCGCGGCCCGACCGCGTTGAATAGGCCTCCGACCTCGCGCTGCACAAGGTCGACGATCCAGCACGCCAGGTCCCGTGCGTCGATGAACTGGATCGGATACTGCGGCACATCCGGAGCGAGCAAGGTTCCACCTTGCGCGCAGCGGCGCACCCAGTACGAAAAGCGCTCGGTCGGATCGTGCGGCCCGACAATCAGCCCTGGTCGAATGAGCAGCGCCCGTGGTCCAAAGACGTCTTGCACGACCGACTCGCATGCTGCTTTCAGCGCGCCATAGTTGGCCAGGACATCTTCCGTGGCGGGGTCGTCCAGCACCGAGACTTGTGCGTCTTCCGTGAGACCCGCGCGCGAAAGGTCGCTGTACACGCTGACACTCGAGACAAACACGTAGCGCCGGGATCCAGACGACAATCGCTCGACCGACTGCCGCACGATGCGCGGAACGTAGCCGCAGGTATCGATCACCGCGTCCCAGTTTCGATCGCCCAGCGGGTCCAGACCGCCGTCACGATCACCGTGCAATTGCTCGACGTCTCGAAATGCGTCAGGTGCAGTGCGGCCACGGTTGAACAATGTGACGTCATGCCCGCCTGCGCGCGCGGCGTCGACCAGATGGCGCCCCAGGAAGCGCGTGCCGCCGATGATCAGAATTCTCATTGACGTCGCAGCAGGAATCCGACCGCACGATAAAGCGCGCCGATCGTCAACACGACCACAGCCATCCGGATTGCGTGAAACGCCGACACGATCGGCGCACCGAGCTGCAGCACCTTGGCGGTGATCGCCATCTCGCCGATGCCGCCAGGCGTTGTCGCGAGGATCATGGTGGACGCAGCGGCGTCGCTGGCGAACGCTAGTGCCCAACCGAACGACGCGGCTGCGGCAAGATAGCCGAGCGTGATCAATGCGACCATCGACAGATAGCGCGGCGCGGCGCGGAAGAACTCACGCGAGAAGCGCGCGCCGAGCGCCACACCAATCAGCAATTGCCCGGCATTCACGATCGACGTTGGCAGCGCAGAAAATGTCTGGCCGCCTGCGGTTATTGCCCCGGCGACCAGCAGCGGCCCGATCATCCAGGCGTTCGGCGCGTTCAGGCGCAACAGCACGATCGCGCCGCCCCCAGTCACGGCAGCGAGAGCGATGAATCCGACGAGATTGAATTCGCGCGCCGCCGGGGAATAGACATCAACACCATGGACGCCAAGCGACTGCAGCGTGAACGGCACGATCAACGCCACCAGCATGATGCGCAGGCTGTGTGCGGCCGCAACTCGATCGACCCGTACACCATGCCGTTCAGCCTGCGCCGCCATTTCGCTTGCACCGCCGATCGCCATCGCAAAGAAGCTGGTGGCCCCGTCTTCGCCGGTCGACCGATGCAGTGCCAGCGCACCGGCCAGGCCAAGTGCGATAACGAACACGACGTTGAGCGCGATCCATGGTGCCAGCCGCAGCACTTCGCGCGTGACCTCTGGAGTGAAGTAAAGGCCAAGCGCGGCGCCGATGATCCACTGCCCTGCATCGCGCGCCCGCGGCGGAGCCGGAAGTTCAACGCCGGACATCCGCGCGCCGGCCACCGCAAGCAACGGGCCCGTGAACCACGGCAATGGAATGCCGAGCCACACCGCCAATTGCGCGCCCGCGAGCGCACAGGTCAGGGTAACCGCTGCGCGCAGCGGCGACGCCCGCAGTTTGTTCAACGCACTTCGACCGCAGTGGTTGCGGCGGGGCTGGTCGCGAAATTGAAAGGCGCGGCGGCAAATCCACCGCGAACGGCACTCTGCGCCGTAGCCACAAACTCGCGCACGGCACGCGCATACGTCTCGCCACCATATTGAGCGGCGCCCCAGTGCGTGGCGCCGTCGATCTTCACGAGTCGTCGCAACCCGGGTTGCACGTTGGTCGCTGCTGCGTACAGGCGATCGCTCATTTCGTGCGGGATCACGCCGTCCGCTGTGCCGTGAATCAACAGCAGCGGCTCGTTGACGCGCGCGATCTTGCTGATCGAGTTGAACTCCTGCGTTACGACCACGCTGAGCAACGGCACCCAGCTCCAGTTCGACGCGCGGACCAGATCGGGGATGCTGGTAAAAGTCGCCTCGACGATCAAACCAGCGATGCCATCAGTGTGCGCAGCCAGATCGATTGCCAGCGCGCCGCCAAGGCTGTAGCCGTACACGAAGCGTCGACTCGGATCCGGCTCGCGGCTCAGCAGCTCCGCAAACGCCATGCGCGTGTCTTCGACTGCGGTCTGTTCGCTCGGCAGAAGGGGGCTGGAACGACCAAAGCCACGATAGTCGATCGCCAGCACGTTGAATCCCAGCGATCGCATCAACTCGATGCGACCATAACTGCCCGACAGGTTGCGCCGCGCGCCATGCAGGAACAGCAGTGTCGGCGCGCTGCGCTCGGCGGCCGGCACGTACCAGGCATGGACATGTTCTCCGTTGGCGAGTGATAGTTCGTAGGCCACGCCGCCGGACGGTGGCTCACGGTCGCCGTAGCGGATGCTGGACTCATGCTGGAAGATGCTGCGGCGTTGCCACTCGTCGAGACTGGCGCATCCGCTCGCCAGCGCAATCATCGCGCCGAGTGCAGCAGAGACTTTGAGCGTGGTTGGGTGCATCTCGAACGGCATGCCTCGAAATTAACTAACGCATTTCCGAGTTCACACAAGCAGGCGTCGGATGGTTCGCGCATACCGATCGGCGATCGATTGCGCACTCGCAGCATTCACACTCTCCATCAAGTGGCCGCTCACCCAGGCATTTTCAATGATCGCGTGCGCTCCGCCGAAAACCACCAGCGAAAGCCATTGCGTCGGCTCGTAGCCGCCAGCGGCAGCATCGCTGATCGTCAGCGAGATGAGATCCGCATTGCGGCCCACTTCGATCGCGCCGGCGTTGCGGGCTGCCGCCTGCGCACCGCCGCGTGCAGCGGCATCCCACAGCGCATCGGCGATTCCCACGCCCGGCGCGTGCAGCGCAAGGTTGCGCTTGTGCCACGTCAGCCGTTGCGAATATTCAAGCAGGCGCAGTTCCTCGAAGGGCGAGCGGCAAACGTGCGAATCGCCACCGATGCCGAAGCCTCCGGGCGCGGCCGCGTAGTCGACGAAACGGAAGACGCCGTCGCCCAGATCCGCCTCGGTCGACGGACACAGGCCCGCAACTGCGCCGCTTGCGGCGAGATCGCGTACCTCGTCATCCGCCAGGTGCGTCGCGTGCACCACGCACCAGCGCGCATCAAGCCCGACGGTGTCAAGCAGCAATCGCAGCGGACGCCGGCCGGTCGCCGCCACGCAGTCGTCGACCTCGCGCGTCTGCTCGGCCGCATGGATATGAAACGGCGCATTCACCGCAGCCGCATTGATGAGTTCGCGGATCTGGGTCGGCTCGGTCGCGCGCAGGCTGTGCGGCGCGATGCCGAGCCGAACCTCTTTGTGACCATTCAGTAAGTCGAGCATCGCCAGCACATCGTCGACGCTGGTCGCAAAGCGCCGTTGCTGCTCATTCAACGGCTGCCGATTGAAACCGCCATAGGTGTAGAGCACCGGTGCCAGTGTCAGTGCAATGCCGGCCGCCTGCGCGGCGGCGATGATGCGTTCGCCCATCTCGGCGCGATTCGCATACGGCGCCCCCTGCGGATCGTTGTGCAGATAGTGGAACTCCACGATCGACGTATAGCCTTGCCGCAGTATCTCGACATACAGCTGCGCGGCAATGGCCTCGACATCGTCCGGTGTCAGCCGCGCCATGAAGCGGTACATCCATTCGCGCCACGACCAGAAATCGTCATCGCCGGCCGATGCGACCTCGGTCAGCCCCACCAGCGCGCGCTGAAACGCGTGCGAATGCAGATTCGTCATTCCCGGCAGGAGGCATGCCACACGGGTGGCGCCGCGCTGCGCAGCACCTTCCTCGATCGACGTAATACGGCCGTCGGCGTGGATGGCGACGCGCACATCGCGTGCCCAGCGTCCGGGCAGTCGCGCAACGGCGGCGTGGATCGCGTTCATATGGCGATCATAATTGGCGCATGCCTTTCGACCTCGCGCTGACCAACGCCCGCCTCGTTACCTGCACCACGGAAGACCTTGCTCCGAGCGCGCCTAGCTTTGTTGGTATTCAAGGGGGACACATTACTGCGGTCGGCCCGATGTCGGAGTTCGCATCGGCCGCGCCTGTCGAGGACTGTGCCGGCCGGCTGCTGACGCCGGGGTTGATCGACTGCCATACGCACCTCGTCTATGCCGGCGACCGCGCACGCGAGTTCGAGCAGCGACTGCAGGGCACGACCTATGAAGACATTGCCCGCGCTGGCGGCGGCATTGTCGCGACCGTGCGCGCCACGCGCGCGGCCAGCGAAGAAGAACTCTTTGGGCAGACCGCCGCACGCGCACGGCGACTGATGGCCGAGGGCGTAACGACCGTCGAGATCAAATCCGGCTACGGACTCGACGTCGACAACGAACTGAAGCAGTTGCGCGTGGCGCGGCGCATCGGGCAAGCGCTCGGCATCGACGTGCGCACGACCTGCCTCGCTGCACATGCGCTGCCGCCGGAATTCACCGGCCGCGCCGATGATTACATCGATCGCGTCTGCAGCACGATCCTGCCCGCAGTGCTCCGCGCTGGGTTGGCCGACGCGGTGGATGCATTCTGCGAGCGCATCGGCTTCACGCCGGAACAGACCGCTCGTGTCTTCGCCGCCGCCGCGAAGCTCGGCCTGCCGGTCAAGCTCCACGCGGAGCAGCTATCCGATCAGGGCGGCGCGCAACTGGCCGCGCGCCATGGTGCGCTGTCGTGCGACCACCTGGAGTATGTCAGCGCAGAGGGTGTAGGCGCGATGGCGCAGGCAGGCACGATCGCGGTGCTGCTGCCCGGTGCGTTCTACTTCCTGCGCGAGACGAAACTCCCACCGGTGGAGCTGCTGCGCAAGCTTCGCGTGCCGATCGCGATCAGCACAGACAGCAATCCGGGCTCGAGCCCGACGACCTCGCTGCTGCTGATGCTCAACCTCGCCTGCACGCTGTTCCGCCTGACACCGAGCGAAGCGTTTCTCGGCATCACGCGACACGCCGCGCGCGCGCTGGGCTTGAAGGATACGCACGGGACGATCGAAGTGGGCAAGGTCGCTGACATGGCGCTGTGGGACGCTGACTCGGCTGCGTCGCTGTGCTACCAGATCGGCGCGCCGCCGCCGGTGGCGGTGTTCAAGCGTGGCGTGCGCCGGTCGACTTCGCCCACCTGAGCACGTTCTCGAGCAGCGCGCGCAGGATCGGCCGAATGTCGTCGGCAAGATCATCTCGAAATGCAAATGGCGCCGACTCGTTCATGTAGGTGCACTGACACATCTCCAGTTGCAGTGCGTGCACGTCCTCCTTTGGCTGTCCATACCGGCGCGTGATGTAGCCGCCGGTGAAGCGGCCATTGGCGACCCACGTGTAGACACCCTGCGACTGCAACGCAGACTCGACGGCAGACTGCAGCGCGGGCGCGCAACCGGCGCCGTTTGCCGTTCCCAGATTCAGATCCGGCAGCTTCCCATCGAAAAAGCGCGGCAGCACCGACGCAATCGAGTGTGCATCCCATAGCACCGCGACGCCGTGCTCGACCTTGAGCCGCGCGAGTTCCATGGCGAGCGCATCGTGATACGGCCGCCAGAAGCGTTCGCGTCGTGCGGTGACCTCTTCCGCATCTGGTAGCGCCCCCCGATACAGCGGCTCCCTGTGAAATGTATCGAACGGCACCAGCCCGGTCGTGTCCCGACCGGGATACAGATTCGTGTCTTCGGGCGGCCGGTTCAGATCGATCACGTAGCGTGAATAGCGCGCCGCGAGCGTCGAAGCGCCGAGTTCGCGCAAGAAGTCGTACAGGCGAGGCAGGTGCCAGTCGGTGTCGGCGCGTCGCAGTGCCACTGGCGTCATTGGCCGCGCAATGTCGTCGGGGATCTCGACGCCAACGTGCGGAAACGACACCAGCAAAGGTGTCGTCCCGCGTGTCAGTTCGTAGGTATCCGTCATTGCAGCGGCACCGCGTCGCACGGTGCAACTCTAGCGCTCATCCGCCTAACTGCGCCACGGCACTTCGAGTGGCGAGCCATCGGGAAAAGCGACTTGAACCGGCGTCATCGAAAACGCGGCGACCACACGGAGCGGTTCGTCACCCGTGTTGACGATCTGGTGCGGCACGTTGCGCGGCAGGATCAGCGTGAAGTCAGGGCCGAATGGTATGACGCGGCCATCAATGTGCAGCTCACCGCGACCGGACTGGATCAGCACGGCTTCATCGCAGTCGTGCAGGTGCGGCGGTGTCGCACCACCCGGCGCGATCGTCTGGCGCCACATCGACAGCGACGCCAGCCCGTTGTCAGCGCAGGCCAGCGTTTCATGCTCGATTCCCGGCAGCGCTGCGTGCGCCAGGGTGCGGTTGTCGACCACATGATTAGAAGTGTTCATGGCGTCTCTCCTGGGTTGGTTCGGGGTTTCGGCAGCCGATGGGGCGAAGTGTGGTGTCTTTTGATTGCCGTGTGAACAGCCGCAATGGTCGTAACATTAATGACTGATTGTCGGCAATCATCCGGGAGCCTGAATGCCAAGTCTCGATCGCTTCCTGTCCTTCTCCAGCGCCGCCCAGCACCGCAGCTTCGCCGGCGCGGCACGCGAGCTCGGTCTGTCGCCGTCGGCGATCGCCAAGAATGTCGCGCGCCTGGAACAGCAACTCGGACTGCGGCTGTTCCATCGCACCACGCGCCAGGTCAGCCTGACTCAGGACGGGCATCAGCTTTTCGAGCGCTGCCAGCGCATCATCGACGAAGTCGCCGCGCTCGAAGACGAGGCCGCCGGAGCGCGCGCTGCCGTGCGCGGCACGCTGCGCATCGACGCACCGTTCACCTACGGGAAGAAGGTGGTGCTGCCGATCCTGCAGAAGCTACTGGCGCAGCATGCAGAGCTCCGACTTGACCTGCGGCTGTCGGATGCGTACACCGACCTGATCCGCGAAGGCTTGGATGCGGTGATCCGTATCGGGCATCTTCCCGACTCACGGCTGGTCGCACGCATGTTCGATCAGCAGGATCTCATCGTATGCGGCAGTCCCGGCTACCTCGCCCGCCACGGCGAACCGAAGACACCCGCTACGCTCACCCAACATGGCTGCGTCGTGTTTCGCATGCCTCGTACCGGGCGCGATCGGCCTTGGCAGTTTCGCAGCGGACGGCGTGCGATCGAACTGCATCCCGACACGCGCGTACGCATCGACGATGGGGAGGCATTGGTGCATGCTGCGGCGACCGGCATGGGCCTGGTGCAGGCACCCGACTACATGGTGGAAGAGGACCTCAAGCGCGGCCGACTGGTCGAGGTGCTCAAACCGTTTCGCCCCGCTGCGTTGCCGATCTCGATCGTCTATCCAAGCCAGCGGCACGTCCCGCCGCGCGTGAAGGCGTTCGTCGACGTGTTGACGCAACGGCGCGCGCGCTGACGCCACTCGCCTACAGCGACGGCAACATCCCTGCTGCATGCGGGTTGAACGCGCCGCCGAGCACGCGCTGCTTCACCGCCTCGATTTCGGGCGCGAAGTAGCGATCGTGATCGTAGAACCGCGCAATCGCGCGCACCTCGCCCATCACCTGCTGCAACGCCGGTGAGGTCGCGAGCGGCCGGCGAAAGTCCACGCCCTGCGCCGCCGCAAGCAGCTCGATCGCAACGATACCCGCGGTGTTCTCGGCCATCTCGGACAGGCGCCGTGCGGCGAAGGTTGCCATGCTGACGTGATCTTCCTGGTTGGCCGAGGTCGGAAGGCTGTCGACGCTGGCCGGATGGGCGAGCGATTTGTTCTCGCTCGCGAGCGCGGCCGCCGTGACCTGCGCGATCATGAAGCCGCTGTTCAGCCCGCCGTGCTCGACCAGAAAATGCGGCAGCCGGCTGATCGCGCCGTCGATCAGCAGCGCAATGCGCCGCTCGGACAACGCGCCGATCTCCGCACACGCGACGGCAAGCTGATCGGCGACGAGTGCCACCGGCTCGGCGTGGAAGTTGCCGCCCGACAGCACGTCGCCGTCGATTACCAATGGGTTGTCGGATACCCCGTTGGCCTCGATTTCCAGCACACGCGCCGCATGGCGGATTGAATCCAGGCACGCCCCCATCACCTGCGGCTGGCAGCGCAGCGAGTACGGATCCTGCACGCGATCATCGCCCTTCAGGTGCGACGCGCGGATGGCACTTCCCGCCAGCAATACGCGATAACGTTCCGCGACTTCGATCTGGCCGACCTGCCCGCGCAGTGCGTGGATGCGCCGATCAAATGGTGTGTCGCTGCCCATCGCCGCGTCGACCGACAGCGCACCCGCCGCCAGTGCCGCGGCGAACGCGTTCTCGATCGCGAACAGGCCGAGCAACGCGAGCGCGGTGGACACCTGCGTGCCGTTCAGAAGCGCGAGGCCTTCCTTCGGGCCCAGTGTGAGCGGCGCAAGTCCCGCCCGCCTCAGCCCGTCGATCGCCGGCATCGCCTTACCTTTGACGCGCACCTCGCCGACACCGATCAACGCGCAGGCCAGATGCGCCAGCGGCGCCAGATCGCCCGATGCGCCGACCGAGCCCTTGCTCGGAATGCATGGATAGACACCTGCGTTGTGCAGGCCGATCAGCGCGTCGAGCGTTGCCGGACGCACGCCGGAGGCGCCCCTGGCAAGGCTCGCGATCTTCAGCAGCAGGATCAGGCGCACTGCGTCGTCGGTCAACAGTGGCCCGGTGCCCACCGCGTGCGAATGGACGAGATTGCGCTGCAGTTGCGCAAGCTCGTTCGGCGGAATCCGCGTCCCCGCCAGTTTGCCAAAACCGGTGTTGATGCCGTACGCCGGCTCGGCGGCGGTCACGATGCGTTCGACCGCGTCAACGCTCGCTTGCAACCGCGCCTGGCAGCCGGAGTCGACCGCGATGGTGTCGTGTGACTGCCACGCGGCACGTAGCGACGCGAGCGTGAGTTGCGTTCGCCCGATAGGCAGGGTCATCGATCGACAGTGCCGCTGTGCCGAGTCTTCAATTCGACGCCTTAGGTGATCATCGGCAGCTTGAGTCCCTGCGCGCGCGCGCACGCAATCGCCGTCTCGTACCCCGCATCCGCATGCCGCATCACACCGGTCGCCGGGTCATTCCACAGCACACGCTCGATGCGCTTCGCCGCCGCCGCCGTCCCGTCGCAGACAATCACCACGCCGGCGTGCTGCGAGTAGCCCATGCCGACGCCGCCGCCATGGTGGAAGCTCACCCACGTGGCGCCGCTGGCGGTATTCAGCAGCGCATTGAGCAGCGGCCAGTCGCTTACCGCGTCCGACCCATCGCGCATCGCTTCGGTTTCACGGTTCGGAGACGCGACCGATCCGGAGTCGAGATGATCGCGCCCGATCACGATTGGCGCCTTGAGCTTCCCCTTCGCCACCATCTCGTTGAATGCCAGGCCGGCGCGATGTCGTTCACCGAGACCGATCCAGCAGATGCGCGCCGGCAGCCCCTGAAAGTGGATGCGCGCGCGCGCCATGTCGAGCCAGCGGTGCAGATGCGCATCGCGCGGGAACAGTTCCTTAAGCTTCGCATCGGTGCGATAGATATCTTCCGGATCACCACTCAGCGCAACCCAGCGAAACGGTCCCTTGCCGGTGCAGAACAGCGGCCGCACGTAGGCGGGCACGAATCCGGGGAAGTCGAACGCGTCCTTCACGCCTTCGTCGAGCGCGACCTGGCGGATGTTGTTGCCATAGTCGACGGTCGGCACCCCCATGCGCTTGAAGGCGAGCATGCCGCGCACGTGTTCAACGATCGATGTGCGCGCGGCGCGATCGACCGCTTGCGGATCAGTTCGGCGCTTCGTGTCCCATTGATCGACGGTCCAGCCGGCCGGGCAGTAACCGTTGACGGTATCGTGCGCCGAGGTCTGGTCAGTGACGATATCGGGTCGGATGCCGCCCGATTGCGCGCGACGCGCGATCTCCGGCACCACCTCCGCTGCGTTCGCGCACAGGCCAACCGAGACTGCCAGTTTCTTCGCGCAGGCGTCCGCCATCATGGCCAGCGCCTCATCCAGGCTGCTCGCCTGCCTATCGAGATAGCCGGTGCGCAATCGCATGTCGATGCGCGACTGCTGCACTTCGATTGCCAGCATCGACGCGCCCGCGAAGACGGCGGCCAGCGGCTGCGCCCCGCCCATGCCACCCAACCCCGCGGTCAGGATCCAGCGGCCGGCAAGATTCCCGCCGAAATGCTGCCGGCCCGCTTCGACGAAGGTCTCGTACGTGCCCTGCACGATGCCCTGCGAGCCGATGTAGATCCACGACCCCGCCGTCATCTGCCCATACATCATCAGGCCCTTGCGATCGAGCTCGTGGAAGTGCTCCCATGTCGCCCACTTGGGCACGAGGTTCGAATTCGCGAGCAGAACCCGCGGCGCGTCGGCGTGCGTGCGGAAGACACCGACCGGCTTGCCGCTCTGGACGAGCAGCGTCTCATCGGCCTCAAGCTTCTTCAGCGCCTCGACGATCGCATCAAAACACTCCCAGTTGCGCGCGGCGCGGCCAATGCCGCCATAAACGACCAGCTCGGCGGGGTTCTCGGCGACGTCGGGATCGAGGTTGTTGTGCAGCATCCGCAGCGCGGCTTCGGTGAGCCAGCTTTTCGCGCTTAATGTGCTGCCACGCGCGGCCCGTATCACACGCGCGTCTTTCCGCATTCCCGGTGCGCTCATGTCATTCATCGAATTCTCCTTGCGCGGCGATTCGTGGTGCGCAGGCTACGCTTGGCCTAGCATCGCTGTCCAATCCTGGAAGCCGGCACGCGCACCGATGAAAGCCTCTCACGAACCGCTGCATCTGACGTATCTGAACGGACCCGACGTCAAGGCGCTGGCGCTTACCGACGACGAGATCCTGGATGCCGTCGAGAATGGCTTGCGCGCGCAGGGGCAGGGGCAGACGGTGATCGAGCCGCGGATGCACCTGGTTCCCGGTCGAACGGCCGAAGGCGAAGCGATCCGGGGCCACTTCAACGTACTGCGCGGCTATGTCGCACCGATCGCGCGGGCGGGCGTGAAGGTTGTCAGTGACTACATCGACAACTATCGGTACGGCCTGCCGTCCGAGATGGGGCTGTTGAACCTGTTCGATCCTGTCACCGGGCAGCCGGTGGCGGTGATCGACGCCGCGGGGCTGACCGATATGCGCACCGGCGCGGTGACTGCGATCGGCGCCCGGCATCTGGCGCGAAAGAACAGCAGGATCCTGGGCCACATCGGCGCGCGTGGCACCGCGTACTGGAACGTTCGGCTGCTCGACGCGCAGTTCCACTTCGACGAAATCCGCGTGCATTCGCGCCGCGCCGAATCGCGCAACGACTTCGCCGCCCGGCTGACCCGCGATCTTGGAAAGCCGGTGATCGCGACCGACGACTGGGAATCGTGCGTGCGCGGTGCCGACATCGTGGTCGAAGCCTCACGGCTGGAGAAGCCCGCGCCGCTGCTGAAGACCGAGTGGATCCGGCGCGGGGCGTTCGTGGTGCCGTACGGCACGATGAGCGCGGTCGAGCTGTCGCTCACGGACATCATGGACAAGCTCGTCGTCGACGACTGGGGTCAGTGCAAGGTCGGTCCGTACGGCGCGCTGCGCCCGCACGTCGAGGCGGGCAGGCTCAGCGAGCAGACACTGCATGCGGAACTGGGTGAGATCGTCGCCGGCAGGAAATCCGGCCGCGAACGCGACGACGAGACCATCCTGCTGTGGCATCGCGGATTGTCGCTGTCCGATATCGCGCTCGGTGCCGCAATGCTCGCCAAGGCGGAAAGACTCGGAATCGGCCAGCGGTTGCGCTACATGTGAGCCGCACGATGTTTGCCAATGCACGCATGTACTCGATCAATGCCACGGTCACCGCGTTGTGGCGCGAACTGCTCGCATGGGTCGTTGCGCGCGCGGGTGCGCCGATCGAGGTCATCGACTACCCGGCGCCGCAGCCACTTCCCGTGCTGTGGCAACGGCCCGACATGGCGTGCGCGCTGATGTGCGGCTACCCGTGGGTGACGTGGAGTGGTGCTGGCCAACCGGTTCCACTGGCGGCACCGCTGCCGTCAAATGCCCGCTATGAGGGTCGCGCGGTCTACTGCACCGATCTGGTGGCACGCGCCGATTCCCGACTGCAACGAGTTGATGACCTCCTGGGCAAGCGGCTCGCCTGGACCGTGCTCGATTCCCAAAGCGGTTATCAGGCGTTGCGCGGCTTCTTCGCGCCGTACGCGCATGGCGGACGGGCCTTCAGTGCGACCGTCGGCCCGCTGGTCACGCCACGTGGCGTGATCGAAGCACTGCTTGCGGGCGAAGCCGACGCCGGACCGCTTGATTCGTACTGGCACGATCTGTTGCGCCGGCACGAGCCCGGCCTTGCCTCCCAGATGCGTGTGATCGCCAGCACAGCGATGACGCCGATGCCGCTGTTCGTCGCGGCTGCCGGAGTGCCGAAGTCCACATGCGCGCGGCTGACCGCTGCGCTGCTTGCGGTGGCCACGGCGCCCGCCTTGCAGCAGCTGCGCGAGCAGCTTCTGATCGACGGCTTCACGCGTGTCGATTCAGCCGCGTACGACGTGCTCGTGCAGCAAGCGGCGCGGGCAGACGCGCTCAACTATTTCCAGTTGCAGTAATCTGCGCCCGCGTCTGTGCGCGGCGGACCTGCCGCCGCTGCACCAGGGCCCGACATGCGAAAGTTGCCGGCCCTCGCGCAAGCTAACCATGCGACACCGGCACTGATGCCGTCCAGTTGGTGAAACTCAATCGGAGGAATCCATGAAGTCATTCAGATGGTCTGCGGTTGTCGCGCTTCTTGCGGCGCTCATGATCGCCCCGGTGAACGCACAACAGCCGGTGCGTGTCGGCTCCAAGAACTTCACCGAGCAGTTCGTGCTCGGCGAAATCTATGCGCAGGCGCTCGAAGCGGCCGGCATAAAGACCGAGAAGAAGCTGAACCTTGGCGGCACGCTGATCGCGCATAAGGCACTGGAAGAGAAGCAGATCGACATGTATCCCGAGTACACCGGCACCATGCTGCTCGCGGTCCTGAAGCTCGAGTCGATGACCGACCCCAAAGCGGTGCACGACAAGGTCAAGGAGGAGTACGCCAAGAAAGGCCTCGCGGTACTGAACCAGGCTAACGTGAACAACACCTATGTATTGGTGGTGCGGCCCGAGACGGCGGCCAAGTACAAGCTGGAAACGCTCAGTGATCTGGCCAAGGTATCGAAGGAGTTCACCCTCGGCGCGGGGCCGGAGTTTCGCGATCGCAAGGACGGCATTCCGGGCCTGAAGGCCAAGTACGGCATCGAGTTCAAGGAAGACCAGCAGATGGCGATCGGCCTGCGCTACAACGCCCTGAAGAACGACCAGATCAACGTCGTCAACGGCTACTCCACGGACGGCCTGATCGCCGCGATGAAACTGAAGCGCCTGAAGGACGACCAGAACCTGTGGCCGCCGTATTTCATCGCGCCGGTGGTGCGCAAGGAGGTGCTTGACGCGAATCCGAAGATCGCCGACGTCATAAACCGCGTGTCCGCACTGCTTGATGAAGGCACCATGGCCGCGATGAACTACCAGGTCGACGGCGACAAGATGGAGCCGAAGGATGTCGCGCGCGATTTCCTGAAGGCGAAGGGGATCGTCAAGTAAGTACCGCCACCTCCCGGTCGGTAACGCGATGATTTCGCTCGGCGACGCGCCGCTGTCGATCGACGATCTGGTGCGCGTCGCGCGTGACGGTACCGCAGTCGAACTCACCGATGCGGCGCGCGCAAAGCTCGCCGCCGCGCGCGCCGTGGTGGAAAAGTTCGCGCAGTCCGACGTGCCGATCTACGGACTGAACACTGCGCTTGGCGCCAACACCGGCAAGCCGCTCGCCGACAACGATCTGGCCGAGTACCAGCACCGCGCAGTGCGCGCGCGCGCGGTTGGGGTGGGCCCGGCATACGACACCGCATCAGTGCGCGCAATGCTGTTTGCGCGCGTTGCCGGCATGCGCGTCGGCGCTTCAGGTGTGTCGCCACATGTGCTCGACGCGCTGATCGCAGCGCTGAATCGCAGCGTGCATCCTGTCGTGCCGCGCTTTGGTTCGATCTCGGTCGGCGACCTGCCGCAACTGTCTCATCTGGCGCTCGCGCTGATCGGCGAAGGCGAAGCCGAATTCAAGGGCGAACGGCTGCCGGGTGCGGAAGCGCTGCGGCGTGCGGGACTTGTGCCGGTCGCGCTCGGCGCCAAGGACGGCCTGGCGTTGATCAGCGCTAACGCGGCCACCGTCGGCCGCGCGGCGCTGGTGCTCGACGATGCGCGTGCGCTGCTCGACGCGTGGTTGTCGGTGATTGCGCTGTCGTTTGAGGGCTTCCGCGCAAATGTCGGCCCGCTCGACGAGCGCGCGGTCACCGCGCGCCCGGCACCGGGACAGATCGAGGTCGCACACAGACTTCGCAAGCTGCTCGAAGGCAGCGCGCTCAACGCGGCCGGCGCTGCGCGCCGCGTGCAAGACCCGGTGTCATTCCGCTGCGTGGCACAGGTGCATGGCGCCGCCGACTGGACGCTGCAAGAGGCGCGCACGCAGATCGAGATCGAACTGAACAGCGGCGCCGATAGCCCGCTGGTTCTCGCCGATGATGGCGTGATGATCTCCAACGGCAACTTTCACATTCCGGCGCTGGCGATCGCGTTCGATACGCTGGCGATCGCGCTCGCACAGGTCGCCCATGTCGCGGTCGAACGCACGATCAAGTTCATGTCGCCGGCGTTCACGGACCTGCCGCTGCAGTTGACGCGGCACGGACCGGCACATTCCGGTTTCGCCACCACGCAGAAAACGCTGACCGCGCTTGCCAACGAGATCCGGCTGCGGGCCAATCCCGGTTCACTCGATTTCCTGCCGGTGTCGGAGCGCGTCGAAGACCACGCGCCGATGGCGCTTGCGTGCGTGGAAAAACTCGCCGAGGCGATCGAGCGCGCACGCTACATCGCCGCGATTGAACTGATGGCGGCCGCACAGGCGGTCGATCTGCGCGGAACCGAGGTCACCTCGATGGGTCACGGCGCACGCGCCGCGCATCAATCGCTGCGCGCACAGATCGCGATGCTGGACGAAGATCGCGCACTCGGCCCGGACATCGAACGAGCCCAGCAGCTGATCCGGACCGGATTCGCAGCACAATGAAGTGGCTCGAACGCAACTGGGACCAGGTGCTGCTCGGCCTCGGCGAGCATCTGCTCATCTCGGCTACGGCACTGGCGATCGCCTTCGCGCTGTCGCTCGCCATCGGCATCTGGGCGGCACGTGATCGCCGCGTGCTGGCGGCGGCACTTGCTATCAGCGGTTTCCTGTACACGATTCCAACCCTCGCACTGCTTGCGCTGCTGATCCCGTTCGTGGGGTTGGGCAAAACCAACGCGATCATCACGATGGTCGCGTTTTCACTGCTGATCCTGATCCGCAACGTCGCCACCGGCATCCGCGAAGTGCCGGCCGAAGTGGTCGATGCGGCGCGCGGCATGGGCATGAGCGCGGGACAGATCCTGGCCCGCATCGAACTGCCGCTCGCGGCGCCGGTGATCGTTGCCGGGCTGCGTATCGCGGCGGTGACGGTGATCAGCGTGACTGTGGTCGCTGCCTACGTGAATTCCGGTGGACTCGGCACGCTGATCCTGGCCGGCATCCAGACCGATCACGCACCGAAGATCTGGGTCGGTGCGCTGACCGCGTGCGCACTCGCCGTCACGGTCGATCTGTCACTTGCGCGCACCGAGTCGTGGCTGAAGCGACGCAGTGCCGCGTGATGGCGATGCTGCAACAGGCCTGGCTCTACATCCTCAACAATCCGCTGCAGTTCGCAAAGGCGGCGGGCGTTCACGTCAGCCTGTCCGTCTGCGCACTCTCGATTGCTGCCGCCTTGGCGATTCCCGCCGCAGTCTGGCTGACACGCAGGGGCGGCGCAGTAGCGCTGGCCGGAATCAACGCCGCCAACATCGGCCGCACGCTGCCATCGCTCGCGGTGCTGGCGCTGGTGATGCCGGTGCTCGGCACCGGCTTCGCGCCATCACTCTTCGCGCTGACCCTGCTCGCATTGCCGCCGATCTTGATCAACGCCTACACCGGGCTGCGCGAGGTCGACGTCGACGTGATCGACTCGGCGCGCGGCATGGGCATGACGATGGGCGAGATCCTGCGCAAGATCGAACTGCCGATCGCACTCCCCGTGATCTTCGCGGGACTGCGCACCGCCGCCGTGCAGGTGGTGTCAGGCGCTGTGCTCGCCGCGTTTATCGGCGGCGGCGGGCTGGGCGACTACATCACGGCCGGCATCGCGATGATGTCGATGCACCTGCTGCTGGTCGGCGCGGTTCCGGTGACGCTGCTGTCGATCGGCGCCGACGCGCTGTTCGCCGCGCTGCAAAAGCGGCTGACACCGAAGGGGCTGCAGGCGACATGATCAAGCTCGACGCGCTGACCAAGCGATTCGGACGCACAGCGGCTGTCGATGCGCTGACGATCGACATTCCCGAGGGAGACATTTGCGTACTGATTGGTCCGTCCGGCTGCGGCAAGACGACCACGATGCGAATGATCAACCGCATGATCGAGCCGGACGCGGGCCGCATCGAGGTCGGCGGGCGCGATGTCACGCACATCGACGCGGTCGAACTGCGCCGCTCGGTCGGCTATGTGATCCAGCAGGTCGGGTTGTTTCCGCACATGAGCATCGCCGAGAACGTTGCCACCGTGCCGCGCCTGCTCGGCTGGGACACCGCACGCATCGAAGGCCGTATCGATGAACTGCTGGAACTGGTCGGACTCGATCCGGCGCAGTTCCGCACGCGCTATCCGCGTGAACTGTCGGGCGGACAGAAGCAGCGCGTCGGCGTGGCGCGTGCACTCGCGGCCGATCCGCCGGTGATGCTGATGGACGAGCCGTTCGGCGCCATTGACCCAATCACGCGCGCCAAGCTGCAGGACGAGTTCCTGAGCATCCTGCGCCGGCTCAGAAAGACGATCGTGTTTGTCACGCACGATATCGACGAGGCGATCAAGATGGGCAACCGCATCGCGATCCTGCGCAGCGGCCGCCTGGTGCAGTACGACACGCCGGAGGCGATCCTCGCGCGCCCCGCCGATGGGTTCGTCGAGGAGTTCGTCGGCGCCGATCGGGCGCTGAAACGCCTGTCGCTGCTGATGGTCGCCGATCACCTCGATGATGAGCCGGTATCGCCATCGGCGGCGAAGCTGTCGACCCACGCCAGCTTGCACCATGCGCTTTCGCTTCTGCTGACCTCCGGCGCCGATCACGCTGCCGTGGTCGATGATGCGGGCGCGGTCCGCGGCCGGGTGACGCTCGAGCGGATCAAGGCCGCAGCGACCGCGCACTGAACACTCACGCACGCAACCATGGCCCAGGAACGCTTCGATGCGATCGTGATCGGCGCTGGTGTGATCGGCACCTCGATCGCGTATCACCTCGCGCGCGAACGCGTCCGCGTGCTGCTGCTCGAACGCGGGCAGATCGGGCAGGGAACGACTGCGCAGTCCTCGTGCATCCTGCGCACCCATTACAGCGTGCCGGAGAACGTGGCGCTCGCGCAGGCGGCGTGGCGCGTGTATGCGGACTTCGCCGCGTATCTGGACGACCCCGAGGCCGACTGCGGGCTGGTCAAGTGCGGCTATCTGATCGCCGCGCCCGAGGGAGATAAGGCCGCTGCACTGCGCGAAACGCTCGCCGCGCAGCACGCACGCGGAATCGCTGCGTCCGAGATCGACGCGCGCAGCGCGGGCGAACTGCTGTCGATCGCGCGCTTCGACGATGCCGCGCTGATCGGCTACGAGCCCGAGGCCGGCTATGCCGACGCCTGGCTCGTCACGAGCGGCTTCGCGCGCAATGCGCGCCGGCTTGGCGCCGTCGTGCGCGAGGGCATCGCCGTCACCGGGCTGAACCGTGAAGGATCACGAATCGTCGGCGTGCAGACTGCCAGCGGATCGATCCATGCCGACACCGTCATCAGCGTGCAAAACATCTGGAGCCGCGAACTGGCGCAGTGGACCGGCATCGACCTGCCACTGACGATCGAACGACACGCGGTGATGACGCTTGACTGCCCGGGCGCGCATTACACGCGCGCGATGCCGGTGTTCAAGGATTTGGCCTCTACCGGAATGATCTACTGCCGCAGCTATGGCGGCGTGCAGATGCTGGTGAGCGAAGGCATCACCGGTGAGGCGCTCGAGCGCCCCGATACGACGCAGGCCGACGTACCACTGGAAACCGTGATCGAGGTCGGCGCCCAGGTCGCGCAGCGCTTTCCCGCGTACGCCGATGCCGGCCTCGCATCATCGTGGACGGGCGTCTACGACGTGACGCCGGACTGGAATCCGGTGCTCGGTCCCTTGCCCGGACTCAACGGCTTGCTGGTGGCGTACGGTTTTTCCGGACACGGCTTCAAACTCGCACCGGCGATTGGCCGCGTGCTGGCGCAAGCGGCGCTCGGTCAACCGACCGACGTGCCCTTGGCGCCATTTGCGCTCGACCGCTTTGGGGCCGGAAGGGCGCTGCGCGGCCGCTACGGCGCAGGGGCGGTGTCATGAGCAACACGGTCCGCTGTTTGCGCCGATCGCGACCCTTGGCATACTGCGGCCAGACTCGAACAACATCACGAGGAGACAGGAGATGAGCATCCGCCGCCGTACCGTCCTGCAAGCCACCGCCGCACTCGCCGCCGCGAGCGCACTTCCCGCCACCTTCGCGCAACAACGCATCTTCTTCGGCATCGCCACCGGCGGCACGGGGGGAACGTACTATCCGCTTGGTGGCATGCTGGCGCAGCTGATCTCGAACAAGGTGGTGATCAACAACCAGAAGATGTCGGCCACTGCGGAAACGGCCGGTGCATCGGTCGCCAATGCGCAACTCCTTGGCCGCAAGGAGATCGAGTCGGCGTTCATCGCCGCCGATATCCTCGACGCCGCGTTCGTCGGCAAGGCGCAGTTCGAAGGCAAGCCGCTGAAGAACCTGCGGGCGCTCGGATCGCTCTATCCGGAACAGGTACAGCTCGTCACTGCGACCAAGTCGAACATCCGCAGCTTCAAGGATCTCAAGGGCAAGAGCGTGTCGTCGGGTTCGCCGGGCTCGGGCCAGTGGCAGCTGCTTGGCGATCTGCTCGAAGCGCACGGCATGACGCGCAAGGACATCGGTGAGGACCTGTCGTCGTTCGCGCAGTCGGTCGACAAGATCAAGGACGGCAACCTGACGGCGTCGCTGATCACTGCCGGCGCGCCGACCGCATCGATCACCGATCTCGCCAACACGCACGACATCCGCATCGTGCCGCTCACCGGCCCCGAGATCGACGCGCTGCGCAAGAAGCAGCCGTACTACGCGCAGATCCAACTGCCGGCGAATACGTACAAGGGGCAGACTGCGCCGGTCGATACGCTGGCGGTGATGGCGGTATGGGCCACGCACGACGGGCTGTCGAACGACATCGCGTATGCGGTGACCAAGGCGCTGTACGAGAACACTGACATCCTTGGCCAGGTGCATCCCAAGGGTAAGGAGATTCGGCTTGCGACCGCGCTGCAGTCGGTGTCGATCCCGCTTCATCCCGGCGCAGAGAAGTTCTACAAGGAGAAGGGCGCGCTGAGCTAGCCGATGCTGCTTGTGCTCGCGGCCGCGGGTGTCGCGGCCGCGTGCGCGCTCGAGGTGCGCAGCGTGCCGCAAGGGGATGTACTTGAACGGGTGCCGCTCACGCGGCACGCCTTTGCGCTGCGCTACACGCATTCGGTCACGTTGCGCCCGGTCGAGAGCCGCTACGAATTGCGCGCCGGCCGCATCGTGCAGACGGCCGAAGTGTTCGACGAACACGGCCCCGGCATGGCCACCGAACCACTACCGGGTGAGCGGCTCGACACGGTGCGTGATGCCTCAGGTGTGCGCTATGTGCTGACGATGCAACGGCCGATCAACCGACTGATCGTGCGTGTGCACCGGCTGCCGGCGCAAAAGCTCGTCGTCCGTGATGAAACGCTTGACCTCACCCGCTTCGGCGAACGTGCGCTTGAATTGAATCCGATCTGCGGCTCGGCTGACAAGAAACACCCATGAACCCTCCGCACGGCGGCGCACTGACCGACCGCATCGACGTCGTCTCGGAGGCGCGCCAGGCCGAGCTGATCAAGACCTACGACCACGAGTCGAACTTTCGCAAGCTGGTCGGCCTGGTCGCGATCCTGGTCACGATCATTTCGGTCACGCTGTCGAGCTTCCACGTCTACACCGCCGGGTTCGGCCTGCTGGTCGAGATCAAGCACCGCACGTTTCACCTCGCGCTGGTGCTGGGGCTGATCTTCCTGGTGTTTCCGCGGCCGGCGCTGCCGGCGCAGCGCGCGGCGGCCGTGCGCGGCTGGCTGTGGGCGCTCGTCTTCGCCGCGTTCTACCTCTACCTCGGCTGGGACCTCGTGCGGACGCTGACCGCGTCGGGCGAGCTGAACGCGACCGTCGGCTACGGGTTCCTCGCGCTGGTGTGCGTGCTCGCCGTGATGTCGTTGCCGGTCCACAAGTTCGGCGGTCATGACGACACGCTGTCGTGGATCGACTGGCCGCTGGCGCTCGGCGCAGCATCAATCTCCCTCTACCTGTTCCTTTTCTTCGACGACGTGTTCATCAAGCGCGTTGGCAGCCCGATCGCGCAGGACTACATGATGGGCGTCCTCGCGATCGTGCTGGTCATGGAAGCGTCGCGCCGCACGATGGGGAATCTCCTTC
The DNA here is from genome assembly GCA_036824465.1 of Burkholderiaceae bacterium. Taxonomy (GTDB): domain Bacteria; phylum Pseudomonadota; class Gammaproteobacteria; order Burkholderiales; family Burkholderiaceae_F; genus JAKOQB01. Next base: position 38,669 of record DAITAC010000018.1, read on the forward strand.
CCGCGATCGGCATGGCGTGCCTGCTGTACGCGCTCTTCGGCCGCTACATGCCAAGCGTGCTGTCGCACCGCGGCTACTCGGTGGTGCGCGTGGTCAATCACATCTATGTCGGCACCGAGGGCATCTACGGCATCGCCGTCGGCGTGGTCGCGACCTACGTGTTCCACTTCGTGCTGTTCGGCATCCTCGCGCAGATGACCGGGCTCGGCCAACTGTTCATGGACCTGGCCACGATCGTCGCCGGCCGCTATGCCGGCGGACCCGCCAAGGTGTCGGTGGTGTCGTCGGGCATGTTCGGCATGATCTCCGGCTCGGCAATCGCCAACGCGGTCACGACCGGGTCGCTGACGATCCCGATGATGAAGAAGTACGGCTTCTCGCCGCGCTTCGCCGGCGCCGTGGAAGCGAGTGCTTCATGCGGAGGCCAGGTCACACCGCCCGTGATGGGCGCCTCTGCGTTCGTGATGGCCGAGATGCTCGGCGTGCCGTACAAGGAACTGATCATCATCGCGATCGTGCCGGCGCTCTTTCACTACTTCGCCGCACTGGTGATGGTGCATCTGGAAGCACGGCGGTTGAAATTGAAGGGCCTGGAGCCGCACCTGATCCCGAAGATCGGGCCGGTGATCCTGCAGTCATGGCATCTGGTGTTTCCGCTGGTGGCCCTGGTCACCATGCTGCTGCTCGACTACACGCCGTTCCTCGCTGCGTTCTGGGGCATCGTGCTGTCCGTGGTGTGTTCCTATGCCCCGCCGATCATGCGCAAGCTCGCACCCGGCACACCGTGGGGCCAGTTGCATGGCGAGACGCTGACGCCGCGCAACCTGGTCCGGGGATTCGAAGAAGGCGCGAAATACGCGCTGGCGATCGGTGCCGCGTGCGCGTGCGTCGGCCTGATCCTCGGCACGCTGACGCTGTCGGGTCTCGGCTTCAAGTTCTCCGGCGCGGTGGTCGATTTCGCCGGCGTGATCGCCGATGCGGTTGTGTCGATCGACTTCACCGGCTTGATCAATGCCATCGACGCGAAGATCTTCTTCGGCCTGCTGTTCGTCGCGATCGCGTGCGTCCTGATGGGAACCGGTATCCCGACCACACCGACCTACATCATCCTGGCATCGATCGCCGCACCCGCGCTCGGCACGCTGGGCGTGCCGCTGCTCGCGACCCACTTCTTCGTCTTCTACTACGGCGTGCTCGCCGACGTCACGCCACCGGTGGCCTTGGCCGCGTATGCGGCTGCGGGCATCGCGGGCAGCGAGCCGATGCGCACCGGATTCACCGCATTTCGCCTGTCGATGGGCAAGGCGCTGGTACCGTTCATGTTCGTGTATTCGCCAAGCCTGCTGTTCCTGCAGTTCACGTGGATCGATTTCCTCAGCGCGCTGATAAGCGGCGCGCTCGGCATCGTTGCACTTGGCGCCGCCTACACCGGCTGGTTCCGCGCGAAGATCGGTCTATTCGCGCTGGTGCTGCTGACGATCGGCGGACTGGTGCTGATCTTCAACGACTGGCGCGCTGATGTGTTCGGCGCGCTGCTGGTGCTGGTGGTGCTCGGGGAAAACGTGTTGCGCGGGCGTCGCGAGGAACGCGCGCTTGTTGCCGCGTAACGGGTCAGACTGCGCCCCGCCGGCGTCGCTCCTTCACGACCTTGACGATCCACGGCACCAATATCAGCAGCGCCGTCAGCGTGAGCAATGACGCTGAGATCGGATGCTTGAAGAACACGCTTGGATCGCCCTGGCTGATCGCCAGCGCGCGGCGGAACTGCGACTCGGCGAGCGGGCCAAGGATGAGGCCGATCACCGCTGGCGCGACCGGGAAACCCCAGCGCCGCATCATGAAGCCGAGCAGCCCGAACACGTACAGCGTGGCGAGATCGACGACCGACTGGTGCAGGCTGTAAGCGCCGAGCGTGGCAAAGATCAGGATTCCCGCATACAGCAGTGGGCGCGGAATCATCAGCACCTTGACCCACAGGCCAATGAGCGGCAAGTTCAGGATCAACAGCAGGATGTTGCCGATGTACATGCTGGCGATCAGGCCCCACACGAGGGTCGCCTGCGTCTGGAACAGCAGTGGGCCGGGCTGAATGCCGTAGTTCTGAAACGCGGCAAGCAGGATCGCTGCCGTGGCTGACGTCGGAATGCCGAGCGTCAGCAGCGGCACCAGCACGCCGGCCGATGAGGCGTTGTTCGCGGCCTCGGGTCCGGCCACGCCCTCGATCGCGCCGTTGCCGAATTCCTCCGGGTGCTTGGTGAGCTTCTTCTCCAGCGCGTATGACAGAAAGGTCGGGATCTCCGCACCGCCCGCGGGGATCGTACCGAACGGAAAGCCGATCGCGGTCGCGCGCAGCCATGCCGGCCACGACCGGTTCCAATCGTCGCGCGACATCCAGAGTGAACCGGACATCTTTTCGAGCTCTTCCGGCTGCCGGCTCTGATACGCGGCGACATACAGCGCCTCGCCCACGGCGAACAGGCCCACCGCCAGCACGACGACATCGATGCCGTCCATCAATTCGGGCACGCCGAACGCAAAGCGCATCTGCCCGGTCTGATCGTCGATGCCGACCAGGCCCAGGAGCACGCCGACGAACAGCATTGTCAGCCCGCGCACCATCGATGCGCCGAGAACCGCAGCGACAGTGACGAACGCGAACACCATCAATGCGAAATACTCGGTCGGTCCGAACTTGAGCGCCACCTCGACCACGAGCGGCGCCAGCAGTGTCAGCAGAATGGTCGCGATCGTGCCGGCAACGAACGAGCCGATCGCGCTGGTGGCGAGCGCCGGGCCCGCGCGGCCGTTCTTGGCCATCTTGTTGCCTTCGAGCGCGGTCGCGATCGACGCCGATTCGCCCGGCGTGTTCAGCAGGATCGTCGTCGTCGACCCACCGTACATCGCGCCGTAGTAGATGCCGGCGAACATGATCAGCGCGCCGGTCGGGTCGAGCTTCACCGTCAGCGGCAACAGCATCGCCACGGTCAACGCCGGGCCAACGCCGGGCAACACGCCGATCGCGGTGCCGAGCGTGACGCCGACGAAACCCCATAGCAGGTTCATCGGCGCCAGCGCCACGCCGAAGCCGGTCAGAAGCGCGTTCAGCGTTTCGCTCATATGCCTGCCGTCCCGAGCAGCGGCTTGAGCCAGCCCGCCGGCAGATTCACGTTGAGGAAATGCACGAAGAAGAGGAACACCGCGACGGCGAGAACAAGGCTGATCGACAGATCGCGCACCCAGCGCGTGCTGCCAAAGCCGCGCGCGACACAGGCGAACAACGCCATCGCCGCAATCACAAAACCGCCGTTGCCGATCAGCGCCATCTGCGCGAACAGGCCGGCGCTGACCCACGCGAATGCGCCGAGGTGGAACGCGTGCTCGCCGCGCTCGGCCGGGTCATCCGATACACGTTCGCGCCAGCCCCCGGTGAAGACCTCAGCCAGCAGCCAGACGCCGAGTGCGATCAGCCCGGCCGATACGACTTTCGGCATGAAGTTCGGGCCGATGCGCGCGTAGCCGCCGGCCTCCGGCAGCCGGAAGGCGATGATCGACGCAAAGATGCCCAGCGACAGGACGCCGAGCGAGAGGATCAACTCGACGCGCGTGCCGCGCGCGGCGGGCAACATCGGCTACTTGGCCAGCCCGAGCGAATCGAGAATGCCTTTGGCGCGCCGGGATTCCTCATCGACGAAGGACTTGTATGCATCGCCGCCGAGGAAGACCGACTCCCAGCCCATCTTGGCGAGCGTGTCCTTCCAGGCTGCGGATTCGGTCGTCGTCTTCACCGCATTGACGAGCGCATCGCGCTGCGCCGTCGTGATCGCCGGTGCCGCGAACACGCCGCGCCAGTTGCCAAGTACGACGTCGATGCCTTGTTCCTTCAGCGATGGAATGCCTTCCAGCGTGCCCGGCGCGGAGACCGCCAGCGCCCGCATCCGCCCGCCCTTGATGTGCTCCGCAAATTCGCCGAGTCCAGCGACCCCGGCAGTGACATGGCCGCCGACGATATTGGCGATCTGGTCGCCGCCGCCCTTGGACGCAACGTAGTTGACCTTGCTCGGATCGACACCGACGGCGCGCGCGATCAGGCCCGCGAGCATGTGATCGGTGCCGCCGGCGGAGCCGCCGTTCCACGACACCTTGCCAGGATCGGCCTTGAACGCCTTGACGAGATCGGCCATCGTCTTGTGCGGCGACGATGCCGGCACGACGATCACTTCGTACTCGCTGGTGAGGCGCGCAATGGGCGTCACCATCGTCAGGTCGACCGGCGATTTGTTCAGCACGATGCCGCCGACCATCACCAGGCCACCGACCATCAGCGCATTGGGGTCGCCCTTGGCGCTGTTGATGAACTGCGTCAATCCGATCGTGCCGGCCGCGCCGCCCTTGTTGTCGAACTGCACCGACTGCACGACCTTGGCCGCCTGCATCGCCGCGCCCAACGCGCGCCCGGTCTGATCCCAACCGCCGCCGGGGTTGGCGGGAATCATCATCTTCAGCGTGGTGATCGCCTGCGCTTGCGCGGCATTCATGAACGGAAGCTGCGCCGCCGACAGCGTGGCCAGCGCGGCGAGCGAGAAATCACGGCGTTTCATTCGAATCTCCTTACGTGTTTACGTGCCGCCCTTCCAGGCGCGGATCGCGGGCATGGTAGCAGCGCAGATAATTGTCAGGCATCAGCGGGCTCAGCGTCGCGCCGGGCCAACTACCCCCGCCTCATGCAGCGCTGCGATGTCGTCCTCGCCGTAGCCCAGTTCGACGAGCAGCGCGTCGGTGTGTTCGCCCAGCGCCGGCGGATTTGTACGCAGATACAGACGCTCGCCGGCCAGCGTCAGCGGCAGCAAGGGCGTACGGGTGTGCAACTCGCGCCCGGCGACACTCGCGTCGGCAGCGATGTCGACCGCCGCCAGCCCGCCGGTGGCATTGAGATGCGGATCGTCGAACAGGTCCTGCGGGCGGGTGATCGACGCGTACGGCAAACCGCGCGCCTCGAAGGTCGCGCCGATCTCGGCCGCGCTGCGCGCCGCCATCCGCTCGCGCAGGATCGGCAACAGCCATTCGCGGGCGCGCACGCGATCGTTGTTGGTCGCCAGGCGAGCATCAGCCTTGAGGCCCTCGAGGCCGAACGCGTCGCAGAAGATCGCCCACTGCGTGTCCGATACGACCGCAAGGAAGATCTGCGCACCGTCCGCGACCGTGAACACGTCGTAGATTCCCCAGGCCGAGATTCGCGACGGCATCGGTGCCGCGGGCGTGCCAGTGACTGCGAACTGCATCATGTGCTGCGCAACCAGGAAGACGTTGTTCTCGAACAGCGCGCTTTGCACTTCCTGTCCCGTCCCGGTCTTCTCGCGCTGCGCAAGTGCGGCGAGCACGCCGATCGCGCCGAACATGCCGCCCATGATGTCGTTGACCGAGCTCCCAGCCCGCAACGGCCGCCCTTCGGGCCCGGTCATATACGCCAAGCCGCCCATCATCTGCACCACCTCGTCCAGCGCAGTGCGGTGCTCGTATGGCCCAGGAAGAAAGCCCTTGTGCGAGACGTAGACGAGGCGGTGATTCAGTTTCGATAGCGTCGCATGGTCGAAGCCGAGCTTCGCCATCGTGCCGCCCTTGAAGTTCTCAACGAACACATCGGCGGTCGAAACGAGCCTGAGCACGACTTCGCGCCCGCGCGGATCTCCGGCGTCGACCGCGACGCTCTTCTTGTTCCGGTTGAACATCGGAAAGAAGCCGGCCCCGGAGCCGAGCAGCCTGCGCGTGTTGTCGCCCGCGGCCGGCTCGACCTTGATCACCTCGGCACCGAGGTCGGCGAGGATCATGCCGCAGGTCGGGCCCATCACCATGTGGGTGAACTCCACCACACGAATGCCGGAAAGCGGCAGGGACTCGGACATTGGTCTCTCCCTTCAGCACGTCGTGCTGCACAGCGGCCTGGGCAGCGTCAGTCCGCCCGCAGCGCGTCGACGATTTTCATCCGGCTCGCCTTGATCGCGGGCAGGAAGCCGCCGACCAGTCCCATCGCGAGCGCGAAGATCACGCTGTTGACGACGATCTTCGGCGTCAGCGCGAACGAGAACGCCAGTTCGGCAAACGAGGTGAAGTTGGTGGTCGAGATCGTGAGCGTCTGCAGGAACGTCGCCGCGAACAAACCGACCACCCCGCCGGCAAGCGCCAGCAGCAGCGACTCGAGCAGGAACGCAGTGAGGATCGAGCGGCGGCGAAAGCCCAGTGCGCGCAAGGTCCCGATCTCGCCGGTGCGCGTCGCGACCGAGGAGTACATCGTGATCGCCGCGCCGATCATCGCGCCGAGCGAGAAGATCACCGACAGCGTGATGCCGAGATAGCTGATGAAGCCCGACAGCGCGCGCGACTGGTCCTCGTAGAACTGGCGCTCGCGCTTGACCTCGACCGTCAGGCGCGGTTCATTGGCGAGCACCTCCTGCAGTGAATCGAATGCGTTGTACGACGTCAATTGCGCAATCACCGACGAGTAGCCGCCAGAGCGGCGGAACGCCTGCGCGAGCTGCTCGGCATCGCCCCAGATCTCCGAATCGAACGCGGTGCGCCCGGCGTCGAAGATACCGACCACCGTCCATTGCCGTTGCGCGAACGCGAGCGACTGGCCAACCTCGACACCGGCGAACTGGCGCGCCACGCTGGTGCCCACCACGATCTCGCTCGATCCCGGCCGGAACATCCGCCCCTGCACGATCTTCACGTGCGGGCGCAGCGCCAGCCCCATGGCGGCGACGCCGCGAATCGGCACATTGCTGCGTTTGCCGGTGTCGATCTTCCGCAGCGAGTTGAGCACCACCACTTCCTTCGACACGCGCGGCCGGCCGGAGGCATCCCGCGCGATCTGCGGCAGGCTCTCGATGAGCGCCGCCTGGTCGCGCGCCACGCCGCTCTGGACTTCGGTTTCCGCCCCCTTGCGGATGAAGAGCACATTGTCGTCCGATCCCGTTGCGACCAGCGTGGCCTTCAGCCCCGCGTCGAGCATCAGCACGGCCGCGAACACGAATACGACGAGCGCCATGCCGCCGGCGGTCAGCACCGTCGTCAGCCGCCGCACCCACAGGTTGCGCGCGATGTAGGAAAACGGGATCTTCACGGGCCCGCTCCCGCGCCGCGGCGGTCGCCTCGCCGTTGCGTAGCTCTTGTTCCTGCGCCGGGCGTGCGGCCGCCCGAAACCCGACGTACAGACTTGCACCGCACGAAGTGCACGTGCGACGCACAGCGTCGCGTACACCGAGTGCCGCTAGCCCACATGCCGCAGTCCATCGACGATCTTCACGTGCGCGCTGCGCACCATCGGCACCAGCGCGGCGAGCGCGCCGACCGCGAGCGCGGCGAGCGCCTGCAACGCCACGGTGGAAGGCGCCACCTCGAAGCGCGCGAACACCGTCTTGCCGACGGCGTTGAAAAATCCCTGCGCGATACCGGGCGTAACCGCGATCGCGATCGCACCGCCGATCGCGGCGATCAGCACGCTTTCGGCGAAGATCAGGCGCGCGACGAAACCGGGCCCGAAACCCAGCGCCTTCAGCGTCGCATACTCGGGCAGCCGCTCGCGCGCCGTCATCGCCATCGTGTTGGCAGCCACCGCGAAGATGATCAGGATCACGATGAAGCTCACGCCCGAGATCACCTGGATGATGGTGTCGACCATCGCCACGAATGACAGCTGAAACGCCTTTTCAGTCTCGGTCAATGTGGCGGCGAGCGAATCGGCGAATTCGGCGTCGATGGTGCGCGCGACTTCCGCGACCTTGGCGGGGTCATCGACGTCGATCACGAACACGCCGGCATTGTTGGCCGCGCGTGCGAAACGCTGCTTCAGGAACTCGTTCAGGTAGTCGTAGTGGAAGTAGAACTGGCGCGTCACGGTGGTGTCGTCGCGACCCTCGTAGATCGCGCGCACGTTGAACTCCCAGTTGCCCGGGTAGATCGTGCCGCGGATCGGCACGCGGTCGCCGACCTTGAAACCGTACAGATCCGCGAGCTGCCGCCCGACCGCCGCTCCCTGGCGATCGCGCAGGAAGTCCTGCCACTCCTCCGGCCGGAACCTGAACTCGGGATACATCGCGAAATAGTTCGGCACGTCGGTGGCGAACTGCGCGAAGAAGCTCTTTTCGTCGCGCCAGATGCCACCGAACCAGTTCGACACCGCTACGCCTCGTACGCCGTCGATGGCAAGGATTTTCTCGCGGTAGTACATCGGCAGCGGGAACACGAGCGAGATGCTGTTGCGCGTGACCAGTCGGGTCGCCGACGCCGCCTCTGAACCTGCATACCACGCGCCGACCACCGTCTGCAGCAGTCCGAACGCAACCAGCGCGATCACGAGCCCGAGCACCGTCAACGCGCTGCGCAGGCGGGCGCGGAAGGCATTGCGGAGCACCAGTTTCAGGAAAAACACGACTCAGTGCGCGAACGGACTCGTATCCGTCAGCTGTCCCTTGTCCAGGTAGATCAGGTGATGCGCAGCTTCCGCCGCTCTCGGGTCATGCGTGACCATCACGATCGTCTTCGCGAGTTCGATGTTCAGCCGGTCGAGCAGCTTCAGGATGTCCGCCGCGGAAGCGCGATCCAGGTCCCCGGTCGGTTCATCGGCAATCAAAAGCAGTGGATCGGTGACCACCGCGCGGGCGATCGCGACACGCTGCTGCTGCCCGCCCGACAGTTCGTTGGGCCGGTGATCCATGCGATCGGTCAGTCCGACCAATGACAGCACCGTTTCGACACGTTCGCGTCGCTCGCGCCGCGACAAGGCGGTGAGCAACAGCGGCAGCTCGACGTTCTCGAACGCAGTCAGCACCGGCATCAGGTTGTAGAACTGGAAGATGAATCCGACCGAGCGCGCGCGCCAGGCGGCCAGATCGCCTTCGGACAGCCGCGTGATGTCTTCACCGTCGATCACCAGGCTTCCGGCGTCGGGCTTGTCGATACCGGCCACCAGGTTCAGCAGCGTGCTCTTGCCCGAGCCCGACGGCCCCATCAAGGCCACGAAATCGCCGCGGCCGATCTCGAGACTGATGTTGTTCAGCACCGGCACGACCTGATCGCCGCGCACGTAACCCTTGCTGACGCCGCCGATGACGACGAGCGCCTCGGCGCCGCTGCCGGTGGACCGCACCGTCGCCATTGACTACTTCTTCGTCGCGGCGACTGCGTCGCCGTCCCGCAACTTATCGGGGGGATTGATCACCACGCGCGTGCCGGGTGCCAGCGCATCGACTCGCACGAGATCGCCGACCTTCGCGCCGAGGGTGATCGCAGTGAGCGCGGCTCTTTCCGCATCCGCGTTGGCCTTGGCGTCCTTCGCCTCGGGCGCACCGCCCTTGACGATGAAGACGACGTCGCGGCCATCGCGCTTGACGATCGCCTCCGGCCGCACCGCCGGCACCGCCTTGCGCTCGGCGGGCTCGATCTTGCGCGACAGGAAAGCGATCTTCGCACTCATGTCAGGCAGCACGCGCGGATCGGTCTCGTCGAAACGCACCTTGACCAGCAGGGTGGCCTTGCTGCGGTCGACCGTCGGCACGACGCGCGAGACGCTGCCCTGCAGGCGCAGCTCGGGATACGCATCGAGCTGGATCTCGGCCGGCTGGTCGAGCGATATCTTCGCGATGCTCGATTCGGATACGTCAGCCTCGACTTCGAGCGTGGCCATGTCGGCCATTGTCACCACTGCGCCAGTCGTGCCCGACGCCGACGAAAACGGCGTGACGATGTCGCCGACGTTCGCACTCTTCGTCAGCACAATGCCGGTGAACGGCGCCCGGATGAGCGTCTGGTCGAATGCCACCGCGGCGACACGCAGGTTGGCTTCCGCCACCGCGATCTGCGCCTTCAGCGACTCGATCGACGCGCGCGTCTTGTTGAAGCGCGCCAGCGCGGTGTCGACCGAAGACTCGGAAACAAAACTCTTGGCCGCCAGGTCCTGTGCGCGCTTGAGCGCCAGTTCGGCATCGACGAGTTCGGCCTGACCCTGGACGAGATTGGCCTGCGCTGCCTTTACGCTCGCCGCGGCCTGTTCGCGCTGCGCAGCCACGTCACGGTTCTCGAGCCGCGCAATGATTTCGCCTTCCTGAACGCGCTGGCCCTCCTGCACGCCGAGCCATTCAAGACGACCGGTCGCCTTGCTCGATACCGACGCGCGCCGCGCCGCCGACACGCGGCCCGTGGCATTGAGAGTCGCGATGCTCTGCGATGGATAGGCCGCGATGACCGTGCCGATCTCGACCGCGGTTGGACGGCCGCGTTGCGTTACGAACGCCGCCGCCGCGCCTGCGGCGATCAGCACCAGCAGCCAGACCCACCAGCGCTTCCACAGCGGTTTGCGGCGACGGAGCGGCGTGCTGCCGCGGTCGATCGCGAGCTTCGACAGCGGCGATGAATCGTTGGAGGCGGTCATGTTCGGCACTTGAGCTTTCAAGGCCGGGCATGCTACCGGAGCAGCATGACGTGGCAGCGGCGATTCACTCCCTCGAATCAGCGTTTCGCGCCACGTGAACCAAAGAAGCCGGGGTGCGTCTCCGCACCCCCGGTCTCATTCTGACGAAACGGACTACTCAGTCCGGAATCACCAGAGTGTCGCCGTCGAAGGTGATTCGATCCGCCGCCGCGGGCGCTGCCGAAATCGGCGGCACGTCAGTCGCCGCGAGCGGCGTCGCTGCCGTTGCACGCGTGGTCGTGCGCACCACCTGCGACGGCGGCAGTGCCGCGCCCGAGTTCAGGTGATCCCACATCGCGTTCATCGCACGGATGAAGTAGACGTGCAGCGGAACGAAACTCGTGCTGTAGCCGGGCAGCGGCAGGAACGCCTCGAAGTGCTGCGCGTTGGTCACTTCGACGTAGCGCAGATTGCTTGCCTCGCCCTCGCGCCAGTGGTTGAACGCAACGTACGAGCGCGAGTTGAAATTCACCGGTATCAACGTATCAGCCCGGCCGTGCACGATGATGGCCGGCTTGCCGTTGAGCTTGCCCGACTGTTGTACCTCGGCGACCCCATCCTGCACGCGCAGCGCGTTGGCGCTGCTGCCGGTCCACAGGTTCCGCTGACACAGCGCGCCGTCGATGTTGAAATCTTCGCGGTTGGTCGACGGCGACTTCGAGGCGCTGTCGAGCGTGGGGCCGCGCGGGTCGAGGTTGTTGACGATGGTGACACCGCTGGAGACGCCGGTCGCCGCCAGCATCGGCGGCACGCCATTGCCGTCGCCAAAGGAGGTCGGCAGCAACGGCGTCTTGGCGGCGGTGACCAGATTCGTGGCGAGATCGGTCGAAGCGAAGCTCAAGCCGCACAGGTTGTCGAGCACGGAAAAGCGACCGTGCGCGTTGCTGTACGTCGTTACGATCGAGGACGTGGCCAGGGCGTAGTGCGACGCCTGCAGCAGCGACGACTCGGGCTGCCAGCCGTAGGCGACCAGTTTGTCCATCGCTTCCTGCGGCCACTGCGCCGACGGGCCGCTCAGCAGGCCCGCATCGGCCAATGACTGGCAGCGGGCCGCCGCGCGGGTCGCGTTGACGATGTTGAAGACTGCGCCCGGGACCAGGGCCGCGCAGGGCTGGTACAGGTTGGCGTACGTGAAGTAGTCGTACAACGGCTTGCTGCCGCCCGTGTACGTCGTCGTGCCGCGACGGATCGGCGGGTTCTGCGGATGCATCACCTGGATGTTCGGCTCCGCCACTGCCACACCGTCGATCAGTCCCGCGCGGTCCTGCTCGGCCGCCTGCAGCGCGGCGCCGCCGCCGTTGGAGACGCTGGAGGCGATCACGATCGTGTTCTCGGGCGTGATCGTGCGGTCCTTTCCACCGCCTTTGCGGGCGGTGCCGTACTTCTCGTTCAGCACGTAGAGCGCGTACTCAACGGCGGTCAGTGTGTTCTGGCCCCAGTCCTTCTCCGGGTTGAACTGGGAGTGTGCATGCTTGACCGCATAACGGTTTGGCCAGTCGCCGTTGAACTGCTGGCGCTGCAGATCGGTGATCGGCGCAGTGAACACCGTGTCGTCGCCTGCGGCGGTCGCATCGGCGCGCACGCCGTTCACGCGGTTCACCGTGTTGTCCTGCAGATCGTGCACGCCATTGCCGCTACCCTTGTCGGCGTAGGCGACCGCGCAGCCGCGCT
>DAITAC010000093.1:0-15562 GCA_036824465.1 Burkholderiaceae bacterium
GTGTCGATCCGCCCATAGGCGAGCGTACCTTCCTCGACGATGTGGGGATCGCTGATCTGACACAGCAGCATCGCCAGGTCCTTTGTACAGGGTCAGAAAGCGAGCGCAGCACGCACATCGTCCACGAGCGCCTCGCGCACGGCATCCGCGAAAGCCGCGAGCGTAGCCGATGCCAACGCCGTGCGCGGCGGGCAAATCGTGCACCGAATCATTTCAACGAAAAATCGACCCGCGACGGCCGGCCCTTGTCCTGGATTCCTTCCGCGTTCAGTTTCGGCGTTACCAGGAACATTCGTTCGCGCGGCACCTTGCCCTGCGCCTCGAGCTGATCGCGCACCGTGGCAGCGCGGTCGTTGGCGAGTTTGCGCAGGTCTTCATCCCCGACGCTGATCGTCGACAGAATCAGTTTTTCCATCTCGGCGACCGGTATGGTCTTGGCGATGCCGATCACGTTGCGCGGCTTGTCCGGGATCTTTTCATCTGCGTAGACGCGTGCGATCAGCGCGGGGCGCTCGGTCTCGCTGAAGGTGACCGTCGCCGGATCGACGCTGTCGCCCGCGCGTACGATGTCGCGAACCTTGGCCGCCCGCAGTTTGGCGTCGAGCTTGGACGCGCGCAGGGGTTCCGTATCGGCAGCCGGATCGACGCGGCCGGTGACTTCGAGCCGCAGACTCGGGCGGTCGTTGAGTGCTTTCGACAAGGTGTCGAGTTTCTTCGCTTCGGCTGCCGTCGGCACGGCCTTGCCGGGCGGAAATTCCAGGTAGCCCAGCTCCTCGCCGCTGCCGAACGCAGCCGCGAGCAGAGAGAAGGGCGCCGTTACGACCTTGACCAGCAGGTTGACGATCACGCGGACGATGATCCCGCCGATGGAAAACTGCGGATCGTTCAGCGAACCGGACACCGGCAGATTGATGTCGATCTCGCCGCGCCGGTTCTTCAGCAGCGACACTGCGAACAGCACGGGCAGCTTGGTCGCGGTCGGACTTTCAACACGATCGCCGAAGGTGAGCTGATCGAGGAGGAGGTGGTTGTCTGCCTTCAATTGCTGGTCGTCGACGTGGTAGTGGACATCCATTGACAGCTTGCCCTTGAGGATCGGGTAGCCGGCGTACTTGACAGAATAGGGTGTGAGTCGCGGCAGTTCCACGCCCTTGGCGCTGGCCGCGATATCAAGAAACAGCTTCGGCGCAAGTGGATTGACCTTGCCCGTGATCTCGACCGGCGCATCGCTGTCGATGCGGCCACGGATCGCAACATCGGCCGGGTTCACAGCATCGGACGCGAGCGCGGAGATCGTTCCACCGAGATCGGTCAGGTTGGCGGTGTAGTTTGGCTTGACGAAGTTGTCAGTGAAGTTAACGTTGCCGCGCGCGAGTTCGATGCCGCCGATGCGGATCCGCATCGGCGGTGGGGCGTTCGCATCGGCCGCTGGCGGCGTCTTGGGGGTCGCGGGGTCGCCTTGCGTCGTTTCGTCTTGCGCGCCTGGTGACTTGAATACGTCCACCAGATTGAGACGACCCTCCGCAGAGAGAATCACGCGCGCATAAAAATCGGAAAGCTGCACGGTGCCCAACTGGATCTCAGGCGCAGTTTCGCCGCTGCGCAGCTTCACCGTATCGATGTTGAGTGCCTGCCAGCGCGCCAGTTCGGTTTCGCCGCCGCCATCGAGCAGCGCGAGATTCGTCACGCGAGCCGAGCCGTCGTAGGCGACGCGCAATGCGCCGCGGTCCTTGCCCGATTCGAGCGCGAGCTTGCCATTCGTCCACACACTGCCGGTCGTGAGAACCGCGTTGGCGAACTGCTTCAGGTACGGCCGCAAGGCGCCGACGTCGACGTTGGCGATGTCCAGATCAAGATTCGACGCCAGGGGCGTCACGCGCACCCAGCCGCGTGAGCTGACAGTGCCGCCGCCGGTGCGGGCGCGCAGATTCAGAGCGGTGCGCTCATGACCGTCGATCGCGTAGTCGCGCACGGAAACGCTGAGACTGTCGACGGCGAGGCGCGCCGCCGGTGCAACGGATTCATCGGTCGCGATGATGCGGCCGCCGTTCAGTTGGGCTTCGCCGACACGGACCTTCCATGGTGTCGACGGCAAACCCGCAGCCGGCGTTGGCGTCTGCGCGACGATGAGGCGGGACCAATCCAGCGTGCCGTCGGCAAGTCGCGCCGCAATCAAACGCAGGCCGTCGCCCTTGATCTGGCCAAGTACAGCGGTCCGCTGCGCGACATCGACTGCGCCACCGGACAAGGTCAGCCGGGTCAGATCGAGCGCGGCAGTTCCGCCCGCGCTGTCGCGCACGCGCAGAGATTTCGCATCGGCGTGTGCGTCTTCGACCTTGATCGCGACGCCGGTATCGGACTGGTCGATCAGCAGTCTTGCGCCGGCATCCATGGTGCCGTCGATGCGCGCGGTCGTGAAGGCGTGCAGGTAGGGCAGGGCGCTCTTGAGCGGCAGCGACGACATCTCGGCGGCAAGCGCGACTCTGAGTGGCGCAATGCCAACGTCGCCCTCGATCCGCAGTTGCGTCTGATCGTCCGCGGTCAGCGTGGACGCGACTTTTGCCAGTGCGTCAGGTCGATTTGACAGCCCCTTCGCTTCGACTGCAATTGGCGCGATGCGTCGCGCGAAACGAACGCTGTCGTCCTTGAAATCCACCGCGGCGTCGGCGATCTTCAACTCGCCCAGTTCAAATGTGAAAGGCTTGCCGGCTTCGGGCTTGGCGTTGGTCGCCTCTTGAGAGGCCGGAAGATCAATTGGTTGTGAGAGTGCGGCCTCCCCGGCGATTGATCCGTCCGCGCGGCGCACGATATTTGCGTGCGCACCGTCGAGCGTGATCGCGCGGATCTTTGCGTGGGCTTCCCGCAACGCCACTTCGTCCAAGGCCACATCGAGCCTTCGCCAGGACAGAAGCGGGCTGCTTGCGCCGCGCTCGGCGAAGGTGAAATCGCGAACCGCCAGCGCGCCTGACAGGGATAACTGCGCGGTGTGCCCCGGATCGGTTTTCGTTGCCGGTACCGCGCGGCGAAAGAATACCCGCAAGTCGGTGTCGAGCGCACCGCTGCGCAGATCGAAGTTCAACCGCAGCGGCAGGTAGCCAAGGTAGCGCGGCAGATCGATGCCCGAGAACTTGAGCGCGACACTGGTGTGCAGGGCGGCGTCGAACGGCTGCGTCTCCGCCGTCAAGGCGACTGGGTGCCCGTTGAGCTGCGCAGAAAATGAAGGGCGTACCTTGACTTCAACATCGTCCGGCAGGCTCGAGATGAACGGCAACCCGAGCTTGATCGCGTCGAGCGTGTGTTTGGACTTGAGCACGCGATCGTCAAGGGCAATCGCCGCATCGTCGATCTCGACGTTGTACAACGCAAAGGAGGCGGATTCAGGGCCGGCCGGCTGCGCCAGCATCCGATCAACGATGTCGCTGAAGTTGAAGCGATTCTCTTCGACGCGGATGAGATTCGCGCGCACTCCCTGCGCGTGCAGCGCTTTGATCACCGGCGCAAGCTGGCGCAGCGAAGCGATCGAGAGATCTGCCTCCAGCGATTCGATCGCCAGCAGCGGCGCCGACTCACCCGGCAGTCCGGCGACGCTGAGCCTGGCGAGCGTCGCCTTCAGCGTGAACGGATTGAAGCGTATCTCGCCCACCTGTATCGCACGGCCGATCTCGCGCGAACCGACCGTCTCGATGCCCCAGCGCGCTGCTGCCGGAACGCCCAGCCAAAGGCCCACGATCACAAGCGCCAGCACGCCGGCCGAGACCATCGCGGCGACTATCAGTTTGCGCGGGATCTGCATGCGGTCGTTTGCTAAACGTCGGTCGTGCGGCTCAGTCCGCTCCCACCAATCGCAACAAGTCGGCTGGCCGTTCGATGACGTGATCGCCGCCCCAACTGCTGATGTCTGCATCAGCACCAAGGTAGCCATAGGCCGCAATCACCGTGGCGGTTCCTGCGGCACGGCCGGCCTGAATATCTCGCAGATCGTCGCCGACATAGATCGATGCTGCGGGCGTTGCACCCGTCTGTGTCATCGCGTGCAACAGCGGCGCCGGGTGCGGTTTTGCGTGCGGCGTGGTGTCGCCGCTCACCACACACGCGGCGCGTTCATGCAGCCCAAGCCGCTCGACCAGTGGTTTGGTGAAACGCGCGAGCTTATTGGTCACGATGCCCCAGCGCACGCCCGACCGCTCAAGCGCGCCGAGCGTCGATTCCATTCCACTGAACAGCCGCGAATGCACGCACAACGCCTGTTCGTAGTAGTCGAGGAACTGCTGTCGCAGCGGTTCGTAGTCGGCGTCACCCGGCGCGCGGCCGAGCGCAAGGCCGATCAAGCCGCGCGCGCCGTGGCTCGCCATCGGACGCAGCTGCTCCAGCGGCAAGGGCTCGAATCCGCGGTCGGCGCGCTGGCGATTGGCAGCGGCCGCGAGGTCGGGCGCGGTGTCCACCAGCGTGCCGTCCAGATCGAACAGCACCAGTTCGACGTGCGCAATCACGATTTGCGGCAGGCCATCAGGTAATTCACGTCGGTGCCCCCGCCGAGGGCGAAGCGCTTCGTCAGCGGGTTGTAGCTCAAGCCGAGGATCTCAACGATCGCAAGTCCGGCCTCGCGTGCAAATTGACCGAGTTCGCTCGGCCGGATGAACTTGGCATACTCGTGCGTGCCTTGTGGCAGCAGCCGCAGCACGTATTCGGCGCCGACAATCGCGAACAGAAACGACTTGGGATTGCGATTGATCGTTGAGAAGAACACCGCGCCGCCGGGTCGTGCCAGTGTCGTGCAGGCGCGCACCGTCTGCGCTGGATCCGGCACGTGCTCCAGCATTTCCATGCAGGTCACGACGTCGAAGCTGGCCGGCGCCTTGGCCGCAAGCTCCTCGGCCGAGATCTTCTGGTAGTTGACGCGCGCGCCGCTCTCCAGCGCGTGCAGCTCGGCGATCTGCAGCGGCTTGTCCGACAGGTCGATCCCGGTGACCTGCGCGCCACGCGCGGCCATCGCCTCGGAGAGGATCCCACCGCCACAGCCGACGTCGAGCACGCGCTTGCCTGCCAATGACTCGATCCGGTCGATCCAGTCGAGCCGCAGCGGATTCATCTCGTGCAGGGGCCGCATCGTGCCGGTGGGATCCCACCATCGATGCGCAAGGTCACCGAACTTGCGCAGCTCGGCTTCGTCGACATTGGCACTCATGTTGCATTCCACAGGGTTTATGAACGGATACTAGCCGCATCATGCGTTCGGGGTAGGCACAGCTCAATCGCGTTGCGGCTCGTCCGCCGGGCATGCGCATGGGTTCGAGCGAGTCGCTCCGGACTAGCCGTTTCAGGGGACCTTCGGCAACGTGTGGCTGGGTTCGCAGACGAAGCCTTGGCTTAGATTTCAATGCACCTCAAATGCACGGAGCCCGATGATGAGACTTCGAATGATTGCTGCGCTGGTATCGGCGCTGTTTGTCGCGTCAACGCCGGTCGCGCTGGCGCAAACGCAGCCGGCAACCGCGCGATTTGTTGCGCCGGAGGAGGCGCAACCCGTGCATGGCGCGCGCCCGCTCGACTTGAAATCGATCGACGCACTGCGGGGCGATGGCCTGTTCTATTTTTCCGGCACGCGCGTGGTCAATCTGCGTGCCGGCGACAAGCCGCAAGGCGATCGCTATCCGCTGAATGAATCGACGACTGAACTCGGAATCAGCGCGTTCAACGCCAATATCGACGTTCAGAACTTTGTGCGCGATGGCGAGCGCAGGGCGATCGGGGACCCGACCTACGCGATTCCCGCGACCGATGGCAGCGTTCAGCTTGTCTACAACACGACGCATCCGCTGCGCATGGCGGTGTCGATCAAGGGTTATGACGTCTCGGGTCTGCAGATCGGCGACTTCCTGCGCACGGCAGAGAACTACACGCGGCCGGAGGCCGCCAAAGCGGCGGGTGCCAAATTCCCCGCCGGGGCGGTTGCCTATCTCGCGGATGCGCGCTTTGCCGACGACGTGCTGATGCTGCCGCGGCGCGAGTCCTTCACCGGCGCCGCAAACGTCAAGCAGATGGTCGCGAACTTCTCAAAGGACACGCCGTTCTGTCTCGCCTACGAGGATCGCGACGGCGCCACGCCCTATGCGCTGCACTTTCGCGGCGTCGGTACCAAGGGCAAGACGGAACTGTTTCGGGCCAAGAGCGGGACCATGTTCTGCGCGCGCGCGTCCGAACAGCCGGTTGCCGAAGGCACCTGGGAAGAGCGGATGGTGGGCGGGACGCGCGCGATCGTGCTGTCGTTCGGCGCCAATGTCGATCCGCTGGATACGGGCGTCACACGCGTTGAGCGCGAGGCCGCGTTGATCGCCTTCATCGAGCCCACCAAAGGTGCGCCCGGCGTGCGGCCAGGCAAGCTGTACCGGGCCGGTGCACGCATCGTTGACTTTCAGTATCGCTTCAACAGCACGGCGGCGACAGCGATTCGGTCCGCGCTCGGCGTTCCATAGACATTTCACAGTGACGAAAAAAAGCCCCGCATCGCGGGGCTTTTGTTTTGCGAGGGGAAACTTCGTTAGCGGCGGATTGTCCGCGTGCCAACGACCTCGATTTCCACCCGACGGTTCTTCGCACGGCCGCTGTCGGTCTTGTTGTCCGCGACCGGCTGGCGCTCGCCTTTGCCTTCGGTGTAGATGCGATTGGCCTCGATCCCTTTCTTGACCAGATACTGCTTGACCGCATCCGAGCGACGCATCGACAGTTTGTCGTTGTATGCATCCGAGCCGATCGAGTCGGTATGTCCGACCGCGACGATCACCTCAAGATTCACGCCGGCCAGTTTCGATACGAGATCGTCCAGCTTGGCGGTCGCCTCGGGCTTCAGCACCGACTTGTTGAAGTCGAACAGCGCGTCGGCTGCGAACGTCACCTTCTCGCTGGTCGGAGCAGGCGGTGGCGGTGGCGGCGGTGGGGGCGGTGGCGGCGCCGGCGGAGCAGCAGGCGGCGGCGGTGGCGGTGGCGGCGGAGGCGGCGGAGGCGGCTCGCAGACCTCTTTGGGCAGCGCAGCCTTATCGCACGCACAACCGGCTCCTGTCGGGCCACCCTGAGAGGCGAGTTGTGGCGTCCACCAAGGGGTGCGCCAGCACAGGCCAAATGGATCAAACACCACATTGCCACGCGCGTCCATTACATACGCCGGGGCATTGGGTCTCCCGTCGACGTCTTTGCTTTGGGCAAAGGCGGCGCCGGACGCGGTCACCATCGCGGTCGCGATGAGTAAACCGAGCTTCGCGGTTTTCTTCATGGTTCTCCTCACTCGTGTACGCAGAATTCCTGCACCGGTTTATGCGCCCTCCGGGCCGTGGAACGTAGCGTCCGCCGCCCGACTTGCGCCGCAAACGATCATGCTGTTTGCGGGCCGCCGGCTACTTCAAAAACTGCCGACATCTATTCTGCCACGCTGGAATTGTGGCCAAGATGACCCTTGAAAGGTCTTCTCCTGCTTGCGTGACCACTTGTCGCGCGCGCACAACATGGTGACCCGCGACCCAGACATCACTTACAGCGCTGCGTCCCGAAGCATAGACCAGATGAGAAACGGGTTCGAAGCAGGGGCTCTCCTCGGGGCTATTTAGATCAAAGGCAGTCAAATCTGCCTGTTTGCCGACTTCAATTGAACCGATTTCGCGGTCGAGCCCCAATGCGTGAGCACCGCTGAGGGTCGCGCACGCCAGCGCAGTGGTGGCTGGCATGACCGCCGCGTCGCTGACGGCACCCTTGGCAAGCAGTGCGGCCAGCCGGGTTTCCCCAAGCAGATCCAGCCGGTTGTTGCTCGCTGCGCCGTCCGTGCCCAATGCGACATTGACGCCGCCCCTGAGCATCGCCGCGACCGGCGCAATGCCACTGGCGAGCTTCAGATTCGAAGTCGGGCAATGCGCGACCGAGGCGCCCCGCTCCGCCAGCAGCGAGATTTCCGCTTCGGTCATGTGCACGGCGTGCACGGCGATGAGCCGTTCCGACAGCAATCCGAGCCGATCGAGTCGTGCGAGCGGACGCATGCCGTGCTGCGCCGTCGATTCGTCAATCTCATGCTGGGTCTCGTGCACGTGAATATGTACCGGCAGGTCGAGTTCCTCGGCGAGCATCGCAATACGCTCGAATGTCGCGTCCGAGACCGTGTAAGGGGCATGCGGCGCAAGCGTGAAGCTCGTCAACGGGTCGTCGCGCAGCGCGTCGCGAGCGGCCAGTCCCTTGCGCAGGTAGTCCTCCGCATCGTTTGCATAAGCGCTCGGAAACTCGATCGCAATGATGCCAACCACGGCGCGCATGCCGACCTCGCGCAACGCGCGCGCCGCGGCGTCGGGGAAGAAATACATGTCGGAACAGCAGGTGACCCCCGAACGGAGCATTTCGAGCGCCGCCAGACGCGTGCCGTCAAAGACGAATTCTTCGGAAACCAGTGCCTTTTCGATCGGCCAGATGCGCTCGGTCAGCCAGCGCATCAGTGGCAGGTCGTCGCCGATTCCACGCAGCAGCGTCATCGCGGCGTGGGTATGGGCGTTGACGAGGCCGGGCGTGACGATGTGGTTCGGGAGTTCGACCCGTCGCCCGGGTGAGTATCGACGGCGTGCCTCCGCGGTTGGGAGCACGGCGACAATGCGGCCCTGATCGATCGCAATCGCGTGATCCTCGAACGCACCATGCGGCCGCACAGGCACCGCCCAGCGGCACTCGATCAGGGTTTCCACGGGCGTCATCGGTGCGTTTCTCCGAGCCGCTGCGCGTTCGCGGCGAGCCGGCGCGGAGTGTGCCACGCGGCCGGAAAAAGCGGCGCGCGCTGATAGACTTCCAGCTTCGAAATCAGCCGTGAATTGCAGGCCGGCGGGACTGCTCGCCACCTGCCTTCAGATCACGTTCGCCCGATCGTCGGGCACGGTCTGACACCCCCGCCGATGGATCAATTCGCCAAGGAAACGCTGCCGGTCTCGCTCGAAGAGGAGATGCGGCGGTCCTATCTCGATTACGCGATGAGCGTGATCGTCGGCCGCGCGCTGCCCGACGTGCGCGACGGCTTGAAGCCGGTGCATCGCCGTGTGCTGTTCGCGATGCAGGAGTCCAACAATGTGTGGAACCGGCCGTATGTGAAATGTGCGCGGATCGTTGGCGAGGTGATGGGCAAATTCCATCCGCACGGCGACGCGGCCATCTACGACGCACTGGTGCGGATGGCGCAGGACTTCTCGCTGCGCTACACGCTGATCGATGGCCAGGGCAACTTTGGCTCGGTCGATGGCGACAACCCGGCGGCGATGCGCTACACGGAGTGCCGGCTCGACAAGATCTCCGCGCTGCTGCTGTCGGACATCGACAAGGAAACCGTCGACTTCCAGCCCAATTACGACGGCAAGGAACAGGAGCCGACCGTCCTGCCGGCCCGCGTACCGAACCTGCTGATCAATGGCTCAGCCGGCATTGCGGTGGGCATGGCGACCAACATCCCGCCGCACAACCTGCACGAGATCGTCAACGGGTGTCTGCTGTTGCTGCGCACGCCCGAGGCGACCGTCGAAGAACTGATCGAACTGATTCCGGCGCCGGATTTCCCGACCGCGGGGATCATCTATGGCCTGGATGGCGTGCGCGAGGGCTATCGCACCGGTCGCGGCCGCGTGGTGATGCGTGCCAAGACGCATTTCGAGGAGCTCGACAAGGGCGCGCGCAGCGCGATCATCGTTGACGAGCTGCCGTACCAGGTCAACAAGCGCGTGCTGCTCGAGCGCATGGCCGAACTGGTCAACGAGAAGAAACTGGAAGGGATCTCCGACATCCGCGATGAGTCGGACAAGAGCGGCATGCGCGTGGTGATCGAACTGAAGCGCGCCGAGCTGCCCGAGGTTGTGCTCAACAACCTGTACAAGCAGACCCAGTTGCAGGACACGTTCGGCATGAACATGGTGGCGCTGGTCGATGGCCAGCCCCGGCTGCTGAATCTGAAGCAGATGCTGCAGGCGTTCCTCTCGCATCGGCGCGAGGTCGTCACGCGGCGCACCGTGTTCGAACTGCGCGAGGCGCGCGACCGCGGACACGTGCTTGAAGGCCTGGCGGTGGCCCTCGCGAACATCGACGAGTTCATCGCGGTGATCAAGGCGGCGCCGACGCCACCGGTGGCCAAGAGCGAACTGATGGCGCGCAACTGGGACTCATCGCTGGTGCGGGAAATGCTGGCACGCGCGGGTGACAGTCGAGACGCGTATCGCCCACTGACGCTGGAGGCTCATTTCGGCCTGCAGCCTGACGGCCTGTATCGATTGTCCGAGACACAGGCAGAGCAGATCCTGCAGATGCGGCTGCAGCGCCTGACGGGCCTGGAGCAGGACAAGATCGTCAACGAATATCGCGAGGTGATGGACCTCATCGCCGACCTGCTGGACATTCTGGCGAAGCCGGAGCGCATCACCTCGATCATTCGCGAAGAGCTCGAGCAGTTGAAGCAGGAGTTCGGGGACACGCGTCGCTCGGAGATCGTTCGCACGGCGGAAGATCTGCAGACCGAGGACCTGATCAACCCGCAGGACATGGTCGTCACGCTGTCGCACGCCGGCTACATCAAGAGCCAGCCGCTGGCGGACTATCGGGCGCAGAAGCGTGGTGGGCGCGGCAAGCAGGCGGCCGCGACGCGGGAAGACGACTGGATCGACCAGCTCTTCATCGCGCATACGCACGACACCATCCTGTGCTTCTCGAATCGTGGGCGGCTGTATTGGCTGAAGGTCTGGGAGGTGCCGCAGGGAACGCGTACCTCGCGCGGCAAGCCGATCGTCAACATGTTCCCGCTCGCCGAGAACGAGAAAGTCACGGTCGTGCTGCCGATCAAGCAGTTCGACGCCGAGCACTTCGTCTTCATGGCGACCGCGATGGGAACGGTGAAGAAGACCCAGCTCACCGACTTTGCCAACCCGCGCAAGGCCGGCATCATCGCGTGCGACCTCGATGCCGGCGACTTCCTGATCGGCGCCGCGATCACCGACGGCAAGCACGACGTGATGTTGTTTTCCGATGCTGGCAAGGCGGTGCGCTTCGACGAGAACGACGTGCGTCCGATGGGACGTACGGCGCGCGGCGTGCGCGGCATGCAGCTGGACGAAGGCCAGTCCGTGATTGCGATGCTGGTCGCAGAAGACGAGCAGCAAAGCGTGCTGACCGCGACTGAGAACGGCTTTGGCAAGCGCACGCCGATCGCCGAGTACACCCGCCATTCGCGCGCGACCCGCGGCATGATCGCGATCGCCACCAGCGAACGCAACGGCAAGGTGGTGGCGGCCACGCTGGTGCGACCGGACGACGAGATCATGCTGATCACCACCGGCGGCGTGCTGATCCGCACGCGCGTGGCCGAGATTCGCGAGATGGGTCGTGCCACGCAGGGGGTCACCCTGATCGCGCTCGACGAAGGTACCAAGCTCGCCGGCCTGCAGCGCATTGTCGAAAGCGACGCCGACAACGGCATTGGCTCTGTCGAAGGTGCCGACGTGGGCGGCGAGACCGAGGCCTGACCGCGTTCGCATGGATGATCGGCTCAAACCGCTGCGCGACGCGATCGATGCGGTCGATCGCAAGCTCGTCGAACTGATCAACGAACGCGCGCGCCTGGCCGCCGAAGTCGGCCGCGTGAAGCACGAGCACAACGCGCCGGTGTATCGGCCCGAGCGTGAGGCAGTGGTGCTCGACAAGGTCGGCGCGTTAGGGGGCGGCCCGCTGCACCCGTCCACGGTGCAGGCCATCTATCGCGAAGTGATCGCCGCCTGCCGCGCGTTGGAACGCCCGATCACGGTTGCCTACCTCGGTCCGCCCGGCACGTTTTCGGAACTGGCGCTGCGCCGGCAATTCGGCGCCGGCGTCGTCGCCTCACCGTGCGGCTCGATCGACGAAGTGATGCGCGATGTCGAAGCGGGCACGACTGATTACGGCATCGTGCCGGTCGAGAATTCGACCGAAGGCTCGATTACGCGCACGCTCGACCTGCTGCTTGCGACGCCGCTGTCGATCATTGCCGAAGTGTCGCTTCCGGTTCATCACAACCTGTTGACGAAGAGCGGCACGATGAGTGGTGCGACGCGCGTGTGCGCGCATGCGCAGTCGCTGGCGCAGTGCGTGAACTGGCTCAATCAGCATCATCCCGGCCTGCCGCGCATCAGCGTGGCAAGCAATGCGGAGGCCGCGCGCATGGCGGCCGAAGACGGAAGCGTCGCGGCCATCGCCGGCGAAAGTGCTGCCGGACGCTATGGATTGCAGGCGGTGGCGGTACACATCCAGGACGACCCGGGCAACCGGACGCGCTTCGTCGTGCTGGGCAGGCAGACCACAACGCCGTCCGGGCGCGACAAGACCTCGCTGATTCTGTCGGTGCCAAACAAGGCGGGCGCGGTTTATCAGATGCTGACCCCGCTGGCGCAGCATGGCGTATCGATGACGCGCTTCGAATCGCGGCCGGCAAAAAGCGGGGCATGGGAATACTGGTTCTACGTCGATATCGAGGGGCACGAGAAGGACCCGAAGATCGCCGTGGCGCTCGCCGAGCTTCGCGACCGTTGCGCCTACTTCAAGAGCCTCGGGTCGTACCCCGTTGCGACATAGACCTCTCGAGTGAGGAAAGAAAGATGGCTGCCGTGATGATGCCGAACCAGTCCGTTCCGGCACTGCCGTATGTACGCGCGATCGCGCCCTACCAGGCGGGCAAGCCGATCGAGGAACTCGCACGCGAGTTTGGTTTGAAGGCCGACGAGATCGTCAAGCTCGCATCGAATGAGAATCCGCTCGGGATGCCGCCCTCGGCGCAAAAGGCGATCGCGCGCGCGATCCACCACCTTGCCGACGTCGGCCGTTATCCGGATTCCAATGGCTTCGAGCTGAAAGCCGCGCTGGCGTCGCGCTTCGGCGTGCTGGCCGAATGGATCACTCTTGGCAACGGCAGCAACGACATTCTCGAGCTTGCAGCAGCGGCCTTGCTGGCGCCGGGAACAAGCTGCGTCTATTCGCAGCACTCGTTCGCGGTGTATGCATTGGCGACGCAGTCGCGTGGCGCACGCGCGATCGTGGTACCGGCGAAGAACCTCGGCCACGACCTGGACGCCATGCGGGCGGCGATCGCGCCAGACACGCGCTTGATGTATGTGGCGAATCCAAACAATCCAACCGGAACGCTTGTTCCACACGCGCAGGTGGCGGCGTTCATCGCGCGCGTGCCGAAGGACGTGGTCGTGGTGCTCGACGAGGCCTACAACGAATACCTGCCCGCTGAACACCGGTTCGACTCGACGGCCTGGGTACGGCAGTTTCCTAACCTTCTGATCTCGCGCACGTTCTCGAAAGCGTTTGGACTCGCGGGCCTGCGTGTCGGCTACGGCATTGCGCAGGCGGAGCTCACGGATCTGCTGAACCGGGTGCGGCAGCCTTTCAACGTCAACACGCTGGCGCAGGCCGCTGCCGTCGCGGCACTCGCCGACGCCGACTTCCTGCGCACGAGCTTCGAGCTGAACCTGCGCGGCATGCGGCAGCTGGTCGATGGATTCAATGCGCTCGGGCTCGAGCATGTGCCGAGTTACGGCAACTTCGTCCTGGTGAAGGTCGGCCCGGCAGCGAGGGTCTATCACGAACTGCTCAAGCGCGGGGTGATCGTGCGGCCGGTAGCCAACTACGGATTACCCGAGTGGTTGCGCATCAGCATCGGTCTGCCGGAGGAAAACGCAAAGTTCCTCGCCGCGTTACCGGAAGCACTGGCCGCGGCAAGAGCCGGATGACGCGCCGGATGATCCGCGCATGAAGCTGGCGCTGATCGGAGTCGGCCTGATCGGCGGCTCGGCCGCATTAGCCTGGCGGCACACCGGCTCAGTCGCCGAGGTGATCGGGTTCGATTGCGACTCGATTGCACTGGCGCGGGCGCGGGAACGCGGCGTGATCGATCGTGTTGCGTCGAGCGCCGCCGAAGCCGTGCGAGGTTCGGACCTGGTGCTGGTCGCGGTGCCGGTTGGCGCGATGCGGACGATCTTTGCCGCGATTGCAGGTGCGGTGCCGGCACATGCGGTGATCACCGATGTCGGAAGCACCAAGCGTTCGGTGATCGATGCCGCGCGACTTGAGCTGAATGCAAACAGCAGCTTTTCGTCCCGCCGGTTCGTTCCCGGGCATCCAATCGCCGGTCGCGAACGACCTGGCGTCGAATACGCAGAAGCGACGTTGTTCAATGGCAAGCTCTTCGTGAGCACCCCGGTCGGCGAGACAAGCCTGGAAGCGCTGACGCAGATCGAGGCACTGTGGCGCGCGGCCGGCGCCAGGGTCACGCGCATGGACGCCGATGAGCACGACAGGATCTTCGCCGCGGTCAGCCATCTGCCGCATCTGCTTGCATTTGCGCTGGTGGCGCGCATCGCCTCCGAGCCGGATGGCGAACACAAGCTCGGCTTCGCCGGCGCAGGATTCCGCGACTTCACGCGGATCGCCGCCGCGAGTCCGGCGATGTGGCGCGACATATCGATCGCCAACCGTGCCGCGCTGGGCGAAGAATTGCGCGGCTATCGCGCGTTGCTGGACGAGATGCAGCGCGCGGTCGATGCGGGAGACGCCGCCGCGATCGAGCGCATATTCGACCTTGCCAGCCGCACACGACGGAGCCATGCCAGGACCTTCGATGCCGAATGAGCGGCGCTGGCCCGACGTCCTGACGGTTGCTCCGATCGCGCGCGCGCAGGGCGAGATCCGGCTTCCCGGTTCGAAGAGCATTTCCAACCGCGCGCTGCTGCTCGCCGCGCTGAGCCGCGGCGACACGGAGCTCACCGGTCTGCTCGACGCGGATGACACGCGCGTGATGATCGACGCGCTGCGAACGCTTGGCATCAAAGTGGATCGCGACGCGCAGGCGACCCGCGTCGCTGGATGCGCGGGCACCTTTCCGGTCAAGCGGGCCGACCTCTTTCTTGGTAATGCGGGCACCGCGATGCGTCCGCTCACCGCGGCGCTGGCGTTTGCCGGCGGGGCGTATCGGCTTGACGGCGTGCCCCGGATGCGCGAGCGGCCGATCGGAGATCTGGTCGACGCACTGAATGCGCTCGGTGCGCATATCGCTTATGAGGGCGAAGCGGGCTATCCGCCACTCCTGATAGCACCCGCCGATCAGTTGATCACTGATCGCGTCGAGATCAAGGGCGATGTGTCGAGCCAGTTCATCAGTGGCTTGCTGATGGCCGCGCCGTTGATCGCACCGGCCGATGGGCTTCAGATCCGCGTGCCGGGCACGCTGATTTCGCAGCCCTATGTCGCGATGACGGCGGCGATGATGGCGCAGTTCGGCGTGGCCGTACGCCGTGACGGAACTGCATTCATCGTGCCGCGCGCACATTACGTGGCGCCCGGGCCGTACGCGGTCGAAGGCGACGCGTCTGGCGCATCGTATTTTCTGGCGCTTGGAACCGTTGCCGGCGGCGCAGTGCGTGTCCTCGGTGTCGGCCGCGACAGTATTCAGGGTGACGTGGCGTTTGCCGGTCTGCTGCGCCAGATGGGGGCCGAGATCGATTTCGGCAGCGATTACATCGAGGCGCGTGCCGGC
>DAITAC010000094.1:0-15539 GCA_036824465.1 Burkholderiaceae bacterium
ACGGCATCCTGTTTTCCGAGAGCGCGCAGAAGGGCGCGCACTTCATCGAGCTGTGCTGCCAGCGCAAGGTGCCGCTGCTGTTCCTGCAGAACATCACCGGTTTCATGGTGGGCCGCAAGTACGAGAACGAGGGCATCGCGCGCCACGGCGCCAAGATGGTGACCGCCGTCGCCTGCGCGCAGGTGCCGAAGTTCACGCTGATCATCGGCGGCAGCTTCGGCGCCGGCAACTACGGCATGTGCGGACGCGCGTTCGGTCCGCGCTTTCTGTGGATGTGGCCGAACGCGCGCATCTCGGTCATGGGCGGCGAGCAGGCCGCGAGCGTGCTGGCCACCGTCAGGCGCGACGGCATCGAAGCGAAAGGCGGCGCCTGGAGTGCCGAGGAAGAAGCGGCGTTCAAGCAGCCGATCCTCGACCAGTACGAGCACCAGGGCCATCCGTACTACGCCAGTGCCCGACTGTGGGACGACGGCGTGATCGATCCGATGGACACGCGCATGACACTCGCGCTGGCATTGTCGGCGGCGCTGAATGCGCCGATTCCGGACACGAAGTTCGGGGTGTTTCGGATGTGATCCGCCGGGGTGCAGCGAAGCTCAGGCTGGTGTACGATGTGTACTCTGAAGGCAATTTATACACATTATGCGCACAAACATCCTGATCGACGAAGAACTGATGGAAGCGGCGATGCGCGCCGGACCATTCAAGACCAAGAAGGAGGCCGTCGAAGCCGGTCTGAAGTTGCTGGCGCGCCAGGCGGCGTACCGGGAAATACTTTCCTTGCGCGGCCAGTTGCGCTGGGATGATGCATCCAAAGCGGCGAGCGCGATCGTGGCCGAGCCCCGCGGCGGGTATGCGGCCGCGCAGCGGATCCCCGCGCGCAGGAAGAAGAAGGCGAGATGATCCTGGTCGATTCGTCGGTGTGGATTGATTTCTTCAACGGGCGCGCCTCGCCCGGGGTCGAGCGCCTGTCCGAGCTGCTGCTGGATGCCGCCGCGCCGATCGGCATGCCCGATCTGGTGCTGTTCGAGGTGCTGCGCGGCTTTCGCCACGACCAGGACTTCCAGGCCGCGCGACGCACGTTGGCGGCACTGCCTGTGGTCGAGATCGGTGGCGAGGCGCAGGCATTGCGCGCTGCCGGGCACTATCGCAGCCTGCGCACGCGCGGCGTCAGCGTGCGCAGCCCGATCGACGTGATGCTGGCGGCGTATTGCATCGAGCACGATCACGCGCTGCTGCACAACGACCGCGATTTCGACGCGCTCGAATCGCTGCGGGGCTTGAAGGTGTGGCGGCATTGAGATGCGCACACGGCTGATACGCGCGTCGCGTCGACACGGTTCTTTGCGATAGTCACGAGATCGAGGAGACAACGCCATGGCCGAGTCGCTGGTCACCGTTGACGCTCTGCAGGAGACGCTTGCGGATTCGCCGTTTCTGCGCCACTACGAATTCGTCGTCAAGAGCTGCACGCACGGCGAGTGCGAACTGCTGGTCCCGTTCAATGATTCGATCGAACGACCCGACGGCATCATCAGCGGCATGGCGATCATGGGCGCGGCCGACGTGGCCATGTGGCTGGCCATCATGACGATGCGCGGACTCGACGAACGCTGGGTCACGTCGGACATGCAGACTGCATTCCTGCGCAGCGGCCGCGCGGAAGCCGTGCAGTGCACGGCGCGCGTGCTGCGACTCGGACGCCGGAGCGCATTCGGCGCCGCCGAATGTCGCGGCGTGAACTCGGGCGACCTGCTCGCGCACCATTCGGTGCGCTACGCCAAGGTGATGGGCGAGGAGCGCGGGTGAGCGACTTCTACCGACAGCCGCCGACGGTAAGATCATCGCCATGAAGGCCTCCAGCGCACACCGGTTGGGTCGCAGCGACCGGCGTTCAACGCGGCGCACGATCGACCGCATGGTTCAGTGCATCGTCGAGCGATTTGATCCGGAGCGGATAATTCTTTTCGGTTCGCATGCCAGGGGAACGGCTAACGCCGACAGCGATGTCGATCTGCTGATCGTCATGCGTTACCACGGATCAAGCGCGCAGGCTCAGGCAGCGATCCGTTTGGCACTGAGCGAATTTCCGGCGGCGAAGGACATCGTCGTCGCGACGCCGGAAGAGTTTGCGTGGCGATCGCTCGTGCCCGGCACGATCGAGCGCCCGGCAGCAATCGAGGGCGAGGTTGTGCATGCCCGCCGTTGAGCCGACGCAGGTCGTCGCGCGAGAATGGGTACATGAAGCCGAGGGCGACTTGAAAGCCGCCGTGCACCTGCTGCAACTTGGTATCGATGCCCCGACCGAAGCGGTCTGCTTTCATGCGCAGCAATGCGTGGAGAAGTACCTGAAAGCCCTGCTCATTCTCGCCGAGACGGATTTCCCGAAGACGCATGATCTCGATCGGCTTGTGCAATTCTTGCGCCGTGGAACAGGTATCGGGCTCAACCCGGCCGAGCGGGCGGAACTGACGACGCATGCGGTTGCGGCTCGCTACCCCGGCGCGGGCGAAATCCCGCTGCCCGCCGCTCGGCGCGCTCTCCGTCTCGCGAGACGAGCCAGGAAGACAATCCGCGGACTGATGCCTCTCGCGGTCAAACGGACGATCAAGCGCAGGGCCTGATCACCCACTTTGCGAGGCTGCCGCTGGTAGAGGACATCTACACCCGCCCGGAGCATGTTGACCTGCGCCGCCAGATTGCGCGTTTCGTCGCGCAGGAAATCGAGCCCAACGCGCTGGCGTGGGACGAGGCCGGGTTCGTGCCGCGCGAAGTGCTGCGCAAGATGGGCGCACTGGGCTGGCTCGGCCTAATGTATCCGGCCGAGTATGGCGGCGCGGGCGCGGATGCGACCACCAATGTCGTGTTCCAGGAAGCGTTGTCGCGCGCGACCAGCGGCGGCTTCGTCGTCACCGTGCTTGTTCACACCGACATGGCGAGCCCGCATCTCGCCCACGCCGGCAGCGCGCAACAGAAGGCACGCTGGCTGCCGAAGATCGTCGCGGGCGAGCTGATCACGGCGGTCGCGGTGACCGAACCCGACGCCGGCTCTGACGTTGCGTCGATCCGCACGCGCGCCGTGCGGGACGGCGACCACTATGTGCTCAGCGGCACCAAGATGTTCATCACCAACGGCGTGCACGCCGGCCTGGTGTTTGTCGCGGCGCGCACGGACCCGCAGGCCAAAGGTTCGCGCGGCATTTCGATCTTCGCCGTCGAGAAGGGCACCCCCGGCTTCCGCGTCGGCCGCGCATTGAAGAAGCAGGGCTGGCTCGCGTCCGACACCGCGGAGCTGGTGTTCGAAGACTGCCGCGTGCCGGCGGCTAATCTGCTTGGCGAAGAGAACGCCGGTTTCTACGCGATCATGAGGAACTTCCAGACCGAGCGCATTGCGCTCGCCAGCATGGCGGTCGGCCACTGCCTGACTGCGCTCGACCTCACCTTTCGCTACGTGAACGAGCGCCGCGCGTTTGGCGCGCCGCTGTGGGAGATGCAGACGGTGCGACAGCGGCTGTCGATGCAGCTGGCGAAAGTCGAGGCAGCACGCCAGTTGCTGTATCACTGCGCCTGGCTGGTTGACCAGCGACCTGACGACTCAAATGCCGCCGCGCGGGAAGTGTCGATGCTGAAGGCGCTGACCGGAGAACTCGTCAACGAGGTGATGTACGACTGCCAGCAGTTCCACGGCGGCATGGGCTACATGCGCGAGTCGCCGATCGAGCGGCTGGTGCGCGATGCGCGCGTGCTCGCCATTGGCGGCGGCGCGACCGAAGTGATGCTGGAAGAAGTCGCCAAGCGATTCGCGGGATGACACCGATGCCGGCCAACAACCTTTCCGACCTGTTTGCGAACAACCGCGCCTGGTCCGCGCGCCGTCGCGCCGACGATCCGCAGTACTTCGCGCGCCTGGCACGCCAGCAGGCGCCGAAGTACCTGTGGATCGGCTGCGCCGACAGCCGCGTGCCGGCGAATGACATCGTCGGGCTCGATCCGGGTGAGCTGTTCGTCCACCGCAACATCGCCAACGTGGTCGCGCACACCGACTTCAACTGCATGTCGGTGCTGCAGTTCGCGATCGAACTGTTGCACGTCGAGCACGTGATCGTCGTCGGCCACTACCAGTGCAGCGGCATCCGCTGCGCCATCGGCGGCGGAATGCTGGGCGTGGCCGACCACTGGCTGCGGCACATCGAGGACGTTCAGCGTCGGCACGCCGACGTATTCCAGTCGGTGGCGCCGCACCACCACGAGGATCTGCTGTGCGAACTGAACGTGATCGAGCAGGTGCGCAATGTCTGCCGCACGAACGTCGTGCGCAACACCTGGCGCATGGGACGTCCCCTCGCAATCCACGGCTGGGTCTACGGCCTGGCGGACGGGTTGCTGAAGGACCTGGGCTGGTCGCCGAGCGCGCTGCCGGACAATCTGGAGGCCGCGCTCACCGCCTGCGCCGCGCGGTTGCAGGCGAAGCCGCGCTGATACCGATGCAGGTCGCGCGCACAGCGTGGGCGGCGGCCGCCCTCCTTTTCATCCGCGCCGCGACGGCCGATCCGGTCAGCATCACGCGCGGCGACGGCGCGCGCATCGATGCGCACTGGTTTCCGGTAGCCATATCGGCACCAAGACCCGCGATCGTCGCGCTGCACGGCTGCGGCGGCCTGTACCGGCGCGACGGCAAGACCTTCGATGCACGCTACCCCGACTATGTCGACCGTTTGCACCAGGCCGGCTATCACGTGTTGTTGCCGGACAGCTTTGGCTCGCGCGGCTCGGGGCCGATCTGCGGCGTGAAGAAGGTCGAGCGCACCATCACGGTCGAAACGCGCCGCGACGACGTGATCGCCGCGGTCAAGTGGCTTGCCGAACGCGACCAAGTCGACGCTGCCCGCATCGCGGTGCTCGGCTGGTCGCACGGCGCGATGACGACGCTGGTTGCGATCAACGCGGCGCGCGCGGAATTTGCACAGCCGCTGGCCGGTGCGGTCGTGTTCTATCCGGGCTGCCGCGCGCTGCTTGACCAGCCGTTCAAGCTCGAAATCCCTGTGCTGATGCTGCTGGCCGAAAAAGACGACTGGACGCCCCCGTCGCGCTGCGTGCGGCTGGCCGAGCGCACCCGTGCCGCCCAGCCACAGGCGGACCTGGCGATCAAGGTCTACGCTGACAGTTATCACGGCTTCGACGGCGCACGCCCGGTACGCTTCCGTCCCGGGATTCCGAACGGCACCAATCCCAATGGCGTTCACATCGGCGGCAATCCGGTCGCGCGCGCCCAGGCGCTGCGCGAAATGGACCTGTTTCTTGCGAGGATTCTGAAATGAGCACCGACCTGCTGGAAGTCTCGATCGCGCACCGCGTTGCCGTCGTGTGGATGGCACGCGAGAAGATGCGCAATGCCTTCAACGAAGCGATGATCGCGGAGCTCGCAGCGACCTTCACCCGCTTGGGCGCCGATGCGGGCGTGCGCGCAATCGTGCTCGCCGGCAAAGGGCCGGCGTTCTGCGCCGGGGCCGACCTCGACTGGATGCGCCGCATGAGCGGCTACAGCCTCGACGAGAATCGCGCCGACGCACGCGCGCTCGCCGACATGCTGCGCACCGTCTATCTGTGTCCCAAGCCCACCATCGCGCGCGTGCACGGCGACGCGTACGCCGGCGGAATCGGTCTTATCGCCGCGTGCGACATCGCCTACGCCGCGACGACCGCGAGTTTCTGCCTGAGCGAAACGAAGCTTGGCCTGATCCCGGCCACCATCAGTCCCTATGTGATCAAGGCGATGGGTGCCAACGCAGCGCGTCGTTACTTTCTGACCGCGGAGAAGTTCGATGCCGCCGAGGCGTTTCGCATCGGCCTCGTGCACGACATCACTCCCCCAGACGGCCTCGACGCGGCGGTCAACGAAACGCTGGGCGCACTGATGCTGACCAGCGACCAGGCGGCGCGCGAAGCCAAGCGGCTGGTGCGCGACATCGCCGGGCGCGCGATCGATGATGCGCTGGTGGCCGACACGGCCGAGCGCATTGCGCAGATCCGCGCTTCAGAGGACGGACGCGAAGGCGTGCGCAGCTTCCTCGACAAGCGCAAACCGCGCTGGGTCGCCGAGTACGAGGCCGAGCGTGCCGCAACCGAAGGCGATGACGAGGAAATGTAAGTCCGGCTGCGCGCAATGGCCGAGCGGCTGCGACTGACGCGGACGTTCGGGGTCGCCGGCTGGCAGACATGGGATGCCGAAGGCGATTCCTTCGTGCTGGCCGCGCTCGGCGCATGCCTTCTTCACCCCGGCACTGCGCTCGAACTGCGCGGACTGTGGCGACTGGCGCGGCGCTGGCACGCCGGATTCGCCTCACTCGATGCGGGTGCGCTCGGTCTGGCGCTTTGCGTGCGCAGCGACGTGAAGCTCGCTGACGTCAACGTCCGTGTCGCGATCGCGTTACCGTCGCGTGAGACACCTGCATCAAAGCAGTTCCGCTTTGCGCTGCGCACGCTGCGACGCGCTGCGCGCCTGCCCGCCGCCCCGCCCGGTCGCGTCTGGATTGCGCTGCGGCTGGCCGAGGGAAGTGAACGCATGTTTGGGCGAATGACCTCCGCGCTGGCCGCGGCCTCCAAAGGTGCGCAACTGCAGATCGAGGTCAAGGCGCAGCGCGTCTTTGCCCCGGATACACTGCGTGCGAGCTTTCCGCTGCGCGTCGAGGGTCAGTTTGATGCCGGGGAAGGCTGGTTTCCTCTGATCAGCGACTCGCAGATTGATACAACGCGCTCGCCCATCGCCTGAGGACGAACATGGACAAGCTCGACATCGCGCAACTGATCGCCCTGGCCGCCACGCTCGGCTTTGCCAGCGGTATCCGCTTGTACGCCGTGTTGCTGATCGTCGGCCTGGTCGGTTATTTCGATTGGGCGCCGCTGCCGGCCGGGCTGCAGATCCTCGCGCACCCGGTCGTGCTCGGGGCCTCCGGCTTCATGGTCGCGGTCGAGTTCCTGGCCGACAAGGTCCCCGCCATCGATTCGCTGTGGGATGCCGTGCACACCTTCATCCGCATTCCGGCCGGTGCTGCGTTGGCAGCGGCGGTGTTTGGCGCCGACAGCGCCGCATGGGCCACGGTGGCCGCCCTTCTGGGCGGCTCGCTCGCTGCGACCAGTCATTTCACCAAGGCGGGCGCGCGCGCCGCGGTCAATACGTCGCCCGAGCCGTTTTCGAACATCGCCGTGTCGACGGCCGAAGATGTCGCTGTCGGCGGCCTGTTGTGGCTGGCGATCGTGCATCCGTTCATCGCGGCCGCCGTCGTCGTCGTGCTGGTCGCGCTGGCGGCCTGGCTGCTTCCCAGGATCTTCCGCTTCATCGCCGGCGTGTTTCGGCGTCTGTTCGGTGTCGCCCGATCAACCCCGGTTTCGACCCATGTTCCGCAAAATCCTGATCGCTAACCGCGGTGAGATTGCATGCCGTGTGGCCGCCACGGCGCGCCGCCTCGGCGTGCGCACCGTCGCGGTGTATTCGGATGCGGACGCCGGCGCGCGCCACGTTGCGCTCTGCGATGAGGCGATCCGGATCGGTCCGCCACCGGCGCGCGAGAGCTATCTGCGCGGCGACCTGATCATCGAGGCAGCAAAGGCAACCGGCGCACAGGCGGTCCATCCCGGCTACGGATTCCTGTCGGAGAACGAGGAATTCGCACAGGGGTGCGCCAAAGCGGGCATCGCCTTCATCGGCCCACCCCCGAGCGCGATCTTCGCGATGGGCAGCAAATCGGAAGCAAAGACGCTGATGGAGCGCGCCGGCGTGCCCCTGGTGCCGGGTTATCACGGCGCCGAGCAGGACGCGGCGACGCTGCAGAAGCATGCCGATCGAATCGGCTACCCGGTGCTGATCAAGGCCAGCGCCGGCGGCGGCGGCAAGGGCATGCGCATCGTCGCCGCAGCCGCCGAGTTCAACGATGCGCTTGCTTCGTGCAAACGCGAGGCGGCTTCGTCTTTCGGCGATGATCGCGTGCTGGTCGAAAGGTATCTGCAGCGGCCGCGCCACATCGAGATCCAGGTGTTCGCCGACGCGCACGGCAACTGCGTGTACCTGTTCGAGCGCGACTGCTCGGTACAGCGACGGCACCAGAAGGTGATCGAGGAGGCGCCCGCGCCGGGCATGACGGACGAGCGCCGCAAGGCAATGGGCGAAGCGGCGGTCGCAGCGGCAAAAGCGGTCGGCTACATCGGCGCCGGCACGGTGGAATTCATTGCCGCGCCTGACGGCACCTTCTACTTCATGGAGATGAACACGCGGCTACAGGTTGAGCATCCGGTGACCGAGATGATCGCCGGCCATGATCTGGTCGAGTGGCAATTGCGCGTCGCCGCGGGCGAGCGCCTTCCCGTCACGCAGGATGAACTGGAGATTCACGGCCACGCGATCGAAGCACGCATCTACGCGGAGAATCCGGACAAGGGTTTCCTGCCGACGATCGGGCACCTCGTCCACATGGCCACGCCCGACGCCGTGCAGTTCAAGCGCAACGCCGACGACAACAACTTCCACGAGCCGGCCGCGGTGCGCATCGACTCCGGCGTGCGCGCGGGCGATGAAATCTCGCCCCACTACGACCCGATGATCGCCAAGCTGATCGTGTGGGGTCACGATCGCGACCAGGCGCTGGCACGCATGCGCGCGGCACTCGCCGAGTTCCACATTGTCGGTCTGGCCAACAACGTCGACTTCCTGGCGCGCCTGGCGAACAACCACAGCTTCGCGCTGGCGCAGCTCGACACCGGATTGATCGAGCGTGAACGCGAAAGACTGTTCGTGCATGAAGAACGCGTGCCGGAGGAAATGCTGGCGCTGGCCTGCGCACGTGTGCTGGTCGATGAGAGTGCGGCAGCGGACGCCGATCCGTGGTCGAGCCGATCCGGCTGGCGAATGAACATCACGTACACGCGCACGATCACACTGAAGTCCGAGCGCGGTGTACACGACGTCGATCTCGAGTACGGCCGCGATGGCTGGCACTTCCGCCACGGGGACATCGATGCGCCGCTCGCGGTGACCGCGGCAAGCGGCAGTCGCCTGACACTGCGTCTTGCGGGCCGCACGCTGGCCGCCGATGTGGTCCATTACCGCGACGAATTGCACGTGTTTGCGGAGGGCCGGCACCGGATGCTGACGCTGGTCGACGTGATCGCACTTGCTGGCGAGCGCGACGGCGGTGGTGCGGGATTGGCGGCACCCATGCCCGGCAAGGTGATCGCGGTCAACGTCGCGAAGGGCGCCCGCGTGTCCAAGGGTGCGCCGCTGCTGGTGATGGAAGCGATGAAGATGGAGCACAGCATCGTCGCCCCCAGCGATGGCGTGGTCGACGATATCCTGTATGGCATCGGCGACCAGGTGAAGGAAGGCGCCGCGCTGGTGTCGTTCTCGCCCGCGGATTAGGGATCGCGTTCGCCACATGAGAATCGCTGTCGCCCTGGGCAGCATGAAACCCGACGCATGGCTCGATGCGCTCGGCGCTGCGTTCGCGCGGGCTGGACTCGAGGTGGACATCGCAATGTTCGACGGCCGCGCGCGTGACGCGCGCTACGCCGTTGTGTGGCTGCCCCCGCCGGAGCTCTTCAGCGCTGAAAAGAACCTGCGCGCGGTGTTCAATGTCGGCGCCGGTGTCGAGGGGCTGCTGACGAACCCCGCGCTGCCCCCTGCGCTTCCCCTGCTGCGCCTGGTCGACGCCGGTATGGCGCCGAAGATGGCCGAATATGTGTGCTTCTACCTCGCGCGCATCACGCGTGGACTCGATCGCTTCGGCGGCCCGCACGCGGTGCGCGACTGGAATGTCGATCGGCCGCGTGGCACGCCGCCCACTGTCGGCGTGATGGGGCTGGGTGCGATCGGCAAGCAGATCGCGCACGCCGTGACGGTGTTCGGCTATCCCGTGGTCGGCTGGTCGCGCACGGGGAGATCGATTGCCGGCATGCACTGCCTGGCGGGTGAAAGCGAGTTCAGTACATTTCTCGGAATGACAGACGTCCTCGTCAACGTGCTGCCACTGACGGGTACCACGCGCGATCTGCTCGACGCGCGGCGGTTCGCACAATTGCCGCGCGGCGCGCACGTGATCAACATCGGCCGTGGCGGCACGATGGTCGACGCGGATCTGATCGCCGCGCTCGACAGTGGTCAGCTCGCCAGCGCCACACTCGACGTGTTCCGCACCGAGCCTCTGCCTGCCGAGCATCCGTTCTGGCATCACCCGCGCATCACCGTGACGCCGCACCTGTCCGGTCCCACACCGCGCGAACCGGCGGCGCTGCAGATTGCCGAAGCGATCCGACAACTCGAAGCAGGCACGCCGCCGCAGTCGCTGGCGGGATACGTCGATCGCCAGCGCGGCTACTGAAAGCCGCGTCGCGCAATTGCGCTCCGCGGCTGCCGTGATCGCGGTAACCGGCCCGAAACCTGCTTCTTCTATGTTCGGTGCACCAGTCAACCGAGGCTTGCCAATGATCGAACGTCCGCGCCACCCGACGCGTATCGCGCTCGCGCTGCAGGGCGGTGGCTCGCACGGCGCATTCACCTGGGGCGTGCTCGATCGCCTTCTCGATGAACCCCGCATCCACATTGAGGCTGCCAGCGGCGCAAGTGCCGGTGCGATCAACGCCGCGCTGCTCGCTCACGGCCTGGCGCAGGGCGACAACGGTCACGCACAGGCAGCGCTGCGCAACTTCTGGCAGCGCCTGTCCGATCACGCGCCGGTCGGCGCGGCCGAGTACGGCATGAAAGCGCTGATGACGATGACGCGCTGGCTGGCGCCACCACAGTGGAATCCGCTCGACCTGAACCCGCTGCGAACGCTGCTCGCCGGTGCGATCGATTTTGAGCGGGTGCGCGCGACTTGTCCGATGCAACTTTTCATCGCCGCCACGCGTGTCGATACCGGCACGCTGCGCGTCTTCCACACCCATGAGCTCACGCTCGATGTTCTGCTCGCGTCGGCCTGCCTGCCGTGGCTGCATCACACGATCGAAGTGGACGGCACCGCGTACTGGGACGGCGGCCTGGTGGCCAACCCGCCGCTGTATTCATTGGTCGATCACTGCACAGCGGACGATCTGCTGCTGGTGACGATGCATCCGACTCGTCGCGATCGAACGCCGGTGCAGGCCGACGAGATTTCCGCTCGCGTTGCGGAGATCAGCTTCACCGCCGCGTTCTTCGCCGAGTTACAGGGCGTGCTGACGGCACAGCGTGCCGCTCGACGACAGTGGTTCCCGATCGGCCGCGCCACGCGCCGGCTGCGGCGGCTGCGCCTGCATGTGATCGACGGCGGCGACCTGACCGCCGCGATGCCCGCTGCAAGCCGGATGAATGTCAAGAGATCGTTCATCGACGAGTTGTTCGAGCACGGTCGGGCGCGGGCGCAAGAATGGCTGGAAAGCGCCACTAGCGCGCCGGCGGGCCAGCACTCGAGTGTCGACACCGTTCTTTTTCCGAACCAGCAGCGGCAGTAAGATCGGTCGCCCGCCGCAGGAGTTGCAGATGCCAACGCTTCCCCACAAAGTCTCGATCGTCGATGTCGGCCCGCGCGACGGGCTGCAGAACGAAAAGCAGATGATCCCGGCCGATGTGAAAGTCGAACTGGTCGATCGGCTGACCGCGGCGGGCTTCGCGAATATCGAGGTCACGTCGTTCGTGTCGCCCAAGTGGGTGCCGCAGATGTCGGATGCCGCCGACGTGATGGCGCGCATCAATCGCAAGCCGGGCGTCGTCTACTCGGTGCTGACGCCGAACATGAAAGGCTTTGAGGGCGCGGTCGCCGCGAAGGCAGACGAGATCGTCGTCTTCGGCGCGGCGAGCGAAGCGTTCTCGCAGAAGAACATCAACTGCTCGATCGCGGAATCGATCGAGCGCTTTGCACCGGTGTGCGAGGCGGCGAAGCAGCACGGCATCCGCATCCGTGGCGCGATCTCATGCGCGCTCGGCTGTCCGTATCAGGGCGAAGTGAAACCGGACGCGGTCGCGTACGTCGCGCGACTGATGAAGGGCATCGGCGTGCAGCACATCGGTGTGGCCGACACGATCGGTGTCGGAACCCCGCGCGCCACACAGGCGGCGATGGAGGCCACGCTCGCGATCTACGACGTGAAGGACGTGTCAGGGCACTTCCATGACACTTACGGCCAGGCAGTCGGCAATGTCTACGCGTGCCTGGAGATGGGAGTCGCGAGCTTCGACACCAGTGTCGCCGGCCTTGGCGGCTGCCCGTACGCGAAGGGCGCGACCGGCAACGTCGCCACCGAAGACGTGCTCTACCTGCTGCGCGGACTGGACATCGAGACCGGCATCGATCTCGACCAGGTGGTCGCTACCGGCCAATGGATCAGCGGCATTCTGAACCGCAAGGCATTCGCCCGCGCGGGAAACGCGATTGCGGCCAAGAAGGCGGCGTAGCGAGGCTATCGGACCAGCGCGCGGTCGGCCTTGCGTTCGAGAGCCGCTTTGCGGCCCCACACCCACACATACTGGGCGCCGGACCCGAGCACGGTCGCGGTGGTGGCGTAGAGCAGCACGCGCAGCCAAGCGCCTTCGGCGAACAATCCGGCCGCGAGTGCGAGCGCGGCCGCGAGAAACGTGAACTCCAGCGCCGTATTGAACTTCGACAACCACGACGGCGCCATGTCAAAGCGGCCAACCAGGAAATGAAACGCCGTCGCGCCCGTGACGATGACAGCATCGCGCGCGACCGACAGCACGGCAAACCAGATCGGCACCCAGCCCTGCAGCGCCAGCAGCCAGACGACGGTGATCATCGTCAGCTTGTCCGCCAGCGGGTCGGCAATCGCGCCGAAGCGCGTGCGCATGTTGAAGCGGCGCGCGATCACCCCGTCGGCCAAATCCGCGAGCGCGCACGCCACGAACACCACCAGCGCGACACCGTAGTCGCGCGACAGCAGCAGCCACGCCAGCCACGGTATGGCGCAGGTCCGTGCGATGGTGATCGCGTTGGGCACGTTGAACATGCCCGCAAGCGTACCGGCTCGGCCGCCGTCTGACTCTGCGCGGCGTCAGCAAAGTCGGGTCAACCGCGGTGCCAGGCTTCGGCCATGCGCCGGCGCATCGCGGCGTCGGGCAGCGGGCCCCGGCGCGCGCCCATGTTCTCGATCATGTGGGCGGGATTGGTTGTCGCCGGAATGGCGCAGGTGACGGCGGGGTGCGACACGATCCACTTCAGGAAGAACTGCGCCCAGTTGGCGCAGCCGATCTCGGCCGCCCACGGCGGCAGCGGCCGCTGTCCGACCCGATTGAACAGAAGCCCACCGTCGAATGGGCGATTGATGATCACTGCGATGCGGCGTTCGGCGGCGAGGTTCATCAACGGTTCGGCCGAGGGGTCGTCGAAGTTGTACGTGATCTGCATGAAGTCCCACGGCTCGGACTTGAGCGCCGCAGCCATTTCGTCGTGCTTGCTGCCGTGCGAAGTCGTCACGCCGATGTAACGCCAGCGGCCCTCGTCCTTGCCCGCACGCACCGCCTTCACGTGCCCGCGCCAGTTGAGCAGGTTGTGGATCTGCATCAGGTCGAAGCGCGGCAGCTTCCACAGCCGCAGCGATTCGGCCATCTGCGTCGGGCCGACGCGCTCGAACGCGGTCCACACCTTGGTGGCGGAGAACAGTCTGCCCGTGTGTTCAACCTGCGGCAGCAGATCGCCCAGCAGCCGCTCCGCGCGGCCGTACATCGGTGACGAGTCGATCATGCCGCCGCCGGCGGCAAAGAACCGGGTCAGCACTTCGCGCCGCCGCGTGCGCTCGGCCAGGTTGTCACCGACATCGAACGTGAGCCACGTGCCCATGCCGATCACGGGGATGCGCTCTCCCGATTTGGGTATCACGCGGACCAGCGGCGGGCCCTCCTGCGCCACGTTGCGCGTGGGCAGCAGCGCGCTCATGGTCAGCGCGGAAAGGAAGAATCGGCGATCCATCTGGACCTTTGTACAGACAGCGTCGCGCGAAATCCAGTTCCGCCGGCGACCGCGATTTGACGACGCGCAGCCGCTCGACGAGTATCCGTCCCAACCGCCGCATTGGTCGCCACTCGCCCGATCAGACACCCGACTCGATCGGCCGCAGCGAACACGAACGAGGACACCCGATGAGCCACCGTACCTATGAATCGCTGCGCAGCGCGCGCTGGTTCGCGCCCGACGATCTGCGCTCCTCCGCGCATCGTTCGCGCTTCATGCAGATGGGCTACGCGCCGGCCGACTGGAAGGGCCGGCCGGTGATCGCGCTCGTCAATACGTGGTCCGACGTGAACCAGTGCCACGCGCACTTCAAGCAGCGCGTCGAGGATGTGAAGCGCGGCGTGCTGCAGGCCGGCGGATTCCCGCTCGAACTGCCCGCGATTTCGCTGTCGGAGCCGATCGTCAAGCCGACGACGATGCTTTATCGCAATTTTCTTGCGATGGAGACCGAGGAACTGCTGAGGAGCCACCCCATCGACGGTGCGGTACTGATGGGCGGCTGTGACAAGACGACGCCGGGCCTGCTGATGGGCGCCTTCAGCATGGGCATTCCCTGCATCTATCTGCCGGCCGGCCCGATGCTGCGCGGGAACTGGAAGGGCAAGATCCTCGGCTCCGGCTCCGATGGGTGGAAATACTGGGACGAGCGCCGCGCCGGCACGATCACCGAGCAGGACTGGCTCGAGGTCGAAGGCGGCATCGCGCGCAGCCACGGCACCTGCATGACGATGGGCACCGCGGCGACGATGATGGGCATCACGGAAGCGATCGGCATGACACTGCCCGGCGCGTCGTCCATTCCCGCGGCCGATGCCAATCACCCGCGCATGTCCGCGGAGTGCGGTCGCCGCATTGTGCAGATGGTGTGGGACGACCTGACACCGGCCAGGATTCTCACGCGTGAAAACTTCGAGAACGGCATCGCCTGCGCGATGGCGATGGGCTGCTCGACCAACGCCATCATTCATCTGATCGCGATGTCGCGCCGCGCCGGCCGTGCGATCGGCCTCGATGATTTCGATGCCGCCAGCCGCAAGGTCCCGGTGATCGCCAACATCCGGCCCAGCGGCGACACCTACCTGATGGAGGATTTCTACTACGCGGGCGGAATGCCGGCGATGCTCAATCGCATCAAGGGCCATTTGCACCTCGCCGCGATGACGGTCAACGGCCACACGATCGGCGAGAACATTACGGGCGCGGAGGTCTACAACGACGATGTGATTCGCGCCCTCGACCGCCCGATCTACGCGGAGGGCGCACTCGCCGTGCTGCGCGGAAACCTCGCCCCGGGGGGCTGCGTGATCAAGCCGAGCGCCTGCGCGCCGCGATATCTGAAGCACACCGGACCGGCGCTCGTGTTCGACGACTATCCGTCGATGAAGAAAGCCTCCGAAGACCCGAACCTTGACGTCACAGCGGACCACATCCTCGTGTTCCGCAACGCCGGCCCGCAGGGCGGCCCCGGCATGCCCGAGTGGGGCATGCTGCCGATCCCGACCAAGCTGCTGAAGCAGGGCGTGCGCGACATGCTGCGTCTGAGCGATGCCC
>DAITAC010000019.1:0-49602 GCA_036824465.1 Burkholderiaceae bacterium
TTCGCGCAGATCCTCGGTCTCGACCGCGATGCACGGCTGGGCGCAACCGAGCGCGGGTACGTGAAGCAGATTGAATCCGCCGGCTGGCACCTCTTGACGCTGATTAACGAAGTGCTCGACCTGTCCCGCGTCGAGTCCGGCGGCGCCCGCGTCGATCTGACGGCAGTTGAGCTTGCGCCGCTGATCGACGAATGCATCGCCCTGACGAGCACGGATGCGGGCCAGCGCTCGATCAGCATTGAACGTGCCCAAGCGCCGGGCGCGCCAGACGTAGTGCTCGCCGATGCGACGCGTCTGAAGCAGACGTTGCTGAACCTGCTTTCCAATGCGGTCAAGTACAACCGCGAGGGCGGCCAGGTGTCGGTCCGTGTCACAGCAGGTGGCGAACAGCGCGCCAGGATCTCGGTGCGCGACTCCGGCAGCGGCATGACCGGGGCACAGCTCGAATCGTTGTTTCAACCCTTCAATCGGCTGGGTCTGGAATCGTCACCGATCGAAGGCACCGGTCTGGGCCTGACGATCTCGAAGATGCTGGTCGAGTTGATGGGCGGCACGATCCGGGTGGAGAGCACCGAAGGCGTGGGCAGCGAGTTCACCGTCGAACTGGCCGCAGCATGACGATCAATGTGTCGCGGTCCGATCACGCGATCGGCGGACGATAGAATTCGCGCCTTGGCAAAGCGCTGCACCGCGACACGCATTGACTGATGCGTAACGATCAGGTCGTCACGATTAATCGCGCCGACTACCGGCCGCCCGAGTTTCTCATCGAGTCGGCCGCGCTCGAATTCGACCTCGATCCGGAGCTCACGCGCGTAACGGCGACGCTGAAAGTGAAGCGCCGAGAGCCTGGTTCGACCGGAGCGCTCAAGCTCGACGGCGAGGACCTGCAGCTCGAGTCGATCGAACTGGACGAACACCCGTTGTCGGCTGAGCGCTTTCACGTTAGGGACGGCAACTTGACGGTCGACGGCGTCGGCGACCACGCGCAACTGCGCATCGTCACGCTGATCCGGCCGCAGGCGAACACCGAGCTGATGGGTTTGTATGTCTCGCACGGCAATTTCTTCACGCAGTGCGAGGCGGAAGGATTCCGCCGCATCACGTTCTTTCCCGATCGACCCGATGTGATGTCGATCTACACCGTGATGCTGCGGGCCGATGCCCAGCGCTACCCGGTGCTGCTCGCCAACGGCAACC
Organism: Burkholderiaceae bacterium; assembly: GCA_036824465.1. Lineage (GTDB taxonomy): Bacteria > Pseudomonadota > Gammaproteobacteria > Burkholderiales > Burkholderiaceae_F > JAKOQB01. The sequence continues at coordinate 1,201 of DAITAC010000019.1, forward strand.
TCATCGAACAGGGCGCGCTCGCGGACGGCCGGCACTTCGCGCGCTGGAGCGATCCGTTTCCCAAGCCGAGCTACCTGTTCGCGCTGGTGGCGGGCCGCTTCGAGTGCAACGAAAAGCCGTTTCGCACCCGCTCTGGCCGCGACGTGCTGCTGCAGATCTGGGTCGAGCCCGGCCAACTCGAGCAGACCGCGCACGCGATGCAAAGCCTGCAGCGCGCCATCCGCTGGGATGAGGAGCGCTTCGGGCTCGAACTCGATCTGGATCGGTTCATGGTCGTCGCGTCGAACGATTTCAACATCGGCGCGATGGAGAACAAGGGCCTGAACATCTTCAATGCCAAGTACGTGCTGGCCAGTCCGAAGATTGCCACCGACGACGACTACGCCGGCATCGAGGCGATCGTTGGCCACGAGTACTTCCACAACTGGACCGGCAATCGCGTGACCTGCCGCGACTGGTTCCAGTTGAGCCTGAAGGAAGGTCTGACGGTGTTTCGCGAGCAGGAATTCGTCGCCGACGGCATGCCCGACGCGAGCAGCCGGGCACTGCGGCGCATCGACGATGTGCGCACGCTGCGCGCGTCGCAGTTCCCGGAGGACGCGGGTCCGATGGCGCATCCTGTGCGGCCCGATTCGTACCAGGAGATCGCGAACTTCTATACCTCGACCGTGTACGAAAAGGGCGCCGAGGTGGTGCGCATGCTGCACACGCTGCTGGGGCGCGAGGGTTTCCGGCGCGGCATTGACCTGTACTTCAAGCGCAACGACGGCAAGGCGGTGACGTGCGATGAGTTCCTGTCGGCGCTGGCCGATGCCAACGCGCGCGACCTCACGCAGTTCGCGCGCTGGTATGCGCAGGCCGGCACGCCCCGCGTTTCAGTGGCGTCCAGTTTCGATGCCGCCGGGCGAACGTACACGCTGACGCTGACCCAAAGCTGCCCCTCGACGCCGGGGCAGCAGGACAAGGAGGCTTTCCACATCCCGTTTGCGATCGGCCTCGTCGGCTCCGACGGCCGCGACCTGCCGCTGCAGCTCGACAGGGAAGCCACCGGCGCATCGACGCGCCGCGCACTTGAACTGACGCAGCCGACGCAGACGTTTCGTTTCATCGATGTCAAAGAAGCGCCGGTGCCGTCACTGGCGCGCGGATTTTCAGCACCGATCATCGTCGACTATCCGTACGCGGACGCTGAGCTTGCGTTCCTTGCGCGGCACGACAGCGATCCGTTCAATCGCTGGGAAGCGAGCCAGCGGCTGGCCTGCGCGCGGTTGCTGGCCCTGACCGACGCCTGCGAGACCGAGCGCCCGATGGCGCTCGATGGGGCGCTCGCCGATCTGTTCGCGCACACGCTCGACGACGCTGCCCTTTCGTCGGCATTCAAGGAGCAGGTGCTGCAATTGCCGAGCGAGTCGTTCCTCGCCGAGCAGCGCGCGATGGTCGACCCGTCCACCATTCGCATGGCGCGCCAGTTCGTCCGGCGTGAAATCGGTCAACGGCTGGCCGCGCGCTGGCGCGCCGTTCATGCGGAGCTTGCGAGCAGCGCTGGTTATCACTACGACGCAACAGCGGCCGGCCGGCGCGCGCTGCGCAATCTGGCGCTCGGGTTTCTGGTCGACAGCGGTGATGGCGAAGCAATCAGCCTGGCGCGCGCGCAACTGGACCACGCGGACAACCTGACCGATCGGCTGGCGGCGCTGGTGTCGATCGTCAACAGCACCGCCCCGTTCAAGGCCGATGTGCTGGTGCACTGCGCGCGCGAGTGGAGCGCGGAACCGCTGCTGATGAACAAGTGGTTCCAGGTGCAGGCCACTGCAATCGCACAGCCGGGCGAAGTTCCCGTGCTGCCCCGCGTGCGCGTGCTGTTGAAGCATCCGGCGTTCTCGATCAGCAATCCGAACAACGTGTACGCGCTCGTGCTTGGATTCTGCGCGCACAACCCGGCGGAGTTCCATCGCGATGACGGGTCGGGCTACGAGTTCTGGATCGAGCAGGTCATGCGCCTGGATCGCCTCAATCCGACCGTCGCCGCGCGCGTGGCGCGCGCACTCGATCGCTGGCGCAAGTTCACGCCGAATCGCGGCCGGCTGATGCGCGATGCGTTGCTGCAGGTCGCGGGTAGCGCGACCCTGTCGCGCGATGTGCGCGAGATCGTGACCAAGGCGCTGGCCGGCTGACATGCCTTCCTGGCTGCTGGTGGCGCTGCAGTTCGCGCTGATCGCGGCGCTGGTCGTCACCACGCGGCCGCTCGGCACACTGGCAGCGAATTTGATCGCGATTGCGCTGCTGGCGGCAGGTAGCGTAGTCGGCATTGCGGCGCTTGCGGCCAATCGGCCGGGCAATTTCAACATTCGTCCCGAACTGAAGCCCGGCGCGCGACTGGTGACGCGCGGTATCTATCGCAAGGTGCGCCATCCGATGTATCTCGCGGTTCTCCTGGTGATGGCGGCCGGAGTTGCCGCCGATCCAAGTTGGTGGCGATCACTGCTCTGGCTCGTGTTGCTGGCTGTGCTGGTGGCGAAACTGGTGCGCGAGGAGCGCTATCTGAGTGCCGCGTTTGCCGAATACGTGGACTACGCGGCGCGAACGTGGCGGCTGTTTCCCGGCGCCTACTGACTTGAAGTGACATGGCGCGCGCGCAGCACCGCAAAGGTGCCGCCGACGCCCAGTACGCCAATCGCACCTGCGACGATCACCGGCGCCGTGCCAAAACGCTCCACCGCGAGCGCCGCGAGTGCGACGCCGACCGTCTGACCGATGAACAGCGCCGCGGCAAACAGCGACACCGCCGCGCCGCGTGCCTGCGGCGCCATTTGCGTGGCATTGGTCTGCAACGTGTTATGCAGCATGTAGAAGCCCAGGCCGGCCACGGCGCAGGCCAGCGGGGCAGTCCACCACACCGGAGACAGCGCGACGCCGCAGGAACCAGCGAATATCAGTACGCCCCCCGCGCTTGCCAGTCTCGGCTCGCCCAAGCGGGGCACGAGCCAGCGCGACGCCAACGCGAACAGAAGGCCGCCCGCGGCGTATAGCGTCACGATGGCGCCGGCCGTGGAGAGCGCCACGCCATTGTTCAAATGCAGATGCGTGGCGAAGAAGGCGTAGGGTCCGAACAGCACGACCGCTTCGACGAACACCGCCGCCAGGACCACACGGGCCCACGGCTGGCGCACCACATACGACATCTCGCGCCACAGGTTGCCGCTGCGGGCAACGACTGGCGAAAACTCCTCGGCGAGGCGGCGCTGGCGCCACAGGATCGTTCCGGTGATTGCAAACCACACCGCAAGCAGGACAAACGGGACGCGCCAGTTGGCGAAGTCGGCGGCGAGTCCGCCGAGCCATTGTCCCGCGGCCACACCTGCAATCTGGCCGATCAGGAATCGCGCCAGGACGGGCTGGCGGCGCTCGTACGGCACCGCATCACCAATCCAGGCCATCGAAAGTGGAATGGCCGCCGCACAGGTTGCGCCGGCGCACAGGCGCGCAAGCAGCAACGCCGCGAAGCTGGGCGCCAGCGCGCATGCCGCTGCCGTCACCGCCGAAGCAAGCACGGCCGCTGCCAGCACGCGCCACTTGCCGCGGCGATCCGCCAAGGGGCCGTACGCGAGCTGCAGGACACCGTAGGCGATCGAAAACACCGTGATCACCTGCGCCGCCGCCGCGAGGCCGACTCCGAAGAACTCGCCCAGCGCCGGCAGCTGCGCATCGGCCACGCGCATCGAGGCCGAGGAGCCAAAAGCGCCGAACGACAGAAAGACGATCAGCCGTCGCTCGAGCGCTTCCTTCATGCAGTACGACTGTGAGGAACTATGGCAGCAGCACGCTCGAACCGGTGGTCTTGCGGCTCGCCAGATCGATATGTGCCTGCGCCGCGTTCGCCAGCGGGTAACGCTGATCGATGTCGACCTTGATCTTGCCCTTCTGCATCAGGTCGAACAGTTCCGCCGCCGAATCTTCAAGCCGCCCTCGCGGCACGACGTGCGTGGCCAGCGTGGGCCGCGTGACGAACAGCGATCCCTTGGCAGCGAGGATGCCCAGGTTGACGCCGGTCACTGCGCCGGAGGCGTTGCCGAAGCTCACCATCAGTCCGCGCGGCTGCAGACAGTCAAGGGAGCCTTCCCAGGTGTCCTTGCCGACACCGTCATAGACGACCGGCACCTTCGCGCCGCCGGTCAATATCTTCATGCGCTCGACGAAATTCTCCCTGCTGTAGTTGATCGTCTCCCACGCGCCGTGCTTTTTCGCCAGCGCGGCTTTCTCGTCCGAACTCACCGTACCGATCAGCTTCACGCCGAGCACACGCGCCCACTGGCAGGCGATCAGCCCGACACCGCCCGCTGCGGCATGAAACAGGATCGTCTCATTGCCCTGCAGCCGGTAGGTCTGGCGGAACAGGTACTGCACCGTGAGCCCCTTGAGCATCACCGCGGCACCTTCTTCGAAACTGATCTTCTGCGGCAGCCGGACCACCATCGCCGCCGGCATCACGCGCAGGTCGGCGTAAGCACCGATCGGGCCCTGGCCATAGGCCACGCGATCGCCCTCTTTCAGGAACTTGACGTTGCTGCCCACCGCCTCGACCGCGCCCGCGCCTTCGAAGCCGATGCCGTGCGGCAGCGGCGACTGATACAGCCCGGTCCGAAAATAGATATCGATGAAGTTCAGTCCGATCGCGTGATTCCGGATGCGCACTTCATCCGGGCCGGGTTCACCGACATCGACTTCGACCAGCTTCAGGAGTTCGGGCCCGCCATGCGCTTCGACGCGAATTGCCTTAGCTTTCATCTTGAATGCTCCTTCAGTTGTTTGCGGCCGGCGCAGCATGCGCGGCCTTTCGTGACAGCACAAGCACACCGGCCAGCACCAGCGGGGTACCCGCCAGTTGCCAGCCCGTGATCGCCTCGCCGAGGAAAATGAAACCGAGCACGATGGTCGAAATCGGGCCGACCATGCCCATCATCGACACATTGCTGGCGCCGATGCGCGCCACCGCCAGCATCGTCGCAAACACCGGCACGACGGTGCAGAAGATCGCGTTGAACAACGACAGCCACAGCACCGGCTGCGGCTGGGCGAGATTGCCGAGCGGACGCATCAGCACGAACTGCAGCAGCACGCCCGCGGTGGCAGCGCACATCGCATACGCGGTCAGGCGCAGCGCGCCGACGCGCTTGACCAGCTCACCCGCCTGCACCAGAAAAATCGCATAGCAGATCGTGCAGACGAAGACCAGCGTGGAGCCCAACGCGACGTTATCCCCGGCAAGCCGCACGTCATGCCAGAAGACCAGCACGATGCCGCCATAGGAAAGCGCCAGCGCTGCCACGTCGAGCCGCCCGATCCGCTTGGCGAGGAACACGGCCGACAGCAGCAACACTACAGTGGGGTTCAGATACAGGATCAGCCGCTCCAGCCCGGCGGTGATGTGCTGCAGGCCGAGGAAGTCGAGATAGCTTGCGACGTAGTAGCCGAGCAGCCCGATCGCGATCACCCGAACGTGGTCACTCGGCGAAAGCGGTAGCGCCCCACGAGTCGTCCACCACAACACGGCGATGAAGAACGGCGCCGCCATCAACATGCGCAACGCGATCAGTGTCTCGGCGTCGACGCCGTAGCGATAGGCGAGCTTGATGACGATCGCCTTGCCGGAGAACAGCACACTGCCCGCGGCCGCCAGCAGCAGGCCGGCGGTGAAGCGGCCGGCGGCGCGCGATGCAGGGGCGGTCGTTGCAGTGGCAGACACGCGGGCATTCTACGGATCACCGGCACGCCTCCCGATCGATCATCAAGGAAGTGGCTTCGTGCCGAAACCGTCACGGCCCGCCGCAATCGTCGGCTGCGGGATGCGCGATTCGGTACGCTGCGCCCCGCTGAGTGAAAGACATGCCGCAATGAATTGCACACTGCTCGCTCCCCTCGCCCTGGTTGGCGTGCTCCTGTCCACGCCCGCGGCCGCGCTCGACCTCGTGGGCTGTCGACTCAAGGGGATCGAACGTGAAGTGAAATGCGGCGTCATCGAGATGCCGGAAGACCCCGACAAGGCAGGCGGACGCCGCATCCCGATCCACTTCGCAATCATTCCGGCGCTGGCCAAGAACAAGGCCGCCGATCCGCTGTTCGTTTTCGCGGGCGGGCCGGGACAGTCGGCAATGAAGGCGGCCGGCATGATCCAGCCGGCGTTCGCGCAGTTGAACGCACGCCGCGATGTCGTCTACATCGATCAGCGCGGTACCGGCAGGTCCAACGGGCTGGCCTGTGATGCGCCGCCGCCGACTGCATCGATTGCAGCCCAGCTTGACCTGTCCGCATCGGCGGCGCGGCTGGAGCGATGCCTGCGGCGGATCAAGGACGATAACGTCGCCGATCTGCGGCAATACGCGACCTGGATCGCGGTACGCGATGTGGATGCGGTGCGCGCGGCACTGGGGTACGAGCAGATCAACCTGTGGGGCGCCTCGTACGGCACACGCGTGGCGCTCGAGTATCTGCGCCAGTTTCCACAGCGCGTGCGCAGTGTCGTGCTCGACGGGGTCGCGCCGCCGGATATGGCGCTGCCGGCGAGTTTCTCGATCGATGCCGACGAGATGCTGCGCCGGTTGACCGATCGCTGCAGCGCCGACGCGGCCTGCATGAGGCGCTATCCGAACTTCGCCGCCGACGTCAATGCGCTGCTGTCGCGCGCCGAGCACACGTCTGCGAAAGTCGAAGTCAGCCACCCGCTGACGGGAGTGCGCGAAACGGTAACGCTCGATCAGCGACTGATCAGCGCCGCGCTGCGGGTGCCGCTGTACGCGCCGCAGTTGTCGGCCGTACTGCCGCAGGCAGTCCTGATGGCGGCCGGCGGGGTGTTTTCTCCGCTGTTGACGCTCGCCGGTTCGCTCGCGAACAACGTGGCGGAAAATTTTGCTGAAGGCATGCACTACGCGGTCATCTGCGCCGAGGATATGCCGCGCCTGGATGCCACCGCACGCGACGCCGCGCGCCGCACGCGTTTCGGCCTTGGATTCGCCCGGATCTACGACGACACCTGTCGCCACGTCGACGTGCGCGCGCCGCCGCCGGGCTTCTATTCGACTTCCGGTGCCGACGTGCCGGTGCTGATCCTGTCCGGCGGCACCGACCCGGCCACGCCGCCGCGACATGGCGACGCGGTGGCGAAGCGGCTCAGCAGATCGCTGCACCTCATCGCGCCGAATCTGGGCCACGGCATTACGTCGCAGGGGTGTGCGCCGGAGCTGGTGGCGAAGTTCATCCGCCAGGCGGGCTTCGACGCCATCGACGGCGCTTGCCTCGCAAAGCTTCCGGCGGCGACCTTTTTCCAGCCCCCGCGCGCGGAGCAGCCATGATCGAAGTGGAGCACCTCGGCAAGTCGTTCCGCGCCCGCGTCGGCCGCCGCGCCGCGCAGGTGCGCGCGCTCGACGATGTGAGCTTTGTCGCCCAGGACGGGCGCATCACGGCGCTGCTCGGCCCCAATGGCGCCGGCAAGACCACCACGCTGCGGATCCTTGCCACGCTGATGCTGCCGGATCAGGGTCGCGCGCGCGTCGGCGGAATCGATGTCGTCGCCGATCCGCGCGCGGTTCGCGCGCAACTGGGCGTGCTGTCGGACGCGCGCGGGCTGTATGTGCGGTTGACCGCACGCGAGAACATCGCCTATCACGCGCAATTGCGCGGGGTGCCGGCCGCGGACATCGATGCGCGGCTGGCCCCGCTGGCGGAACTGCTGGACATGCCCGATCTGCTCGACCGTAGAAGCGATGGTTTCTCGACGGGAGAGAAGATGAAGGTCGCACTCGCCCGCGCGCTGATCCACGATCCGTCGCACCTGATCCTCGATGAGCCGACCAACGGGCTGGATGTGATGTCCACGCGCGCGCTGCGCCGCCTGCTGCTGCATCTGCGCGATCGCGGCAAGTGCATCGTGTTTTCGACCCACATCATGCAGGAGGTCGAGCAACTGTGCGACGAGATCGTCGTCGTCGCCCACGGCCGGTCGGTTGCCCATGGCGATGCCGCGAGCCTGCGCGCCGCCGCCGGCGTGGCCACGCTTGAAGATGCTTTCGTGCGGCTCGCTCATCTGCAGGAAGCCGCATGAACGCCGTGCTTGTGGTCTTTCTCAAGGAACTGCGCGACGCGGCGCGCGATCGGCGTACGTGGATGATCGTGATCATCAGTTCGATGATCGCCGGTCCCGCCGTGCTGCTTGTCTTGTCGAACTTCATCGCCGGCGTGCAGGAACGCGCCGCGAAGAAGGAAATCGTGATGGCTGGCACGCAGAACGCGCCCACGCTGGTGAACTTCCTGCAGCGCGCCGGCGCGACGGTGATCGAAGCGCCGCACGACTATGAGTCACAGTTGCGTACTGGAATGCTGGGCAACAGCGTCGTCATTCCGCCCACGGATTTCGAGGCGAAACTGGCGCGCGGCGAGACGGTCGAGGTCGACTTTCTTTACGACGACAGCCACGACAAGGCGCAGCCGGTGGTTCGAGCCAGCCTGCGCATGGTCAACGCGTTCAATCGCGAGCTTGGCGCGCAGCGGCTGCTTGCGCGCGGCGTCAGCCCGCAATTGCTGGCTGCGATCGCGGTCGAGGAGAAGAACCTGGCGTCGAGCGGCAGCCGCGGCGCGCAGCTGCTGTTCATCATTCCGTGGGTCACGCTGCTGGTGTCGGTGGCCGGCGCCATCAGTGTGGCGATTGACGTCACCGCAGGCGAACGCGAACGCGGCTCGCTTGAGCCGCTGCTGATGAATCCGGTCGACATGAGCGCGGTCGTGCTGGGCAAATGGGGTGTGGTCGGCGCGTTTTCGGCCCTGGTCGTCTTGCTGACGCTGACCGGCTTCATCGGCGCGATGCAGTTCGTCCGCGACGAGACACTGTCGGCGGTCATGCAGTTCGGCGCGCGCGAGGTTGGCCTCTTCGTCGCCATGCTGCTGCCGTTCTGCCTGCTGGTCGCGGCAGTCAACATGCTGGCAGCCACCTGGGGCCGCAGCTTCAAGGAAGCGCAGACCTACGTCAGCTATTTCACGATGCTGGTGAACCTGGCGCCGCTGGTGCCGCTTTTTCTCACCAATCGGGACGCCGCATGGCAACTCTTCGTGCCGTCGCTCGGCCAGCTGATGGTGCTGATGCGCGCGTTGCGCGGCGAGGCCGTCGGCGCATTCGATGTCTTCATGCCGGGCGCAATCTGCCTGGCACTTGCCGCGCTGTGCCTGGTGCTGCAGGGCCGGTTGCTGCGGCGGGAGGAGATCGTCTTTTCGCGCGCGTGATCGCGTGAGGCGTTCGTTGACGCGCGCTGTGCACGTCAAGTGCCGGTGCGATAATTGTCAGGATGAACGTGCGTACGCCGATGACGATCTCAGCCGACGCCGCGCCGTCGCTGGAGACGGCGCCGGCGATGATCGGGCGCTTCAACATCCTCGGCGAGATCGGGCGCGGATCCAATGGCGTTGTCTACGCCGCGCGCGATCCTGTGCTCGGGCGCGAAGTCGCGATCAAGGCGATCCCGCTGACGGCGGAAAACGAGTTTCGCCAGAAGGTCGAGGAAAACTTCCTCAAGGAAGCGCAGGCCGCGGCTGGATTGAACCATCCGCATATCGTCACCGTGTTCGATGCGGGCAAGACCGATTCGCTGGCGTACCTGGCGATGGAACGCCTGCATGGTCGCGACCTGCACGAGCATCTGGCGGTCGGGCCGCAGCTGAATTTCCGCCAGGCAGCGGCGCTGATCGCGCGCGTAGCCGATGCGCTTCATTACGCGCACAAACGCGGACTGATTCACCGTGACATCAAGCCGAGCAACATCTTCCTCACACGCGACCTGAAACCGAAGATCCTCGATTTCGGTGTCGCGCTGGCGGCGCGTTCCGATCTCGATCCCACGCATCGGCGCCAGTTGGTCGGCACACCCAATTACATGTCGCCCGAGCAAGCGCTGGGCAAGACGCTCGATCCGCGCACCGATGTGTTTTCCGCCGGAACCATCCTTTACGAACTGGTGGCGGGTCAGCGCGCCTTCGAGGGCAAGAGCATCGAAGACACGATCGCCGCGGTGATCAAGTGCAACCCTGCGCCGATTGAATCGCTGCGCGCAGATGCGCCGCCGGAACTGGTGACAATCGTTCGGCGTGCGATCGCAAAGTCGCCCGGTGATCGCTATCAGACCGCCGGCGACATGCGTAACGATCTGGCCGCGTTTGCGGGACAGCGCGAATTCGCCGGCGACCCGCCGCGGCCACCGTCCCGGACCATGCAGGTGGTCGAAAGAAGCAAATGGGTCGGCGGCACGGTGGCCGGTGTCGTGATCGGTGTTGCGCTTGGCGCGTGGTATCTGTGGCCTGAAGAGCCAACTTCCCCCGCGCCCGTGATACAGACCCGCATTGCGCCGCCGCCGGTGCAAGCAACGGCGGAGCCGGCGCCGAGCACCACCAACAGCGCCGCTGCGACGATCACCCAGGCGGCGCGATCCGCACCGGAGCGGAAAGCTGCGGCAGCGACACCAACGCCACCCGCTGACGGGACCGTCGCGCTGGCGATCTCGCCCTGGGGCGAAGTTTTCGTCAACGGTACCTCGCGCGGCGTTTCTCCGCCGCTGAATCGACTCACGCTGGCGGCGGGCTCCTATTCGATCGAAGTGCGCAATAGCGCTGGTCCCGCGTACTCGGCACGCGTCGAAGTCAAGGCCGGACAGACGGTCACACTGCAGCATCGCTTCTGAGAAGCGTCAGAATCGAACCCATCGGCCGAACAACGGTCGAAGGAAGGTCCATCGTTGCGTCAAGCAACCGCTGCCATCGGTGACGCCCATTTGGGGGAGACGGCCCCATTCGTTCGGTCGGATTGGCGCGCTATGCCGCGTGCGCTACTGTCGGCCGATTCACTGACATCACCATGCCCGATTCGCTGCCGCCCAACCTGAGAAACATCGGCCGCTACGCGCTGCTGCGCGAGCTGAAGCGCGACCGCGTCAGCGTGTCCTATTTCGCGATGGACCCGGTCCTGCATCGCGAGGTGATCATCAAGGCTGTGCAGCTGCCGCTGCCGTCGGATAGTTCGCCGGGACGAGATGCGCAGATCTCGCCGGTCGAGCAGGCGTTCGTGCGCCAGGCGCAGGCGGCCGGCAAGTTGCATCACCCACACATCGTCACCGTCTTCGAAGCCGGCCGGATGCGCAACATCGGCTATCTGGCGATCGAGCGCGTGCCGGGACGACGGCTGCACGAGCTGATCGCCAGCGGATGGCGCCCCGAGTTTGTCCACGCGGCCAGCATTGCGGCACGCATTGCCGATGCGATCGAATACGCGCACCTGCAGAACGTCGCGCACGGACAACTCGGACCCGCGCAAATCATCCTGCAGGAGAGCGACGGCGCACCGAAAGTCGAGGGTTTCGGCGGCTGGGTCGACGGCGGCGACGCGGGCGCGGACATGCTGGCCCATACCGAACGTGTTCTGCCCTACTTCGACGAGGTCGGCGACGATGTGCGCCGGCGCGACGTGCGCGCGATCGCGGCGCTGGTCTACATGATGCTGACCGGCCGTTCGCCCGACGCACCCGGGCGGCGCCAATCGTCCGCGGCGCCGCTGAAGTCGCTGCGCCTCGACACGCCGCCGGAGCTGGCCACACTGATCGATGATGCGCTGGCTTCCGACTCAAAGAGCACGCATCGCAGCGCGGCCGACTTGCGCGATGCGCTGACCGCATTCATTTGGAACGAACGTACGCACAACGTCGCGCCGGCCACGATCGGCATCCCGCTTGCTGCGCCTCCCATTGGAACTGAGTCGCGTTCGCCCAGAGTTGCAACGATGCCGCCCGCCTCACTTCCGCGCGTGATCGATCCAAAGGAGGTTGAGGCAGCTGAGCAACTTCCGCAGGCGTTGCGCAGCGCGGGCGCGAAGACCGGCCGCTGGCTGCGAACACAGCGCATGCCGTTGGTCGCGGCCATGGCGCTGCTGGTGACTGGCATCGCGATCGGCGTGCTGATTGCAATTCCGGTGCAGCGCGCGAACGGTGACAGCTCACCCGTCAACGTGACGGTGACGGACAGCCGGGAACGGGCCGGCGTCGGCGTCGTGCTGCTCGACATCGCGCCATGGGGCGAGATTTACGTCGACAATCGCCCAGTCGGGGTGGCGCCGCCGCTGAAGGAACTTCAATTGCCGGCGGGTCGACATGCGATTGAGATCCGCGGCAATACGGGCAAGGCGGTCACCGCACGCGTCGACGTCGATCCAGCGCGGCCGAGCAAGATCCAGCACACTTTCAAATGACGCGCTTTGTTGCCGTCGTGTTGCTGCTGGCGGCAGCTTTGGGCGGTTGCGAAACGATGCAGCCTCCGGCTCCGCCGCCCGCGCCAGCGACTGTCAGCGTCGCCGCGCTGTATCAGCAACCGGGAGAACGCGCGCTGATCATGGGATTGTCGCTGTACGAGCAGGCGGTCTTCGACCGCGCCGAGCAATCGTTCCAGGCCGCACTAAAGGTCGGGCTGCGCGACAAGCAGGACATCGCGACCGCCCACAAATATCTTGCATTCATCGCCTGTGCCTTCAATCGCATTGACGAATGCGAGCAGGCATTTCGCGCCGCCTTTGCGACCGATGACAAATTTGCGCTGACGGAGGCCGAAATTGGTCACCCTATCTGGGGGCCGGTCTTTCGGCGCGTCGCGGCGGCGCGGGGGAGGAAGCAATAGTCGGGTGTAGGGTGTCGGGAGTAGTCAGGCGTCTCGGATCGGAATGAAGTTTCGCGCGCTGTTGGCGCACACCTGACTCCCGACTCCCGACTGCTTCTCAGAATCCGATCCGCGGTTTCTTCGCGATCCGCTCTTCCGTGATGTCGGCCGCGAGGATCTCGTGCCGACCCGCGAGCTTGGCGTTGCCGAAGGCGGCGAGCATCACGCGCCGCATTTCGCGCGGTTTCAACCGGGCAAGACGGTCCAATGCGTCGCTGCACAGCGTTTCCGGGAACTGCTTGCCCCACGCGTGCTCATCGCGCAGATCCTTGTAGATACTGATGGCGATGCGGCGTGCACCGTCCTGATCTGGCGCCTCGATTTCGTAGACATTGACGCGGTTCAGGATTGGTTCCGGGATCGAGTGCAGGTGATTGGCGGTCGCGATCCACACCACGTCGGAGGCGTCGATCGGCACTTCGGCGAATTCATCGATGAACTCGCGCGCGGTGTCGTGTTCGAGCAGGGTGTACAGGCTGCCAAGGGGGTCGTACTGCTGATCGCCGCCAGCCTTGTCGATCTCGTCGACGACGATCACCGGGTTCGCGTAGTCGCCGTTGACCAGCGCATCGAAGACCTTGCCCGGCTTGGCGTTCTTCCATTGCGCCGAGGCCCCCGACAGGATCCATCCGGCCGTCAGCGAACTCATGCCGATGAAGTTGTATCCCGTGCCGAGCAGCTTCGCGAGCCGGCGCGCGAAATGCGTCTTACCGATGCCGGGATCGCCGAGCAACAGGATCGGCTCGAGGTCGAGCGGATCATCACTCGTCAGGCACAGCGCGAGCTGGCGGCGGATGTCTTCCAGCGGCTCCTCGAAGTTGGGCAGCTCGTCGATCAGCGCGTCCATGTCGGGCAGCGCCGAGGGCTTGATGGTGAAGCGCTGGCCACCGGTCTTGATCATCTTCACGTAGGTGGCGCGCAACGCCTCGTTGGCACCGCTGCCGAGTTCCTGCAGGTCCGCGAGGGCTTCTTCAACGCGCGGCACGCGATACACATCCTTGAAACCGGCGATTGATATCGCCGGTTTGACCGGTGCGGGAATCGTTGCTGGCACGCTCATTGGAGCCTCCCGAATGAATCGAACGCTGCTTCGCACGTCGCACGCTCAACGCGCTGCTTACACCCAATGATGACAAGCAAAGCGCTTGCCAGCATCGTCCAAAAAGACGCGGGAAAAAGCAACTCAGCACTCCCGACCGATGAGTGCCAATGCCAGTAGCGAGTTGCGAGTCACGCGTGACACTCGGCACGCCGAGGTCGACTCGTGGCTCGGGCAGCGTAACTGCCTACTGTTTCAGACGGTTTTCCGCCGCCCACACTGCCGCTTCGACGCGCGAGCGGAACGCGAGTTTCTTCAGCAGGTGCTTCACGTGCACCTTGACCGTGCCTTCGGTGATCGAAAGCGTGCGCGCGATCAGCTTGTTGCTCTGGCCTTCGGCAATGCAGCGCAGCACGGCGCGCTCGCGTTCGGTCAGATCCCTCAGGTCGCGCGTCGACGTGCGCGCGGAGTCCTGCGCTTCCTGACGCAGCGCGGTGGCCAGGCGCGCGGCGAGTGCTTCTCCGATCACGGTCGTCCCCGACAGCGCTTCGCGCACGCGCGCCAGCAGATCCTCCGGCTCCATGTCCTTCAGCAGGTAGCCATCGGCACCGGCGCGGATCGCCCCGATCAGATCGTCAGGCGAATCCGACACGGTGAGCATCACAACACGCCGCGACGGGTCCTCTTCCTTGAGTGCGGTCAGGATATCGAGGCCGCTTTCGCCTTTGAGATTCAGATCGAGCAGAATCAGATCAGGTTCGAACTGCCGCGTCAGTTCCAGCGCCTCGGCGCGGTTGCCCGCCTCGCCGACCACCTCGATTCCGGGCGCCATCCCCAGCCACTGGCGCACACCCTTGCGAAACAGCGGATGGTCATCGACCACGAGCACCGTGTGACGGGTCGCTTCGGCGTTATCGCTCATCGTTCCATCGTCTCGATCAGAGCCCGCGTGTCAGCTCTCCCGGACACGCGCGCGGCCGCCGACAGTGGCACGAAGCGCAGGCTGACGCGCGTCCCGGCCGGCGCGCGCGGCCCGATGTCAATCGTCCCGCCGAGCGCGCGGGCCCGATCGCGCATGATCGACAAGCCGAAGTGATGCCGTGGCGAGGTGGCAGCCCCGATTCCGATTCCATCATCCTCAACGCAGGCCTCGATCGCGCCACCGTCTTCGTCGCCAAGTCGCGCAATGCGCACCCAGGCATGCGCAGCACGCGCGTGCTGTTCGAGGTTGGCGAGCGCCTCGCGCACGATCTGCAGCACGTGGATCTGTTCGTTCGCGGACAGTTCGATGCCAACCAGTTCATCGTGAAGTTCGACCTCGAGTCCGGTACGTGAGCGCAGATCGTCGACCACCTGCGCCAGTGCGCTGCGCAATCCCTTGCCGGCCAGCTGCAGCCGGAATGTTGTCAGCAACTCGCGCAGTTGCCGGTAAGCGGTGGATACGCCGGTGCGCAGTTCATCAACGACCTCGCGCGTTTCGCCGCTGCCGGCGTCTCCCCCCTTCCCCACCAGCGCCGACAGCCGCGCCAGCTGGATCTTGGCGTACGACAACGACTGCGCAATCGAATCATGCAGCTCGCGCGCAATCGCTGAGCGCTCTTCGAGCAGCGCAAGACGGCGGTGTTCGTCGCGGCTTTCCTCCGCCGCCAGCGCCGCGGCGATGTGGCGCCCGGCCACCTGAGCGAGCTCGACCTGCGCCGGCGTCAGCTCCTGACCAGCGAGCAGCGTCAAAGGCATCACGCCAAAGCTGCGCTCACCGTCGAGCAGCGGAATCGACACGATGCATGCCGGCCCACGCTCGCTGTCGGCGTTGTGCCAGACAACGCGCGTCGCATCCTCGCATCCCTCGCAACGCACCAGATCGCAGGTGCGGCCAGGTGTGGTTTCCGCGTTCGCGAGCGGAAATCCGCCGCGCGTCTGTGCATCGCGCGCGCAGATGACGACGCCTTCGACGGCAAGCACCCGGCGCACGCTTTCGGCCACGCGCTGCAGCGCCTCGCGCCGAAGCGGTGGGTGTGCCAGCTCGCGCGTGGTCTCGTACAGCAGGGCGAGCGAACGGTTCTTCTGTTCGAGATCGGCCGTCTTGACCGCGATCTGTTCCTCCAGGGAGCCGTACAGCCGCCCGAGTTCCTCCACCATGTGATTGAAGTCTTTACCCAGTTGCCCCAGTTCGTCGGGGCCGGTGTCTTCGGCACGCGCGGCGAAGTTGCCTTTGCGGACCGCCTGCGCACAGCGCACCAGATCGCGTACCGGCTGGAACACCTCGACATCAAGCAGAAACACTGCGCTGATCACCAGCACCAGCGTGATGAAGAGTGCCGTGCCGAGCGCGACCTGCAGCCCGTGGATGCGCGACTCAAGATCGGCTTCCAGCTGCATCACGAAACGATCGATCGCGGCGACGAAGCCGTGGATGCGCTCAAGCAACGCGCTTCGCGCACTGCCGTCGTCCGCAGCACGCAGCGCCAGTGGCTTGATTTGCTCATTCCACTGGTTTGCGATGCGCTGATGCGTGCGTGCCAGTTCCCCGTTTGTCCCCGTCACCAACCCCGGAAGCGCTGCAAGCAGCTGCGGATTTGCAAGCCGTGTCTCAAATGCCTCAACCTCGCTGCGAATAAGGCGCTGGCGCTCGAGGGGATCGACATCCGAGGCCGCGACGCGGGTGGCAAGCAGATACGACTGCATCCGCAGCGATCCGGCGATGTTGATCGCTGCACCCTTGCCGGCTGACTGCTCGGTGAAGACGGAGGCCGTGATGACCACCGCGATGGCAAGCATCGTGATCACGCCCAGCACCGTGCTGACGCGCAGCAGCGTCGACCGGTTCCAGCTTTGGCGCAGGCTCATGGCAATCAGATGGCGGCGAAGTACTCGGGCACGGTATCTATTCGATGGGTCAAGCGGCTGATCAAGGTCAAACGGTGTTACTCGAGGGGTTACTCCGTCCGCGATAGCGCGCGTGCGGCGCGCCTACCTCGCAGTGAGTAGACCGCCGATCTCCGTTGGCGCGTTCGCCCCCGCGCTTGACCTGCGTCAGTCGACGAGTCGATTGGACCGCCATCCTCTCGCCGGTTCGCTAGCTTATTTCACAGAGGATCGCACCATGGCCAACGTCGCCGCCCATCTTCCGCATATCCATGCCCCGCATCTGCGCAAGGAACAGTGGTCGGTGGCGATCTCCAGCACGCTCGCCTTCACCGTGTGCTTCGCGGTGTGGATGATGTTCGCGGTGATCGGCATTCCGATCAAGAAGACGCTGGGACTGAACGCCACCGAGTTCGGCATCCTGACGGCCACGCCGGTGCTGACCGGCTCGCTGATCCGCGTGCCGCTCGGCATGTGGACCGACAAGTACGGCGGCCGCATCGTGCTCTTCGTGCTGATGCTGTCGACCGTCATCCCGATCTGGCTCATCAGCTACGCCACCGCCTACTGGCAGTACCTGGTGCTTGGCCTGTTCATAGGACTCGCGGGCGGCTCGTTCTCGGTCGGCACGCCGTACGTGGCGCGCTGGTTCAAGAAGGAACAGCAGGGCTTCGCGATGGGCGTGTTCGGCGCCGGCAACTCAGGTGCGGCAGTCAACAAGTTCGTGGCGCCCGCACTGGTCGTGGCCTTCGGCTGGACCCTGGTGCCGCAGGTCTATGCGATTGCGATGCTGGTGATGGCGCTCGCGTTCTGGATGTTCAGCTACTCCGACCCGAAGCACCTGGTCGACAGCCGCATCACCTGGCGCCAGCAACTGCTGGCGTTGAAGGACCCGACCGTGTGGAAGTACTGCCAGTACTACTCGATCGTGTTCGGCGGCTACGTCGCGCTCTCGCTCTGGATGGTGCAGTACTACGTGGGCGAGTTCGGGCTCGATATCCGCGTGGCCGCACTGCTGGCCGCATGCTTTTCCCTTCCTGGCGGCGTGCTGCGCGCGGTGGGGGGTTGGCTGTCCGACAAGTGGGGCGCGCACAAGCTCACGTGGTGGGTGATGTGGGTGAGCTGGATCTGCCTCTTCCTGCTGTCGTATCCGGCCACCAGCTACACGGTGCAGACGATCAATGGCCCGATCACTTTCACGCTCGCACATAACGTCTGGACCTTCACTGCACTGATGTTTGCCATCGGCGTGGCGTGGGCGTTCGGCAAGGCGAGCGTCTTCAAATACATCAGTGACGACTATCCGCACAACATCGGCGTGATCTCGGGCATCGTGGGCCTCGCCGGCGGCCTCGGCGGCTTCGTGCTGCCAATCATGTTCGGCGCGCTGCAGGATCTGACCGGCATCCGCTCGAGCGCTTTCATGCTGATGTACGGCGTGGTTTGGGTATCGCTGATCTGGATGTACCGGACCGAAATGCGCACCGTCGACGTGGTGTCCGGGCACGCGACCGAATCCGCGGCCCGCTGACGCAGAGACTCAAACCAGGGGAGAAGACCATGAGTGCAGTTCAGCCCGGCACTACTGCTGCGCCGAAGCATTCCTTGGCCGGCGACATCGTCGACTGGCGTCCGGAAGACGAAACGTTCTGGAACAGCACCGGCAAGCGCATCGCCTACCGCAACCTGATCCTCTCGGTGCCCGCGCTGCTGTGCGCGTTCGCGGTCTGGGGCATGTGGGGAATCATCACCGTGCAGATGCTCAACCTTGGCTTTCCATTTACGCAGGCGGAGCTTTTCACACTGACCGCAATCGCTGGCATCTCCGGCGCGACGATGCGCATCCCGGCGTCGTTCTTCATTCGCCTGGCCGGCGGACGCAACACGATCTTCCTGACCACCGCAATGCTGCTCGCGCCGGCGATCGGCACCGGCATCTGCCTGCAGCACAAGGACTGGCCGCTGTGGGCATTCCAGCTGATGGCGCTGTGGTCGGGTGTCGGGGGTGGCAACTTCGCCAGCTCCATGTCGAACATCAGCACCTTCTTTCCGAAGCGGCTGCAGGGCACGGCGCTGGGCATCAACGCCGGCATCGGCAACTTCGGCGTGACGACGATGCAGATCGTGATTCCGCTCGTGATGACGGTGGGGTTGTTCGGCGCGCTCGGCGGCGAGCCGATGACGTTGACGAAAGACAGCGGCTGGATCTTCGGCAAGATCACCGCGGGCACGCCGACCTGGATCCAGAACGCCGGCTTCGCATGGGTGCTGTCTCTCGTACCGCTGTCGATCCTGTGCTGGTTCGGCATGAACAACCTGAAGACGGTTACGCCCGCGTCGGGCAATCCGATCGTCGCGTTTGCCAAGGTCACTTATCTTTACACGCTGGCGTTTATCCCCGCGATCATCGGGCTCTACCTGTACTTGCCGCCGCCGACCGGCGTTGGCCTCATCAGCATGTGGGTGGCGATTCCGCTGGACGTCGTGAGTGCGCTGCTGGTGATGCGGCTCGCCGCATTCGGGGCGATGAAGGAAGGAATCGCCAAGCAGTTCGCGATCTTCCGCGACAAGCACACCTGGTCGATGACGGCCCTGTACATCGTGACCTTCGGCTCGTTCATCGGCTTTTCGATGGCACTGCCGCTGTCGATCACGGTGATCTTCGGCATCAGCCACGTGCCCGACGCGACCGGCGTGATGACGCACACGGTGAAGAATCCGAACGCGCCATCGGCGTTCACCTACGCTTGGATCGGCCCCTTCGTCGGCGCGGCGATCCGCCCGATTGGCGGTTGGATCTCCGACAAGGTCGGCGGGTCGATCGTCACCCAGGTGATTTCCGCTTTGATGGTGGTCGCCTCGATCGCGGTTGGCTACGTGATGCTGCTCGCCTACGGCTCGGCCACTCCCGAGCAGTACTTCCTGCCTTTCATGCTGCTGTTCATCGTGCTCTTCGCGGCCAGCGGCATCGGCAACGGCTCGACCTTCCGCACCATCGGCGTCATCTTCGATCGCACCCAGGCCGGTCCGGTGCTGGGATGGACCTCGGCGATCGCCGCCTATGGCGCCTTCGTCGCGCCGCTGGTGATTGGCAATCAGATCAAGGCCGGCACACCGCAGATAGCGATGTACGGCTTCGCCATCTTCTACGCACTGTGCCTGGTCCTGAACTGGTGGTTCTACCTGCGTCGCGACGCGTATGTGAAGAACCCGTGACATTCCTCAAACGCGCCCCTCACCCTAACCCTCTCCCCGTGATCGGGGCGAGGGAACAAGACTCCCGCTCCCACATCAGTGAGAGCGGGTCGGCGTGAGGGTATCGGTGCTGTCTTTCGGAGAAACCTACTCATGAGCAACTTCCTCGACCGCCTGCTCTTCTTCACCAAAGACCGGCAGCCATTCGCCGACGGACACGGCGTCACCACGCAGGAGGACCGGCGCTGGGAAGACGGATACCGCAAGCGGTGGCAGCACGACAAGATCGTGCGCTCGACACACGGCACCAACTGCACCGGCTCGTGCTCGTGGAAGATCTACGTCAAGGGCGGCATCGTCACGTGGGAGACGCAGCAGACCGACTACCCTCGCACGCGCCCCGACATGCCGAACCACGAACCGCGCGGCTGTGCGCGCGGCGCTTCGTACTCGTGGTACCTGTACTCCGCCAACCGCGTGAAGTACCCGCTGGTGCGCGGGCGCCTCATCCGGCTGTGGCGCGAAGCACGCAAGCACAAGGATCCGGTCGATGCGTGGGCGTCGATTGTTCAGGACGACGCCAAACGGCGCGAGTACCAGAGCAAGCGCGGGCTGGGCGGCTTTATCCGCAGTTCGTGGGACGAAGTGAACGAGATCATCGCCGCCGCCAACGCGTACACGGTCAAGGCACATGGTCCGGACCGGGTGATCGGCTTCTCACCCATTCCGGCGATGTCGATGGTCAGTTACGCCGCGGGCAGCCGATATCTGTCGCTCATCGGCGGCGTGTGCATGAGCTTCTACGACTGGTACTGCGACCTGCCGCCATCATCGCCACAGATCTGGGGTGAGCAGACTGACGTGCCCGAGTCGGCGGATTGGTACAACTCGACCTACATCATCGCCTGGGGCAGCAACGTGCCGCAGACGCGCACGCCGGATGCGCACTTCTTCACCGAGGTCCGCTACAAGGGTGCGAAGACGGTTGCGATCACGCCGGATTACTCCGAGGTTGCCAAGCTTTCCGACGTGTGGCTGCATCCGAAGCAGGGCACCGACGCCGCGCTCGGCATGGCGATGGGGCACGTGATCCTGAAGGAGTTCCATGTCGAGAAGAAGGTGCCGTACTTCGATGCGTACGCACGCCAGTACACCGACCTGCCGCTGCTGGTGCTGCTGAAGAAGGACGGCGCCAGATACGTTGCCGACCGCTTCGTCCGCGCCTCCGATTTCGCCGACAAACTGGCGCAGGCCAACAACCCGGACTGGAAGACGGTCGCGATCGACGAAGCCACGAACCAGATCGTGCTGCCCAACGGCTCGATCGGCTTTCGCTGGGGCGAACAGGGCGACAAGGTCGGCAAGTGGAATCTTGAGGAACGCGACGCCCGTGACGGCAACCCGCTGAAGCTTGCTCTGACGAGGTTAGGCAAACACGATGTTGTGGCGCCGGTGGCGTTCCCCTACTTCGGCGGCGTGCGCAACGAGCACTTCACGCACAGCGAATTCAACGATGTGCTGATGCGCAACGTGCCAGCGCTGAAACTGACGTTGAATGGCGAGGAAACACTGGTCGCCACCGTGTACGACCTGATGGTCGCCAATTACGGAATCGATACCGGGCTCGGTGGCGAGCATCTTGCCAAGACCTGCGACGACAACGCGCCGTACACGCCGGCATGGCAGGAGAAGATCACGGGCGTGGATCGCACCGCGGTCGCGACCATCGCACGCGAGTTCGCCGACAACGCCGCGAAGACGCGGGGCAAGTCGATGGTCATCATCGGCGCGGCGATGAACCACTGGTACCACAGCGACATGAACTACCGCGCCGTGATCAATATGCTGATGTTGTGCGGCTGCGTCGGACAAAGCGGCGGTGGCTGGGCGCACTACGTGGGACAGGAAAAGCTGCGCCCGCAGACTGGCTGGACACCGCTCGCGTTTGCGCTCGACTGGGGCCGGCCCCCGCGACAGCAGAACTCGACCAGCTTCTTCTATGCGCATACCAACCAGTGGCGCTACGAGAAACTGTCGATGAATGAAGTGCTTTCACCGCTGGCCGATAAGGCGCGTTACGCGGGAACGTTCATCGATTTCAACGCGCGCTCCGAACGGATGGGATGGCTGCCGTCGGCGCCGCAGCTGCAGGCCAATCCGCTGCAGGTGACGAAAGCGGCGGCGGCCGCGCAGATGGAGCCAAAGGACTTTGCCGTCAAATCGCTGCGCGACGGAACGTTGAAGCTGTCGTGCCTCGACCCGGACAATCCCATTAACTGGCCGCGCAACCTGTTCGTCTGGCGCTCGAACCTGCTGGGATCATCGGGCAAGGGACACGAGTACTTCCTCAAGCACCTGCTTGGCACCAGCCATGGTGTGCTGGGCAAGGATCTCGGCGAAGAAGGTGCAGCCAAGCCGCTCGACGTGAAGTGGCACGACGCCGCCCCGCAGGGCAAGCTGGATCTGCTGGTGACGATCGACTTCCGCATGAGCACGACGTGCCTGTATTCGGACATCGTGCTGCCAACCGCGACCTGGTACGAGAAGAATGATCTGAACACGTCCGACATGCATCCGTTCATCCACCCGCTGTCGAGCGCGGTCGATCCGGCGTGGCAGGCCCGCAGCGACTGGGAGATCTTCAAGGGCATCGCGAAGAAGTTCTCCGAGGTCTGCGTCGGTCACCTCGGCATCGAAAAGGACCTGGTGCTGACGCCGACGATGCACGACACGCCGAGCGAACTCGCGCAACCGCTCGACGTGAAGGACTGGATGAAAAGCGAGGTGGACCTCATACCCGGCAAGACCGGCCCGCAGATGGCAGTGGTTGAGCGCGATTACCCGAACACCTACAAGCGCTTCACCGCACTCGGGCCGCTGATGACCAAGGTGGGCAATGGTGGCAAAGGGATCGCGTGGAACACCGCGGACGAAGTGCAGGCGCTGAAAGACCTGAACGGCGCCGTCAGCGACGACGGCCCGACCAAGGGCATGGCGAAGATCGAGACCGACATCGACGCTGCCGAAGTGATACTGATGCTGGCGCCCGAGACCAACGGCCACGTCGCCGTGAAGGCCTGGGAAGCGCTGTCGAAGATCACCGGCAAGGAACACGCGCACCTGGCGCTGCATAAGGAAGACGAGAAGATCCGCTTCCGCGACATCCAGGCCCAGCCACGCAAGATCATCTCATCGCCGACCTGGTCGGGGCTGGAAAGCGAGAAGGTCTCGTACAACGCCGGCTACACCAATGTGCACGAGCTGATCCCATGGCGCACGCTGACCGGGCGCCAGCAGTTCTATCAGGACCACGCGTGGATGCGCGCGTTCGGCGAGGGTTTCTGCGTGTATCGCCCCCCCGTCGACCTCAAGACGCTTGGCGTGAGGGGTTCGAAACCCAACGGCAACGCCGAGGTGGTGCTGAACTTCATCACGCCGCACCAGAAGTGGGGCATCCACTCCACGTACACCGACAACCAGATCATGCTGACGCTGAATCGTGGCGGCCCGGTGGTGTGGTTGTCGGAGGCCGATGCGAAGAGCGTGGGCATCGTCGATAACGACTGGATCGAGCTCTACAACGCCAACGGCGCAATCGCCGCGCGCGCGGTGGTCAGCCAGCGCGTCAACGCCGGCATGTGCATGATGTACCACGCGCAGGAGAAGATCGTGAATACGCCGGGCTCGGAGATCACCGGCCAGCGCGGCGGCATCCACAACTCGGTTACGCGCGCGGTGCTCAAGCCCACGCACATGATCGGCGGCTACGCGCAGCTTTCCTACGGCTTCAACTACTACGGAACGATCGGCACCAATCGCGACGAGTTCGTCGTCGTGCGCAAGATGGTGAAGGTCGATTGGCTCGACACCCCGGCGCCGGATGCGCTGGCCCAGGCCACTGCGGCCGCGAATGCGTAGAGACAACTTGAACCACAGAGACACAGAGAACATGGAGAACTTGCTTGTGTCGTCCTTCTCCGTGATCTTTGTGTCTCTGTGGTGAACACGACTTCTGGAGTGCAGACATGAAAGTTCGCGCGCAAATCGGCATGGTCCTGAACCTGGATAAATGCATCGGCTGTCACACGTGTTCGGTCACCTGCAAGAACGTGTGGACCACTCGGCCCGGCATGGAGTACGCGTGGTTCAACAACGTCGAGACCAAGCCTGGCATCGGTTATCCGAAAGAGTGGGAAAACCAGCAGAAGTGGAAAGGCGGCTGGGTGCGGAAGCGCGACGGCAAGCTGGAGCCAAAGCAGGGCGGCAAGGCGCGCATCCTGATGAACATCTTCGCCAACCCGAACCTGCCGGAGATCGATGATTACTACGAGCCGTTCGACTTCGACTACGACCACCTGCAAAGCGCGCCGGAGATGAAGGCGGCGCCGACCGCGCGTCCGCGCTCGCTGCTGACGGGCCAGCGGATGGAAAAGATCGAGTGGGGCCCGAACTGGGAGGAGATCCTCGGCGGCGAATTCGCCAAGCGCTCGAAGGATGCCAACTTCGAGGCGATGGAGAAGGAGGTCTACGGCGAGTTCGAGAAGACCTTCATGATGTATCTGCCGCGCCTGTGCGAGCACTGCCTGAATCCGACCTGTGTGGCGTCGTGCCCGTCGGGATCGATCTACAAGCGCGAGGAAGACGGCATCGTGCTGATCGACCAGGACAAGTGCCGCGGCTGGCGCATGTGCGTGTCGGGCTGCCCGTACAAGAAGATCTACTACAACTGGCAAACCGGCAAGGCGGAAAAATGCATCTTCTGCTATCCGCGGATCGAATCCGGTCAGCCGACCGTGTGCTCCGAGACCTGTGTCGGCCGCATCCGTTATCTCGGTGTGCTGCTGTACGACGCCGACCGGATCGAGCAGGTCGCCTCAGTTGAGCACGACAAGAATCTGTACGACGCGCAGCTGGGCATTTTCCTTGATCCCAACGATCCGGCCGTCATCGCGCAGGCGCTCGCGGACGGCGTGCCACGGGCATGGCTCGACGCGGCCAAGCTGTCGCCTGTCTACAAGATGGCGGTCGACTGGCGCGTGGCGCTGCCGCTGCATCCTGAGTACCGCACGCTGCCGATGGTCTGGTACATCCCGCCGCTGTCGCCGGTGCAGGCGCGCGTCGAGGCAGGTGCGATCGACTGGACGGGCGAGTTGCCGAACGTGCAGAGTCTGCGCATTCCGCTCAAGTACCTCGCCAACCTGTTGACCGCGGGCGACGAAGCGCCGGTGGCGCGCGCCCTCGAACGCATGCTGGCGATGCGCATCTTCATGCGCGGGCGGCACGTCGACGGCGTCGATCGCATCGAGGTGCTCAAACAGGCGGGGCTGACGCAGGCGCTGGTCGAAGACATGTACAGGATCATGGCGATCGCCAACTACGAGGACCGCTTCGTGATCCCGACCACGCACCGCGAGTACGCGGAGAACGCGTTCGACCTCAAGGGATCGTGCGGCTTCTCGTTCGGCAATGATGCCAAGCCCAGCCTGTTCGGTTCGAAGCGCAAGGTCATCACGATCAGGGAGGTTGCATGAACCTGGGCTATCGCGCTCTTGCCGCGCTGCTCGACTATCCCTCCGA
Organism: Burkholderiaceae bacterium; assembly: GCA_036824465.1. Taxonomy (GTDB): domain Bacteria; phylum Pseudomonadota; class Gammaproteobacteria; order Burkholderiales; family Burkholderiaceae_F; genus JAKOQB01. The sequence continues at coordinate 26,609 of DAITAC010000019.1, forward strand.
GCAGTTGCATGCAAACGTGGACGAGGTCGCAGCAGCTGCATCGGCCTTGGGTCCCTGCGCCAGCGCCGTTGAGCCGCTGGTCGCGCACCTGCGGGACGGCGACCTCCTTGACCTGCAGGAGTTCTACGTCGACACCTTCGATCGCGGCCGCCGCACGTCGCTCAACCTGTTCGAGCATGTGCACGGCGACTCGCGCGATCGCGGCCAGGCGATGGTCGATCTGCTGGCGATGTATCGCGCGGCGGGAGTCGAACTCGAAACCGAACAATTGCCCGACTACCTGCCGGCATTCCTTGAGTATTTGTCGTTGCTCGATGATGCCGGCGCGCACGAACAGCTTGCCGACATCGCGCATATCCTGCAGTCGATCCACGCCGCACTCGCCCGGCGCAACAGCGTCTATGCGACCGTATTCGATGTGTTGCTCGACCTCGCCGGCGCCGCCGCATCGCTCGCAACAGACGACGACGGCGACGACACAACGCCCGAAGCCATCGACGCGGCGTGGGTGGACGCGCCGGTCAGTTTTCTCGACGCACCGTCGCCGTGCGGATCATCGCGCGCGCAGCCAAAAGAGCAAGCGATCCAAATCCACCGGAGAGCCGCATGAATTCGCTCAACATCATCGCGTTCGGGATCTACCCGTACGTCTGCCTCGCCGTATTCCTGATCGGCAGCCTGATCCGCTTCGACCGCGAGCCGTACACGTGGCGTTCGGAATCGAGCCAGATGCTGCGCACCGGCCAGTTGCGGCTCGGGTCGAATCTCTTTCACATCGGCATCCTCGGCATCTTCTTCGGCCACCTGGGCGGGCTGCTGACGCCGATTCCGGTGTGGCATGCGCTCGGCGTCGAAGCGCCGGCCAAGCAGATGCTGGCGATTCTCGCCGGCGGGTTGTTCGGATTCACGATGCTGGCCGGGCTCGCGATCCTGATGCTGCGTCGCTACAGTGAGCCGCGCATCCGCGCGACCACGACGTCGATGGACTGGGTCGTTCTGTGGCTGCTCTTGATCCAGTTGGCGCTGGGGCTGTTTTCGCTCACCGTATCCTGGCAGCACCGTGACGGCGGTGAGATGGTCAAGCTGATGACGTGGGCGCAGCACATCTTCACGCTGCGCACCGACGCTGCCGCTTACGTGTCGGATGTGGCGCCGGTGTTCAAGCTGCACCTCGTGCTCGGGATGACGATCTTCCTGGTGTTCCCGTTCTCTCGCCTCGTACACATCTGGAGCGGGTTTGGCGCACTCGCCTACCTCGGCCGCGCCTACCAGGTCGTGCGCTCGCGGCGCTGACGCATGGTCCGGGATGAGCATGCACGCCGACACGACGGCCCTGATGCGCGCAGCGCGTTCTGCGCTGCTCGGGCGCGCCAGCTTGCTGCGCATAGAGGGCAATTCAGAAGAGGCAATCATCGACGCGCTGCTGGATCGCGAGGTGCACGTCGAACCGCCGAGCGAAGCCGAATGCCGTGAGTATTACGATGCGCACCAGCAATCGTTTCGGGCCGGCACCCTGGTCGAAGCCGACCACATCCTGTTCGCGGCACAGCGGGACTCCTACCGACCGGCGCTGCGCGATTTCGCGCAAGAAAAGCTCGCCACTCTGCAACGCGGCGAGATCGATTTCGCGGACGCCGCAAAGCAGTGGTCGAACTGCCCTTCCGGTGCGCTTGGCGGCAATCTTGGCCAGCTCACGCGGGAGCAAGTCGTCCCCGAATTCTGGCAGGCGCTGGAGGAATTCGGCGCTGCCGGCCTCGTGCCGTCCCTGATCGAGACGCGCTTCGGCGTGCACATCGTGCGCGTGACACGCCGCGTGCCGGGCGATCTGCTGCCGTTCGAATTCGTCGCCGATCGGATCGCCACGCTGCTGGCCGACCGCAAATTGCGCCGCGCGCTGCGCGAGTACGCGCATGCGCTGGCGCACGAGGCCCTCAACGACAATGCGCACGCGAACTGACACAGCCGGCAGCGCGAGGCGACGGAATCTGCTTACGCCACTGGCCCCGGATGCCGTGCTGCAGGTGCGCGATTCGCCGGAGGCACTTCGGCGCGTCGAGCCGGCCGAAGTACCCGCGGGCGAAATTGCGCCCTGCGCGAGGTCGATACCCGATATTGGTGACATTTCGACCTGAACTGGCCTTACTTTCGCGGTGGCAACGGTCGCCGAATCTGCTGGATCGCGTTTCGCTTGATCTCGCACAAGGACAGGCGTCGCGACGGACGGCACTGTGCGCGTTTTGGTGTCAATTCGTGTGCTGAAAATCAACTGCGATCTGCCGTTGCTGAACCTCGCGGGCCGCGAGGTGCTGCCCATTGTCCAGGGCGGGATGGGTGTGGGCGTGTCCGCGCATCGACTCGCGGGCAGCGTGGCCGCATGCGATGCGGTCGGCACGCTGTCGTCAGTCGATCTGCGCCGTCATCATCCGGACCTGATGGCGCGGACCGCGCACCTCGGCACCGGAGCCGATACCAAGGCCGCGATCAACGCGGCAAATCTCGAAGCGCTCGAGCGCGAAATCGGTGCCGCGCGCCAGATCGCTCAGGGTCGGGGCCTGCTCGCGGTGAACGTGATGCGCGCGGTTGCGGAATACGCGCCCTATATCCGGCGCGCGTGCGAGAGCGGCATCGATGCGGTGGTGGTCGGCGCCGGGCTGCCACTCGATCTCCCCGACCTCGCGGCGGACTTTCCGCGTGTTGCGCTGATTCCGATTCTGTCGGACGCGCGCGGCATCGCACTGATCCTGAAGAAATGGGAACGCAAGGGTCGGTTGCCCGATGCGATCGTGATCGAGCATCCGAAGCATGCCGGCGGCCACCTGGGGGCCGCCCGTATCGAGGACCTGAACGACCCCCGATTCGATTTCGAGAACGTCCTTCCCGAGGCTCGTGCACTGCTGCGCGCGCTGGGCGCGGAGGATCGTGTGCCGCTGATCCCCGCCGGCGGCATCAACACGCCACAGCGCTTGCGCAGCCTGTTCGCGCTCGGTGCCTCGGCGGCGCAGATCGGCACCGCGTTCGCGGTTACGCAGGAATGCGACGCACATCCCGAGTTCAAGCGTGTGCTTGTGGAAGCGAAGACCGAAGACATCGTCGAGTTCGTCAGCGTCGCCGGGCTGCCGGCGCGCGCCGTGCGCACGCCGTGGCTGGATAGGTATCTGAAGCTGGCGCCCAAGCTGCAGGCGAAGCTCGCCGAGCGCACGGCAACGAAGCCCCGCTGCCGGATGGCGTTCGACTGCCTGGCACAGTGCGGACTGCGCGACGGCATCGCCAAGATCGGCCAGTTCTGCATCGATCACCAGCTGGCTGCCGCGCTGCGCGGTGATGTGATGCACGGGCTGTTCTTCCGCGGCGCCGGGAAGCTGCCCTTCGGTTCGCAGATCCGTTCCGTACGCGACCTGATCGCCTTTCTGCTTGACAAGCCAATCGCCGAAATCGCCGCCGTGCGCGAGAAGGTCAGCGCGCTGCTGGCGGAACCTGTTCCGGCATGACCGCGGCCGCCGTGCACAAGCCGGAGCTCGCATGCCCCGCGGCTTTGCTTTGCGCGCTGCGGATCAGCGCAGCGGCCGCCGCGATCTGGAAACTCGTCGCTGGCGATGAGGACATCGGGTCACCGATGTTTGAGCACATGCCGATAATTGATGGTGACACAGGGCCCGGCCTGCGGCTGACGAACACGCTTGTCGCCATCGGCCCGCTCGTGTCGGCCTTCCCGCGAGAGTACGACAGCGGTCACCGATGACGCAGAAGACGATTCCACTGGTGCAGGAACATTCCGCGCCGACGGGTAATCCCTCTCTACGCTGGCTCCTGGTCGCGCCGCACCGGCTGTTCTTCTTCAGCGGCATGCTCGGCATCGTCGCCACCTCGATCTGGTGGCTGGTGCAGATCGTTGCGCGCACCGCGGACAGCCCGATCGCACTCGAGTTGCCGGCTGCCTGGATGCATGGCTGGCTGATGCTTAACGGTTTCCTGCCGTTCTTCATGTTCGGTTTCCTGTTCACCGCGGGCCCGAAGTGGCTGAACGTGATCGCGCCCGCCGCCCGCGACGTTGCGTTGGCGGGCGCGCTGGCGCTCGCCGGACTGATGCTGGCGCTGGCCGGCGCGCACGCGAGCGTTCTGCTGGTATGCGCCGGCGCGCTGTTGATCGCGGCCGCCTGGACCCGGCTGTTGTGGCGTTTCGGCCATCTGATACGCGCGAGCCGCGTCGAAGATCAGGTGCATGCGCGGTTGGTGCTGACAGCCTTCTCGTTCGGGACCCTGGCGCAGCTGGTGTTTGCGGTCGGGGTCGTTCAGCTCGACGCACGCTGGATTCATTCGGCCGAGATGCTGACGACCTGGTTCTTCGTCGCTCCGGTCTTCGTTACGGTCGCACATCGGCTGATTCCGTTCTTCACGGCGAGCGTGGTGCCGTTCCTTGATGCGTGGCGGCCGCTGTGGCTGCTGTGGTCGTTTCTCGGGCTCGTGCTGGGGCACGGTGTCCTGCCGGTCATCGCGATCGCCACCTCGTCCTTCGCGTTCAGCATGGTGCGACTGCTCGTCGACGTCGCCGCTAGCGCGTTGCTGTTCTTCGTCGCGTGGCGCTGGGGCGTGGTGCAAAGCCTGCACAACCGGCTGCTGGCGATGTTGCACCTCGGTTTCCTGTGGCTCGGAATCGCGTTCGCGCTGTATGCGTGGAACACCGCGGTGGCGCTCGCCGGAATCGAACGCGCGACGCTCGGATTGGCACCGTTGCACGCGCTGACAATGGGGTTCTTCGGCACCGTGACGCTGGCAATGGTCACCCGCGTGACTGCGGGTCATGGCGGCCGGCAGTTGGTCGCCGACAACCTGACCTGGTCGCTGTTCTGGACCTTGCAGGCTGCCGTGCTGGTGCGCGTACTGGTCGACGCGCTGCCGGCGCAGGCGTCGTGGCTGACGCCGGCAGCGATCGTGCTTTGGTGCGCGGCGCTCCTGCCATGGGCGGCGCGCAACCTGTCGATCTACCTGCGCGCACGCGCCGACGGCCGGCCCGGCTGAGGAGGCATGTACGCGACGCTCAAGGCGATCCACGTCGCCTGCGTGATCGTGAGCGGCACCGGTTTTGTCGCGCGCGGCGCGCTGATGTTTGCCGGATCAAGTTGGCACAACGCGCGCGTCGTGCGCATCGTGCCGCACATCGTCGACACCGTGCTGCTCGCCTCGGCGATCACGATGGCCGTGCTCGCGCGCCTGGTGCCGACCCAGCAACCGTGGCTGCTGGCAAAGATCATCGCGCTGCTCGGCTACATCGTGCTTGGGGCGATCGCGCTTCGATACGGCCGTACGCCGAACCAGCGCACGCTGGCATTCGCCGCCGCGCTTGTGGTGTTCGCCTATATCGTTGCCGTTGCCCTGACGCGCTCGCCCGGCCTCGGCGTGTGACGCTGATCGGTCTGGCCCCGTCGCGTCGCGGGTGACCTACCGCGTTTCCTCGATGTGCTTGCGCCGCCGTTCCTCGGCGACGAACTCCTCCAGGTCCGGATCCAGGGCGTCGCGTGCCGATACGATCCCGATCGGTTTGCCCTGATCGATGACCGGCAGGTGCCGAAAGCCATTCTCGTGCATCACCAGCATTGCGAGGCCGAAGGATTTGTCGGGCGTGATGGTTTTTGGCGCGGGCGTCATCACATCGGCGAGCAGCGTGTCCTTCGGTTCCAGCCCACGCGCAATGACGCGGAACAGCGCATCGCGCTCGGTGAAGATCCCGACCACGTGTTCGTCTTCGACGACCACAATAGCGCCGACCTGCTGATCCGCCATCATCATCGCCGCCTTGCTCACGGGCGTCTTGGGCGTAGCAATCAGCAGCTTGCGCCGCTCCATAACGCTTCTCACCGGCTGGCTGAACACGTGGGGCTTCCTTCTCCTATTAGCGCGGCAACGCCGTACACGCGAAGCTAACCGCCATACGGAGCGCCTCCTTGATGGCGATCAAGGTTGTCCGGGTGATACGGCCTCCGGGCGTTGCGACGTGAACGCATCCGACAGACACGATGCCTCGTCCAGTCCGTGCGCCAGCAGCGCCGGGCGGGCGTGCTCCACCATCTGCATCGACCCGCACGCATAGACGAGGTGACCGGCGAGATCCGGGAAATCCTCCAGCAGCGCCTCGTGGACCAGCCCGGTGCGGCCACTCCACTCGTCCTCCGGCCCGGCCTCGGACAGAACGGGAACGAAGTGGAAATTGGTGTGCTGGCGCTCCCACTGCTGCGGCAGATCCAGCATGTAAAGGTCGCGACGTTTGCGCACACCCCAGTACAGGTGGAGCGGACGCGGCTCACTACGCGCGAACGCCTCTTCGAGCAGGCTCTTGACTGGCGCGAACCCGGTCGCACCGGCGACAAAGATGATGGGATGCTCGCCCTCGCGCAACACCGTTTCGCCCAGCGGGCCTTCGAAGCGCATCCGGTCGCCGACCCGCAGCCGCTCGAATACATGAGTCGTGAAACGCCCGCCGGGAATGCGGCGCACGTGCAGGTCGATCCGGTCGGTCGTGCCGCTGCGCTCGGTAAACGAATACGCGCGGCGCGCCCCGTCATCGAGCAGGATGTTGATGTACTGCCCGGCCCGGTATGTGATGTGCGTGCCGGGGTGAAGGCGCAGCGTGAGCGCCATCACGTCTGGCGCCAGTCGTTCAAGCTTCTCGACGCTGGCGTGGTAGACCGACAGCGGCTCTTCACGCGCGGCCGCGCCCTCCTCCAGTTCGATTTCAACGTCGCTCAGCGCGATGGCGCAACACAGCAAGGCGTCGCCGCGCGCACGCGCTTGCGTGGTCAGTGCGGCAGGCTGATACACGCCTGGGTCGACATCCCCGATCAGCACCTTTGCACGGCACTCACCGCAACCGCCCGACCGGCACTCGAACGGCAACGGCACACCACCGCGCAGTCCGGCATCGAGCAGCGTCTCACCGGGGCGGACCGGCACCGTGCGGTTTCCCGGGTGCACCGTCATCTGCCAGGCGCGCACCGCGCCGCGCTTGGGCGGCGGCAACCATGGGACGAGCGCGAACAGAACCGTGGCGCCGGCCACCACCATCCACAGCGCAGCCGCATGACCGCGGGTGACGACTGGATACAGCGCCAGATAGAACCAGTCGAGATCAAGCCGACTGGGCTGCGTGGCGAAATCGGCCGCGCCCTGGCTCACCGCCGGTTTGAGCAGCGACAGCCCCATGAGCATTGCCATCAGCCCGAACGCGAGCGCGCGCGGCGGCAGCGTGCGCGCCCGCGGCACGCGTTGCGTGTGCACCCACAAGGCCGCCAACGCCACGAGCGGAATGCCGATGTGCAGGAACTGCAGCAGCGAGAAGAAGCGATCGGTGATCGCCTCGGGCAGGATGAAGTTGCGCACCAGCCGGCCGCGGAAGACCGGCAGCGCATCGAACCATTCGGCGGTGGTCACCACGGTGTACTGCGCCAGTCGGTCCCACGGCAGCATGTAGCCGTTGACGCCGGAGACGTAGACGAGCCACAGCACCACAATGCCGGTGAGCCACGAAAACGCCCGAAAGCCCCGGTAGCGGTCGAAGAAGAAGTGACGCGCGAGGTGCAGCAGCATCGTCAGCACCATCGCGGCCGATGCGTAGCGATGCAGGCTGCGCATCACGCCACCGGCCCACCACTGCTGGTGCGTCAGGCGCTCGACCGACGCAAAGGTGGTATCGACGCCGGTTTCGTAGAACGCATAGACGTAGAAGCCGCTCGCCACCACGACCCAGAACATGAAGTAGCTGATCGCCCCCAGGTGGTACAGCGGATTGATCGCATCGCCAAAGATGCGATTGAACACGCTGTCCATGCGCACGATCACGCGCTGGCCGGCGGAGTGAATGGTCTTGAGCACGTGGCGGCGTCGGGTTCCGGAATCACGCAACGCTACGGGCGCGACCGCGGATGCGGTTTAACTTGAATCATCGAACGACATGGTGAACGCGCGTCCATCCGGGATGCGCTGCAGCAACCGCAGGCCAGATCCGGAATGCTTAAGGCGTATCAATTTTTTTCCGCGCGACGCTGCGTAAGGTTGCCCGCTACCGAAACCCTGCGGCCCGCCGCCGCGGGTGCGATCGGTTGTTCACCCGGGAGGAAGCGATGGAAGAAAAGTCAAAAGGGGCCGCTGCGGAAGAGCGCATCCCCGCGTTTCAGATGATGCTCGACAACCCGTTCCTGTTGCTGTTCCTGGGCATCGCGCTGCCGACAGTGCTTTACATCGTCTGGGGCGTGATGGAAATCGTGGGCATTCCGATCAGTCCGCTGGCGAAATAACTTCCGGGAGCGCATGCGATGAGCGCAATTCAACCGCCTGCACAACGCGTCTGGTGGAAGCAGCCGATCCACAAGGACGAATTGTTCTGGATCGTGATTGCCTTTGCCTGGTGCCTCATCATGTTCTTCATGATGCCGTACTGGCACGTCTACGGTAAGCAGAACCTGTCGAGCGAGACCTATCGCGTCAAGCCGGCGATGTACCAGAAGGCCGCCGAGGAGATGGTGGCCAAGTACACGGTGCGCACCGAGACCGACGAGAAGATTCCGGTGGTGAAGCCGCCGGCCGGTGCCGACGTTTTCCTGATCGCGCGCCTGTGGGCATGGTGGCCGATCCTCGAACTGCAGCAGGGCAAGACCTACCGGCTGCATCTGACCGCGATGGACTATCAGCACGGCTTTTCGCTGCAACCGGAGAACATCAACATCCAGGTGCTGCCGGGCTATGAACACGTGGTCACGATCACGCCCAACCGAAGCGGCACCTACGCGATCCTGTGCAACGAGTTCTGCGGCATCGGCCATCACAAGATGGTTTCCAAGCTGTACGTGACGCAATAGGGGACGGTCATGGCCAATACAACCGAGTTCCGTATTTGCCCGCGCACGGGGCTGCAGTTCCACAAGTCCGCCGAAGGCCTGATCAAGGCCAATGCGGTGGCGGCCGTGGTCGCGCTGCTGGTCGGCGGCGTCCTGGCGCTGCTGGTGCTGCTGACGCGCTGGCAGGCAATCCATCTGATCGACGCCGAGAATTTCTACATGGTGCTCACGGCGCACGGGCTTGACATGCTCGCGTTCTGGATCATCTTCTTCGAGATCGCGATCCTGTACTTCTGCTCGTCCACACTGCTGCGCTCGCGGCTGGCGACACCCAACCTGGGCTGGGTCGCGTTCGCATTGATGCTGGGCGGCGCGATCATCAACAACGTCGCCGTGTTCAAAGGCGACTCGACGGTGATGTTCACGTCCTACGTGCCGCTGCCGGCCAACCCGATGTTCTATCTCGGGCTGATCCTGTTCGCGGTTGGCGCGCTGATCGGCTGCTTCATCTTCTTCGGCACGCTGGTGGTGGCCAAGGCCGAGGCGACCTACGAGGGCTCGATTCCGCTCGTGACATTCGGTGCCATGACGGCCGCCATCATCGCGGTCTTCACGATCGCCTCGGGGGCAATCATCCTGATCCCGACCTTCCTGTGGTCGGTTGGCTACGTCCACTACATTGACCCGCTGATGTACCGCACGATATGGTGGGCGTTCGGCCACAGCTCGCAGCAGATCAACGTCAGCGCGCATGTCGCCGTCTGGTACGCGATCGCCGCCATCGTGTTCGGTGCCAAGCCGATGAGCGAGCGCGTCTCGCGCATGGCCTTTGTGCTGTACATCCTGTTCCTGCAACTGGCCAGCGCGCACCACCTGCTGTCCGACCCGGGACTGAGCACCGAATGGAAAGTCTTCAACACCAGCTATGCGATGTACCTCGCGGTGCTGGCATCGATGATCCACGGGCTGACCGTACCGGGCGCGATCGAGGTCGCACAGCGCGGCAAGGGCTTCACCAAGGGTCTGTTCGAGTGGATCCGCAAGGCGCCGTGGGGCAACCCGGTGTTCTCGGGCATGTTCATCTCGCTGCTCGGCTTCGGCTTCCTCGGCGGCATCTCGGGCGTGATGATGGGCACCGAGCAGTTGAACATGCTGATTCACAACACGATCTACGTGCCCGGCCACTTCCACGCAACGGTGGTGATCGGCACCACGCTCGCGTTCATGTCGATCACTTACTTCCTGATCCCGACGCTGTTCAACCGCGAGATGATCCTGCCGGGGCTAGCGAAGTGGCAGCCGTATCTGTTCGGTCTCGGCATGGGCGTGTTCTGCCTGGCGATGATGGGCGCGGGCACGCTCGGCGTACCGCGCCGGCACTGGGACATCACGTTCGCCGGCGCCGCACTGCCGTACGAGTTTCCGGGCACCGCGTGGCTGATGCTGGCGATCGTCGGCGTGTCAGGTCTGGTCGCGATCATCGGCGGCGTCTCCTACATCCTGATCACGGTCGGATCGCTGCTGGTGGGCAAACGCCTGGACGCCGGCGCGTACTCAGGCCAGGGGACGGTTCTGAAGATGCCGGTCTCGGCCGCGCTGACGGGCCACGGTACGGCGGGTTTCGCAGCACCCGGCACTTTCGTCTTCGCGCTTGTGTTCCTTGCCGCGTTCGTGCTGTACTACTTCGTCAACTGGAAGTATCTGTCAACGGTGTGGGGCTTGAGTTGACCTGACCTCCCTCCCTCATCAAGGGGGAGGGAGGAAAAAAGCAAGGAGCCCAACCATGTCGACCACAGTCTCCTCCGCTCGCGCGATATCGCTGCCGGTCACGCTTCGTCTGCTGTTCGGCCTGTTCAAGCTGCGCATCGGCATCGTGATCGCCGTGACGGCGCTGGCCGGTGCTGCGCTGCAGCCGGGCACTGCGCTCAGCGGCGCACAACTCGCGATCCTGTTTGCCGGCGTGTTGCTGTCCGCTGCGGCAGCGGGCGCCTTCAACCAGTATTACGAAGCGGATCTCGATGCGCGCATGCGTCGCACGCGCATGCGGCCTTTCGTGACGGGGCGACTCGCACGCGGGCCACTGTGGCTCGCCGTGATCGCGACGGTCGTCGCGCTCGGTGTCGCCAGCGTGGGCTACGCGATGAACGCGCAGGCGGCATTCTTCACGTTTCTTGGCGCGTTCTTCTACGCGATCGTCTACACCGTGTGGCTCAAGCGCCGCACCTGGTGGAACATCGTGATCGGCGGCGCATCCGGCAGCTTCGCCGTGCTGGCCGGCGCCGCCGCGGTCTCGCCACAGCTTTCGCCGCAGGTCTGGCTGCTGGCGTTGATCCTGTTGCTGTGGACACCGCCGCACTTCTGGAGCCTGGCGATCGTCTGTCGCGACGACTACGCCGCTGCAGGCGTGCCGATGCTTCCGGTCGTCAAGGGCGACCAGGTCGCGGCGCACGCGGTGCTTGCACACGCCGCCGCGCTGGTCGGGTTGTCCTGGCTGCTGCTGCTGGGCTCGGCCGGCTGGATCTACGGCGTGTTCGCGTTCGCAGGCGGCCTGTGGTTCGTCTATGCGGCGGTGCGACTCGACCACGATCCGACGCGCGTCAACGCACGCCGCTGTTTTCTCGCCTCGCTCGCACAGTTGTCCCTGCTCCTGCTCGGACTGATGCTCGACGCAGCGTTGCTGCATTGACATGAACGCCGCACGCGGCTGCGCCGCCGTTGTGCTTGCGGCGCTCGTCAGCGTTGACGCCGAGGCGGTGCCCGGCCGTGAAGAGCAGGCCGTGCGCGCGAGTCAGGCGGTGATCGGTCAACCGGTCGGCGACTGGGCGCTCGTCGATCAAACCGGCCGCGCGCTGCGCATGGCCGATCTGCGTGATCGCCCGCTGGTGGTGAGTTTCATCTACACCGGCTGCTTCCAGGTCTGTCCTGCGACCACGCAGTCCCTGAAGAAGGCGGTCGCCGAGACGCGCGCCGCGCTCGGCGCCTCCAAGTTCCGCGTCGTGTCGATCGGTTTCAACCAGCCCTTCGACACGCCCGAGGCCCTGGCCGCGTTCGCGCGCAAGCAGGGCATCGACGATCCGGATTGGCTGTTCGCAGCACCCCGCACACAGGACGTCCCGGCGCTGCTCGCACGTTTCGGGTTCAGCGCAGAGCCCACCACGGGAGGCTTTGATCACCTGGTGCAGACGAGCATTGTCGACACCGGCGGCACTGTCTACCGGCAGGTCTACGGTGATGCGTTCGAGCTGCCCCTGTTCGTCGGACCGTTGAAGGAACTGCTCGGCGGAACCGCCTCGCGCGCGCTGACGCTCGACAACGTGTGGACCAAGGTCAAGCTTTACTGCACCGTGTACGACCCGGCCAGCGGCAAGTACAAGTTCGACTACTCGTTGTTCGTCGAGTTGTTCGCGGGGTTCACTTTTCTCGGGGCGGTGGTGTGGTTTGTCGTGCGCGAACTGCACAGGAAGCGCAGCGGGACGCGGCTGACCTGAATCCGGGCATCCGCCCGTTCGCCCGGCCGCCAGGACGCGCAGCGTAAAGTCGTCCTTCCTCACGCTTGATTCCTGCGCGAGAGGGTAGTCTTCCCACGCGGTCGACCCGCGCCGCAAGCACAGGAGTAAGGCAATGGAGTCTGCTGCGCGAGCATCGACGCGGCGTGACGTGAGTCCGCCCGCCGACGGTTCGCGTGCCGGCGGGTTCCGGTTGCTGCGGTATTTCACGTTGACGAGCCTCGCCGCATTCGCCGCGGTCGCCATCACGCTGTACGTGCTGCAGCGTGGCGAGGAGAACTTCTTCGCGCAGGTGCAGCGCGAACAGACTGCGTTCTTCGCGCAGGCGCAATTGGAGCTAGCCCGTCAACAGGAAGACAATGCGCGCGCCAGCCTGCTGGCAACGCACGAACTGGGGCACGTCAACCTGACCCGCGCGTTCGCCAACGTGCTCTGGGAAACGGACTTCGCTCCGCTCGTCGACAAGGCACGGCGGATCCCGATCGACCGCTGCCGCGACATGGCCGCCGGCGACGCCACGGGTGGCGGCCAGACGACGGGCCGCCAGGCATGCTTTGCACAGATCGGCCGGAAGATCATGTCGCTGCCGGGATTCGCAGCGCTTGATTCCAGGGCCTATGCGACGATGCGGGCCACCACGGTGTTCAAGATCAAGGTGTTCGATCTGCGCGGGATCACGGTCTACTCGTCCGAGCACAGCCAGATCGGGGAAGACAAGGCCGACAATCTCGGCTGGCAGACGGCGGCGCGCGGGCAGCCTGCAAGTGAGTTGACCCATCGCGACCGGTTCAGCGCATTCGAACAGGTCGTCGAGAATCGTGATCTGATCTCGAGTTACCTTCCGGTGCGCGCAGCGGGTACCAAAGAGATCGTCGGCGTGTTCGAAATCTATTCGGACGTCACGCCAATCCTGGATCAGATCAAGGCGGCGGCGGCCACGGTCGCGTCGCTGACCGCGAAGAACCAGGCCCGCGTCGAGCGCTCGGCCATGGACAATCAGCACAAAGTGGTCGCGAATTCGAACGAGTTCCTCGGGATCGTGGGCGGACTGCTCGTGGTGCTGTATTTCGCGTCACTTCTCATCGTGCATTACGGCCAGCGCATCATCGACCGGCAGGCGCGCGCGCAACAGGTTTCGATCCTTCGCGAGCGGCAGTGGCATCGGGAAAAGATGGGCGCCCTTGCCACTTTGGCGGCCAACGTCTCGCATGAGGTCGGCAATCCGCTGGCAACGATCACCGGCCTGGCACAGGCGATCGCGGACCGTCAAACCGACGAAGAAACCACTGTGACGCACTCGAAAACGATCATCGAGCAGACATGGCGGATCGCGCAGATGACGCGCCAGATGGCTGATTTCGCGTCGATTCGTGGCGACACGAGCGAACCCATCGACGTCAATCAGATGGTGAAAGCCATGTGCGAATTCCTGAACTTCGACCGTCGATTCCGCGCCGCGCCGATTGAATGCCGGCTGGGCGACCGGTTGCCGGCGCGTAATGTCAATCCGGACCATCTGAACGAAGTCCTGATGACCCTGCTGCAAACATGCGTCGACCGCGGCACGCAGCAACGTCCGGCGCAGGGGCGAATCCAGGTGCAAACCGAGTTGCGCGGCGCGGACCTGCTGATTCGCATCGCCTTTGAGTCCACGGCCGGCGAAGCTCCGGCTTCGATTGGAGACCCGGTGCACGATGCCCACTTCGAGTCGGCACGCCGTCGCATTGCGGAGATGGGAGGACGACTTTCGACGGCAGACGCGACGATCGAGATCGCCCTGCCCGCCACCCACACGGAAGCCTGACCCTGACTCGCTGCGGAAGCGTGTCCCATCTGCCCGGTGTTGCGGCCTTCTTTAGCAGGCATCAAGGCCCGCAACATACCCGGTCAGCATCATCGCGGTATGCAGCCGCTTCACCAGCCCCAGCACGCCTCGATCGACCCCGATCCGCAACACGTCGCCGCGCGCGCGCTGCGCACGGCTGACATTGCGCTCGACCGGCTGTGCGGCGCGGCTGCCAATCCGCTGCGCCAGTTGGGCGCGCTGGCGATGCTTTGTTTCTGGCTGTCGGTCGGCAGTGGTGCGTATCTGTTCATCTATTTCGACACTGCAGCCGACGGCGCGCTGCGCTCCGTGCAGGCATTGCAGGACCATCCGTTCAACGGCGTGGTGCACAGCCTGCACCGTTATTCATCGTTCGCGTTCCTCGCCTGCACGCTCGCGCACCTCGCTTACGAGTGGCTCAAGGGTCGTTATCGCGGGTTTCGCTGGTTCTCATGGGTGAGTGGAGTGCCGTTGATCTGGCTCGCGGTCGCGTGCGGCATGGTCGGCTACTGGCTGGTGGCGGACACGCGCGCGCAGTTCGTGGCCGCCGGCATCGGCGAGTGGGTCGGCGCGGTGCCGGGTGTCGGTGATGCGCTGATGCGCAACTTCATCACCGAGGAGGCGATCTCCGATCGGCTGTTTTCGCTGCTGATCTTCCTGCACATCGGTATCGGGCTCATCGTCCTGCTCGGCGTGTGGGTGCATCTGGCGCGGCTGGTGCGCCCGGTCACCCAACCGCAGCGCCGCGTTGCTGCGAGCTTCGCGCTCGCGCTGCTGGCGCTGTGCGTGTTGCTGCCAGCCGTGGCGACGGCGCCGGCGAACTTCGCGCGCGTGCCCGATCCGGTGCCGGTCGACTGGCTGACCTACGGCGTGCTGCCGTTGATGCACGCGACCACGCCCGCGACCGCATGGCTGACCGTGATCGTGCCCACGCTGCTGCTGTTTGTCCTGCCGTGGACCGGACGAAGACCCCGGCCCCTGCCGGCGCTGGTCGACGCCGCCAACTGCAACGGCTGCCGGCGCTGCTTTGACGATTGCCCATACGGAGCGGTGGTGATGGTGCCGCATCCGGATCGGCGCTATCGCGAAATGGCGAAGGTGATCAGCGATCAATGTGCGGCCTGCGGCATCTGCGTGGGCGCGTGTCCGTCGTCATCGCCATTTCGTTCGATCGACCGACTGGTCACCGGCATCGATCTGCCGCAGCGGCCGCTCAATGAATTGCGTGAACGTTTCCGTCACGACCTCGCCCGGAATCAAAGCAGCAGCGAGGCGCCGATCGTCGTGATCGGCTGCGACCACGGCGCGCGTGTGGCAACCCTCGATGCCGGCGGCACAGCGCCCGACGTGATCGCACTGTCGATGCCGTGCAGCGCCGCGGCGCCGCCGGCATTCGTCCAGTACGCACAGCAGGTGGGCGCGGCGGCGGTGCTGGTGGCGGACTGCGGCGCGGACGGCTGCATGTATCGCTTCGGTGCGCGTTTCACGCGTGAACGACTGCAGGGCAGGCGCGAGCCTCAATTGCGTCAGCACGTGCGCGACTTCGTCCGCTGCATCGCGGCCGGCGCGGGCGAGGAAGACGTGCTGCGCGCGGCCGTAGCGCAACTGCGAACGCAGCGTGCGGACGCGGAGCCGATTCATGGCTGAGCCGCTGCGCTGGGCAGCACAAGCCGTGCTGTACGGCGCGTTCGCGCTGGTGGTCGGCGTGTTCACAAGCTGGCCCGCGTTCCGCCTGCTTGGCGACGACCAGGGGCTGCTTCGTCTGTCGTTCGTGCATCCGGGCAAGCCGGTGCAGGATTGCCGCAGCCGCTCGCCCGAGGAACTGGCGAAGATGCCGCCGCAGATGCGCACCGCGACCGAGTGCGCGCGCGAGCGCTCGGCGGTGCAGGTGCGCGTCGAACTCGATGGTCGCGTGGTGTTCGACGACTCGTTTGCGCCCGGCGGCCTGTCGCGCGACGGTGCGTCGGCCGCCTACCGCCGCATGCCGCTGCCGGTGGGCAAACATCACCTGCGCGTTCAGTTCAGCGACGATGCGCGGCGGCGCGGCGAGCCTTACGAGCGCAGCGCCGACATCAGCGTCGTACCCGGGCAGATCGTACTGATCGACTTCAATCCGGAAAAAGGCGGCGTGCTGATCCGATGAAATCCGCGCTCCTCTTCCCGTCTCAGCTCGGGCGAGCGTCCGTTGCGTCGGCACCGACTGACTACACCCTGCATGTGCACACCGGCGAGCGCAGCGCGCTGGCAAGCGCGTGGCTGATGCTCGCGGTCGGCGCGTTGCTTGCCTCGGGCGTGTTCTCGGTGCTGCTGGTTGCTGCGCGCACGCCCGGGGTGGCCATGTGGCTGCCGGGCACGGACTTCTTCCGCGTCGCACTGGTCGTGCACGTCGACCTGTCGGTACTCGTCTGGTTTTCCGCTTGTGCGGGAATTCTGTGGAGCGTGGCCGGCTCCGAGCGCTGGCTGGCGATCGCGTGGATCGGCTGGGGCCTGGCGCTGCTGGGCAGCATCGCGCTGGCGGCTGCACCCTTTGTCGACGGTGGCGCCGCGGTGATGGCCAACTATGTGCCGATGCTTGACGGCACGTTCTTCATCACCGGACTGGTGATCTTTGGCAGCGGTTTCGGTATCACCGCATTGCGTGCACTGGCGGTGCCGATGAAGGTCGGCACTTCACTCACGCCGGACGGTGCGCTGCGTTTTGGTCTGAACACGGCCGCTGTCGCCGCCGCCATGGCGCTGCTGGCTTTCGCGTGGTCGTGGTTCGCGGTGCCGCGCGATCTGCCGGCAAAGATGTACTACGAGCTGCTGTACTGGGGGCCGGGGCACGTCATTCAGTTCTGCTGGAGCCTGATCATGCTGGTCGCCTGGCTCTGGCTCGCGACGCTGCTCGGGGCACGCGTGCCGCTGTCGCCGCGAGTCGTCGTGCTGCTGTTTGCCATTGGTCTGATATCCGTGTTCGCAACGCCAGCCATCTATCTTGCGTGGAACGTCGCGTCGGTCGAGTTTCATCGCCTCTTCACCTGGCAGATGCGCTTTGGCGGCGGGCTGGCCATCGTCCCGGTCACCGCGGCGCTGATCATCGCGCTGGTTCGCTCGCCACCGGTGGCCGCGGCACTGAAGCCGGTGCGCGCGGCACTGATCGCTTCAGTGCTGCTGTTTGCCGTTGGCGGACTGATCGGTTTCCTGATCCGCGGTTCCGACGTTCGAATTCCCGCGCATTACCACGGCTCGATCGTCGGGATCACGCTGGCATTGATGGGGCTCGCCTACGCACTGCTGCCGCGGCTGGGATATGCCGCACCCGTTTCACGCGCGGCCGCATGGCAGCCCTGGATCTATGGCGTCGGTCAGTTGCTGCACATCACCGGACTGGTGTGGTCCGGCGGCTACGGCGTGCAGCGCAAGGTCGCTGGCGCCGAGCAGGTGCTGCGCACGACGGGCGAGGTCGCCGGCATGGGACTGATGGGCCTCGGCGGCCTGGTCGCCGTGATCGGCGGGATGCTGTTCGTCGTGATCGTCTTGCGCGCGCTGGCACGGCGCGAAGTGGCGCCGTGATCCGGGCGCTGCAATGGAGCGCGCTTGCGCTCGCATTCATCGTGCTGGCGGCAAGCAGCAGTTTGCGGCTCGCGGCGAATGGATTGTCGTGCGCGCCATGGCCGGTCTGTTACGGCCAGACGGTCACCGCCGACGCGGCGCAGGCCGCGACCTCCACCCGCGCGCTGCGGGCAATCCACCGAGTCGCGGCGACCGTGTTCGGGCTGCTCGTGCTCGCTCTCGCATTGCGAGGCTGGCGCCATTTCAGCCGCGCCGAAAGACTGGCCGCGCTGCTGCTGCTCGGTGTGACGATCGCTTTGGCATGGCTTGGCCGCTATACGCCCTCACCGCTGCCCGCAGTGACCGTCGCCAACGTGCTGGGCGGACTCGCGTTGGTCGGGCTGCTGACGTGGATGCTGGCAGGGCATGCACGAGTTACCCGCCGCGTCGCCGTCGTGGTCACGGTGCTTGGAGCCGCATTGGCGTTGCAGGCGGCCGATGGAGCACTGATCAGTGCGCGGCTCGCGGGAGCGGCCTGCACGCAACCGTGCGAGCGCGCCTGGCTGCCCGGTGCCGCTGCGCTGTGGGATCTTGCGCGCGCCGGCAGCGCAACCGATGTACTCGGCCACCAGCTGGGCGGTCAGCCGTTGTATGCGGTGCACGCGTTGGCGGGCATGGTGCTGCTGCCGCTGGCGTTCGTCCTGATGGCTGCGGCGGGCGGTGGACGCGCGGCGCGCCGATTGCTGGGGTTCATCGGCGCAACGGTTGCGGTTGGCGTGCTGCTGCACGTTTTCGAGAGCCCGCTTTGGCTGGCGGTCGTGCACGCGATCCTGGCCAGCGGCACCGTCGCCGCGGTCGGTGCGCTGCTTGCTTCGGACAACAATGTCGCGATGGAGACTATCCGATGATCGTGATCGACGCGCGCGGTTGGGAGCCACCGGCCCCGTTCGAAACTGTGATGGAAACGCTGTGCGCGCTTAAACCCGGGCAGCGCATCCTGCTGATCCTCGATCGCGAGCCGTTTCCACTGTACCGTGTGCTCGCAAGCAACGGCTACGCGTACCAGGCCACCCACTGCGACGATGGCCGCGTCGAGATCGTGATCGGCGAACGCAGTGCGCTCGTGTAGTGATTCAGGGCGCGTGATCGCGCAGGCGCGCGGGGTCCGGCACGTGAATGCTGCGACCCTTCACCTCGATCAGGCCGGCGGCAGCCAGGTCGTGCAGGATCCGCGAAAAGTGTTCCTGCGTGAGATTAAGCCGCGACGCAATCACGCCTTTGGCCACCGGCAGCAACACGTCGACCGGCGCGCGGGCACCCTCTCCCTCATGCCCGGTCACACAGTCTCGCAGCAGGAAGCCGATCACACGCTCAGTGCCCGAGCGGGTCGAAAAAGACTCCACGTCGGCGACCAGTTGATGCAGCCGGCGCGCCAGACCGCCCAGCATGCCGCGGGCAAAGCCGGAATCGTTGTCGATCCGCTCAAACACCGCGTCCTTCGGAATCCAGAGCAGCAGCGAATCAGTGAGCGCCTGTGCGGTCACCACGTGCGGCGCGTCGAGAAACATCACCGCCTCGCCGAAGCTCTGTCCGGCGCCGATGAACTCGATCACCTTCTCAACGCCGGCCGACGACACGAACGACAATTTCACCTGGCCATGCACGATCAGATGCATGCCGTCGCAGACGTCGCCGCGGCGAAACAGCACCTGGCCACGCTCCACACGTACCAGGCGCGTGCGCTGGGCGATGCGCTCGCGCTGCGCGGGCGCGAGTTCGCGGAACAGCGGCATGCCGCTGAGAAAAGCCTCCGGGTTGATCGGTGTCGCTGCCATCGCCACGCTGTCGGGTCAGGGGATGACGAAGTCTATCCGCGCCCGTCGGCAGGATTTGATTTCGCTCATACCCGATGCGGCCGACGCGGGCCATTGCCTCGATTGCGCCGCCTCCTTCCTCTTTCGAGGTAGCTCCAGCGTTACGCGCATCCATGCGCAGGCGTTGCGCCACGTCAACTGCGCTGCCGGCCCAAAACGTACCGTGCGTCGAAACCGATCGGCCTTTCCGGGATGACGACTCCACCACGATTGCAGACGATCACCGCGCTCGCCGCGGCGGTGATTACGCTCGTCGTCGGCGCGCGTGCGCAAGCGCAGCAGGCGGCACTGCTCGAACCGGTGCAGATCATCGGTATTGCGCACCGCGCCGGGCGCTCGATCGACGAGGCGCCTCCGACCGTCAGCGTGATCACGCGCGGTGACATCGAGCGCGACGTGTCGTTCACCCTGCGCGACCTGCTGCGCTACGAGCCGGGCGTGACGATCGACAACTCGCCGGCACGCTTCGGACTGGGCAGCGTCAACATCCGCGGACTTGACGGCAACCGCGTTCAGATGCTGCTGGACGGCATCCGGCTGCCCGAGGGCTATCGCGTCGGCAGCTTTTCCAATGCGACGCGCAACCAGCTCGATCTCGGATTGCTGCAGCGTGTCGAGATCATGCGCGGGCCAGGTTCCGCGCTGTATGGTTCCGACGCGCTGGCCGGCGTGGTCGCTTTTTCGACCATCGATCCGCGCGATCTGCTGTCGCGCCGTTCCGCGCAGACGGCCGCGGTGGCCGATCTCGGCTACGCCGAGGCCAATCGCAGCTGGCAGCGAGGCTTTGCCGCGGCCGTCGACTTCGGCGCGGCGCAGGGGTTACTCGGTTATCAGCGCGCCGATGGCCACGCAACGATCAACCAGGGCAGTGCCGATCTGATCGGCACCACGCGGACCAAGCCGAATCCGCAGGACATGGACCGCGAGAACTGGCTCGCCAAGCTTGTCTTGCCGCTGCGCGCGGACCGTCAGGTGCGCGTGACGGTCGACCGCCACGCCGAGGGCATCGATACCGACGTGCTTTCGCTGAACCCGCAGTCGAGCCGTACCGTGAGCCTCACCGGCGCCGATTCCGCGCTGCGCGAACGCGTCAGCGCCGACGTCGATCTGGCCGGCGTTGCTTCGTTCGCCCGCCTGCGGATGCTGCTCTACGCGCAACGCTCGATGACGCGCGACGATACAAGCGAAGTGCGCGCGAACACGACCGCGGTGTGCCTGTCGGCGCCCGGCACCGTGCGCTGCCAGCGCGATGCGCAATTTCGCTTCCAGCAGCGCGAGGACGGGGCCAGCGTGATCGGCGAGATCGAGCGCGCGGGGCGCTGGGTATTCGGCTTGGAGGCGGCGCGCGTGCACGCCGACGAGCAGCGCGATGGCCAGCAGACGAACCTGAACACAGGCGCAGTGACCAAAGTCGTCGGTGGCGAGCCATTGCCGACGCGTGATTTTCCCCGTTCGACAACGGATCGCATCGGCGCATTCGTGCAGGACGAGCTTGCCGTTACGTCGCGCGCGACGCTGATCCCGGCACTGCGCTATGACCGCTTTCGCGTCACGCCGCAATTGGACTCTGTGTTCGTCGCGGGCAACCCCGGCCGCAGCGTGGTCGGCATCGGCGATGCAGCTTTTTCACCAAAACTTGGCGCGCTGATCCGCGTGGCGGAGGGCACGACACTCTCTGCGCAATGGGCAACCGGCTTTCGTGCGCCGCCTGCGACTGATATCAATATCGGGCTCTCAAACCTGCCCGCTGGCTACGCCGTCGTGCCGAATCCGGATCTGCGCGCCGAGCGCAGCCGCGGATTTGAACTTGGCGTGCGCGGCCGCTACACGCACTTCGATGTGACGATCGCGGCGTTCGATACCCGTTACACCGATCTGATCGTGTCGCGCGCGCCGCTGCCCTGCCCGGCGGACCCGCATTGCGTACCCGGGGCGACCGGGACCTTCCAGTCGCAGAACGTCATCCGAGCCCGCATCAGCGGCACAGAAGCGACGGTGCTCGCGCGCCTGGGCGGCGGCTGGAGTGCTCAAGGCGCCCTTGCGTCAACCACCGGCACCGATACGGCGCGCGAGCGGCCGCTGAATTCGATCGAACCGCAACGTGCGACGGTCGGACTGTCCTACGAGCGGGCCGCTTTCGGCGCGGCTGCGCACGTCACCCACGCGCGCGCGAAAACGCGCATCGACACCAGCGCCGGGGCGCTGTTCGCGCCGCCCGCCTATACGCTCGTCGACCTGACCGCGTCGCTGCGGATCGGCACCCACGCCAGGCTCTCGCTCGGGATCTTCAATCTTTTCGATCAGAAGTACTGGCTGTGGTCGGATGTGCGCGGTGTGCTCAATCCCGGGGCGACGATCGACCGCTACACCCAGCCCGGGCGCAACGCCAGCGCGCTGTTGCGCGCGAACTGGTAAACCGCGACTGCCTCGGGTCAATCCGCTGTCGTTCGAATTGATCGAAATTAAGGCGCTGCAACGCGGCGCTATCTACCGTGGCGCGGATTATCGGCTCGGGCGAGACGCCCGCTCGGATTCATTTGGGGAGCGACACATGAGATTGAAACTGTTGGGTTTCGTCGGCACCGTCATTGCATTGGCGATTGGGGCCGTCTGGGCGCAGGACAAGAAAGACGAAAAGCATCCCGCCACCGAGGCAGAGACGCGCTACCAGGCGGGCGGCTCGCCGCTGGCGGGTGTCGACATGTACCAGGACATCAATCCCAAGGCACCGCAGATGTCGAAGGCCGAGTTCGACCGCGCGCGCCAGATCTATTTCGAGCGCTGCGCCGGTTGCCACGGCGTGCTGCGCAAGGGGGCGACCGGCAAGGCACTGACGCCCGACGTCACGATCGACAAGGGCACCGAGTACCTGAAGGTGTTCATCAAGTACGGCTCGCCCGCCGGCATGCCGAACTGGGGCACGTCGGGCGAACTCAACGACGCCGACGTCGATCTGATGGCGCGCTATACGCAGCAGACGCCGCCGCAGCCGCCCGAATTCGGCATGAAGGAAATGAAGGCGACGTGGAAGGTCATCGTTGCGCCGGGTCAGCGGCCGACGAAGAAGATGAACAGGTACAACATCGACAACATCTTCTCGACCACGCTGCGCGATACCGGCGAGGTGGCGCTGATCGACGGCGATACGAAGAAGATCATCACCATCGTGAAGACTGGCTATGCGGTGCACATCTCGCGCGTGTCGGCATCGGGCCGGTATCTCTTCGTGATCGGGCGCGACGCCAAGATCAACATGATCGACCTGTGGATGGAGAAGCCCGACAACGTGGCCGAGATCCGGGTC
Organism: Burkholderiaceae bacterium; assembly: GCA_036824465.1. Taxonomy (GTDB): domain Bacteria; phylum Pseudomonadota; class Gammaproteobacteria; order Burkholderiales; family Burkholderiaceae_F; genus JAKOQB01. The sequence goes on from DAITAC010000019.1 coordinate 49,477, forward strand.
GGGCTGGAGGCGCGCTCGGTCGACACGTCGAAGTACAAGGGCTACGAGGACAAGTACGCGATCGCGGGCAGCTACTGGCCGCCGCAGTACGTGATCATGAAGGGCGACACGCTCGAGCCGCTGAAG
>DAITAC010000187.1:0-2918 GCA_036824465.1 Burkholderiaceae bacterium
TGGGTGGCATTCAACGCACCGCCCTGGCTGGCATTCAGCGCACCGCCCTGGGTGGCGTTCAACGCACCGCCCTGGGTGGCGTTCAACGCACCATTTGCGGCACTGCCCTGCGAAGCTGCATCAATCTGAGTCGACTGGCCACCAGAAGGATTGCCGACCCTGACGTCATCCGACGTCATCTGAGGAGCCCGGAACCGCTGCGCCGGTACAACCGCGCCGCTTACGCTTTGCCCGGTGCTTGGAAAGTCGACGTACTGTCCGATCACCAACACCGCCGCTGCGGCGATTCCTGCGCCGATCCAGATTTTGCCTTTGCCCGTCGATTTGCTGTTCTGCTGGCTCATGCGGTCGATCTCCCAAGTTGAATCCACCCGCGATTCCGAATGGATGTTTGCCGTCTGCCCCGTGATCGTGGCTCGAGGCCGGATTGAAATTGACTCAATTACACGCGACTTCGAAAAGAGTTGGCGCAAACCCGCAGGCTGAGGCTCCCGCGCCGGAAGCGCCGCCGTCACTGCTGCGACGAGCCCTTCGGGCGGATGCGGCTTCGGGACCTGACGCAGTGCATCGAACAGGCTCTGCAGTTCGTCGAACTGGGCGCGCATGGCAGGGTCCGCCGCCAGAAGGCGCTCCAACTGGTGTGCCTGTTCCGGCGTTGCTTCGCCGTCGAGGACGGCGTGCATCAATTCGATCGGTTCGGAGTGAGTCATGTCAGTCTTTGTCGCAGGTCCTTCAGCATGTCGCGCAAGCGGTGCCTCGCCTCGAAAAGCCGAGATTTCACCGTCTTCTCATCCAAGTCCAGAATCTGTGCGATTTCCTCATAGCTGCACTCAGAGAAGTGCCGCAATGTCAGAACCATCCGGTCATTGGTTGTCATCCTTATCAATGCGCTCTGGATCTGCTTTGATTGCTGAGCCCCAGCCAGCTTCGATTCCGGGTTGGCGTGATCGCCGTCCGGGGCGTCGAATTCCTCGTCCAGCGCCTCTTCCCGTCCCCCGCGGCGCAACAGGTTGAGCGACTCGTTGACCGCGATTCGGTAGATCCAACTGAAGAACTTGTACTTCGAGTCATATTCGTCCAGCCGTTCCCAGACCTTCAGGAAGACCGCCTGGGTGATGTCATTTGCATCTTCAACCTTGCGCAACGTCCAGAATGCGGCGTTGTAGATCGGCTTCTGATACCGAATCACGAGCTCGGTGAAAGCGTCACGGTCGCCATTTCGGCAACGCTCCACCAAATCCAGATCCGGATCGTTCTCCACAATTACACGCGGCAGTCGAAAAAGTTGGGGGCCACGGTTTGCGGGCGGGTTGTCGTGTCGGACTCCGGGCCAGTTGCAATCCTAAGGCACGTGCGTGGCCGCGAACGAAAAATCTCTGCAGATCCGGACCGCGCGGAGTCGGCCGCTCCGCCTTCTGTTCAGGGCGATGGTCAAATGCAGCTGGGCAAGCCCACGGCGAGCCGTGACGCCCACGGCTCGAGCGCCGGCATGATCGATGGGTGCAGATCCACCCCGACGGCAAGCTGTTCGCGCCGTCTGAACAGTCCGCGTTCGCCGGGCAGTCGGACCGGCGCGCTTCGGTCGCGCGGCGGATTGTCGTGACACAGCAGGGCGATGTGTTCCATCTGGCGAATGAAGTCGTCCACCCCGCCGAACGCGGTCGGATCGAGCGCCTGGACAAAAACGGTCGCGCCCCAGCCTTCCTTTTCGTCCGCGCGCCCGAAGCCGGCCAATCCACCGGTCATCGCTTCGACCAGCAAGGCGAGTCCATAGCCCTTGTGCCCAGCATCAAGGCCGCCGAGAGGCAAGATCGTTCCGGGCGGATCGGCAAACATGACCGCGGGTTCGTGCGATGGTTGGCCTTTTGCGTCAAGCAGCCACGGATACTCGAATGGACTGCCGGCGCTGTGCCTGCGTGCGACCATGCCGTTGGTAGTGATCGATGCGGAGATGTCGATCAACACCGGCTCGCCTGTCGTGGGGAATCCGAACGCGAGCGGATTCGGCGTGAACACTGCGCGCGTGCCGCCAAACGGTGCCACGCTGGCCGAGTTGGGGTCTGAACTGGCGATCAGCAGCATGAAGCCACGCTCAGTTGCCCGCATCAGGTACGCGGCCAGGCAGGCGATGTGATGGCTGCGACGGATCACAACCGTCGCCGTGCCGTAAGTGCGAGCGCGTTCGATTGCGGCATCGACGGCGCGCACCATCAACCATGGTCCGGGCAATCGCTGGCCGTCCCAAAGCGCAACCGCGGGGCGGTCGTTGACGAGGATGACTTCGCCTTCCTTGCGCATCGAGCCGCGTTCCAGCTCGGCGAGATACGGTGCGAGGAGCGCGAGTCCGTGCGTGTCGTGCCCGAGCAGGTCGCCTTCCACCAGCACCTCGGCAACGATGCCGGCACGCTCGTCATCCAGTCCCGCGCGTTGCAGCAGCGTGCGGGCAAACGCGCGCAGATCGGCGGCGCGATAACGATTCATCGCGTCAGTACGTCGCGCGACCACCGGACAAATCAAACACCGCGCCGGTGGAGAACGAGCAATCCTCGGTACTCAACCACGTCACCAGCGCCGCGATCTCCTCGACCGTGCCAAAGCGGCCCAGCGGGATCTTCGACAGCATGAAGTCGATGTGCTGCTGCGTCATCTGCACGAACATGCCGGTCTTCACCGCAGCCGGTGTCACGCAATTCACGCGCACGTTTGTTCCCGCCAACTCCTTGCCGAGCGATTTGGTGAGCGCGATCACACCCGCTTTCGATGCGCTGTACGCACTGGCGTTCGGGTTGCCTTCCTTGCCGGCGACCGAGGCGATATTGACGATGCGGCCATAGTTCGCCGTGCGCATCGATGGCACCAGCGCCCGGTTGCAGAGGAACACGCCGGTCAGGTTGATATCGATCACCTGCTGCCAGGCG
>DAITAC010000187.1:3018-4670 GCA_036824465.1 Burkholderiaceae bacterium
GTGATGACCGCGCAACGTCCGTCAAGATCAAGTCGGTTCATTTGTCTCTCCTGTACCGCTTCTACGCTCGTTTGCGACGACTATAGCGGCGATCAGTAATCACTGCCAAAATTGGCCAGACCACTTGACCACAGCGAGCTTGACCGGCCGAAGCGCAGCAGTTTAGATTTCCCCGCGACCGCCGCGCCTGGCGAGAACATTGATTGAAGGGACAGCATGTCGGATCCAAAAGGACGCAAGCCGCGGCGCAGCCAGGCCTGGTTCGGACGCGAAGGCAAGATGGGCTTCATCTACCGCTCGTGGGTGAAGAACCGCGGCGTGCCGCACGACCAGTTCGACGGTCGGCCGGTGATCGGCATCTGCAATACCTACTCGGAACTCACGCCCTGCAACTCGCATTTCCGCACGCTTGCGGACCAGGTCAGGCAGGGGGTGCTGGAGGCCGGCGGTTTTCCGCTCGAGTTTCCAGTGATGTCGCTGGGCGAGACACTGCTGCGGCCGACCGCGATGCTGTATCGCAATCTTGCCAGCATGGATGTCGAGGAGAGCATTCGCGCCAACCCGCTCGACGGCGTCGTGCTGCTGATGGGCTGCGACAAGACGACACCGGCATTGCTGATGGGTGCGGCAAGCGTAGATCTTCCGGCGATCGGCGTTTCCGGTGGACCGATGCTGTCCGGCTGGTACAAGGGCGAGCGAATCGGCTCCGGCACCAACACCTGGTCGCTCAGCGAAGACCTGCGCGCGGGCCGGATCACGCGCGAGGAGTTCCATGAGGCCGAGAGCTGCATGCATCGCTCGCACGGCCACTGCATGACGATGGGCACGGCGTCCACGATGGCGAGCATGGTCGAAGCGCTCGGCATCGGCCTGCCGGGCAATGCCGCCTATCCCGCGGTCGACGCGCGCCGCAACCTGATCGCCCGCGAAGCAGGGCGGCGCATCGTCGCGCTGGTCAAGAAGGACGTGCGGATGTCGAAGATCCTGACGCGCGCGGCCTTCGAGAACGCGATCCGCGTCAACGCCGCGATCGGTGGTTCGACCAACGCGGTGATCCATCTGATCGCGCTCGCGCGCCGCCTCGGCGTGAAGCTGACGCTGGACGACTGGGACGAGCTTGGGCGCGGCGTGCACACGCTGGTGAACCTGATGCCCAACGGCAAGTACCTGATGGAAGACTTCTGCTATGCGGGCGGTCTGCCGGCGGTGATTCGCGAGCTTGGCGAAAGCGGTCTGCTTCGACGTAAAGCGCTGACCGTGAACGGGCAGACGATCTGGCACAACAATCGCAAGGCCGAGAACAGCAACCCGGACGTGATCATGCCGATGGCGCGTCCGTTCAAGAAGGACACCGGCATCGCGGTGCTGCGCGGCAACCTGTGTCCGGACGGCGCGATCATCAAGCCTTCAGCCGCCACGCCCAAGCTGATGAAGCACAAGGGGCGCGCGGTCGTGTTCGAGGACATCGATGATTTTCATGCCCGCATCGACGATCCGCGCCTGCGCATCGACGAGAACTCGGTGATGGTGCTCAAGAATTGCGGACCGAAGGGCTACCCCGGCATGGCCGAGGTCGGCAACATGCCGCTGCCGCCGCGTCTGCTGAAGAAGGGTGTCACCGACCTTGTGCGCATCTCGGACGCGCGCATGAG
>DAITAC010000188.1:0-4664 GCA_036824465.1 Burkholderiaceae bacterium
CCGGCCATGAACGGGCATACACTCGCTCGTGACCCGACATTGGGAATGACGGGTTCCAAGGGTCAGCCGACATGGCTAGACGCCGCGCACGCCGCGACAAAACCCAGAAGTTGACGTTCGGAGGTTCGGGGCGAGGCTTGTCTTGTAGCACATTCGTGCTACAGTGCGGACGCTTTTTCTTGGAGCCCTCATGTCCACAACCACGATTCGCCTTCCTGAAGACCTTAAGGCCCGCATTGCGGCTGTCGCCAAGCGAACCGGCAAAACGCCCCACAGTTTCATCCTCGAGGCGATCGCCGAAAAGGCCGATGAAACGGAACGACGCAGCGACTTCCACGAATTGGCCGAGAAGCGCTATGCGGCGATCGCAGCGTCTGGCAAGGCAATTCCATGGAGCGAAATGCGGACCTACCTCGAAGAGCGGGTAGCGGGTAGGCGGCCGCGGCGTCCTGTTGCCAAGAAGCTGGCGCGATAGCCGTGTCGCGAATCGAGATCGCTCCGGAGGTCGGCGACGATTTCGATCGAATCTTCGATCACCTCGCGCAGCATGACCTCGAGCATGCCGCGGCCAGAATTGGTGAAATCATCCAGGCTCTCAACGTCCTCGAGACCAACCCCTTCATCGGCCGGCCTACGGCGAAGAACACGCGCGAACTTATCATTGGTCGCGGCTCGCGGGGTTACGTGGCTTTGTACCGCTATGTGGCGGAACTGGACACTGTATTTGTCCTTGCCGTGCGGAGCCAGAAGGAAGCCGGCTACAAGCGAGAGTGAAGGCCAGCCGGACCAAACGCAGCAACCTCATCGTCTTCGGTCGGCCATGAACGGTCATCCAAGTGCCGCTATGGCGACATTGGGAATGACCGGTCACGAAGTGGAGCCGACGTCGCGCAACGTCATGCACGCAGTGACGAATTGCCAATAGCGGACCTTCAAAATTTCGTGATGCCAACCGGCAAGAAAAGCTGATCGAACGTCTGCTGCTTACGGGATCGAACTGGCACCGTCGATCCACAGCAGTGTCACCCCGTTTCGTCGGAATCCGACGCTTGGACTTCCTTGAAGCAGGCGACTGGAAGGACTTCAACCTCGGAGCGGAACAGTTTGCCGGCTAAGCTCGTGCATTGCCATCAACACATGGCGGCTTGATGGCTACGCCGAGTTGACTCGGGACACCGGGAGAATGGCACGGCGCCCAACCTGTATCCCGCGGCCCTCGCACTGAGCAGCTACATGACCGCGCAGCTGCTCGAGGTCAACGACGGGAAGTGGACACCGTAAGCTCATTCGTCGCATCGAGCGGCCCGTATCATCACGGAACTGCCAGAGGCACCCCACAAGGAGTTGATTGACCGGACCGCACGGTCAAGCCGCCGCAAATCCATCGCAAGCTTCGGAGACGTCCGGACCACGCCGCGGCGCGCTTCGTCACCCTGGATCGATCCATTTCAACACGGACACTGCGACGTCTGACCGCAGCGTGTTATGCCGGGTCGCTGCGTTCAGGGCGTCGCGGCTTCCAACAGCCGATCGACATGCGACAGGAACAATTTGACGTCCAGCGGTTTGGTCAGGTAGTCATCGAAACCCGCGGCGTGTCCGCGCTCGATATCGGCCTGCGTCGCATTGGCGCTGAGCGCCAGGATCGGCGTGGCCTTCAGGTCCATACGCGCGCGCAGGCGGCGGCAGACTTCGTAGCCATCGATGCCTGGCAATCCGATGTCGATCAGGATCAGATCCGGACGCCTGTTGTTGGCCAAATTCAGCCCGGTCGGACCATCCGGCGCGACAAGGAGTTCTATGTCCGATCGCTCCGACAACACCGACTCGACCAGGTCGACATTCGATGGGTTGTCTTCGATGTAGAGCACCGTACGCTTTACACGCGGCGTGTCGGCCGGGGGCGCTGGCACGTGTTGAGGCGGTCCTTGCTCTTCCTCGACGGGCTGCGCGCGCGGCAGCCGAAGCGTGAACAGCGCGCCGGCTCCTTCTCTTGTATCCAATTCAAGCTGGCCACCCATCATCTCCGTCAGTCGCTTGCTGATCACCAGCCCGATGCCGGTGCCGTCAATCTCTGCTTGATCGGCGCCAAGGCGATTGAACGGCTGATACAGGTCGCGCAGTTGCTCGGCGGTGAAGCCGCGCCCGGTGTCCGCCACGCCGATTTCCACCCAGTCGCTGTCGACGGCATTCAGCGTCAGCGTGACCGAGCCGCCCTGGCGGTTGTACTTGACCGCATTGGATAACAAGTTCATGAGCACCTGGTTCAGCCGGGTGTTATCGCCCAACGCGGCAAGCGGCTCGACGTCGACGGTCCGATCGATCACGGTGATCCCCGCGGCGCGAGCCAGCGGCTGCAAAAGCTCGATGCACTCGGCGCACAGACGCCGCAGTGGAACCGGTTCGCGGCTGACGAGCATCGTTCCGGCCTCGATGCGCGATAGATCGAGCAATTCCTTGATCAGTTCGAGCAGGTGCCAGCCGGCTTTTTCGATCTGTCCGACGTGCTGATCGCGCTCGTCCGCCGATACTGCCGCGCCACGCATCCGCAGTATCTGGGCAAAACCCAGCATCGCGTTCAGCGGCGTGCGCAGCTCATGGCTCACGCGCGAGAGGAACTCGCTCTTGGCCCGGCTGGCATGCTCGGCGACACGCTGCGCCTGGAGCGCGGCCGCTGCGTGGTGCTGCTCGGTCACGTCCCATGTGACGCCGATCATGGACACGATAGTGCCGTTCTGATCGCGCCGCACCTGCCCCCTTTTCGCCAGCTGTCGCACCTGGGCATCGGGCCAAGTCACGGGGAACTCGATCGTGCTGCTCGACTGCCCACTGAAGACGCTTTCCAGCCAGTCTTCAAGGCGCGCCCGTTCCCCGGGTGCCAGCGCCTGCTCCAGGATCGGCCTGGTGTCACCGCCCGCGTCGGTGGCGCGCCCGAAGAGCGCGTAGGTTTGTGCATTCCACACCATCTCGCGGGTGTGCACGTCGACTTCGAAGGTGCCGATCCCGGCCGCCTCGGTGGACAGCTTCAGGTGTTCGGCCAACGCCAGTCGCTCGCGTTCCACGGCGCGTTGCTCGGACACGTCGACGCCGAAGGTCGTCAAGCGGACCGGAACGCCATCAACATCGCGCTCGAGAAATCGGCGCCCTGTCATCCATGCCACGCTGCCATCGGGACAAAGGAGCCGGAAGTCGCGGAAGGCGGCCTGAAGCCCAGCGATCGCGTCGTCGCGATCCTCTTGGAACGTCGCGCGATCTGCAGGGTGGACGTAGCGCATCAGCTCCGCCATCGTTCGGCCGTCGGCCGCTTCCGGCATGCCTAGCAACTCGCGCAGCCGTTCGTTCAGGAAGATGCGGCCTGTGGCAAGGTCCTCGCGCGCGAGCAAGATGGCCAAAGTCGACAGCGCTTGCTCGAGGCTGGCCGTCAGTTCGGACAGCTTGTGTCCGGCCACCCGACGCTCGAGCTCGACGCGCTGCACCTCCCGCGTGACGTCGGCGAGCACAGCCATGAGTTCGCGCCCGCCGAGCTTGAGCAAGCTGATCGTCAGGATCTGCTGCTCGGGTCCCTCCACGCCGGCCGGGACGTGCGCGCGCAGGCCTTCGCAGACCACTCCGTCGGGCGGCGCGAACGCGGCCACCAGCGCGCGCAAATTCGGTGCCGCCGGCTCGAGCAGGCAAAAGAGGTTGTCCACGTTGCCGTTGCGCGCGAGCGGCAGCAACAGCTGCGCGGCGCGCGGTGTCATTAATTCGACCACGCCGTCCAGCGTCGTTTGCACCACGGCGATGGGGGCCCGATAAAGGAACCTCAGCAGCGACTGGTATGCGTCGGCGAAATCAGTCACGACTTCCGCTTGCTCCTCGCTACTCCAGGCGGTGCAAGAGTACGTAGCGGGTAGCCACGCCCGGCGCCCACAACATCCGCAACTTTACCTTCGTCGGGCGCATGCGCCAGGTCAGCACGAAGTCGATCGTTTCATCGAGAGGCTGGTTGTTTGCCGCAGCGTCCTCGAACCGCTGCGCAACCAGGTAGTTGTTCATGCACTGGGCGATATCGGTGAGCAAGGGTTGACCCAGAACCGCGGTGGCAGGCAACCCACTTGCTCGCGACTCGTGCGCGTTATAGCGACGAACGAGGCCGTTTGAGTCGAACCCAATCGCGCCAAAGCCGACGCGGTCAAGCGCCGCGTCGTCGAGAGATTCAAGTTGATGCAGGAGGTCGGGTTGATCGAATTTCATGACCGCGGCGCTCTGAGTGGTCATCGGCGCACATCATATTTGACGCGGCCGGAAAAAGCCGAGTCCGAATGTCTGTAGCAGAACGGTTGGCCGCTGGCTGCCGCGAACTCTCCTCGCGATTGCGGAGCGGGGTTTCTTTGGCCGTACCGTTTGGACAATCAAAATTCAGGCTATCAGACCCCGTTGCCCGATATAGATCTAATCCACTCCGCCCGCGGCGCGTACCGGCCTCTAGGTCCGCGCTCAGCGAACTGGGCCGCCCAGCGTCGCCTACCGAGCGCTTCGGATACCACCACCGCGCCGAGAAGCTGTCTTTCGATGCGAGAACCTGGCCGGCCGAGGACAGCTTTCAGGGGCCATGGGTAATTCACACTCCCGGCCAAGAGCTGGCATTCGCGCGCTCCGAAGGCGACATTAGGAATGACCGGTCA
>DAITAC010000189.1:0-4648 GCA_036824465.1 Burkholderiaceae bacterium
CGCTGCGTGAGCTGCAGCACGTAACGCTCCTGCACCGTCGTTTCCACCGTGCCCGGGCGCGCGCGGCGCACCGCGCGGATCGCATCAGTGGGCGTCATGCCGCACTCCACCAGCAGCCGCGATGCGACGAGCCCCGTGCGGCCGAGCCCGGCGCGGCAGTGAATCAGCACCCGTTCGCCGGCCGCGAGGCGCCCGCGCAGGTCCGGGCCGTCCACCGTCCACATCTCCTCGAACGATTCGTCCGGCACACCGCCGTCGGGGATCGGCAGCCAATGCCAGCGAAACGCCTGTGTCACCCGCGCTTCGAAGTCCGGCAGCCCCAGCAGCTCGAACTCGTGGTCCTGCAGCAGGCTGACGATGGTCGAGGCGCCCCACGCGCGAATCGCCAGCAGGTCGGCCTGCAGGTCGCGGTCCCATGCGCCGTAGGCCGCATAGGGATCCTTCTTGCCGGGGCACAGCGTCATGCCGATCAGGCCCGGCGCGCCCGGTGCGGCCACCGCATCGATGCGCAGCGGGTGGGCATCACTGGTCAGCCAGGGCCTCATGGTGTCGCTTCCGGCGTGCGCGTGCAGGTGCCTGTGTCAACCATCCGATTCCTGCTTGATCTGCTCGACCGTACCGGCATCTTGCTCTTTGTGCCGCGAATCGCTCAGGCGCGCGGCGATCATCGCCTTCAGAGACGCTGCGGTGATGATGCGCGACCGCCCGCTTCGCGTCCGACACGGCGAAACGAAGTAGCTGCCCAGTCCACCGCGCGCGGCCTTGACGCTTCCCACCTAGCGCGGCGCCGGGCCGCGGAGCTTCTGCAGCGCCTCGCGGTCGCTCATGCGCGGGCCTTGCGGCGGTGCCGGTGCGTCGGGCGGCGGCTTGTAGTCGACGCCGAACTGCTGCTTCATGGAGACGTTGCAGGCATGGAAGTCCGACGGCGAGGGCTGCGGATTGCGCCGCGCGCCCTCGTCGCGCAGGTAGCTCATGACCGACTGCGCATCGTCGTGGTTGTGCGCCAGCCCCAGCACGTGACCCATCTCGTGGATCAGGACCGATCGCATGTGCACCTCGTGAAAGCGCGGCTTCAGTGCGATGCCGCCCGCGAGGCTGCCGGTGCCCGCGATCCCGCTGCGGCCGTCCGCCGGGTGCGCCATACGCATGTACTCGGGCGCCCAGCGGATCGGCACGTGCTCCGGCGTGCCGGGCCGTTGGGCTGGGCGGCGTCCGCCGTAGTAGAGCTGCACGTCGCAGCCGCTCATCCAGGCCGCGATGGCAGCGCGAATGTCGGCCTCCATCTGCGCGGTGGAGAAGCCGACCGGCTCTTCGGCGGGGTCATAGTAGAAGGTCAGTGCGGCGACCTTGGGAGGCGTGTAGCCCTGCCAGCGGTACTTCTGAGGCGCGGCCGCGGGGTTGGGCGGGTCGACGCGAATGCGCACTTCACTTTGCTTCGTACCCTGGTCGCAAGGACCGGCCTGGTAGGCGACCTTGCCGTCCCCGGCCACGCAACGGAACACGGTCTGCGCCGTCGCCGGCCACGCGACCGCCAGCGCGAGAACGAGGATCAACGGCGGAAGGAGCAGCACGGCGCGACGATCGTCTCCAGGGACGAGTGTATTCGCCTGGTGCGTCGGGTCATCGCGCCGAACGCGCTCAAGCGCGTGCACCAGACCGCGCCGCTGTTCGCTGCGACGGCCAAGGAATTCGACCGTCTGATCCCAAATGATGGCGCGACATCGAAGCCGCGCCGAGCGGCGCCGACCGACCCAACGGCGCGGCAGTGAATCAGCACCCGTTCGCCCGCCGCAAGGCGCCCGCGCAGGTCCGGGCCGTCCACCGTCCACATCTCTTCGAAGGATTCGTCCGGCACACCGCCATCGGGGATCGGCAGCCAATGCCAGCGAAACGCCTGTGTCACCCACGCTTCGAAGTCCGGCAGTCCCAGCAGCTCGAACTCGTGGTCCTGCAGCAGGCTGACGATCGTCGCGGCGCCCCACGCGCGAATCGCCAGCAGGTCGGCCTGCAGATTGCGGTCCCATGCGCCGTAGGCCGCATAAGGATCCTTCTTGCCGGGGCACAGCGTCATGCCGATCAGGCCCGGCGCGCCCGGTGCGGCCACCGCATCGATGCGCAGCGGGTGGGCATCACTGGTCAGCCAGGGCCTCATGGTTTCAGTCCCGGCGTGCGCGTGCATGTGCCTGTGTCAGCCATCCGACTCCCGTTTGATCTCCGCGACCGTACTGGCATCTCTTTCTCTGTGCGGTGAATCGCCCAGGCGCGCCGTCAGCCGCTCGCGGAAAAAAAAGGCGTCGTCGTCCGAGAATGGATTGTCGGCAGGATCGGAGTCGACACGCTTTTGAATGCGTTTGGAGAACAGAAGTAGCTGAGACTAGCCGCCAGCGTGGCGGCCACCTTGATGGGCACTCTATTCTCCAAGCGGATGCCGTGCATCATCAGATTCAGCGCTCGCGGTGCTCTGTGAACTACGATTCGACCGAATTGCTGCCTGGCCCCAGCCAAAAGCAGACCACGCAGCACGCATAAATGGGAGCGCCGGCGTCTTTTCCAACGCGGGCAGAGGCGGGGTCTGCAGAGACGCAGACACCGTCGGAGCAAACAATCTTGGGCCATCGCGCTTACTACGCCGATTTGATCGAGGATTTTCTCGCGCGTCATCCCGACGAGGTACTCGGTGCGCTCGCAAAGGCGGGGGTCTTCGCGATTCAAGCCTCGCAGCGCGATGCGTGGGTCGAGCAGATTCGAATTCTTTCTGCCGCTCTGAGCCGCTACGGCGGGTCTGGAAAGGTCTACTTCGAGTACTCAGTCCCGCGGCTTGGCAAGCGAATCGATGTCGTCGCGGTAATCAAACACGTCTTGTTCGTGATCGAGTTCAAGGTCGGCGAAACGGAGTTCACAGCCAGTTCGACCGATCAAGTCTGGGACTACGCGCTGGACTTAAAGAACTTCCACGAACCGAGTCACGACAAGAACATCGCCCCGATCTTAGTCGCGACACGTGCACGGCACGCAACGTCCTTGGCTGTGACGACTCGTGACAGCGATGGTCTGCTACGACCAATTCATTCAACGGCTGAATACCTTGGCGCGCTCTTCGGAGAAGTACTTGCATTCTGCGATGGCCCGCCAATAGATCCCTCAACATGGGAAGGTGGGCGCTATAGCCCGACACCAACCATCGTAGAAGCAGCGATGGCTTTGTATAGCGGCCATGCTGTCGCAAACATCTCCCGAAGCGATGCCGGCGCGATCAACTTGAGCAGAACTTCCGATGCTATTTCAGAAATCATCCGCTCTTCGAAGACTTTGTCGAAAAAGTCAATCTGCTTCGTAACCGGTGTCCCCGGGGCCGGCAAGACGCTCGTCGGATTAGACATAGCGACAAAGCACATTGATCGAGAGAGTGATCTCTACAGCGTCTTTCTGTCCGGAAACGGCCCCTTGGTTGCCATCCTCCGCGAAGCACTCGCGCGCGACAAAGTTCAACGCGAAGCCGCAGTAGGCCGCAAGTTGAAGAAAGGGGCCGCCTTGAGCGAAGTGAAGCTGTTCATCCAAAACGTGCATCACTTCCGCGATGAATGCTTAATCGACGCCAGCCGACCGCCCATTGAACATGTGGCGCTTTTTGATGAGGCGCAACGAGCATGGAATCTGGAACAGACGGCGTCATTCATGCTTCAGAAGAAGCATCGACCCGACTTTCGCCAATCAGAGCCCGAGTTCCTGATCTCTTGCCTTGATCGGCATCCCGACTGGTCAGTAGTTGTATGCCTAGTCGGCGGCGGCCAAGAGATTAATACGGGCGAGGCGGGCATAAGCGAGTGGATACGTTCGCTTCTCCAATCGTTCTCCAACTGGCACATCCATATCTCGCCACGCCTGACTGATGCGGAATACGCCGCCGGCAAAGCGTTGGAAGCGCTCAGCGGTCGACAGCACGTGCACTACGTTGCCGATCTCCACCTCGGCGTTTCCATGCGCTCATTCCGCGCGGAAAATGTCTCGGCTTTGTTCAAGCAGCTGCTCGATCGCAACGAGCCTGAGGCAAAAAAGCTTCTTCGCGAGGTCGCCAACCGTTACCCAATTGTCATAACGCGCGATCTTCAACGCGCCAAGTCTTGGCTAAGAAACCAAGCACGAGGCTCCGAGCGTTATGGGTTGATCGTGTCGTCGCAGGCTCAACGCCTCAAGCCGTACGCCATCGACGTTCGGGCGCCGATGGATCCGATCCACTGGTTTCTTGATGGGAAGGAGGATATTCGCTCGTCGTACTTCCTCGAAGACGTCGCCACTGAGTTTCACGTGCAAGGGCTTGAACTTGATTGGGCTTGCGTCGTCTGGGATGCCGACTTCCGACATAGCGAAGCTGGCTGGCAGCACTTTTCGTTCGTCGGCAACCGTTGGCAGCAGATTCGAAAACCCGATCGCCGCACCTACCTGAAAAATGCCTACCGCGTTCTGCTCACGCGGGCGCGCCAAGGCATGGTCATTGTTGTGCCAGACGGTGATTCCAGCGACGCAACCCGGCAGCGTGCGTACTACGACCCAACGTTTGATTACTTGGTGCGCCTTGGTTTTGAGTTGATCTGACATTTTTCGTGGCGCGGCGTTCTCCCGCTATGAGCCGGCCGCCGTGCCGAATCAA
>DAITAC010000095.1:0-14775 GCA_036824465.1 Burkholderiaceae bacterium
GATCCGCTGTTCTTCGGGCTGCTGGTGGCGTTGAACCTGCAGACGGCGTTCCTCTCGCCGCCGGTGGCGATGGCCGCGTTCTATCTGAAGGGGGTTGCGCCCAAGCATGTGACGCTCAACCAGATCTTCGCCGGCATGATGCCGTTCATGGGGATTCAGTTGATTGCGCTGGCGCTGCTGTACATATTCCCGGCCATCGGCCTGTGGTTGCCGAGCGTGTTGTACGGACGCTGAACTGACGGTTCGTGAAGACTGAGGCGGCGGGCATGTCCCGCCGCTTTCGTTTTCATGGTGCCGCACGGCGCATAATCCGCGCCGATTTCCCCTGCGCCGCTGCATGACCGCACTCGCGTACTCGCTGTTTCCCATCCTCAATGTGCTTGGCGCAGTCGTTGCCATCTTTGCGGCGTCGATGCTGGTGCCCTTGCTGGTCGCATTGATCGGTGGCGATGTCGCGTTGAAAGCCTACGACGAAGCGTTCCTGATCACGCTCCTGTCCGGCACGCTGCTGTGGTTCGCCACGCGCCGCTTCAAGCGTGAACTGCAGCCGCGCGATGGGTTCCTCCTCGTGACATTGGTGTGGACGGTGGTGCCGGCCTACGCCACGCTGCCGCTGCTTCTGCACCTGCCGGGCCTTTCATTCACTGACGCGTACTTCGAAACGATGTCCGGACTGACGACCACCGGGTCGACCGTGCTGTCGGGTCTGGATGAACTGCCGCTGTCGATCAACGTCTGGCGCCACTTGCTTGTTTGGATCGGGGGCATGGGTGTGATCGTGTTGGCGGTAGCGATCCTGCCTCTGCTGGGCGTGGGCGGCAGCCAGATCTATAAGGCCGAAACCGCGGGTCCGCTGAAAGAGGCAAAGCTCACCCCACGCATCGCCGAGACGGCCAAGGGTCTGTACGCGATCTACATCGCGATTTCGATCGCGTGCATGCTCGCGTACGGGCTGGCAGGCATGACGTGGCCGGACGCCTTCATGCACATGTGCTCGACCATGGGCCTGGGTGGATTTTCTTCGCACGACGCCAGCTTCGGCTACTGGGACTCACCCATGATTGAATACACCGCCGTCGTCTTCATGCTGATTGCGGGCTTTAATTTCTCAATGCACTTTCTCGCCTGGCGGCGACGCTCGCTGAAGGTGTACTGGCGCGACCCGGAAGGGCAGGCGTTTGTTGGAGTGACGCTTGCCGCATCGCTGCTGATTGCGCTCTTTCTGCTCTGGCGAGAGCAGTACTCAGACTTCTTGACCGCCTGGCGTTTTGCGCTTTTCAACACGGTGTCCATCGCCACCACAACGGGTTATGCGAGCACCGATTACAACCAGTGGCCGACCTTCGCGCCAGCGCTGATGCTGTTTCTGAGCTGCTTCGCGACCTGCGCCGGCTCGACCGGCGGCGGCATCAAGATGGTCCGGGCAATCATCCTGGTCAAGCAGGCCAAGCGCGAATTTGTCCGCATCCTGCACCCCCGCATCGTCAATCCGGTGCGCATCGGCGGGCAGGTGATCGACAACAACGTCATTTCCGCCGTACTCGCGTTCATGCTGATCTACGGCGGTGCGCTGATCAGTTGCACCCTGTTGTTGATGGCCTCCGGACTCGATCCCATTTCATCATTCACCGCCGTCGTGGCATCGCTGAACAACACTGGCCCGGGACTGAATCAGGTTGGCCCGGCCACCAACTACGCGGGCCTGACGGATGTCGAGACCTGGGTGTGCACGTTTGCGATGCTCATTGGGCGGCTTGAACTGATGTCGGTGCTGGTGCTGTTCACGCCGGCCTTCTGGCGCAAATGACGGGCGCCGTTGTGACAATTCAGGTCGCGCGCGACGCAGTGGCGCAGCAGACGGCGTTGAGCGATTGGCTCGCGGCGCTTCCGGACGTAGGCTATCGGGACGGCAATCGACAGGTTGCCGCTGTCATTGCCGAGGGAACCTTTGCGGTGCTCACCGCGCCGGCCAGCGTGGTTGTCGAGCGGATTGCCGCCGGCTGCGTCTGTTGTGTGGGTCAGATTGCGCTGCGTGTGACCCTGACACGACTGCTGCGAGCGCATCGTCCGAAGCGGCTGCTGTTGCTGCTTGCGAGCGGCGAGCACATCGATCGTGTGCGCCGCATGCTTGGCGACGAGCAATTTGCAACCGTCCTTCGACTGCAGGATCCAGTGCATGACGCAGGTTCGCGCTAACGGCATCGACATCCATTACCGGATCGACGGCGATGGCGCGCCGACGCGGCCCTGGCTCGTGTTCAGTCACTCGCTCGCCTGCGACCATACGATGTGGGATGCACAGGCGGATGAGTTCAGCCGCTCGTTGAACGTGCTGCGTTATGACACGCGTGGGCACGGCAGAACGAGCGCACCATCCGGCGACTACACGATCGAGTTGCTGGCCGAAGATGTGAGCGCGCTGCTCGATGCGCTCAACATCCAGCGCTGTCACTTCGTCGGCATCTCGATGGGCGGAATGATCGGGCAGATGGCTGCGCTGCGATGGCCGGCGCGATTCGCGTCGCTGACGCTGGTCGATACCACCAGTCGCTATGCGGTCGAGATGCGTGCGATGTGGGACCAGCGCATCGCGGCCGTCAAGACACCACAGGGCATGCACGCGGTCGTTCCGTCTACGCTCGAACGCTGGTTCACCGCCGGCTTTCGCCAGATGCGCCCGGACGTGACGGCAAAGATCGGCGCGATGATTCGCGCCACACCGGTCAACGGCTTTATCGGCTGCGCGCAGGCCATCGCGCGGCTGAACCTGACCGCACGTCTGGGAGCGATCTCGTGTCCGGCGCTGGTGATCGTCGGCGAGGAGGACCGCAGCACGCCGCTCGCGATGGCCGAGGAGATCGCGCGGGCGATTCCCCATGCGCGGCTGGAGCGCATCGCCAACGCGGCCCACCTGTCGAGCGTGGAGCAACCCGACCGCTTTAACGCCCTGCTGCGCGCATTCCTGCTGCACTCGGTCTGAAACCGCAATCCGGCCGTCGGCCGGGCTTGAGAATTCCCCCAACGCACCGATATTCCTGACAGGCGGGTTCTGTCCACCGGGCGGACCGCAAGAGCGTTAGGTGGTCTATGAACATGATCTATAACAGCCCGCACTTCTGCGTGGTCGAATTTTCGTCTTTTGGTGACGAAGGCAGCAAACTGGCCGGCGGCTTCGAAATCATGGACAAGCACTTCCGGCGCGAGATCTTTCTCGGCGGCAAGGATGCCGAGCAGTTCCGGCAGAGCGTGCAGAAGCTGATTTCCGGTGAACCGTCGACCGATGACGTCGACGAGTTTCTTGGCGGCTACACCGGGCTGATGACCACCCCGCTGACGCTGCACTGAAGATTCCCGGCTGCCTGCGAAAACGGCGCGCCCAGGCGCGCCGTTTTCGTCATGCCATCTGCTTTGCGTGCGTTTCGCGCGTGAGCAGAAGCAGCGCGAACGAGACTGCAATCCAGGCAAACAGGAACAGCAGTGCGAACTGGAACGCCGCCAGATCGTACTGCCGCGCGCCATTGACAATGGCGCCTTTCCAGTGCGCATCCAGGATGACTCCGATCACCGGCATCTGAATCAGCGTGCCGAGCATCACGCCCGCGTTTGCGACTCCAGTGGCCGTGCCCTGCAAACGTGCCGGGACAGATTCCTTCACATAGCCGAATGACAGCGCCATGGCCGCGACGCCGAACCCGGCTGCAAGCAGCAGCGGCACCAGGATCCACAACGACGCGGCCGGGAACACAGCGAGCGCACCGAACCCGGCGAGCAGCAGCGCTGCGCCCAACGCAAACGGCCGCTTGCGCAAACGCCATCGATCCGACAGATGCCCGAACACCGGTGCGCCGAGCGCAAACAACACCAGCATGGCCGACGTGATCGTCGAGGCCTGCTTCACGCTGAGTGCGTGCTGCTGCACGAAGAAGGGCACTCCCCACAGCCCGGTGAATGCGAGAAATGCGCCGCAGGTACCGGAATTGACGATGGGCAGCAGCCACGAATTGCGGTGGCGAAAGACCTCGGTCAGGCTCGCGATGATCGGCGCCTGAGCACTTCCGCGCGACGGCGCGCTTGCGGGCGCGTAGCTCTTGAACTGGCGATCGCGCGGGTCGTCGCGCATGAAGAGCTTGATGGCGATGGCGAGCAACAGCACCAACCCACCCGACGCAGCAATCACGGCGCGCCACCCGAACGCATCGGCGAGCGCGCGCAGCGGCGGCCCGGCCAGAATGGCGCCGAGCGTGCCGACCGCCAGCGACAGTCCGGACAGCGTGCCGAAGCGCTTCATCGGAAACCAGTGCGTGACGAGCTTCAGCATCGAGACCCACGCCATTCCGTGCGCGGCACCGATCAGCGCACGACCGAGGCCGGCGACCAGCACGCTGTCGCCGAGTGCGAACAGCAGCGCGCCCACGCCCGACAGTGCACTGCCGGCGACAAACAGCCGCGACGGTCCCCAGCGATCCACCAGGATGCCGGTCGGAATCTGCATTGCGGCGTACGCGTAGTAGTAGAAGGCCGACAGGTTGCCGAGCGCTGCCGCCGTGAGGTCAAAATCGCGCATCAGGTCCGCCGCGAGCGAGGCCGGCGTGACGCGCTGAAAGAAGCCGAAGAGATAGAAAGCGGCGGCGAGCGCCCAGACTGAATAGGCGAGCCGCGCGGGAGGTTCGTGCATGAAGCGAGTCTAGGCGACCGGCGGCGGGACGTCGGCACCTCGATTGCCGATGATGAGGCGAGCTAGAAACGCCGGCTGCGATCGTTTATAGCTGCTGCCAGGGCAATCCAGCCACGCGCCAGCCATTCATCGAATTGCGGTGGTGATTGCGGTCCAGGTCTCCTTCAAAACCTTCGAGCACATTGGTCACGTCGGCAAAACCGGCGGCTTCGAGCGCGGTTGCCGCCTCAAGGGTCCGCCGGCCAGAGCGGCAAATCAGGAGGACCGGACGATTACGGTCGCCGGCGGCCTCCTTCATCACTCCTTCGACGAAGCGGGGGTTGCGCTCGAAATCCGGCGCCGTCTGCCACTCGACGTTGATTGCACCCGTGGGGTGACCGACGTAATAGAACTCGAACTCCGTTCGGCAGTCGATCAGCAGGGCACTCGGATTGTTCTGCAGGATCTGGTAGGCCTCATCGGGCTTGGCGTGCTTCACGGTCGTGGACCTGGTGCGAAGGGGGGCATGAATTATCCCGGTTGCCGGTGCGCGCGGGTCCGGGCGTCGCTTATACAGACATAGCCAATCGGAATGTGGTGCGGCAATGCTCCCCTACAATGACGGCCCTGACGACCCACGGACCCGCGATATACACGCGCTTCTCCGATGAACGCCACCGAGCGCACCTTGCGCGACCTGCTCGCGCGCCGCATCCTGATTCTGGACGGCGCGATGGGCACGATGATCCAGCAGTACAAGCTCACCGAAGCGGAGTTCCGCGGCGCACGGTTTGCCGATCATCCGGTGGACGTGCGCGGTAACAACGAGCTGCTGCTGCTGACGAGGCCAGAGGTGGTTCGCGAGATCCACGACGGCTACCTCGCGGCCGGCGCCGACATCATCTCGACCAACACGTTCGGCGGCACATCGATCGCGCAGCACGATTACCGCATGGGGCATCTCGCCTACGAGATGAACGTCACGGCGGCGCGCATTGCCAAGGAGTGCGCGCAGGGGTTCTCGACCAGCGAAAGACCGCGCTTTGTCGCCGGCGCGCTCGGTCCGACACCAAAAACCGCGTCGATCTCGCCCGACGTCAACGACCCGGGTGCCCGCAACATCACCTTCGACGAGCTGGCCGAGTCGTACGGCGAGCAGGCGCGCGGGCTGCTCGATGGCGGCGCGGACATCCTGCTGGTCGAGACGATCTTCGACACGCTGAACGCCAAGGCAGCGATCTTCGCGATCGAGGCGGAATTCGAGCGCCGTGGCGCTCGTTCTTCCGTGATCATCTCCGGCACCGTGACCGACGCCTCGGGACGCATCCTGTCGGGGCAGACGGTCGAAGCGTTCTGGCATTCGGTTCGTCACGCGCGTCCGCTCGCAGCCGGCCTGAACTGCGCGTTGGGCGCTGCCTTGATGCGGCCGTACATCGAGGAGTTCGCGCGCATCGCCGACGTCTTCCTCAGCGTGTATCCGAACGCAGGGTTGCCGAACCCGATGAGCGATACCGGGTTCGATGAGACGCCGCAGGTCACGTCAGATCTTCTGCAGGAGTTCGCACAGGCGGGCTTCGTCAACATCGCCGGCGGCTGCTGCGGCACGACACCGGATCATATCCGCGCGATCGCGCGCGCGATCGAAGGCATTGCGCCACGCGTCGTGCCCGCCTTCGAGCCGGAGATGAAGCTCTCGGGGCTGGAACCGCTGAAGATCACGGCGGACTCGCTGTTCGTCAATGTCGGCGAACGCACCAATGTCACGGGCTCGAAGGCGTTCGCGCGCCTGATCCTGAACGAGCAGTACGAGGAGGCGGTCAGCGTTGCGCGCCAGCAGGTGGAGAACGGCGCGCAGGTCATCGACGTCAACATGGACGAGGCGATGCTCGACTCGGCCAGGGCGATGACGCGTTTTCTCAATCTCATCGCCGGCGAGCCCGACATCGCGCGCGTACCGGTGATGATCGACAGTTCCAAATGGAGCGTGATCGAAGCGGGACTGAAATGCGTGCAGGGCAAGAGCATCGTCAATTCGATCTCGCTGAAGGAAGGTGTAGCGCCGTTTATCGAGCAGGCGCGGCTCGCACGGCGCTATGGCGCGGCGGTGATCGTGATGGCGTTCGACGAGCAGGGCCAGGCCGATACGTTTGAACGCAAGACAGCGATCTGCGCGCGCAGTTACCGTGTGCTGGTCGATGAGGTCGGCTTCCCTCCCGAGGACATCATCTTCGACCCGAACGTCTTTGCGATTGCCACCGGGATCGAAGAGCACAACAACTATGCGGTCGATTTCATCGGGGCGACGCGCTGGATCAGGCAGCATCTGCCGTTCGCCAGGGTCAGCGGTGGCGTCAGCAACGTGAGTTTCAGCTTCCGCGGCAACGACCATGTGCGCGAGGCGATCCACACCGTGTTCCTGTACCACGCGATCCGCGCCGGCATGACGATGGGGATCGTCAACGCGGGCCAACTCGGCGTGTATGAGGACATCGAGCCGCAGTTGCGCGAGCGCGTCGAGGACGTGGTGCTGAATCGCCGTCCCGACGCAGGCGACCGGCTGGTGCAGTTTGCCGAGCAGATCAAGGCCGGCGGCAGGGAGAAGAAAGAAGATCTCGCGTGGCGTGCCGAGCCGGTCGAAAAGCGGCTTGCCCACGCGCTGATCCACGGCATCACGAACTTCATCGTCGATGACACCGAGGAATGCCGCGCCGCGATCGCCGCCCGTGGCGGCCGCCCGATCGAGGTGATCGAAGGTCCGCTGATGGATGGCATGAACATCGTCGGCGACCTGTTCGGCGCCGGCAAGATGTTTCTGCCGCAGGTGGTGAAGAGCGCACGGGTGATGAAACAGGCGGTCGCGCATCTGGTGCCGTTCATCGAGACCGAGAAAGCGGCGCACGTTGCCGCCGGCGGAGAAGCCCGGCCCAAGGGCAAGGTGGTGATTGCCACCGTCAAGGGCGATGTGCACGACATCGGCAAGAACATCGTGTCGGTCGTTCTTCAGTGCAACAACTTCGAGGTAGTCAACCTGGGCGTGATGGTGCCGGCCGACCGGATCCTGCAGGCGGCGCGCGACGAGAAGGCGGACATGATCGGGTTGAGCGGGCTGATCACGCCGTCGCTCGAGGAAATGCAGCACGTGGCGCGCGAAATGCAGCGCCAGGGGTTCACGCTGCCGCTGCTGATTGGCGGCGCGACGACGTCGCGCGTGCACACCGCGGTGAAGATCGCGCCGCATTACCGCAACGGCCCGGTGATCTATGTGTCGGACGCGAGCCGCTCGGTCGGCGTATGTCAGAGCCTGGTCAGCTCTGATGCGGCGGAAAAGTTCATCGCCGGGATCACCGCTGAGTACGCGCGCGTTCGCGAACAACATGCGGCCAAGAAAGGGCCGGAGCTGGTCTCACTGATCGAGGCGCGCGCCAACGCCACGCGCATTGACTGGGCCGGCGAGGACGGGAAGAAGTACGCGCCGCCCAGGCCCAAGTTCCTCGGCCGGCGCGTGTTTCGCAACTACGACCTGGCGATGATCGCCAAATACATCGACTGGGGTCCGTTCTTCCAGACCTGGGATCTGCACGGACCGTTTCCGGCGATCCTCGCTGATGAGGTCGTCGGCGAGCATGCGCGCCAGGTTTTTGCTGAAGGTGAAAAGATGCTCGAGCGCGCCATCGCCGAGCGTTGGTTGCAGGCGAACGCGGCCGTCGCGTTCTATCCGGCCAACGCGGTCGGCGACGACATCGAGGTTTACCGCGATGAGTCATGCCGCGATGTGCTCTTCACCTGGCACGGACTGCGCCAGCAGACGAAGAAGCCCGTCATCGATGGCGTGCCGAATCCGAATCAGTGCCTGTCCGATTTCATCGCGCCGAAGGCAAGCGGCGTCGCTGACTACATCGGCCTGTTCGCGGTGACGAGCGGGATCGGGCTGGAAAAGCGCGAGGCGGTTTTCCTGCAGAAACATGACGACTACGGCGCGATCATGCTCAAGGCCATCGCCGATCGCCTCGCCGAAGCCTTTGCCGAACTGATGCACGAACGCATGCGCAAGGACCTGTGGGGCTATGCCGCGAACGAGGCGCTGACCAGCGAAGAACTGATCAAGGAACGCTACCGCGGTATCCGTCCCGCGCCGGGCTATCCGGCGTGCCCCGAGCATGCGGTGAAAGCCAGGATGTTCGAAGTTCTGAGCTGCGCCGAGATCGGCATGCATCTGACCGAGAACTTCGCAATGACGCCGGCCTCCTCAGTCAGCGGCTTCTACTTCTCGCATCCGCAGGCGAAATACTTCAACGTCGGCCGCATCGGCCGCGATCAGCTCGAAGATCTCGCGCGCCGCAAGTCGCAGGCGGTCGACGAACTGGAACGTTGGCTGGCGCCAAACCTGGGCTGATGGCATTCGGTTTCCTGATCTTTCCGGGCGCCGAGGAACTCGACTTCGTCGGCCCGTGGGAAATGATCGCCACCTGGACCCGCCACCTCAATGGACCGCAACCAAGCCTGCTGGTTGCGCAGTCGAAGGCGTGCGTGGAGTGTGCCAACGGCATGTCGGTGAAGCCGGACTTGGACTTCGCGACATGCCCGCCGCTCGACTATCTGCTCTTGCCGGGCGGCCCGGGCACGCGCACGGAAGTCGATAACGCCGTATTGATTGACTTCATCGCGCGGCAGGCCAGGCACTGCAAGGCAATGCTGTCCGTCTGCACCGGCGCGTTCCTGCTGCATCGGGCCGGTTTGCTGTCCGGCAAGCGCGCGACCACTCACTGGGGCTCGCTCGACCGCTTGCGCGCCCTGGGCGATGTGACCGTGGTCGAAGAGCGCTGGGTGCGCGATGGGAACGTGTGGACGAGCGCCGGGGTGTCGGCCGGCATCGACATGACACTCGCGTTTATCGCGCACGTCGCCGGCGAGGATATCGCCGGCAAGGTGCAGTTCGGCGCCGAGTATTACCCGTCGAGCGATGAGTACGGCAACATGCGCGCGCACGCCAAGGCGCCCGCCTACATCCGTACCGATGCATAGCCGGCCGTAGTTCCCGCGCGCTTGGGACACCGCGCACTGGCGGCGACGCGCGGCGCGGCTTACAGTTGCCGCGGCGCCAAGGGCATGCGCCACAACCACAAGCGCAAGGGACGCAACCATGGAATCGTATCTGGGCGGTTTTTCGCGCCGGCAACTGCTGGCGCTCGCAGGTGGCAGCGCGACCGGGCTCTTCAAGGGCGCGCTCTTCGCCGGGCTGTCGACGGCACGCGCGCAGCCGCTGTCGGGCGCGGTTCCGGAAGTCGATCGAGTCGCCGTCCGCGTCGTCACCGATTCGTATCACCACGCGTTCGAACCGTCGCGCAAGATCGGGCCAGTGGACGTGCAGCGAACCGGCACGTCGCTCTCCAAGGGCGGTCCGCCGCGCGTGCTGCAGAATGAATGGGGCCTGTCGCTGCACCTCGAATCGTCGCGCGGAGCCGACACGCGCCAGGTGCTGATCGACTTCGGTTTTTCCGCCGCGACTCTGAACAACAACCTTGAGCTGCTGAAGGTTGATCCGGCGCGGCTCGACGCGCTGGTGCTGTCACACGGCCACTACGACCACTTCGGCGGCCTGGTCGGGTTTCTGCAGGCGGCCAAGGGCAAGCTGAAGCCGGGAGTGCCGTTCTATCTCGGCGGTGAAGAGTGTTTCTGCACGCGCGAGGCGGGCATCGGTGACAACGTCGGCAACTTCGGCTACCTCGATCGTGCCGCGATCGATGCCGCGGGGCTCAAGATCCTTTTCGCCGAAAAGCCCACCGTGATCGGCGGCCACGCCTTCACCACTGGCGAAATCCCGCGCGAGAGCTTCGAGCGCGTGCTCTCGCCTACCCGCATGACGGTCGGCGCGCGGGATGGCGTCGGTTGCTTCCCGGACAAGCTGCCGGCGGAGAAACGCAATATGACCGTGGTGCCGGACGACTTCCTGCACGAGCAGGCCACCTGCTTCAACGTCAAGGATCGTGGCCTCGTGGTGATGACCTCGTGCGGGCATCGCGGCGTGGTCAACTCCGCGCGCGCGGCGATGAAGATCGCCGGTGTGAACAAGGTGCACGCGATCATGGGTGGCTTTCACCTGGCGCCGCACGCGCCGGAATACCAGCGCCAGACCGCGCTTGCGATCAAGGAACTGAATCCCGACTTCCTGATTCCCATGCACTGCAGCGGCGAGACGTTCATCACCATCGCAATGCAGGAACTCGGCGACAAGGTGATCCGCTCCTCCACTGGAACGCGGTTCGTCTTTGGCGCCTAGCGCAGCGGTGCGTCACGCGCGGCGACGCGTGCTCGGCTGGCTGGGCGCGGTCGCGCTGGTCGGCTGCACCCGCAGCGACCCCGAGCGCGAGTTGCGCGACACAATTGCGCGC
This sequence comes from Burkholderiaceae bacterium, assembly GCA_036824465.1. Classification (GTDB taxonomy): domain Bacteria; phylum Pseudomonadota; class Gammaproteobacteria; order Burkholderiales; family Burkholderiaceae_F; genus JAKOQB01. The sequence continues at coordinate 11,044 of DAITAC010000095.1, forward strand.
ATGGCCAAGGCGATCGAGTCTCGCGATCCCGCCGCCTTCCTCGATGCGGTCGCCGACGATTTCACGCGGGAGTCGGGCGCGTTCGGCAAGCAGGACGCCAAGCGCATCATCGCCGGCATCTATCTGCGCAACGAAAAGATCAACCTCGCCGCGGTCGTAACCGAAGTTCGCATCGAAGGCGAACGTGCGCAGGCGCGCATCCGCGTGGTCGCGACCGGCGGTTCAGGCCTCCTGCCCGAGCGCGGCCAGACCTGGGAGTTTGAATCCGCGTGGCGGCGTGACAGCGGCAAGTGGCGCGTGTTCAACGCGGAGTGGCGCGAAGGCATTTAGTACACCAGACATGAAAGCCCGCAACCTCCTCTTCATCATGTGTGATCAGCTGCGCGCTGACCACCTGTCCTGCTACGGGCATCCGCGGCTGGCGACGCCAAACCTCGACGCGCTGGCGGCGCGCGGCGTGCTGTTCGAGAACGCGTTCGTGCAGTCAGGCGTGTGCGGCCCGTCGCGGATGAGCTTCTACACGGGGCGCTACGTATCGTCGCACGGCGCCACGTGGAACCGCGTGCCGCTGTCGATCGCGGAGTTGACGCTTGGCGACTACCTGCGCGCAGCCGGACGCGATCTGACGCTGATCGGCAAGACGCACGTGATGCCGGACCACGCGGGGCTGGCGCGCTTCGCGCTCGACGGCGCAAGCGAACTCGGTTCGCTGCTCGCCCGTGCCAGCTTTGCCGAGCGGTTCCGGCATGACGGCCACCACGCCGAACCCGAAGCCGATTACGCGGACTGGCTGCGTGCGCAGGGCTATGCGGGCGCCGATCCGTGGACCGATCACGTGATCAGCGTGACCGACGGCGAAGGCCGGACGCAATCGGGCTGGCACATGCGCCATTGCCGCTGGCCGGCGCGCGTGCGCGAAGAGCATTCCGAAACCGCGTACACGACCGATTGCGCGCTGGAGTTCATTCGCGCGCAGGGCGAGCAGCCGTGGGCGCTGCATCTGTCGTACGTGAAGCCGCACTGGCCGTACGTGGCGCCAGCGCCGTATCACGCGCTGTTCGCCGCTGCAGATCCGCTGCCAGTCGAGCGCGCGGCGCGCGAGCTCGACGACCCGCATCCGGTGCTCGCTGCATATCGCCGACAGGAAGAGTGCGCCAATTTCATGCGCGACGAAGTGATCGACATCGTGCGGCCGGCCTACATGGGGCTGGTACGGCAGATCGACGATCACCTCGGCCGCGTGTGGCATCTGCTCGATCAACTCGATCGCTGGCGTGACACGCTGGTCGTGTTCACCTCCGATCACGGCGACTTTCTCGGTGATCATTGGCTCGGCGAGAAGGAACAGTTCTTCGACACCGTGCAGCGGATTCCGCTGCTGTTCGCCGCACCGGGCGCGGCCGCCGGCCGCCGCGTCGGCGAGTTTGCCGAAGCGATCGACGTCGTTCCCACCGCGCTCGAAGCGCTCGGACTCGCGCCGGCCGCGCATCGCGTCGAAGGGCGAACACTTGCGCCGTGGCTCGTCGGACAAACCCCGTCGCATTGGCGCGACGCAGTCTTCTCGGAACTGGACTGGAGCTACCGCGACGCGCGGCGCATGCTCGGCTTTGCGCCGGACCGGTGCTGTGCGTGGATGGTGCGCACCCGCGACTGGAAATATGTCCATTGGCTCGACCTGCCGCCGCAACTATTCGACCTGCGCAATGATCCGCACGAGTTCCACGATCTGGGCCGGGTTGCCTCTTCCGAGCAACAACGCCAGGAGATGCGCGCTCGCCTGCTCGACTGGTTCACGCGCCTGAAGCGCCGCACAACCGTGACGCTTGACGACGTCGAACAAGGCACCGCCGCCTACAAGCGCGCCGGCGTGTACTTCGGGCAGTGGTAGTTCGCGCGGCGAGAAAGCGAATCGCTTCGATAGACTTGCGCGCCTGATTCGCCACTGCTCCTGCCTGCGCGCGCCACAAGCGTGCTGCGGCGTTGTTGAAAGAGTTTCCATGAAGAAGCTTTTGATCGGCGCGCTCGCCGCATGCCAGTTACTGCTCCCCGCCGCTGCCGCACAGGAAATCCTGGCGCCCAATGCCAACCTGCGCGCTGAAGGCATTCCGCCGATCCCAGCCGCGCTCGTCAAGCAGGTCGGCGCCTACACCGAGTTCCGCGGCCACGGTTTCGTTGACTGGCATCCGGGCAAGCGCGAGATGCTGGTGCGCCATCGGAGCCGCGAAGCCAACGTCGCGCACATCTACCTGCAGCGTGAACCCGGCGGTGCCCTGGAGAAGGTGCTCGACTTTGCCGAACCGGTCGGCGCCGCGTCGTTCGAACCGCGCCGGGGCCGTTATCTCGTGTACACGCTCGACGCGGGCGGCAACGAAGCCTCGCGCGCGTTCCGCTTCGATCTCGAATCGCGCGCCAGCACCTTGCTGTCGGACCCCGACATGGCGAGCGAGTTCACTTGGAACCGCTCCGGCGATGCGCTGCTGATCACCTCCGTGCCGCTCGACCGCACGGCGCAGGGCGGAAAGCGCGAAAGCATCACGACCACGCTGGCGCTGGTCGATCCGCTGAAACCGGAAGCAAAGCGCACGCTGACTGCTCTGCCCGGCACGGGCTGGTTCGCTTTCCGATTTGCGCCCGACGACAAGTCGCTGGCGATGATCCAGTACCGCAGCGCCAACGACACCACGGTGTGGCGCCTCGACGCTGCAAACGGCGCACGCGAGCAGTTGCTGCCCGCGCAGGGATCTGCCACGCGCGCGGCGTACTTCGGCTTCGAGTTCAGCGCCGACGGCAAACGGCTGTTCCTGATCACCAACGAACGCAGCGAATTCCTGCAACTGGCCGAGTACGAATTCGGGAAGAAGTCGCTGCGCATCCTGTCGGATCACGTGCCGTGGGACGCAAAGACCGTGCGAATGTCCGAAGACGGTGCACGTCTGCTGGCCGTCTTCAACGTCAACGGCCGCGACGAAGCGCGGCTGTTCGATCCTGTCACCGGCAAGGAAATCGGACGCCCTGCGCTGCCGTCGGGGCAGATCGGCGAACTGGACTGGCATCTTGCCGATCACCGTGAGATTGCGTTCACGTCCAATTCGCCGCAGAGTCCGGCGAGCGTGTGGTCGTATCACGTCGACACGGGCAAGCTCGCTCGCTGGACCACGCCGATTACCGACGGCGTCGATCCATCGACCTTCGCCGATGCGCAGATCGTCAACTGGAAGAGCTTCGATGGCCGCGAGATCAGCGGCATTCTCTATCTTCCGCCGGCGAAGTTCTCTGGCAAGCGCCCGGTGCTGGTGTCGATCCACGGCGGGCCGGAGGCCCAGTCAACGGTCAACTTCAACGGCCGCTACAACTACCTGATCAACGAGCTGGGCATCGCGTTGCTGGAGCCCAACGTGCGAGGGTCGTCCGGCTTCGGCAAGACATTTGTCGACCTCGACAACGGCTTCAAGCGCGAAGACTCGGTGAAGGACATCGGGGCGATGCTCGACTGGCTGCCGTCACACCCGCGGCTGGACAGCAGGCGCGTCGTCGTCGATGGCGGCAGCTACGGCGGCTACATGGTGCACGCAAGCCTGGTCCATTACAGCGACCGGCTGCGCGGCGGCATCGCCGACGTGGGCATCGCCAACTTCGTGAGCTTTCTGCAGAACACCGAGAGCTATCGCCGCGATCTGCGGCGCGCCGAGTACGGCGACGAACGCGATCCGGCGATGCGTGCATTCCTGGAAA
>DAITAC010000096.1:0-14747 GCA_036824465.1 Burkholderiaceae bacterium
CGGTGATCGCCGACAACGTCGGCGACAACGTCGGCGACTGCGCCGGCATGGCCGCGGACCTGTTCGAAACGTTCGCCGTGACCGTGATCGCGACGATGCTGATCGGCGGTTTTATCTTCAAGGCTGGCGGCGAGGCGGGGATCATCTATCCGCTGGCGATCTCGGGCGTGTCGATCCTGTCCTCGATCGTCGGCTGCTTCTTCGTGAAGGCCCGCGAAGGCGGCAAGATCATGAATGCGCTGTACCGTGGACTGATCGTCGCCGGCGTGATCTCGCTCGTGCTGTTCTGGCCGGTCACGAACTGGATTCTCGGCCCGGTCGCCGCCAGCGGCGGCGTGACCGTCGTCAATCTCTATCTGTCGGCGGTAGTCGGCCTGGTGCTGACCGCGGCGCTCGTCTACATCACCGAGTACTACACCGGCACGCAGTTCGCGCCGGTCAAGTACGTCGCGCAGGCATCGACCACAGGACATGCGACCAACATCATCGCCGGACTCGCGGTGTCGATGAAGGCAACCGCCTGGCCGGTGATCGCCATCTGCGCGGCGATCTTCGCTTCGTACTGGCTGGCTGGCCTGTATGGCATCGCCGTGGCTGCGACTGCGATGCTGTCAATGACGGGCATCATCGTTGCGCTCGACGCCTATGGCCCGATCACCGACAACGCCGGCGGCATCGCCGAGATGGCCGGGTTGCCGAAGGAAGTGCGCAACATCACCGACCCGCTTGACGCAGTCGGCAACACAACCAAGGCCGTGACCAAGGGCTACGCAATCGGCTCGGCGGGGCTTGCCGCGCTGGTGCTGTTTGCCGACTACACCAGCGGCCTGGAGCAGGCCGGCCTGAAGGTGGTGTTCGATCTGTCGAATCCCAGAGTGATCATCGGCCTGTTCATCGGCGGACTGATTCCGTTCCTGTTCGGCGCGATGGCGATGGAAGCGGTCGGCCGCGCAGCGGGTGCTGTGGTCGAGGAAGTGCGGCGCCAGTTCCGCGAGATCAAGGGAATCATGGAAGGCACGGCCAAGCCCGACTACTCACGTGCGGTCGACATGCTGACCACTGCAGCAATCAAGGAAATGATGATTCCGTCAATCCTGCCGGTGCTGGTGCCGATCATCGTTGGCGTAGTCCTTGGACCGGAGGCGTTGGGCGGCGTGCTGATGGGTACGATCGTGACGGGTCTCTTCGTCGCAATATCGATGACCACGGGCGGCGGCGCATGGGACAACGCCAAGAAGTACATCGAGGAAGGACATCACGGCGGCAAAGGCTCGGACGCGCACAAGGCGGCCGTCACCGGCGATACCGTGGGCGATCCATACAAGGACACCGCCGGCCCCGCGGTCAACCCGCTGATCAAGATCATCAATATCGTCGCGCTGCTGATCGTGCCGATCATTGCCTCGATCCACGGCGGCAAACCGATGGCCGCAATGCCGGCCACCTCCGCAGCGGTCGTTGCACCGGCAGCGGCGCCTGCCACAGCGCCCGTTGCGGCTCCCGTGCGGGCTCCTTCCCAGGAAGCGAAGAAGGAAGAAGAGAAGAAGTAGCAGAAGAAAACGCGCAAGCGTGACTTTCCGCGGGCGGTGCGGTTCAATCCACACCGCCCGTTTTCTTTTCCATGACCGAAATCGACCTCCGCGCTGCGACCGCCGCCGACCTGGCGCAGATCACGCCGATCTACGCGTATCACGTGCGGCACGGCCTGGCGAGCTTCGAAATCGAGCCACCGTCGCCGGACGAGATGCGTGCCCGCTTCAATGCCATCACGCGCGCTGGCTACCCGTATCTGGTCGCGACGGAGGGCGATTGCGTGCTCGGCTACGCGTACGCCAGTCACTACCGGACCCGGCCCGCCTACCGATTTTCTGTCGAAGATTCGATCTACATCGCGCCCGACGCGATCGGCCGCGGTATCGGCAGGCGACTGCTGGTGCGCCTAATTGCCGAATGCGAGGCGCGCGGCTACCGGCAGATGCTCGCGGTGATCGGCGATTCGGCCAACGCGCCGTCGATCGAACTGCACCGCGCGTGCGGCTTCGAGCAGGTCGGCGTGCTGCCGTCGATTGGATTCAAGTTCAACCGCTGGGTCGACAGCGTGGTGATGCAGCGTGCGCTCGGCGACGGTGACCGCACATTGCCGGCTGGTTCCTAGCGCAAAGAAGACAACTGATTCCCGCCGCGGCCGGGCCAAATGACACGAGCCCAGTCTTTTCTACAGCGACTTCACCAACGCCAGCACGTCGCGGAAACGGGCGTCAGTGCCCTGCTCCGTCCACTCGAACAGAACGGTCTCGGTCGTCACGGGGATGCAGCCGGCCTGCTCCATGCGCCGCAGCGCCAGTTCGCGATCGACTTGCCGCGCTTGCCGCGAGCCAATCGCGTCGGCAACGATGAAGACGTGGAATCCTTCCTGCTGCAGCCCGAGCGCGGTCTGCAGCACGCACACGTGCGCTTCCATGCCGGTCATCACGATCCGGCGCCGTTGCGTGCGCTGCACCCGATCGACGAACGCAGGATGGTCGGCGGCGCCGAAGGCGGTCTTCTCGAAGATTTCGTCCGGCGCGAACTGCGAGCGCAGCGGCTCGATCACCGCGCCGATCTGAGCCGGGCAGTGTTCGGTCACCAGGCGCGGGATGCCGAACAGCGCCGCCGCCTGCATCAGTGCCGTCGTGCGCCGGATCAGGTCTTCATGTCCCGCGATGTGCGGGGCGAGGCGCTGCTGGATGTCAATCACCAGCAACACTGAATCTTCGCGTCTGAGGCGCATCGCTACTTCGCCAAGGTCGACTCAACGGGAGAAGTGTCGCCGTTCGCGACACGCAAGCCACGCGCGGTCGGCACCGGCAATGGCACCATCTGTGGCGGCGCACCCAGCTCGGCCATCTGGCAGCCCGCCACACAGCAGCGTCCCGGCTGTCGATTACGCGTGATCTTGCGCGTGGCGTCGGCCAGGACCCCGCGATCAAGCAGGCGCTCCACCAGATCGACCTTATTGCCGATCGGATAGTTGCGATAGATCTCGGTCTTCATCGCATCCGGCGAACCGCCGCCGTGCAGGCTGATCAGCGAGTACCAGCCGGCCTGGTACGACGCGGTCAGGTCTTCGACAAACCGCGCCACCTCGATGCGCTTTTCGTACGGGATATCGCTGCGCGCAGTCAGCACCTCGGACAAGCGGCCCGCCGTGGCCGGATTGTGGTCCTCGTCCGGGCCGGGGAGCGTCACGATCAGCCCGCCCGACACATGATGCGCAAGGCGGTGCATGTCGTAGATCTGGGTCGACAGCAGCAGCTTGCCGATGTTGCCGAACACCGGCTCGGGCGTGACGTTGCCGGCCGCGTTTTTCGTTCCGTACACCGACGCCGCAACACCGCAGGCGAAGAATCCCTCGACGATCTTGATCAGCTCAACCATCGAGTCGCGCAGGTTGTAATTGCGATCGAGATCGAGGCCATTGGCTTCGATCATCATCGCGCTGGCTCCGATCAGCAGATCACCGAAGCCCGCACGCGCGCCAATGCAGGTATGGCGGTGCTGGCTCGTGTAGTCGTAGAGGATCGCGGCCGCTTCGTGCCACTCGCCCGCAAGAAACACGCGCTCCCAAGGCACCTCGACGCGATCGAACAGGCACACGCCGGTGGATTGGCCGAACTTCGAACTGAACTTGGCCGCCGACTCCCCCGGCCGTCCCGCGGGTCGCGCGACGATCGTCAGTCCCGGCGCATCGATCGGCACCGCGCACGCGACGGCAAAATCGCGATCGTGCTCGGTCATGTTGCGGCCTGGCAGTACGAGAAGCTCGTGCATGTACGGCGCACCGGTGACGATCGCCTTGGCGCCCGAGATCACGATGCCGCGCGCGTTGCGCTCGACGATGTGCACATAGGTGTCCGGATTCGTCTGCTGGCTCGGTCGCAGCGAGCGATCGCCCTTGGCGTCGGTCATCGCCACACCGAGCGTCAGGTCGTTCGCGTACACATGCGCCAGATACGCCCGCAGCCGCGCGTGATAGCCAGTGCCGTGGTCGGCGTCGACGCGATGTGTGCCCTGATAGAGCGCGTTCAGTGCATCACCGCCCAGGTAGCGCTGCGCGCAACCAGTCTCCTGGCACACGAGCCTTGCAGCTTCGAGCTTGTTCAGCAGATCGGCGCTCGTATGTGTCAGCGCGATCATGCGGTTCACCGGCGCGGCGAAGCCCGGCACGCTCGCGTGCATCAGCGGCGCAAGGTCGGAGCGAAGCGCGAGTTCGTACGTCTTCGCCACTGCGTTGACACCTGGTGCCAGGCGCGGTTCATCCGCGACAGTGGCGATGCGATCGCCATCGACATAGACAACAGGTTTGAGTCGGCGCAGCGATTCGCGATATGCGTCGGCGGACATCAGCATGGCTTGATCCTCCCGCATCGGGATTGCGCGGCAGACTTTACTCCCGCACTCATGCGTTTGCGCTGCGCCTGCCGCCGACGAAGAACGTCATCACCGCGCCCATCGCCGCCGCACCTGCCAGCAGCCCGATGCCACTGTCCCACGCACTGGCAACGTCGCCCGCTGCGCGACCGCGATCGAGCACCCAGCCGACCCACGGTTGCAGGATCCCGGTACCGAGGAAGATGCCGACGTTGACCACCGCCGTGGCGATACCCGAATACTGCGGCGGATTGGCTTCCTTCGCGATGGTCCAGGAGAGCGTGAAACCCGGGATCAGGAAGCCCATCAATGCAAACCACGCGAGCGTGGCCGGAAGTGGCCACTGCACGTGCAGGAGCCACGGCGTCCATGACAGTGAGTAAGCAAGCACGAAGACGCGCATCACACCGACACGGCTCCTGAGCCGATCGGAGATCACACCAACCGACAACCCGCCAAACGCCACGCCAAGCAGCAAAAGGCTCGAGTGCTGAGCCGCTTCGACGCGCGGCATGCCGTACACCTGCTGCAGATACGGTACCGCCCACAGTCCGGCGAAGGCGAGAAAGCTTCCGCCCACGCCGACATTGACGAGGAACGCCGGCCAGGTCGATGGGTTTGTGAGTACGCGCAGCAGCGCCCGGCCCCAGGGCACGCGCGCGGCGGCGGCCACCACGTGCACGGCCGGGTAGCCCAGTTCCTCGGGGCGATCGCGGACTCGTAGCCACGAGCCGATCGCGAGCAGTGCCGACAACGCCGCGAGAGCAACGAACACGCCGCGCCACGACGTTTGCGTGACCACCCACGCCAGCGGCGCGCCGGCAGCGACGGCGCCGAGGTTGCCGACGAACATCGTGACGCCGGTGACCGTGGCAAAACGCTCGGGCGCAAACCACATTGCCGAAACCTTCAGGATCGCGATGAATGCGACCGCCACCCCGACGCCCACCAGCGTGCGCCCGACCGCCGCGATTTCCCACACCGGCGCGAGCGCAAACAGCAACGATCCGATCGCCGCGATTGCTGCGCCGCCCGTGAGCAGCTTGCGCGGCCCGAGCGTATCGGCCAGCACGCCGACCGGCACTTGCAGGAGCGTGTAGACGTAGAAATAAGTTGCGGCAAGCGTACCCAGCACCGCGCCGCTGATCGAGAAGGTGCGCGTCAGCTCGCTCGCGATCGCCGCCGGCGCCGTGCGATGAAAGAACGACAACACATAACTGGCCAGCGCGAGTCCGAAGACAATGCGGCGCGCCTGCACAAAGGTGATCATGCGTCGATACTGACGGTCATCGATGCCCTCTAACCGACCAACGAATGCGGCTAAATGAACAACCCAAAGAATGCCCGACCCGTAGTCACTCGTCGACCCGCGCGTGCGTGCGGGTCTTGTTGAGGGGCGGATGACGCTCGAACTCGAAGTGCGTCTCCGGCGGCACGTCGAAGAGTTGGCGGGAGAAATCGGCGAACGGCACGTGCGCCGGGCGCAGGCGTTGCGCGCGGCCGAGGCGTACATCGCCGGCGAGTTCGCCGCGCTCGGCTACGAAGTCATGCGACAGACCTATCTCGCAGAAGATGTGGAGTCGTCCAACCTTGAAGTCTCGATACCGGGCAGCGCGCAGGCAAGGGAGATCGTGCTCGTCGGTGCGCACTACGACACGGTTCCCGGCTCGCCCGGCGCCGACGACAACGCAAGCGGTGTGGCCGGGCTGATCGAAATCGCGCGGGCGCTGCGCGAGACGCGGTGTGCACGCACCGTGAAACTCGTCGCCTTCGTCAACGAAGAGCCGCCGTTCTTCTACTGGGGCGAAATGGGCAGCCGCGTTTACGCACGAGCCGCACGCGCCCGCGGCGACGACATTCGCGTGATGCTGTCGCTCGAGATGCTCGGCTGCTACAGCGATTCGGCGGGCAGCCAGGATTATCCGCCACCGCTTGGCTTCTTCTATCCCGACGCCGGCAACTTCATCGCCTTCATTTCCAACCTGCGCTCGCGACGCGCGCTTGCCGGCCTGGTGCGCGCGTTCAGGGCGGGCTCGGACTTTCCGGCGGAGAAGCTCGCCAGCCCCGCCTTCGTCCCTGGTGTCTCGTGGAGCGACCAGCTCTCGTTCTGGCGCGAGGGTTACCCCGCCGTGATGGTCACCGACACGGCGTTCTACCGCTACCGCCACTACCACCAACCGACCGACACGCCCGATCGCCTCGACTACGCGCGCATGGCACGTGTGGTCGAAGGGCTGGCGAGCGCGGTGCGGACGCTGGCGGGCGATGCGATGTCGCTGGTCGCTTCGCTTTCATCGTCGTGAGCCTTACTCGCGCCGCAGCTTGTCGATGCTGCGTTCGACTGGTGACAGCAACGCCGACGAAAGTCGAGAGTCGATCCACAGCGGCCTCGTGGGCTTGCGCAGAACGGTCGCTCAGCCCGTTCCCGTCAGCCGACATTTTGCGCGACCAGCTTCCTCCTCATGAACTTCGTGGGCAATTGCTTCGTTCGCGCCGGCACCCCGCCCATCCTGATGATTCGTAGCTTCTTCGCGCGTCCGATTCAATGCAGAGTTTGACGGCCTAACGGTTGGCGCTATCGTTTCGCCATCAGGGGAAGCGCGCAAAGACTGAGTAGAAGCGCCGAAGCAAGCCTAACAACGCGAGAGGCACGATGTATCGATCACTGATCGCTCTGTGCACAGCGGCTACCCTGTGCACGACCGCGCTAGCGCAACCGCAATCGAAGGGCGCTGCCACTTCGCTCGAAGTGAGCCCGCACGGCATCGGCCATATGCTGATCGTGCCGTACTTCAACACCCAGGGCGGCAATACCACGCTGCTGAACCTGTTCAACGCCAGCGCCGCCAGCAAGGCCGTGAAGATTCGCTTCCGCGGCGCCGGCAATGGAGACGAACTGTTCAGTTTCCAGGTGTTTCTATGGCGACTTGAGGCCTGGACGGCGAATATCTCCACTGGTCCCAATGGCCTGCCGGCGGTCACCACGAGCGATCGCTCCTGCACGTTGCCCGCAGTGATTAACGGCGAGCGGTTTCGCACCGCGCGTCTGAATCCTGCACTCGCCGGCGATGCCTTGGCCAACGAGGCCCGCGAGGGCTATATCGAGATCATCGCAATGGGCGATGTGATCGAGGGCACGCCGCTGGCAGCAGCGATCATGCCCCCGCAGATCGGCGGCGCCCCGTGCACACCGACGGTATTGGGGTCGCTCACACGCTTCGATGCCCAACTGGCGCCACCGAGCACCGGACTGATGGCGAACTGGATTTTGATCAACGTGCCGCAGACGACCACCTGGTCGGGCGAGGCGGTCGCGTACGAAGCGAGGAACAACGGTGCGCCGAGCACCGGCAACAACGTGTTCTTCCCGCAGACGGCGGTGCCGTTATCGGGTGCCGACGTGACGAGCTACACCTCGGATCCGCTGTACAACTTCGCGAATGGCGGGCCGATCATCGCGCCGAGCAGTCTGAGCCTGCCGGATCTTTCCACGCCGTACACGACCACGGTCATCTCGCCGCAGGACCAGGTCACCGAACTGAGCTTCCAGATTTCGGCACCGAACATCGTTATCGAGTTTCTGACCGATCGATCGATCCGGGCTTCCACCGACTGGGTGGTGTCAATGCCGACGCGGCGGTATCACGTGGCGGTGGACTATCGAGGTCCAACGCTGATCACGAACGACGGGACCTTCGGTGACCCCGGTTCGGTCTATTTCAGCCGGCCAAGTCCACTTGTTTCCCCCTCCGGTCAGTCGTGCTACGCAAGTACCTCCTTTAGCCCAATCCAGGCGTATGACCGAGAAGGACGTTCGGCCTTAAACGAATTCTTGGCCCCTCTTATTCCGTGGTACTACAGCCTGTGCGGCACGGTGTCCGTGATCAGTGTCGGCGGCGAGACGGGCAGCTCATCGCCAACCTTGCAGGCGTCGGCCACGCGGTCACGGCTCTTAGACTTCAAAGACGGCGCGGACGGTTTGGCGTATTTGTGGTGGGACTTTCACGGACGGGGTCTGCCGGTTCTGGTGCGCCAGTTCGCGCGCGCCGTGAATTCCTCGGTGGCGCCGGGCGTCTCAGGGACATTTGGCGCGACATCGGCCGGGCGCACACGGACGCCCGGCGTTCTCCCGTAGTGACGCGACGCTTGATCGACCAGCGGAAGCGTAATTCGATCGTGTGCCTCGGGAAGTTGCACGATTTGAAACGGTACGGTAAGCGGTCGGAGTAGGTTGCACCACGCTACGTCTCAATGCTGTCGCGCGCAATCAAGCCGAATGCCCGGTGAGCTACGCGTGCCCATGCCGGCAACGGCGGACGTCGCGCGGACACTTGCAGAGCGGACCTGTCATCGTTGTGGGTTTCTTGGAGGGTCTTGGCTACAAGCGCGCCAGGTTGATGGACTACGTCTGCTACCCCTGCACACTGGATTTCTGGCTGCCTTGCCGTGTTATGGCGGTGTGCAACTGGCCGCGCACCGAAGGCAAGGGTCGGCTGCTCGGAACTGGGGACCGTCCGGAAATTGCCTGCTTGCGAGTCCGCCCTGAGTGACCGGGTATTGCCGACTCCAGCCCGACACCCGCCCAGGCACCCTCATCCAAGCTTGTACCCAAACCTCCGCAGCATTTGCTTGCGCGCCGCGATGTCGGGCTCGGCTTCGACGCCTTGGCTCTTCAGGCCGTCGATCACGCCGAGGATGCCGCGCCCGCCTTCGGTCTCGGCAACGATGACTTCGACCGGGTTGGCGGTGGCGCAGTAGATGTTGCAGACCTCAGGCACCGCTTTGATCGTGTTGAGGATGTTCAGCGGGAACCCGCCGCTGACGAAGATGATGAAACAGTGACCGCAACTCAGGGCGACAGAGTTTCTCTTCGCCAGGTCAATGAGATCTGCGTCGTTGCCGGTCCAGCGCACCAGCGCCGGACCACTTGCCTCGCAGAATGCAATGCCGAACTTCATCTGCGGCACGGTCTGCACGATCGCCTCGTGCAGGTCCTCGATCGTTTTGATGAAATGCGACTGGCCAAGGATGAAATTGATGTCGGTCGGCTTTTCAATTCGGACAGTGGTCAGTTCCATGCGCAACCTCCTTCAGCTTATAGAAAATTGAAGGATAGGCGCATGGAATGCGTCCGACCGCTGCCGCTGCGCATTCACTGATGCAGCGACTGCAACGCCCGGCAGGATCAGAAAGAGAAGAAGAGGCTCTCCGCCCCGCAATGCGAGGCCTTCGTTTCAGGCGAGAAACCTGGTTCTGACTCCGTAGCTTTCGTAGACCGCCGCGGCGCGCCGGTCGCAGGTGACGAGTTCGGCCTTGTGCCTGGCGGCCGTGGCAGACACCAGCGCGTCGTACGCGGCGCCACCAGCCACGTCGTGTTCCGGCAAACCAAACAGAAATTCCTTGTATGCCTGAGCGCTGAGCCGCAAAAACGGCTCGGGGAATCGCGCCCGGATGAAGTCGCGAACCACGACGCCGGGACTGCGGTGAGGAGGCGGCAAGCGCGTAAGCACGGAATACGTTTCGAGTGCACAGTGCTCAATAAGGCGCAAGCCGCCGTCGAGCGCCCGTCGGGCCGACGCGTGTTGGTCGTGCCAGGACGCAAATGCAGCGACAACCACGCTCGTGTCCGCCGCTCTCACCTCCGCACACGCTCCAACGTGTCGCGCACCTGTCGTGCGGTAAGCGGCGGCAGTTCCTTGTCCGGGACCGCCACGACGCCCTTGCCGTGTTTCTGCAACGTCATCGGAGTCGCAGCGATCTCGATTTCAAGTCGCCCGTCGCCCGCGCGCATTTCGAGCGCCTGGCCAGGCTTCAGGCCGAGCGCTTGCCGAAGCGGCTTTGGCACGACAACCCGTCCAGCGGCATCGATGGTGGTTTTCATGGGAGAAAGCATGGCATAAGAATGGCATTACCGCAACCAGAGTTGAGGGCGACGCCGTTGCGCGTCGGCCTCGGTTCGCGATGCCGACAGCGCCGCGAGAGCAACGAACACGCCGCGCCACGACGTTTGCGTGACCACCCACGCCAGCGGCGCGCCGGCAGCGACGGCGCCGAGGTTGCCGACGAACATCGTGACGCCGGTGACCGTGGCAAAACGCTCGGGCGCAAACCACATTGCCGAAACCTTCAGGATCGCGATGAATGCGACCGCCACCCCGACGCCCACCAGCGTGCGCCCGACCGCCGCGATTTCCCACACCGGCGCGAGCGCAAACAGCAACGATCCGATCGCCGCGATTGCTGCGCCGCCCGTGAGCAGCTTGCGCGGCCCGAGCGTATCGGCCAGCACGCCGACCGGCACTTGCAGGAGCGTGTAGACGTAGAAATAAGTTGCGGCAAGCGTACCCAGCACCGCGCCGCTGATCGAGAAGGTGCGCGTCAGCTCGCTCGCGATCGCCGCCGGCGCCGTGCGATGAAAGAACGACAACACATAACTGGCCAGCGCGAGTCCGAAGACAATGCGGCGCGCCTGCACAAAGGTGATCATGCGTCGATACTGACGGTCATCGATGCCCTCTAACCGACCAACGAATGCGGCTAAATGAACAACCCAAAGAATGCCCGACCCGTAGTCACTCGTCGACCCGCGCGTGCGTGCGGGTCTTGTTGAGGGGCGGATGACGCTCGAACTCGAAGTGCGTCTCCGGCGGCACGTCGAAGAGTTGGCGGGAGAAATCGGCGAACGGCACGTGCGCCGGGCGCAGGCGTTGCGCGCGGCCGAGGCGTACATCGCCGGCGAGTTCGCCGCGCTCGGCTACGAAGTCATGCGACAGACCTATCTCGCAGAAGATGTGGAGTCGTCCAACCTTGAAGTCTCGATACCGGGCAGCGCGCAGGCAAGGGAGATCGTGCTCGTCGGTGCGCACTACGACACGGTTCCCGGCTCGCCCGGCGCCGACGACAACGCAAGCGGTGTGGCCGGGCTGATCGAAATCGCGCGGGCGCTGCGCGAGACGCGGTGTGCACGCACCGTGAAACTCGTCGCCTTCGTCAACGAAGAGCCGCCGTTCTTCTACTGGGGCGAAATGGGCAGCCGCGTTTACGCACGAGCCGCACGCGCCCGCGGCGACGACATTCGCGTGATGCTGTCGCTCGAGATGCTCGGCTGCTACAGCGATTCGGCGGGCAGCCAGGATTATCCGCCACCGCTTGGCTTCTTCTATCCCGACGCCGGCAACTTCATCGCCTTCATTTCCAACCTGCGCTCGCGACGCGCGCTTGCCGGCCTGGTGCGCGCGTTCAGGGCGGGCTCGGACTTTCCGGCGGAGAAGCTCGCCAGCCCCGCCTTCGTCCCTGGTGTCTCGTGGAGCGACCAGCTCTCGTTCTGGCGCGAGGGTTACCCCGCCGTGATGGTCACCGACACGGCGTTCTACCGCTACCGCCACTACCACCAACCGACCGACACGCCCGATCGCCTCGACTACGCGCGCATGGCACGTGTGGTCGAAGGGCTGGCGAGCGCGGTGCGGACGCTGGCGGGCGATGCGATGTCGCTGGTCGCTTCGCTTTCATCGTCGTGAGCCTTACTCGCGCCGCAGCTTGTCGATGCTGCGTTCGACTGGTGACAGCAACGCCGACGAAAGTCGAGAGTCGACCCGAAGGCGACCTTCACTCTGTAGGAAGCGGACCGTCAGGGGGATAGTGCCCACGCAGCTTCGAGTTCCGCACCTCGCTGCCGATGACCGGCGCCGGCAAGATCCAGAAGACCGGGCTGCGCAAGCCGTTCTGGGAAGGGCGTGACCGCCAAGTGGCCTGATGCTCGACGGCGCGAACCTCGAACTCCGATCTGACAGGGCGTCAGCGCACCGCGTCGGCCGCCTCCGGCGGCAGTAGGCCCGCCGCCACGCTCAGGAAGACCCTGCGCCGTTCGCGCAGCGCCGGGTCCTGATAGCTGATGCACAGTGGGTTGTCGGGCGCGCTCGCGAACGCGGGGTGATCCTCGACTAGCCTCTGCCAGGCCGCGCGCGCCTCTTCGATGCGGCCGGCGCCAACCAGACACAGCACGAGGTTCGCCTTGAACTGCGCCGCGCGCGGCCAATCCTATACCGCGCGCCGGCCCCATTCCACGCCTTCGTCACAGCGCCGCGCCGCAAAGGCGGACATGGTCAGGCCGTTGTGCACGCCCATTTAGCCGGTCTTTTCGCGCGGGTTCAGCCGCAGGAAGCGCAGGCCCAGCTCCTTGCCGCGCTCGCCATGGCCGCACAAGGCCCCGACATAGCAGGCCATCTACAGCACGGTGGCGTGGTTGGGGTTGAGCTGCACCGCGCGTCGCACGTCCCGCAGGCACGAGGCGGGGTCGGGGATAGGGAAATCAAACGCTCGTTTTCCGCACCGAGGGGCGGAGGACCGGTGATCGTGGCAAGCGTTGGCGCATGGTAGGGGGCCGAAGGCAAGCGGATCGCCGTTGAACGATCGCACTGACCCATTGGCAGAGTCGTCGGGCAGCCGAGAAGGACCGGTCGCTGCGCGGGTCGGTCGCGGGCGCGTACTGCCACCTGCGCCCGGGGCACCGAGCAGTTCGATGACACAGCGGTGGTCCAGGTCAGGCCGCCTGCAGTAGCCGTTGCGAGCGCGCCGGCGCCCGCGGCGGTGGCCGAGCGGCCAGGCCTAGATGGGTGAGGATGCGCTCGATCACGGGTGGCTCGACGATGGCGGCGAGGATCTTGAGCGCGCCGCCGCAGTGCGGGCAGTGTTCGAGGTCGAGCGCGAAGACACGCTTGAGCAGCCGGGCCCAACTGAGGCGCGCGGCCCGTCTATGCGCGCACCCCGGCTCGGGCGAGGTGCACGCTGAAGCGGCCTCGGCCTCATGATCCGGCCCTGCCGGAATCACCAGCGCGCGGAGCTTGGCATTGGGCGCGAACACCCCATGGAATCGGATCAAGGGCAAACGCAGGCGCGGCACCAGCGCGGCCAGCCGCGGCATGAACTGCAGCGGCTCCACCGCACCTAGCCCGCCGATGCGGTCCATTCGGTGTCGCTCGCGCAGGGGCATCGGGCTTCTCGCATTCCGCTTCGGATCAGTCGAACGGCAACTGCGACCTTATCTATAACCGAGGAAATTCGACCCTGGTGTGGTGGCCGCGATTCACGCAGCACCACAGCGACTTCCTATTCCGTCGTCTTGCCGTCAAAGTGTTCGCTGTCCGCTTCCGCCTCCTCGCGGGTGTGGTGGACAACGGCATCCCGATGATTCGGCGGTGCATAGAGCGTGTAGAGCTTCAGCGGCACACTGCCGGTGTTGATGATGTTGTGATTCGTCCCCGCCGGGACGAGCACCGCAAATCCCGCACGGATCGCCTTACGAACGCCGTCGAGCACCGCCTCGCCAGTGCCCTCCTCCACGCGAAAGAACTGGTCGAGTTTGTGGACTTCCGCCCCGATCTCCTCCTTGGGTTTTAACGCCATGACCACGAGCTGGCAGTTCTTCGCCGTGTAAAGCACCCGGCGAAACTCGGCATTCTTGACGGCGATGCCCTCGATATCTTGCACAAAGCCCTTCATGACGACTCTCCTTTTGTTGGTTCGCCCGTGTGGTGCTCGACGTCCTACGAGGTTGAGCGCTAATCGATTCGGGAATTGGCCGCTTCGGGCGCCGGGAAGGGAGACCCTCCCGAGGGCCTACGCGAGTTCTTTCGCGAGCTTGTAGAAGAGCGTACCGTCGTAGAAGGACTTCACTCTGGCAACGCTCAAGGCCGGCACCGTCTTGCCGCCCTCGACTGCTTTGGTGTCGGCTGCCAGCGCGAGCAACAGCAGCCACTCGGCTGTCGACACTAAGGAACCCAAGAGCGTCTTGCGGTTTACGTTGATCATTTTGGTGAGCTCGGTCGCGGTGAACGCCTTATCCCCGCTGTGGTCGACTGTGGAGCACGCGCCGAACGCCTTCTCGAAACGCTTGGCGTCAAACCGTCCCCGCTTATCCAGGATGCCTGTGTCGCTGTCGTGCTTGCCCTTCTGAATGTTTTCGATGTCGATGTCCATTGCCAGCAGCGAACCTCGCGTCAGTCTGCTCAACGGCGCGACGATGGCAAGCGCGGCAGCCTCGGCCACCCCGATCGGTAGGCCGAGGGCCTTGAGCCCGCGCGTGCATTCCGCAAAGTCAACGCCGCGATCGCCGTTGTCATCGAAGAAGGACGCGTGCCGCTGCAGCGTAGTGTCGGCGCGGCGGCTGCGCGCCTTCAAGGTGCGAGGCAACGCGATGAACTCTTGGCCTTGGGCTTTGCGACGGACAGGCAACGACTTGCGCGACTTGGGGGCGGCTTTGGGAACTCTCATGAGGGCTCGGATCCGAGTAGGGGTGAACGGCGGTGGGTCGTTGAGGTTTGTTTCTCAATGTCCCC
>DAITAC010000097.1:0-14723 GCA_036824465.1 Burkholderiaceae bacterium
TGCAATAGCGCGCCGGTATGTTCATGCAGCGGCAGAACGCGATCGCCAGGTGCGCGTAGTCTCGGCATACGCCGCGGCCCTCGTTGTAAGCTTCCAAAGCGGTGCGTGAGCTCCGTGCGTGCTGGTAGCCGAACTCGATGTGCCGGTGCACGAAATCGCAAATTGCCTGTACCCGCGCCCAGCCGGTCGGAACCGACCCGAACCGCTGCCACGCGACCTGAGAGAGCTGGTCCGTCTCGCAATAGCGGCTGCCGAGCAAGTGGACCAGGGTCGACTCCGGGAGGCCCTCGACCGGCGTCTGCCTGGCCAAGGGGGCCACGACATCTGGCGCGCCGCTATCGTTGACCAGCGCATCGCTGCCGAGGACGAAGCGGCCCTGTGGCGCGACGAGGCGGCTGCACCAGTTGCCGAATAGATCGCGGTACGAGGTGACCAGCACCGACGGACTCGTCACGAGGTGATCGGGCCGCACCAAATCGGATGCACGCGAATGGTGGATGCTCAACGCCAGGATCATCGGCGTCGGCTGTGGGCACTGATATGCCATTTCGAAACCAACGCGGATCTTCATGCTCACCCCTCTTTCGTCTCTGCCTTCACGCAAGCGACGTGCCACCTTTTGGCCAGTATCGCCGATTCGACCCTGGATACCGCTCGGGATAGAGGCAGACCCAATGAAAGACCAATCGCCATCACTTTAGAATAGGCTTCCAATGTCGGCGGATCTTGAGCGGCGTCACTCCTCGCCTTCTGGACTGGACCGCATCCGTGACCAGAAGCAGAGGCGACCAATGATCTCAGGTCAGTCTGACATCGAGTTCAGTGTGGCCATGAATGTCCGGTTCGAACAAATTCGGTGTCGCCATTCGAACGTCTCCTCATGGCCGCGGGACTAAACCGCTATCGCGGTAATTGTTTGCGGGAGTCTGAGGTGGTTCGTTGTGCCGCAGGTTCTGCGATGTTGATGAGCGAGGCAATCCGCCTCGCTCATCGACAGGAGCAGGATCATGGACTCAACGACTCACGCCGTTTCGCCGCTGCGTCAACGCATGCTCGACGACATGCACTTGCGCAAGCTCGAGCCCAAGACGCAGACCAGCTACATCCGCGCGGTGCGCAAGCTGGCGGGCTTTCTCAAGCGCCCACCCGACACCGCGACCGTCGAGGACCTGCGGCGCTTCCCGCTGCACCTGGCCGTTAAGCGAAGTCTGCCAGCGTCCGTTTCTTCTAGCGCAACGCGCGTAGCCGCCATCTGACCGGATAGATCCTTGACGCCAGTGGCGGGAAGTCGATGCCGCGACGTTGGGCCTCCGCGCAAGAGCGGCGGCTCGTTCGAAGCTGCGCACTCGACCGGCTGACGAGACCGATGCGTCAAGCGCGCACTCACCCGCGAGCCGGAAGATGCGCGTTGATCAGCACGCCCGCGATTGAAACGCCTGGCGAGATTTCGGGCAGCTCATCATTCGGGCCAAACCAGTGCGCCTCAGAAATTTCGTCGTGATCGAGGACCAGTTCGCCGCTCGCATACTCGGCGGTAAACGTGATCATCAACGAATGCGGAAACGGCCATGATTGACTGGCGAAGTACCTGAGGTCCTTCACCTGCAGGCCGACTTCCTCGAAGACTTCGCGATGAATGGCGTCTTCGATCGATTCGCCGGGTTCGACAAATCCCGCCAGCGCGGTGAACTGGCCGGTGGGCGAGGCCAGATGGCGAGCGAGCAGGATGGCGTCGCCCCGTTTGATGAGAACCATCATCGCAGGCGAGATGCGCGGGTACGAAAGGTACGAGCACGCCGGGCACTTGAAGCAGCGCTCATCCGCGACGATATTCATCGGGGTTGCGCAGGCACCGCAATAGCGATGCGTGCGCGCCCACTCGGCAATCTGAAATGCCCGGCCCGCCACCGCGAGCAGTTGTTCATCCATCACGCCGAACAGGCGGCGCAATCCGGTGAAGACGTAGCCTGGCGCTGGCGCGATATGCTGCTCGATCCACGTCGCACTGCAGTAATGCTCGCCGAGCATGCCGACGGGCAGCATGCGCGCCGCCGCCATTGACTCGCAGATCGATGCATCGGGCAGCGCGAGGTCAGATTCGCGCACCAGCAGTTCATTGCCGCGGAACACAAATGTGTACGAATGCGGGGATACCCGCGGCGTGAGAAGTGGAACGAAGCCGACCGGAGTTGTCAGCATCGAGGCCTCTATGGAATGCGAGATGGAATCACCGCGGCAGTATGCCTCGCCCGCCAAACGCGGCGAGTGCCGTCCGAAGTGGGCCGTGCGCGCCCAGTCGCACGCATAGCCCGAGCCGAACCCGATGGCGCAGCGCTCGACGATCTACAAGGCCCAGCTTTCCGTCTCTGACATGGACCGCGGCTATTACGCGGATCACGTGCTGACGCTGGCGCGGCATCCATCGGAAACGGAAGAGCGGCTGATGGTGCGGCTGCTGGCATTCGCCATGCACGCCGATGCGCAACTCGCGTTCGGTCGCGGTTTGTCGACCGAAGATGAGCCCGATCTCTGGCGCAAGGATGCGACCGGCACGACCACCCTCTGGGTGGACATCGGCCTGCCCGACGAGAAATGGGTGCGCAAGGCGTGCGGCCTGGCCGAGCACGTCGTCGTGCTCGCCTACGGCGGTCGCAAGGCGGACATGTGGTGGGCACAAAACGCGGCGTCCTTCGCCCGGTGCGGCAACCTCACCGCGAGTGCGCTTTCGAGCGATGCGACGGCGGGCCTGCAAAAGCTCGCGGCGCGCACGATGCAACTGGCTTGCACGGTGCAGGATCAGCGGATCTGGCTTGCGTCCGACGCATACCAGGTGGAGATCGAACCGCAGGTATTGCAGGCGCCGGCCCAGTGACGTTCGACGCCTTCGGCGCCATCTGCATGCACAATGTCTTCAGCTCGCGCGTCTTTCAGGCGCAGAGCGATCCTCAAGCAGCTTCACCAGGGCGTGCAAGACGCGATTGACGGGCGCTGCGATACCCAGCGCCTCGCCCTTGCGCACGACATAGCCGTTGAGGTGATCGATCTCGCTGCGTTTGCCACGCGCCACGTCCTGCGCGGTGGACGAAAGCTGAGTCGGCATCGTGCGCCCGATGCGCTGCACACCCTCCCACATGTCACCGGGCACGGTCACGCCCGCCCCCTGCGCGACAGCGAGGCACTCGTGCACGACATCGCGCATTACGGCCTCGACGCCCTCGCCCTTCACTAAGCGACCATAGGGAAGCTGTGAGATCGCCGACAACGCGTTGTAGGCGCAATTGACGATCAGCTTCGCCCAGAGCGCACCGACAACGTTGTCCGAGATTTGTACCGGAATGTCGGCATCGCCGAACAACGCGGCAACCTCGTGGCGTGCGGCCGCCGGCCCGATGACCAGCTCGCCGCGACCATGGTGTTTGACGTGACCCGGCCCCGCCATCTCGGTGGCGACGTAAACCACGGCCGGGGCAACCTGCTGCCGCAGCACGGATTGCAGGCGCTCGGCGTTGTCGACGCCGTTCTGCAGACTGAGCACGAGCGCGTCGAGCTCGAGGAACGGCGCCATTTCCGTCGCGGCACTTTCCGTATCGGTGGACTTGACGCAGAAAAGCACAAGCTTCGCGCCCCGCACCGCGCTGGCCTCGGTGCTGGCCTCCATCGGCACATGCGCCTGGAACGATTGCGTGTCTAGGAACAGGCCGTTGCGACGCACTGCCTCGACGTGCTGCGCACGCCCGATCAAGGTCACTGCATGGCCAGCCCGCGCCAGCATGCCGCCGTAGTAGCAGCCCACGGCGCCGGCACCCATGACTGCGATCTTCATCTCGCGTACCCCGGACCTAACGCGCTCCGAAACCTCATGATCCTCTCTTTGGTAATGCCTTTCGTGCGTTGCGCCATTGTTGCCTGTCGCGAATGCAGCAGCCAGTTGTCAGCGGCTCTTCGATCATCACGTGATCGTGAACCAGCATCGGTCGTCAAGCTCGAATCGTCCAAAGAACAGCCTGCTCAACTTCGTCGACGGCGAGAGATCCCCGTGAGCCATGGATCGCCACGTGCTTGGTGCCCAGCGATGGCACTGCTGCCGGGGCACATCGGACGGACCGCCGACCGATACTGATCGAATCACGCCAAACGTGGAGAGTGCACTGATCACGTTCGTCGTGGACGACTAATTGCAGCCCACGCTGGCGATGCAGCTTCTCGGGCACGACACGTCGCGACCGTGCAAAATACGCGTCCCGCCATGGATGCCACCGATCACACCAGCGCGCCACCCAACCCGCGGCGCGACCGCCTTCTCATCCTCTACCGCACGATGGCGCGCATCCGCGCATTCGAGGACGCCGCCGAAATTGCCAGTCAAGGCGGAGTGCAGGCGTGGGGCATCGAGGCGTCAAGCACGCCAGCGCGCGTGCGCGGGCCGCTGCATCTTTCGACCGGTCAGGAAGCTGTCGCCGCCGGCGTCTGCATCAATCTCGCTCGCACTGATCTGCTGACCTCGACCCATCGCGGCCACGGCCACACGCTCGCCAAGGGCGCCGACATGACGCGCATGATGTGCGAACTGTTCGGCCGCGCAACGGGGTACAACGGCGGCAAGGGTGGCTCGATGCATATCGCCGACTTCAGCGTCGGCATGCTCGGCGCCAACGGCGTGGTCGCGGCCGGCATTCCGATCGCCACCGGTGCGGCGCACGCGCTGAAACTGCAGGGCAAGGATGCACTGGTCGCGTGTTTCTTCGGCGACGGCGCGATCAATCGTGGGCCCTTTCTTGAGGGACTGAACTGGGCACAGGTCTATGGCCTGCCGGTGCTGTTCGTGTGTGAGGACAATCGCATCGCTGCCACCACACCGACCTACACAATGACGGCCGGTGATGGCGCGGCGGCGCGTGCGGTCGCGCTCGGACTCATCACGCAGACAGTCGACGGCAATGATGTCGAGGTGGTCGATCGCGCGGCTGCGCAATTGGCGCAAGTTGTCCGCGACGGACGCCCAGCCCTGCTGCATGCGATTACGTATCGCTTCAAAGGTCATGTTTCCGTCGATCCCGGCCGCTACCGCGATGCGGCCGAGGTGGCACGCGCTCAGCAGGACGATCCGTTACTGCGCGCGCGCACCGTCTTGACCGAACTCGGTGCCGGCGACGAAGCCGCGCGCATCGACGCCGAGGCGAAAGCGGAAGTCAATGCCGCGCTAGCCGTCGCCGACGCTGCGCCCTGGCCCGATGCGGCAGAGGCCTATCGCGATGTGCTGACCACCGGCGAAGGACGCTGGCGATGAGCACCGTCCTCACCTACGCGCAGGCGGCGGCCGCTGCGCTTGCCAGTGCAATGGAAGCCGACTCACGCATCGTGGCTCTCGGTGAAGACCTCGGTCGGGGCGGCGTATTCGGTCAGTACATGCTGGACGGCAAGACGCTGCAGCAGCGATTTGGAAGCGCGCGCATCATCGACACGCCGATCTCGGAAGCCAACATCATGGGCGCCGCGGTCGGCATGGCGCTTGCGGGACTGCGACCCGTGGTCGAGATGCGCGTGATCGACTTTGCACTTTGCGGCATGGATGAACTCGTCAACCAGGCCGCGAAGAATCGCTACATGTTCGGCGGCCAGGGCCGAGTACCGCTGGTGGCGCGCATGCCGATCGGCATCTGGACTGCGTCCGCCGCGCAGCATTCGCAGAGCCTCGAAGCCTGGTTCGCCCACTTGCCTGGCGTAGCAGTGGTCTGTCCTGCCACGCCGCAGGACAACCATGGGCTGCTGACCGCGGCACTTGCCAGCGGCGACCCGGTGGTCTACATGGAACACAAGGAACTGTGGGGACTGCGCAGCGAGGTCGACACGTCGGTCGAAATTCCACTCGGCAAGGCGCGCATCGCACGTGCCGGCCGTGGCTTGACGATTGTCACCTGGTCGCGCACGTTGCATGAAACGCTGAAAGCGGCGGCGGAGCTCGCCACCGAAGGCGTGTCGTGCGAGGTGATCGATCTGCGCACGCTGTGGCCGTGGGATCGCGAAGCCGTACTGGAAAGTTGCGCGCGCACGAAACGCCTGCTGGTGACGCACGAAGCGGTGCAGGTTGCGGGTTTCGGTGCCGAGGTCGCGGCAACCGTCGGCGAGGAATTGGGCTGCCCGGTGCGGCGGCTCGGCGCACCGCGGATTCCCGTTGGTTATGCGCCGACGCTCGAAGCCGAAGCGCGCATCGATGCACCGAAGATCGTCGCTGCGGTTCGCGCGTGGCTCGATCTCGGACCCGCGTCGGCAAGCGCGGCGGAATAACAGCCTGACAAGTACTGGGAATCGATTGGAAAACCTGCCTGTCGAAGAGCACGTCCCGCGCGCGGCTGACCCCGCCGGCGAACCGCGCGTGCCGATCCAGATCGAGGAGGCGATCGCCGCCGCCGCGATGGCATTGATCTGCCTGATCACGTTTGCCAACGTCGTGGTGCGTTACCTGACCGATGCGTCGTTCGCATTCACAGAGGAGTTCTCCGTCTTCCTGCTGGTCGTGCTGACACTGGTCGGCGCCGCCGCGGCGTTCGCGCGCAACCTGAACATTCGCGTGACTTTCTTCGCTGAAATGCTGCCGCCCAAAGCGCAGCGAGCGCTCGAGATCGGCGGACTGCTGCTGTCCGCAGCACTGTTCGTGATGGTCGCCTGGTACGGCTGGCGATTCGTCGCGGACGACTGGAAGTACGGAACCACCAGCCCCGGCATTGGCATTCCCCAGTGGGTCTACTCGATCTGGCTGCCGGTACTTGCGCTCGCCATCGTGGCACGCGCACTCGGCCGCGTGCGCCGTTTGCTGCGCGATGGGGACTCCAGGTGAGTGCGCTGCTGTTTGTCGGCTTCCTGCTTCTGCTGGTGCTCAGCGCGCCGCTGGCGACCGCGCTCGGCATTGTCGGCAGCGTCGTGATCCTGGGCGCGGACCTCGGTGCGATGTCGATCGCGACCAACGTCTATTCGAGCCTGGCGAAATACCCATTGCTCGCACTGCCGGTGTTCATCCTCGCCGGCATGATCTTCGAGCGTGTCGGCGTCGCTGCCAAGCTGGTGGCATTCGTGAGCGTCCTGGTGGGCGAGCGGCGCGGCGCGCAGGGTGTCGTCGCGATCCTCGTCTGCATGTTTCTCGGCGGCATTTCGGGTTCCGGTCCGGCCGATGCGGCGGCAGTGGCAATGGTGATGTTGCCGTCGATGACACGACAGGGCTACCCGCCGGCGTTTTCGACGAGCCTGATCGCGGCCGCGGGTTCGACCGCGATCCTGATTCCGCCATCGATTGCGTTCGTGATCTTCACGGTGCTGGTCCCGCAGGTCTCGGTGCCCGCTCTGTTCGCCGCGGGCCTGATTCCCGGCGTGCTGGCCGGCCTGTCGCTGCTGGCACCGACGATCTTCTTCGCACGGAAATATGGCTGGGGAAGCCAGGAGAAATCGGAACGCGCCGGTTTTCTGAAGACGCTGAAGGACGCAAGCTGGGGCATCGCCGCGCCGGTCATCATCCTGGGGGGACTCCGCACTGGTGCGTTCACGCCAACTGAGGCAGCCGTGGTCGCGGTGTTCTACGGCTTGTTCGTCGGCCTCGTCATCTACCGCACACTGACGCTGCGCAAGCTCTATCGCGTGCTGGTCGACTCGGCCGAGATCTCGGCCGTCGTGATGCTCATCATCGCCTGTGCCGGCATCTTTGCGCACGCGGGCTCCACCCTCGGCGCCTTCGATGCCCTGGCGAAGAGCATGCTCTCGGTCACGCGCGAAGAGCACCTGATGCTGGCGATGATCATGCTGTTGCTGCTGATCGCCGGCATGCTGCTCGACGCAGCCTCGATCTTCCTGATCTTCCTGCCGATCCTGGTGCCGATCGTCAACGCGTTCGGCTGGGACATGACCTGGTTCGCGGTGCTGATGACGATGAACATGGCGATCGGGCAGTTCACGCCGCCGATGGCGGTCAACCTGCTGGTCACCACCCGCATTGCCGGCATTGGCATGGAGACGACGGTCCGCTGGGTTCTGTGGATGGTGCTGTCGATGCTGGTTTCCCTGGCATTGGTTGCCGCCGTCCCGCAGCTCGCGCTATGGTTACCCCAACGGCTCGGTTATTGAGCCGCTCGTTCTTCGCAAGCCCTACCTCAAGGAGTCACGATGAAACGCAGAATCCTGTTCGCCACGGCCGCTGCTGCGGCGGCGCTAGCCATGGGTGGAATGGCTCAGGCCCAGACCAAGTACAAGGACGAGTACAAGCTCTCGACCGTCGTCCCGGCCTCCTTCCCGTGGGGCAAGGGCGGCGAGATCTGGGCCGACCTGGTGCGGCAACGGACCAACGGCCGCATCAACATCAAGATGTATCCCGGCGTGTCGCTCGTGCAGGGCGACCAGACGCGCGAGTTCACGGCGATTCGCCAGGGCATCATCGACATGGCGATCGGATCGACCATCAATTGGTCGCCGCAGGTGAAGGAACTGAATCTCTTCTCGCTTCCGTTCCTGATGCCGGACTACCGCGCCATCGATGCGTTGACCCAGGGTCCGGTGGGACAGGAACTGTTCAGCATCCTGACCAAGCAGGGCGTCGTGCCGCTGGCGTGGGGGGAGAACGGTTATCGCGAACTGACGAATTCGAAGCGCGAGGTACGCAAGCCGGACGACCTCAAGGGTCTGAAGATCCGCGTGGTCGGCTCGCCGCTCTTCCTTGATACGTTCCGCGCGCTCGGTGCCAATCCGACACAGATGAGCTGGGCCGACGCGCAGCCGGCGTTTGCCTCCGGTGCGGTCGACGGACAGGAAAACCCGATGTCGATTTTCACGGCGGCCAAGCTGCACAACGTCGGTCAGAAGAACGTGACGATGTGGGGTTATGTCGCGGACCCGCTGATCTTCGTCGTCAACAAGGAAGTCTGGGAAAGCTGGACGCCGGCCGACCGCGAAATCGTGCGGCAGGCCGCGATCGATGCCGGCAAGCAGGAGATCGCAATTGCGCGCAAGGGCCTGGATGAACCCGGTCAGCCGCTGCTCAAGGATATTGAAGGCATGGGCGTGAAGATCGCGCGCCTGTCGCCCGCGGAGCGCAACGAGTTCATCACCGCCACACGCCGCGTCTACGCGCAATGGAAAGGCACGATCGGCCCCGAACTCGTGACGAAGGCAGAGCAATCCGTCGCAGCGCGGAAGTAGTTGCACCGACGACCATGCCGCCTGCGGTACCGCAGCGGCATGGTTCGCTTTGAGCCTGTACGCGGTCTGCGCCGACCCTGCTCACTGCAGTGGCAGGCCGACGTAGTTCTCCGCCAGCGCGGTCTGCGCGGCAACCGAACTCACCAGGTACTCCAGCTCCGCGAGCTGCATCTTCTGCCCGAACTCGCCAGCATCCTGGAACCTGTGGAGCAGCGAAGTCATCCACCAGGAAAAACGTTCCGCCTTCCACACGCGACTCAGGCAGCGGCTTGAGTACGCATCGATGCCGGCGCTCGAATTCTCCTGGTAGAACTCAGCGAGCGCGTGTGCCAGATGCCCGACGTCGGCCGCGGCGAGGTTCAGGCCCTTCGCGCCCGTCGGCGGCACGATGTGCGCAGCGTCGCCGGCAAGAAAGAGGCGGCCGAAGCGCATCGGTTCGGCGACAAAGCTGCGTAGAGGGGCGATGCTCTTCTCGATCGACGGCCCGGTGACCAATCGCTCCGCAACGTCGGGGGCGAGGCGGCGTTTGATTTCATCCCAGAATTTCTCGTCCGACCAGTCTTCGACCCGGTCATCGATCGGGCACTGCAAGTAGTAGCGCGACAGCGTTGTTGAACGCATGCTGCACAGAGCGAAGCCACGCGTGTGGTTGCAGTAGATGAGTTCGTCCGCGACCGGTCGCGTGCGCGACAGCAGGCCAAGCCAGCCGAATGGATACACCTTTTCGTACGTCTTGATCAATCGGACCGGAACGCTCGGCCGACACACCCCGTGAAAACCATCGCACCCCGCGATGAAGTCGCATTCGACCTGATGGGATTTGCCATCCGTGCTGTACCGGACCCGCGGCCGTTCGCGATCAAAATCAGCGATCGCCACCTGGGCCGCCCCATAGACCGTCACGAGGCCCGCGGCCGCGCGCGCATCCATCAGATCGCGTGTCACTTCGGTCTGACCGTAGATTGTCACGCGCTTGCCGCCGGTGAGACGGGGCAGGTCGATGCGATGTCGCGTGCCGCCGAAGGACAGTTCGATGCCATCGTGCGGCATCCCTTCACGCTGCAGGCGCTCGGCCACGCCCGCTTCTTTCAGCAGGTTGGTCGTCACCTCCTCCAGCATGTCGGCACGAATCCGCGCAAGCACATGGTCCGCGCGATGGCGCTCGATGATGACGGCATCGATCCCCGCGCGCGCCAGCAGCGCGCCCAGCAGCAGGCCCGCCGGGCCGGCGCCGATGATCACGACCTGAGTTCTCATCGCACGCCGATCCGGGCGTCAGCTTGAGTACGATGCCGCTCGCACTCGATCACACTTGACAAGCTACTTGGCAAGCCCCAGCCGCTTGGCCACGTCGGTATAGACGCGAGTGCGCTCCTTCATGAAGGCTTCCATCCCGTCCACGCCGATGTTGACGAGTTCGAAGCCGCTCTTCGCGGCGAGTTCCTTCATCTCCTGGTCGTTGTTCAGCGCGGCCCACAGATCGGACATGCGCTTGCGCTGCTCAGGCGTGCTCGACTTGGGCATGCCGATGCCGCGATAAGCGCCATCGATCCAGTCGACACCCAGTTCACGGAAGGTCGGAACATCCGGCAGCAACGGATGGCGCTTATCCATCGCCACCGCGAGCGCGCGCACCCTGCCCTTGTTGTTGACCGCAAATGCCGTGTAGGTCATCGCGCCGTCGATATGTCCGCCAAATACGGCGGTCATCATGTCGCCGGTGCCCTTGTAGGGAACGTAGGTCGTCTTGACGCCGAATGCGGCGTTCAGCCGCTCGTGCGCCGCGTGATTGGCAGAATTCAAACCGGAGCCACCGAGACTCAGTCTGCCGGGGTTTTCCTTCCCGAACTTGATGAAGTCCTGGAACGATCTGATCGGGCTCGACTCCGGGACGACCAGCGCATCCGGCGTGTAGTGATACCAGTACACCGGCGTGATGTCGTCGGTCTTGTACTGCACCTGTCCTTCGAACGGCTGCAACACGATGTGCGGCAGATTGACGCCGAAGATGTTCAGCCCGTCCGCCGGCAGCGTGTTCGCCTGTGCCCACATCAGCCCGCCGCCCGCGCCCGCCTTGTACTGGATGATCGTGTCGATCGCCGAACACTTCTTCTTCAGTACGACCTGCTGGTGCCGCGCGGATATGTCGGACTCGCCGCCCGGGGGGAATGCCTGCCAGTAGAGGACGTTCTTCTCGGGGCACGGTTGCCCAGAAGCGGCCGAGGCGATACTCAGACACAGAATGGCGATCAGACGGTTCATGACAGGTTCTCTCTTTCTCGGTCGATTGGCTCTACGCAGCACGGCGCTGTCTGCCGGCGGCAACGATATGCGCGCACACCGCCCGTGTCACCTCATCCGTCGTTGCGGCTCCACCCAGGTCGCGCGTATGCAGCTTGGGATTGGCAGCGACCTCCTCGATTGCCTGCATCACGCGCCGCGCGGCAGCGGTCTCGCCCAGGTGCTCCAGCATCATCACGACCGACCAGAAGGTGCCGATCGGATTCGCGAGCCCCTTGCCCATGATGTCGAAGGCCGAGCCGTGGATCGGTTCGAACATCGACGGATAGCGCCGTTCCGGATCGATGTTGCCAGTCGGCGCGATGCCCAGGCTGCCGGCCAGCGCGGCGGCCAGATCGCTCAGGATGTCCGCGTGCAGGTTGGTGGCAACCAGTGTGTCAAGGGATGCGGGCCGGTTGACCATGCGCGCGGTGGCTGCATCGACCAGTTCCTTGTCCCAGGTGACGTCTGGAAACTCCTTCGAGATCTGCAGCGCGATCTCGTCCCACATCACCATCGCGTGACGTTGCGCGTTGGACTTGGTGACCACGGTGAGCTGTTTGCGGGGCCTTGACTGCGCGAGGCGAAATGCGAAGCGCATGATTCGTTCGACCCCGGCGCGCGTCATCATGCTCACATCAGTCGCAGCCTCGATTGGCTGGCCCTGGTGGACGCGTCCGCCGACCCCGGCGTACTCGCCCTCAGTGTTCTCGCGCACGATGACCCAGTCGAGATCGCCCGGTGCGCAGCGCTTCAGCGGGCTGTCGATGCCGGGCAGGATGCGGGTAGGCCGCACGTTGGCATACTGGTCAAAGCCCTGGCAGATCTTCAGGCGCAGGCCCCACAGGGTGATGTGATCAGGGATCTGCGGATCGCCGGCGGAGCCGAAAAGGATCGCGTCCTTGTCGCGCAATCGATCGAGGCCGTCGGCAGGCATCATCACGCCGTTGCGGCGGTAATAGTCGCCACCCCAGTCGAAGTTCTCGAATTCAAAGCACACCGTGCCGTCCGAGGCCGCGAGTGCTTCGAGCGCTCTCTGGCCGGCGGGCACCACTTCCTTGCCGATGCCATCACCGGGGATGGTGGCAATTCGATAGGTCTTCATGCGTCATCCTTCATGCGGCGTATCGACCGGCCCTCGAATACGTCGTTGTCGGGTTCTGCGCTGTGTTTCGCGGTTCGAATCAGCGGCGGGTTTCCGTTTGCGCCACTGAAGCAGTGTCGAATCTTCAGGTTCAGCCTCAACGCTGCGAACTCACTGGAACGCAACTTCAGAAAAGCTCCGTAGCTTGCGGCTGTGCAACTGGTCCGGTCGCTGCTGGCGCAGCAGATCGATGGCACGCATGCCGATGCGCAGGTGCTGATCGACGCGCTCGCGGTAGAACTGATCGGCCATGCCGGGCAGCTTGATTTCGCCGTGCAAGGGCTTGTCGCTCACGCACAGCAGCGTGCCGTACGGAACGCGAAAGCGGAAACCATTGGCGGCGATGGTCGCGCTTTCCATGTCAAGCGCGACCGCGCGGCTCTGGCTGAAACGGCGCAGCGGCGTCTGCTGAGGAAGAAGCTCCCAGTTGCGGTTGTCGGTGCTGGCCACCGTGCCGGTGCGCATGATGCGCTTGAGCTCGTAGCCCTCGAGTTGCGTGATATCGGCCACGGCCTGTTCGAGCGCGACCTGGATTTCCGCCAGCGCCGGGATCGGCACCCACGGCGGCAGATCCTCGTCGAGCACATGATCCTCGCGCACGTATCCATGCGCGAGCACGTAATCGCCCAGTTGCTGTGTGGTGCGCAGACCCGCGCAATGGCCCAGCATGATCCACGCATGCGGCCGCAGCACGGCGATGTGGTCGGTGATGGTCTTGGCGTTCGCAGGCCCGATGCCGATGTTGACCATCGTGATGCCGGCACCGTCCGCGCGCGCCAGGTGGTAGGCCGGCATCTGCGGCAGTCGCGCCGGTACCGCGCCCAGCGCATCGCCGGGCTCAGCCGCCATCCCGGCGCGGCGCGTGATCACATTGCCCGGCTCAACGAACGCGACGTAGTCGTGACCAGCCGCTTTCGGGCCGGCCATCAGTTCGCGCCCGAGGCGGACGAATTCGTCGATATAGAACTGGTAGTTGGTGAACAGCACGAAGTTCTGGAAATGCTCGGGCGCGGTGCCGCTGTAGTGGCGCAGCCGATGCAGCGAATAGTCCACGCGCGGCGCGGTGAACAGTGCCAGCGGCAGCGGCTCCCCTCCTCTCGGCTCGAAGGTGCCGTTGGCAATACCATCGTCCATCGCGCCAAGGTCGGGCAGATCGAGCAGATCGCGCATCAGCAGTCGCCGCTGCGGGGTGAGCGATCCTTCGATGTGATCGTGCTCGGCCAGCGAGAAATGCACGGCAATCGGCTGCCTGCTGGTGCCGACTTCCAGCGCAACCTGATGGTTGTGCATCAGCAGGCGGAACTGCTCGAGATAGTAGTTCCCGAACAGGTCGGGGCGCGTCAGCGTTGTTTCGTAGATGCCCGGCCCCGCGACAAAGCCGTAGCTCAGCCGCGAGTCGGCACGTGCCACCGTCTCGATACGAATACGGGCGAACGGATAACAGGCGCGAACCCGTTGCGTTGGATCTTCACCGGCGACGAAGCGATCGAGCGCATCACGCAGGTAGTCGATCGACTGCTGGTAGATCGCGCGCACCTGGGCGAGTGCGGCAGCCGGATCGACGAAGCGGGCGGGGGGAGTGAAAGGCTGTGTGGGCACGAGCGCATTCCAGCGAACGGCGACATTGTGCCGAAGTTCTAACGGCGCCCGCTACTCCTTGACCGCGCCGGTCATCCCCGACACGTAGTGCTCGACGAAGAACGAATACAGGATCGCCACCGGCAGTGAGCCCAGCAAGGCGCCCGCCATCAGCGAGCCCCAGTGGTAGACATCGCCTTCAACCAGTTCGGTGATCACGCCGACGGGGACCGTCTTCACCTCCGACGACGATATGAACGTCAGCGCATAGATGAACTCGTTCCACGACAGCGTGAACGCGAAGATGCCGGCGGAGATCAACCCCGGCACTGCCAGCGGCAGAACGATCTTCGCCAGAATCTGCCAGCGCGATGCGCCGTCGATCAGCGCGCATTCCTCCAGCTCGAAGGGGATTGAGCGGAAGTAGCCCATCAGCAACCACGTGCAGAACGGGATCAGGAACGTCGGATAAGTCAGGATCAGCGCCAGTCGCGTGTCAAAGAGACCCAGTTCGAACACCACTTTCGCCAGCGGAATGAACAGG
>DAITAC010000190.1:0-4525 GCA_036824465.1 Burkholderiaceae bacterium
AGGCTAACTGCTCTTTGGGTCAAGCGCATCGCGCAGCCCGTCGCCGAGCAGGTTGAACGCGAGCACAGTGATGAAGATCGCCAGCCCGGGATAGATTGCCATCCACGGCGCCTGCGTGAGAAACCGCTGCGCGGTGTTGAGCATCGAACCCCAGCTCGGTGCCGGCGGCTGCTGGCCGAGGCCGAGGAACGACAGGCTCGCTTCGGCGATGATCGCCGCGGCGATTGCCAGCGTGGCCTGCACGATCACGGGCGGCAGGATGTTGGGCAGGATGTGACGCAGCAGGATGCGCAGCGGCGGGTTGCCGACCGCGCGCGCAGCCTCGACGTATTCCTCGGCGCGCACACTGAGCACCTGGCCGCGTGACAGGCGTATGAAGATTGGCGTGGCGGTGATGCCGATCGCGATCATCGCGTTCGAAAGGCTCGGGCCGAGAAACGCGGCGAGCGCGATGGCGAGGATCAGAAAGGGAATCGCAAGCATCGCGTCGGTGACGCGGCTCACCACCGCATCGAGCAAGCCGCCGGCATAGCCGGCCAGCATACCCAGTGGTACGCCGACGCCGACCGCGATCGACACCGAAATCACACCAGCGGCAAGCGACGCGCGCCCGCCCCAGATCACACGCGACAGCAGGTCGCGGCCGACTTCGTCGGTGCCGAACCAATGCGTATCGCTCGGCGCCTTGCGCACGATCGCAAAGCTGGTGGCGATCGGATCGAACGGCGCGACCCAAGGCGCAAAGAGCGCCAGCAACACCATCAGCACGACGACCACGAATCCGACCACCGCCGTGCGCCGCTTCAACAGGCGCTGCACCGCGCGCCGAGCCGGGCTATCGTGCGGCGTGGCCGGTGCAATGTCGGCAACCGTGACGGCGCTCATGCTCAGTCTCGCAACCGCGGATTGACCAGCACGTACATCACATCGGCGAGCAGATTGAGCACGATGTACACCGTCGCCGTGACCAGAACCACGCCCTGCACGACCGCGTAGTCGCGGTTGAACACCGCATCGACGATCAGCTTGCCGAAGCCCGGGATCGAGAACACCTGCTCGGTCAGCACCGCGCCGGAGAGCAGGGTGCCGAACTCCAGCGCGCCCAGCGTAATCACCGGCGTGAGGGCGTTGCGCAGCGCATGCTTGAGGATCACCACACGCTCGACCATGCCTTTGGCGCGCGCGGTGCGCACGTAATCGCTGCCGATCGCCTGCAGCATCGCCGAGCGCATGTGGCGCATCAGCACCGCCGCGATTGCGTTGCCGAGCACGAAGGCCGGCATGATCGTGGTCGCGATCGATTGTCTGAAGTCCTCGAACGGGCTGACGAAGCCGGACGCCGGCAGCCAGCCCAGTTTCACCGAGAACAGGAAGATCAGCATGATGCCGAGCCAGAAATTCGGCGTGGACAGGCCCCACAGCGCAAACACGTTGGCGCCGACGTCCCACGCGCTGCCTTTCTTCACCGCGGAAAGGATGCCGGCGGGAATTCCGATCACGAGCGCGAACAGCATCGCCATCGTGGCCAGTTGCACGGTGACCGGCAGCTTGGCGGCGATCAGTTGCGACACCGGCTGCTTGATGCGCATCGATTCGCCCAGATCGCCGGCGGCGACGCCCTTGACCCAGTAGAAATACTGCACCGGCAACGGCTGGTCGAGCCGGTACTGCTTGCGGATCTGCTCGATGACCGCAGGGTCGCGTTCTTCGCCCGCCATCACCAGCGCGGGGTCGCCCGGCAGCAGCTGCTGCAGACCGAAGATGATCACCGACACCAGGAACAGTGTCGGGATCAGTTGCAGCAGGCGCCGGGGGAGGAATTTGAACATGATCGGTGTTCGAGACGTCTTGCCCTCACCCCAACCCCTCTCCCGGAGGGCGAGGGGCTTTTCATCCCTCTACCGCCGGGAGAGGGACAGAGGGTGAGGGGATAGTCAATGCGATTCGCCTCGATCACCGCAGCTTAAGATCCGTCACTCGAATCAATCCATCCGGCATCACCTTGAACCCTTCCAGTCGCGGCGTGAGTGCGAACAGCAGAGTGCGGTGATACAGGTACAGCACACCGCCCTTGGGCAGGATCTCGGCCGCCGCCTGCTCATACAGCGCCTTGCGCTCGGCAAGGGTGGTGGCCGTACGCGCCTTCGTGAGCAGTTCATCGACCTTCGGATCGCAGTACTTGCCGTAATTCAGCGGCCCGGTGCAGGAGGCGAACGAGAAGATATTGCCGTCCGGATCGGTGCGGCCGCTCCACGCGAGGAAGTAAAGCTGGTAGTTGCCTTTCTCGCCTTCATTCAGCGACGTGGCGAACTCGGTCACGCGGATCTTCAGATCGAAGCCCGCTTCGGCGGCCATTGACTGCATCACCTCCGCCACCGCGCGGCTCTCGGGATTATTCGGCACCATGAAGTCGAGCGCCAATGGCGTGGCCACGCCCGCTTCCTTGAGCAGAGCCTTCGCCTTTGCCACGTCACGCTTCGGCGTCGGGAACTTCGGCATGTAGTACGGATTCAGCGGACTGACCCACTGGTTGTTGGTCTTGTGCAGTCCGTTGAACACCACCTGGTTGATCGAGTCGCGGTCGATGGCAAGTTCGAACGCCTGCCGCACCTTGAGGTTCTTGCCGAGCGGATTGTTCGCCTTCTCGCCGTTGGCGACGTTGATCGTCACGCCCTGGTAGCCCAGTTCGGTGCCGGTGGCGAGTTTCAGTTTTGAATCCTTCTTAACCTCCTCGACGTCGGTGGCGAGCAACCGCTCGAGCAGATCGAGCTGGCCGGACTTGAGGTTGGCCAGACGCACCGTCGAATCCTGGATCGGCCGATAGACGATGCGATCGATCGTCACCCGGTTCGCGTCCCAGTAGTCCTTGAAGCGCTCGACCACGATGCGGTCCTGCGGCACGCGTTCGACAAACTTGTACGGCCCGGCGCACACGGGCGCGGTGCCGAATTTGTCGCCGAGTGCCTGCGCCGCTTTAGGCGACACCATCATCCCGGCGCGGTCCGTGAGTTGCGCGATCAGCGGCGCGAACGGCGCCTTCAACAGCAGTCGGATCGTCAGCGGGTCGGCGACCTCGATCTTGTCGATCTGTGCGATCTCCGCCTTGCGGAATGACCCCTGCATGTTCAGGTGCCGTTCCAGGCTCGCCTTTGCTGCCTCAGCGTTGAACGGCTCGCCATCGTGGAACTTCACGCCGGGTCGCAGCTTGATCGTGACCGTCTTGCCATCGGCGGAGACCTGATGGCTCAGCGCCAGTTGCGGCACGACGTTGAGCTTGTCGTCGATATCGAACAGCTTGTCGCAGATCGATGCAAACACGATGCGGCCCACGTACGTGCGCGCCAGCGTGGGGTCGAGCACATCGGGGTCCTCGGCCAGTCCGATGCGCAACGTGCTCTGCGCATGAGCGGCACCCGCGATGGCCAACGCGAGCGCGAACCCGGAAATCAATGCTTTCACTTTCATCTTTCCTGCCTTTCTGCAAACGCCGCGTTGGTCGCGGTCACATAACAAGAAACTCCTACTCGACCTGCACTGCGCCCTTGGCCGCAAAAGCGGCCTGCAGCCGCACGAGCGCAGGATCCTGTTTGCCCGCGCGCAGCATAGTCGGCGCCGCGGCGAGCTCACGCCAGCGGTGGCATGCCACGCTTGCGCCGTTCAACGCGGATTCGAGCGCAGGCACCTGCGTCCTGCAGCGTTCGATCGCATGCGGGCAGCGGGTATGGAAATGACAGCCCGGCGGCGGCGCCATCGGGCTCGGTACATCCCCGCCAATCACCGCTTCGCGTGCGCGTGCACCGGGAATGGGGACCGGCACGGCCGCGAGCAGCGCGCGCGTATATGGGTGGCGCGGGCGTTCGAAAATCCCGCGCGCCGGCCCGATCTCGACAAAGCGGCCGAGGTACATCACCGCCACCTGGGTGGCGATCTGCTGCACGACGGCCAGATCGTGCGAGATGAAAACGTACGCGAGCCCGAAACGCTGCTGCAGGTCGGCGAGCAGGTTGAGGATCTGGGCCTGGATCGATACGTCGAGTGCGGAGACCGGCTCATCGCAGACGATGACCCTGGGTTCCGCCGCCAGCGCGCGTGCGATGGCCAGCCGCTGCCGCTGCCCGCCGGAGAACTCATGCGGATACCGTTGCGACGCATCCGCGCGCAGCCCCACCAGGTGCAGCAGTTCTGCCACGCGCGCGCTGCGTTGCGCCGCCGGAACGACGTCATGCAGCATCAGCGGTTCGGCCAGCATGTCGCCGACCGTCATGCGCGGATTCAACGAGCCATACGGGTCCTGGAAGACGATCTGCAGGCGCCCGCGCAGCTTGCGCAGTTCGGTTGAGGTCAGCCCGGTCAGATCGCGTTCTTCGAGGTGCACTTCGCCGCGCGTCGGTTCGATCAGACGCAGCACGAGCCGCGCGACGGTGGATTTGCCGCAGCCGGACTCTCCCACGATGGCAAAGGTCTCGCCGGCGTTCACTTCGAACGACACGCCATCGACTGCCTTCACAACGCCGCCACCGCGACC
>DAITAC010000191.1:0-4517 GCA_036824465.1 Burkholderiaceae bacterium
GCCGAATGCGAACAGGCGTTCTATGAGGCGCTCGAGGCCGCCGACATTGACGCGGTCACCGACCTGCTGCACGACGATGAGGACGTGTGTTGCGTGCACCCGGGCGGACCGCGGTTGATCGGCTATGCCGCCGTGCGCGCCTCGTGGGCGGCGCTCCTCGGCAGTGGCGGGCTGCGCATCCGCGCACAGGCGCGCAAGACGCTGGAAACCCCGCACGTCGCGCTGCATAACGTGATCGAAGAAATCGTCGTCGAACAGGGGCGGCAGCAAAAGGTAATGCACGTGATCGCCACCAACGGGTACCTGAAGACGCCGGCTGGCTGGAAGATGGTGCTGCATCATGCATCGCCTGCGCCCGATGGACCGGTCGAGGAATTCGAAGCGCCGCACGGGCCGCTGCATTGATCGTGTTCCGTGATCTGCGCTGCGTGGCGCGCGGGTCGCTTCAGCGCTGGACGTGAATATCAACGGTTCGACCTATCGAGCGCCATGGTGGCTGCCCGGCGGCCACCTGCAGACGATCGCACCTGCCAAGTTGTTGCGGGTGCCGCATGTCGATTTCCGCCGCGAGCGATGGGATGCACCGGATGGCGATTTCATCGACGTCGACTTCGCCGCGCCCGAGCCGGCCGACCTGCGCGCGCCGGTGCTGGTGCTCTTTCACGGACTCGAGGGCAGTTCGCAGAGCCACTACGCGCGCTCGATCATGCGCGCCTTCGCCGATTGCGGCTGGCGGGCACTGGTGTCGCACTTTCGCGGCTGCTCGGGCGAGCCGAACCGTCTGCCGCGCGCGTATCACTCGGGCGACTCCGACGAAGGCGACTGGATCCTGCGTTGCGCGCATGCACGCTGGCCCGGCGCGAAGCTCGCCGCGGTCGGCGTTTCGCTCGGCGGCAACATGCTCGCCAAGTGGCTGGGCGAGCGCGAAGAAGACGCGCAGTTCGTCACCGCGGCCGCATCGATCGGCAGCCCGCTCGATCTGGCCGCGGGCGGCGCCGCGCTCGCGCGCGGTTTGAACATGCTGTACACGCGCATGTTCCTCGCCACGCTGAAGGCCAAGGCGCTGGCGAAGATCGAGCGTTTTCCCGGCACCGCGCGGCCCGACGTGATCCGTAACGCGCGCAACCTGTACGAGTTCGACAACGAGTACACCGCGCCGGTGCACGGTTTCCGCAACACGGACGATTACTGGCTGCGCGCCTCGGGCAAACCGTTACTGGCAGCGGTGAAAGTGCCGCACCTCGTGCTCAACGCGAAGAACGATCCCTTCGTCCCCGCGGAGAGCCTGCCGCGTGAACGCGACGTGTCACGGTTCGTCGTTCTCGAGCAACCGGAGGAGGGCGGGCATATCGGCTTTGCGCGCGGCCCTTCGCCCGGTGATCTGCGATTCCTTGCCGAGCGGCTGCTCGCGTTCTTCCAAGGTCGTTAGCGTCAGCTCCCAAGGCGGTAGGTCGAATCACCGTGAGGTGCAGCCCGGAACTCGGGCAGTTGCTCGGCGCGCGCGGAGAACGCCCGCAATGCCGGATGACCTGCGGCATTCACCACCTCGGACAGCGTCATCTGCGTGAAGTGCCAGGTAACCGCGGTCGTGATGCCGGCCTGATTGATGCGGTCACTCGTGACCGCCAGTGGTTGACGAGCGACTTCCGATTCGAGGGCAGCGTATGCCGCAAGCAGTTGACCCGTCACCCGGTCGACCCAGGGTCGATGCTGCTTTTCGACCGGGCGCAGGCTGCGCTCGTAGATGATCTGCACGCACTTCTCGCATGCGGCGAGCGCGAGACCGATCAGGCGCAGCGCATGTTGCCGCTCGGCGCGTCCCGCAGGCAGCAGCGACTTCCCCGGCCCCGCAAGACTCTCCGCGTACTCCAGGATCAGCGTCGAATCCATCAGCACCTCGCCGTCGTCACAGACGAGCGTCGGCGCCTTGACCACCGGGTTGATCTGCTGGAACTGCTCGAACGTGCGGAAGACCGAAAGCGAGCGATGTTCCAACGGCAGGCCAAGCAATTGCAGGGAGATTGCCACGCGCCGGACGTAGGGCGAATCGAGCATGCCGACGAGCTGCAGAGCGCCTCCTGTTGATCACTTCGAGCGGCTGACTGGAGTCCGAACGTGATGCCGTTTGCCTGCGGGCTAACGACGCGACGGCTCGCGGAGCGCTACCCCCGCCCCACAAACGGCATCTTGGTCGCCATCACGGTCATGAACTGCACATTCGACTCCAGCGGCAGGCTCGCCATGTATGAGATCGCCTGCGCGACATGCTCGACGTCCATGCGTGGCTCGATTGCGACCTGGCCCGTGGCCTGCATCACGCCGGCGGTCATGCGCTCGGTCATTTCGGTGGCGGCGTTGCCGATGTCGATCTGTCCGCACGCGATATCGAACGGCCGGCCGTCGAGCGACAGCGACTTGGTCAGCCCCGTGATCGCGTGCTTGGTCGCGGTGTAAGGGGCCGAATTCGGCCGCGGCGCATGGGCCGAGATCGAGCCATTGTTGATGATGCGGCCGCCGCGCGGCGTCTGCGCCTTCATCAGCCGCAGCGCTTCCTGCGCGCACAGAAAGCAGCCGGTGAGGTTCGTGTCGATCGCGGCGCGCAATTGTGCGTAACTCAATTCTTCGAGCGGCACCGCGGGCGCGCCGACGCCGGCGTTGTTGAACAGCAGGTCGAGGCGACCGAACGTTTCCTTCACGCGTGCGAACAGTGCCTTGACCGATTGCGGATCGCAAACGTCGGTCGGCACGACCAGCGTGCGCGCGGTGGTGCGGGCCGCGGTTGCGTCGAGCTTCTCGCGATTGCGCCCGGCCAACACGACGGCGAAACCGTCGCGCGCCAGGGCCAGTGCGGCGGCTCGACCGATGCCAGTGCC
Source organism: Burkholderiaceae bacterium (assembly GCA_036824465.1). Classification (GTDB taxonomy): domain Bacteria; phylum Pseudomonadota; class Gammaproteobacteria; order Burkholderiales; family Burkholderiaceae_F; genus JAKOQB01. Next base: position 2,874 of record DAITAC010000191.1, read on the forward strand.
CGCGCCGGTGACTAATGCCACTCGTGTCTCATTGCTCATGACGAATCCCCTTTGTTCGATTGCGGTGTGTCGGAGTCAGCAGCGCGGATCGGCTCGATCACTACGCGCGCGAAGCGCGTGAAGCTCCAGTACGCCCACGCCCAGTCGAGCAGCACGACCAGCCGGTTGCGAAAGCCGATCAGAAAATACACGTGCGCGAAGAGCCAGGTGAGCCACGCCGCATAACCCGACAGTTTGATGGGGCCGAGGACCGCCACGGCGGCCCTGCGGCCGATGGTGGCGAGCGTGCCGTAGTCGCGATAACGGAAGGGGCGCGCGGCGTCGCCGCGCAACCCGCGGATGATGTTCTCGGCGGCGTGGCGACCCATCTGCTTGGCGGCGGGGCTGACGCCCGGCACCGGCTTGCCGTCGGTCGTCACTGCGGCGAGATCACCGATCACGGCCACCTCCGGGTGGCCCGGGATCGACAGATCGGGATTGACGAGCACACGGCCCGCCTGGTCAAGCGGCACATCAAGCGCGCGACCGAGCGGCGAGGCCGCGACCCCGGCGGCCCAGATCACGGTGCGCGCGTCGATGCGCGTGCCGCCGATCTCGACGCCGAGTTCATCGATCGCGGTGACGCGGCTGTCGAGCCAGACCATGACGCCGAGCTTTTCAAGCTGGCGGCGCGCGCGGTCGGACAGATCGTCCGGAAACGCCGGCAGCACGCGCGGCCCGCCTTCGAGCAGGATCACGCGTGCGTTGCGCGAATCAAAGCGGCGAAACTCGCCGCTCAACGTGTGGCGCGCGATCTCGGCCAGCATGCCGGCCATCTCGACACCGGTTGCGCCGGCGCCGATCACGACGAAGGTCAGCCACGCGCTGCGCGCCGCGTCAACCGGTTCACGCTCGGCCTGCTCGAAGGCGACCAGCACACGGCGACGAATGTCGAAGGCATCCTCCAGTGTCTTCAGCCCGGGCGCATGCGCCTGCCACTCGGAATGCCCGAAATAACTGTGTGTCGCGCCGCTGGCGACGATCAGGTGGTCGTAGCCAACGCGCTGTCCGTCGTCGAGCTGCACCGTGCGCGCGCGCGTGTCGATCCCGAGCACGTCGGCCATCAGCACGGTCACGTTCTTCTGTCGGGCCAGCACGTGACGGATCGGCGCGGCAATCGCCGGTGCCGCAAGCCCCGCGGTCGCCACCTGGTAGAGCAGCGGCTGGAACAGATGGTGGTTGGTGCGGTCGATCACGATCACATCGACCGGTGCGCGCTTGAGCGCCTGCGCGGCGAACAGGCCGCCGAAGCCGCAGCCGATGATGACGACGCGAGAGCGGGACAGTGCATTCATCCGCGCATTGTGCCGCGCGCGATGGTGTCTTCGCCTATATCGATGAGCACGATCACGAGGGTCAACGATTCATTTGATGACCACATTCGCGACCGGCCGGGTTCGACCCCTTCCGGTCAGTCAGCCCCGCAAATCGAAGTCTCGGAAGCTGCCATTCCAGTTCGTCGAGCGCCCGCCTTCGCCGCTCAACTGGGCAGGGAGCGAAGTTATGACGATTCGTCGACCCAAGGATTCAAAAGCGGGACTCGCGCGAGTTTGTAGTCACCGGTATCGCGGGTCACGACCGTCAGCCCGTGTTGCAGGGCGGTTG
>DAITAC010000098.1:0-14604 GCA_036824465.1 Burkholderiaceae bacterium
CCATGATGGGCGGCCTGATGGCAGCGGCCTGCATCGAGCCAAAACTGTGGGCGCTGCTGCGCTAGAGAGGGAAACCACGATATGCCGAACGACCGCGGAAACGGACGACAGAACGGCAATGGTGCGACGGCCCGACCCGCGCCCGCGGCGAAGGCGCCACGTCGCCGTGGACCCCGCCCGGCGTCAGCCGGCGACACGCCGCCGCGCCTGACGGTCGGCGGCATCGAGAAGTTCTCGATCGGTGAGGCCGTTTCGGCCGCACGCGAATCGAAAGTCATCGCGGTGCGCGACATCCTGTCGCGGATCCCGGCCGACGATCGCACGACGATGATGGCCGCACTCGAAGCGATTCTGGCCGGCGCTTCGCCCGACGATGCCGCCGCGCTGCGCCGCGCGCTGCTCAAGCGCCAGGAGGAGACGGCGCCGCCGCTGAATCCAGACGAGGAACTGGTCAAGGACTGGCGCGACGGCGGCTATCCGTACAAGAACCTGCTGTCGCGCAAAAGCTATGAGAAGCAGAAGTATCACCTGCAGGTCGAGTTGCTGAAGCTACAGGCCTGGGTCAAGGAAAGCAGGCAGAGAGTCGTGGTCCTGTTCGAAGGACGCGATGCCGCCGGCAAGGGCGGCACGATCAAGCGCTTCATGGAACACCTGAATCCGCGTGGCGCACGGGTGGTGGCGCTGGAAAAACCAAGCGAGGTCGAGCGCGGCCAGTGGTACTTCCAGCGTTACGTCCAGCACCTGCCGACTGCGGGCGAGATCGTGATGTTCGACCGCTCCTGGTACAACCGCGCCGGCGTCGAGAAAGTCATGGGCTTCTGCACCCCGGCCGAGTACGAGGAGTTCATGCGCCAGGCGCCTGAATTCGAGAAGAACCTTGTCAAGAGCGGCACCCATCTGATCAAGTTCTGGTTCTCGGTCAGCCGCGCCGAACAGCGGCGCCGTTTCAAGGAACGCGAGCAGCATCCGCTGAAACACTGGAAACTGTCGCCGGTCGACAAGGCGTCGCTCGACAAGTGGGAGGAATACACGACGGCCAAGGAGGCGATGTTCTTCCACACCGATACGGCCGATGCGCCCTGGACGGTGCTCAAGTCCGATTGCAAGAAGCGTGCGCGCCTGAACGCAATGCGCTACATCCTGCACAAGCTGCCGTACAAGAACAAGGATCCGGCCTTTATCGGCCAGCTCGATCCGCTGCTGGTCGGACGCGCGCACATTGTCTACGAGCGCGGCGAGAAGCACGGTTCGGTGCTGCTTTGATATCACCGACCGCGTCAGCGCATTGGCGACGCGGCCGCCTCAGGTCGCTGGTTCCAGTCGGAAGAGGGCGCCGTTCGGTTGATCGGTCAGCAGGTAGACGAATCCATCCGGACCGACGCGTACGTCGCGAACCCGTGGTAACGCGCCGCGCAGCATGAATTCGTCCTCGACGAACTTCTCGCCGTCGAGCCGCACACGAATCAGCGCCTGCCCGCGCAGCGCGCCGAGCAGAAGATCGCCGCGCCACCTCGGAAACTTGTCGCCGCTGTAGAAAGCCAGGCCGGAGAGCGCCGGCGAAGGTACCCAGTACTTGACCGGCTGCGCCAGGCCCGGCTTCTCGGTGCCTTCGCCGATCTTTGTTCCGGTCACGTAATTGGCGCCGTAGGTGATCACGGGCCAGCCGTAGTTCATGCCGGCCCTGATGACGTTCAGTTCATCCCCGCCCTGCGGACCGTGCTCGGTCGTCCACAGCAACCCGGTTGCGGGGTTCAGTGCCGCGCCCTGCACGTTGCGATGGCCGAGTGAAAAGATCTCGGGCCGCGCTTTTGCATCCGCAATGAATGGATTGCCGGGTGCCGGCCTGCCGTCGTCGGTCAGGCGAACGATCTTGCCGCCGTGATCGTCCAGGCGCTGCGCCCGGTTCATGTCGCCGCGTTCGCCGAGTGTCACGTACATCAGCCCGGCGCGATCGAACACGATGCGCGAACCGAAGTGCAGTCCGGTATTCGACTTCGGCGACATGCGGAAGATCACCTGCGTGCTTTCCATCCGCCAGGCGCCCGGACTTCCGGCGAGCTTGCCGCGCGCGACCTCGGTGCCGTTGTTGCCGCTGGCATCACGCTGCGCAAAGCTCCAATACACCCAGCCGTTTTCGGCGAAGCGCGGATGCAGCACCACGTCGAGCAGACCGCCCTGCCCCTGCGCATCGACGCGCGGAAGTGCTGCCACCGGCACCGGATCGAGCTTGCCATCCTTGTCGACGACACGCAGGCGGCCGGGACGCTCGGTGACCAGCATGCGCCCGTCGGGCAGGAACGCGAGGCCCCACGGATGCTCGAGGCCTTCGGTGACCTTGACGATGCGCACCGCATGCTCGCGCGTCTGCACGATCTGCGTTGCGGCCGGTGGCGCAAGCGCACCGAGCGCCGCCAGCACGATCAGTGATTTCACCGCCACGACCGGATCAGATCCTGCCCTCTTCCACCGCGTGACACGCGACCTGCGTTTCGCCGTTCTTCACCAGGCGAAACACCGGGACCTCGTGCTTGCAGCGGTCGTTCGCATGCGGGCAACGCGGATGGAACGTGCAACCGCTGGGAGGGTTGAGCGGATTCGGCACTTCTCCCGCGACGGGCGTGCGCGCACGGCCGCTCATTTCCAGATCCGGAATCGCGTCCAGCAGCATGCGCGTGTACGGATGGCGTGGCGCAGAGAAGATCGTGCGCTTGGACGCGAGCTCGACGAGCTTGCCCAGGTACATCACGCCAACTCGATCGGAGATGTGATGCACCACCGCGAGATTGTGCGAGATGAACAGATACGTGAGCCCCAGGTCGCGCTGCAGATCTTTCATCAGGTTCAGCACCTGCGCCTGCACCGACACGTCCAGCGCTGAAGTCGGCTCGTCGCACACCAGGAATTCCGGGTGGGTGGCGAGCGCACGCGCGATCGAGATCCGCTGCCGCTGGCCGCCGGAGAACTGGTGCGGGTACTTTTCCCGGTCGGCGGGCCCAAGCCGCACCTGCGTGAGCAGCTCGTCCACGCGCGCCTCGATCGCGCGCCGGTCCTGCAGCAGGCCGTGCGTTTTCAACGGTTCGGCGATGATGTCGGCGACACGCCAGCGCGGGTTCAGACTCGCGTACGGATCCTGGAAGATCATCTGCAGCTTTTGCCGCAGCGTTCGCCCGGACGCGGTGTTCATTTCGCGCAGATCATGGCCGAAGAAATCAATCTCGCCGCGCGTCGGCCGATACAGTCCCACCAGAAGGCGCGCGACCGTCGATTTTCCGCACCCCGATTCGCCGACCAGCGCCAGTGTTTCGCCGCGCTTGATCTCGAAACTGACGCCATCGACGGCGTGCAGAAGCACGCGCGGCTTTCGTTCGAGCACGCGATTGAGCAACGGCGGCGAAACGTCGAAATACTTGGCAATATCAGTCGCCTTGACGATCACATCGTCACGCGAAGCTGCCGCAGGCGTCGACTTCAGTACCGCGCTCATTCGTCCTCGGGCCGGATCACGGTCCGGTATTGATCGATCTGGGTGGCGTCGCCGTCGAAGTATTTGACGCTCTTCTTCCTGGCTTCATCGGCAACCTTGTCTACCGGGAGCACCGTGTTGTACTGGTCGATCAGGCTCGCGTCGCCGTCGAAATACTTGCTGTCCTTGCCTTTCGTGCGCGAGGCGTCTGGATCGTGCAGCCAGCACGCCGCCTGCGACGTGCCGGCCGGCATCAGGTCCGGGCGATGACGCACGCATAGATCGAAAGTCTTCGGGCAACGCGGGTGATATGCGCAACCGGACGGAATCGCGGTCAGGCGCGGCATGCTGCCTTCGATCTGCACCAGGCGTTCGGTTTCGTGGCCGAAAGTCGGAATCGAACCCATCAGGCCGACTGTGTACGGATGCTGCGGCCGGTGGATCACGTCGGCGACCGGTCCGATTTCCGCTATGCGGCCCGCGTACATCACCGCGACACGGTCGGCGGTCTCGGCGATCACGCCCATGTCGTGCGTGATCAGCATCACCGCCGTTTTCTTGTCGCGGCACAGACGCTTCAGCAGCGTGATGATCTGCGCCTGGATCGACACGTCGAGCGCCGTGGTCGGCTCATCGGCGATCACCAGCTTGGGCTCCGCAGCCAGCGCAAGCGCGATGACCACACGCTGGCGCATGCCACCGGAGAACTGATGCGGATAATGATCGATCCGTCGCTCCGCTGCAGGAATGCCGGTGGAAAGCAGCAGATCGATTGCACGCCGGCGCGCTTCGGGCATTGATACGTGCAGGTGAGTGGTGATCGTTTCAACGAGCTGCTGTCCAACCGTGTACAGCGGATTCAGCGACGTGAGCGGATCCTGGAAAATCGCACCGATCTCGCGCCCGCGCACCTTGCGCATCTCGTCATAGGGCAGGTTGTCGATGCGAAGGCCATTCAACTTGACTTCGCCGGCAGCGATCCGCCCCGGCGGTTCGAGCAATCCGATGATCGCCGCACCGGTCAGCGACTTGCCGGCACCGGATTCGCCCACCACACCCAGCACCTCGCCCGGCGCGATCGAAAGCGAAATATTGTCGACCGCGACCAGGGTGCCGCGCCGCGTCGGAAACTCGATCCGAAGACTCCTGACCTCGAGAAGCGGCGTGCTACTCATCGTGATCCGTGATTCGTAAGCGGTGGCCGTCCACCATTGCCGTCGACCACCCCGACGGATCAAGGATCACAAACAACGGATCACGCATCATCTCGCCCCGCAGCCGGCGATGGGTTCCGCGTAGTTCACCCGCGGTTCGAAGTCCTGCGACAAAGCGTTCTGCTTCTTCGCCTCAAACCAGTAGCGCGTACAGGGTTTCACGTCAAGGTTCAGCGTGCGCTGCTCGCCATAGCGAAAGCCGGCGACGGCCGGACCCTGCACCACGATCCGGTGCATGCCGGGGTCGATGCGGATCGGCTGGTTGTAGCCATGTTGGACGTAGTCCTTGTCGTCGACCCGGATCACCTGCACGTCGAAGGTATTCAGCTCGGCCTTCATCCAGCGTTCGCCCTGGATGTACGAGAACGTCTCGCTGGTTGCGCAACCGACGAGAAGCGCGGATACGATCAATGCTGCGGGTCGCAGTGTCATGGCATTCTCCTTTGCAGTGCACGCAGTGGCACTTTCAAACTAGCAAAGGAATCCGACATTTTCCGTAACTTTTGGTTGCTACCACTAGCGCAACTTTGGATTCAACGCGTCGCGCAGCCAGTCGCCGAGCAGATTGACTGACAGCACCAGCAGCACGAGAGCCACCCCAGGGAAGATGGTGATCCACCACTCTCCCGAAAACAGGAATTCGTTGCCGATCCGGATCAACGTCCCCAGCGACGGCGTCGTGGGCGGCACGCCGACGCCGAGGAACGAGAGTGTCGCCTCGGTGATGATGGCGGTGGCGATATGGACCGTCGCCAGCACCAGCACCGGGCCCAGCACGTTGGGCAGCACGTGCTTGAACATGATGGCAAGAGGCCGCACACCGATCACGCGCGCAGCCTGAACGTATTCCTTGTTCTTCTCGACCATGGTGGAGCCGCGCACCGTGCGCGCGTACTGCACCCAGCCCGACAACGCGATTGCCAGCACCAGCACGCCGAAGGCGACGTCGTTATGCGCATCGCGCGGCAGGACGGCGCGGAACACACCGTCGATCAGTAACGCGACCAGGATCGCCGGAAACGACAGCATCACGTCGCAGATGCGCATGATGAAGGCATCTACACGCCCGCCGATGTAACCCGACAGCAGACCGAGACCGACGCCCAGGATGATCGACAGCACCACCGATGCCAGGCCGATCAGCAGGGAAATCCTCATTCCGAACAGGATGGCGGAGTACACATCGCGACCCTGATCGTCGGTACCGAAGATGAATCTGCGTTCGCCGCCATCGAGCCACGCGGGCGGCTTCGACGCATCAAGCAGATTGATGGTCGCCAGATCGAACGGATTCAGCGGCGCCACCCAGTGCGCAAACACCGCGGAAAGGATCAGCACCAGCGCGACCACTAATGCGCCGATCGCCACCGGCGACTTGCGGAAGCTGTAGGAGATATCGGAGTCCCACCAGCGGGCGATTCGTTCCATGGTCGTCGCTTTACGCGTGAGCCAGGCCGCGTACGATCGCGCGGCCAGCCGTCACATTCCCGCTTCCGTCATCCACTTGACCAGGATGTCATTGGACGGGAGCTGCACGAGGGTAAGCGTCTTCTTCGCCGCCCAGGCCAGCGCCTGCTGATGCAATGGAATGTGGCCAATGTCGTCCTGGTGGATCTTCATCGCCTCGCGGATCATCGCGTTGCGCTTGGCCTGATCGGTCTCGGACTGGATCTTCGCTGTCAACTCATCGAGCTTCGGATTGCTGTAGCTGCCGAGGTTGAACTGTCCTTGTCCGCCGGGGCCCGGAGTCGCCATCAGCGCGTACAGCGGGTCGTGCGAGTCGACCGTCGACGGCGTCCAGCCCAGCAGATAGAAAGACGTGTTGCGCGACAGGATCTTTGGAAAGTAGGTCGCCTTGCTTTCCGCCATCAGGTTCACCTTGACGCCGATGCGCGCCAGCATCGCCGCCACCGCCTGGCAGATCGCGGCGTCGTTGACATAGCGATCGTTCGGGCAGTTCATGCCGACCTCGAAACCGCCGGGATAGCCGGCGTCTGCGAGCAGCTTCTTCGCGCCTTCCACGTCATAGGGAAGCCGTTTGTTCAGATCGGCTGGAAAGCCGGCCGTGCCCGGCGCCGCCATCAGCGCGGCGGGTGTGGCCGCACCTCGCATCACGTTGTTCTTGATCGCCTCGATGTCGATGGCCTGGTAAAACGCCTGCCGCACGCGCTTGTCCTTGAACGGGTTCTTGCCCTTCACGTTTGAAAACAGCAGTTCGTCGCGCTTCTGGTCCATGCCGAGGAAAATCGTGCGCAGTTCCGGTCCCTGCAGCACGGTTGCCCCCGGCGTTGCGTTGATGCGCGCAACGTCCTGGACCGGCACCGGCTCCATCATGCCGATCTCGCCCGAAATCATCGCCGCCACGCGCGTCGACGGGTTGCCGATCGGCGTGAATACGATCTCGTCGATGTTTGTCTCGATGCCCTTGTCCCAATAGTTGAAGTTGCGGACCAGCACGGTGCGCGTTCCGGGGTCGCGCGACTTGACCCGGAACGGTCCGGTGCCGTTGGCCTTGAAGGAAGCGGTGTTCTCCACGCCCTTGCGCTTGTCGACCGGTCGCTCGGCGCGATTCTCGGTACACCATTTCTTGCTCATGATGAGCCAACGCGTGAACACGTTGGGCAGGATCGGGTTGGGCGCCTCGGTGACGAAGTCGATCGTGTAATCGTCGACCTTGCGAATCTCCTTGATCGAACCGACGTAGGTCTTCATGTCGGAGCCGTCCGCCTTGGCGCGCTCATAGGAGAAGATCACGTCGTCCGCACTGAACGGCGTGCCGTCGTGGAACTTCACGCCCTTGCGAAGATTGAAGCGCCAAACGGTTGGTGCCGTCTGTTTCCAGTCAGTGGCCAACGCCGGAATCAGCTTCAGGTCCTTGCCGAACCCGACCAATGACTCATAGACGTTGCTCAGGAACGTGAGCTGCAAGGTCTCGTTCAACGAATGTGGATCCATCGACAGCGGATCGCCTTGATTCGCCATGCGCAGGGTCTTGGCTTCAGCCGGCTCGATGGCCACACCCAACGCAACGACACCGAGCGCGGCAACCAGTGCGAAACGCGCGAGACTCAAACGGACATGCATGGAATGCTCCTCCTAACGGCTTGTCGCCAACGGCATTCGTCGCTCGGCGAGCGCAGCCAGAAAGCCGGCGCCAAGCGGTATCACCGCATCGTTGAAATCATAGCGAGTGGAATGCAGCCAGCAGCTCTCACCGCCACCTTGCCCCAACCGCGCGTAACAACCGGGCTTGGCCTGCAGCATAAAGGCGAAATCCTCAGCGCCCATCGACGGCGGCAGGTTGCGCGCGACGCGTTCGCGGCCGACCAGTTCCTCGGCAACGGCAGCCGCGAACTCGTAGTTCGGCTTGTGGTTGATCGTGGCCGGGTACATGCGCTGATACACCACCGTGGCCTGTCCGCCGAAGCCGCGCGCCGTCAGTTCGGCCAGTTCGCGCAGCCGCTTCTCGATCTGTTCCTGCACGCTGTGCTGAAAGGCGCGCACGGTGCCGGAGATCTTCGCTTCCCGCGGCACCACGCTGAACGCGTCCAGGTTGCCCGAGTTGATCGCGCACAGCGAAACGACCGCCGCCTCCAGCGGCGCAACGTTGCGCGCAACGATCGACTGCGCGGCGGTGATCAAGTGCGCGGCGATCAGCACCGGGTCGACCGTCAGGTGCGGATGCGCGCCATGCCCGCCGCGACCGGTAATGGTGATCTCGACCCGATCGGCCGCCGCCATCATCGGTCCCGGATTCAGGCCGATATGTCCGGGCGGAAGCCCCGGCCAATTGTGCTGGCCGTACACCTCGTCGGCGGGAAAGCGGACGAACAGGCCGTCATCGATCATCGCCTTCGCACCCGCGTACCCCTCCTCGCCCGGCTGGAAGATGACGTACACCGTGCCATCGAAGTTGCGCGTCGTCGCCAGGTATTGTGCCGCGCCGAGCAGCATCGTCGTGTGGCCGTCATGGCCGCACGCGTGCATGCATCCCTGGCTTCTCGATCGGTGCGCGAAATCGTTTTCCTCCCGGATCGGCAGAGCATCCATATCGGCGCGCAGTGCGACCGATTTGCCCGAGTCTTCCGCCCGGCCTCGGATCACGCCGACCACGCCGGTGCGGCCAATGCCGGTATGCACCTCGATGCCCCACTGATGCAGACGCTCGGCCACCAGACCCGCAGTGCGATGCTCTTCAAACCCGATCTCCGGATGCGCGTGCAGGTCGTGCCGGATCGCGGTCAGCGCGTCGTGATGCTGGGCGACGAACCCGATTGAGGTTTTGAGCGCGGCGCCGAGGTAGGTGCCCATCAATGCGCGAGCGATGCGCGATCGATCCGCAGGCGCGGATCGACGGCGAAATACAGCAGGTCGACGATCAGGTTGATCAGCACGAACACCAGCGCGATCAGGCACAGATAGGCGGCCATGACCGGTATGTCGGCGAACTGCACCGACTGGATGAACAGCAGCCCCATGCCCGGCCACTGGAACACGGTTTCGGTGACGATCGCAAACGCGATGATGCCGCCCAGCTGCAGGCCGGTGATCGTGATCACCGGCACCAGCGTGTTCTTCAGCGCATGGCCAAAGTTCACCGCGCGGTTGGTCAGCCCGCGCGCACGCGCGAACTTGATGTAGTCGGTGCGCAGCACTTCCATCATTTCCGAACGCACCAGCCGCATGATCAGTGTCAGCTGGAACAGCGACAGCGTGATCGACGGCAGTATCAGATGCTTCCAGCCTTTCGCACTGAGCAACCCCGTGCTCCACCACCCGAGCGACACGGTATCGCCGCGACCGTACGACGGCAGCACGCCCAGCTGAACCGCGAAGACGAGGATCAGCAGGATGCCGATCAGGAAGGTGGGCAACGACACGCCGATGAGCGATGCCGCCAGCAGAAACTGCGAGAACCATGAATTCCTTCGCAGCGCCGTGTACACGCCCATTGGAATTCCGACGAAGATGGCAATCAGCGCCGCCGCGAACGCAAGTTCAAGTGTGGCCGGCAAACGTTCCTGAATCAGCGTCGAAACCTTGCGGCCCTGGCGCAGGCTGATGCCGAAGTCCCCTTGGATCGCATTACCCACGAAATGGCCGAACTGAATGACGAAGGGCTGGTCCAACCCGAGGTCCGCGCGCAGCCGCGCCCGATCCTCGGGAGTGGCGTCCTGACCCACCATTTGCGCGACCGGGTCACCCACGTACTGAAACAGCAAGAACGCGACAAAAGCTACCGCCAACATGACGAGAATGGCCTGCAGCAGGCGGCGCATGACAAAGGCGAGCATGACCTCGATTCCAGCAAAAAACCCGGCCGACGGTGGTGTTGCCCGGCCGAGTCGCAATCGGCGTGAAATATACCCTTGAAGCCCCGCCGGACGGGCCCCGCGGCGGAAGAGGGGGACAGGAACTGGGCGCAATTGACCGCCGACGGTGCCGAAGTGAAAGAATCCCGACCCTGACTCGACCAAGCGTAGTCAACCAAAACCGAATTTGAGGAGCGCCATGATGACCCGACGTACCTTCCTGTCCGGATTGGCCGGACTCGTTACCGGCGCCGATGCCGTCGCCGCCTCGAAGCCGAGCGCATCCCGCGCCGATCGAGTCGAGTTGCCAGAGTCCGAATGGAAGAAACGGCTGACGCCCGAGCAATTCGACGTCCTCCGTCGCGAAGGTACCGAGCGTGCATTCACCAGCGCGCTGAACGCCGAGAAGCGCAAGGGCACATTCCAGTGCGTGGCGTGCGATCTGCCGCTGTTCACATCCGACATGAAGTATGAAAGCGGCACCGGCTGGCCGAGCTTCTTCACCACGCTGCCCGACGCGTTCGAAACCAGCACCGACTACAAGCTGCTTTATCCGCGCACCGAGTATCACTGCGCGCGCTGCGGCGGCCATCATGGCCATGTCTTCAACGACGGCCCGGCACCGACCGGCAAGCGCTGGTGCAACAACGGTGTTGCGCTGAAGTTCATCCCGGCGTGAGGGGTCAACGGATGCGACGCGTTTTCCTCACTCTCGCACTGGCGTTGGCCGCAAGTGCTTCAATCGCGCAGACCCCGCCCAGCACTGCGAGGGCGATCTTTGCCGGCGGGTGCTTCTGGTGCGTGGAAGCGGACTTCGACAAGGTCGAAGGCGTGATTTCGACCACGTCGGGCTACACGGGCGGCAACGTACCGAACCCGACCTACGAGCAGGTCTCTTCCAAACGCACCGGCCACGCCGAAGCGGTCGAGGTCGTTTTCGATCCGCGCAAGGTCAGTTACGAACAGCTCGTTGAGCATTTCTGGCACACGATCGATCCGACCACCAAGAATCAACAGTTCTGCGACGTCGGCTCGCCTTATCGCACCGCAATCTTCGCGCTCGACGCCGAGCAGTTGCGAATTGCACAGGCGTCGAAGGCCAGGCTTGAGAAGACCAAGCCGTTCAAGGATCCGATCGTGACCGAGATCGTGATGGCCGGGCCGTTCTATCCGGCCGAGGATTATCACCAGAACTACTACCAGCAGAATCCGCTGCGCTACACCTACTACCGCACCGGCTGCGGACGCGATGCGCGGCTGAAGCAATTGTGGGGGACTTTGGCAGGGAAGTGACGAGCTGATGTCGATAAGCGAGGAGGGCCGCACACATGCGGCCCTTTCTCATTTTGCCCGCCAGTTGAGTCTTCCGCCGGGCGGTCCCTTTCGCGCTCACCCTTAACTACGCGTTCGCGAAGTGGCCTGCGACGCAATCGACTGGATGTGCAAACGAAACCGTCCTAGTCGACTCGGATCCAGCGCGCTTCCAGTCGGTTGTCCGCGCGGTGAACGACATTGATGTTCTTGCGCATTGCCCACGGAATGACCTGGTTGTGAAGCGGGATGTGCATCACCTGCTGGTTGTGCAGCAGAAGCGCTTTGGCGATCAGTTCATTGCGCTTCTTCTGGTCGGTTTCGCTCTTCATCGCGTCGACCAGCTTGTCGAACTCGGGATAGCTGACGCGGCCGAGGTTGAAGTTGCCGTCGCCTTCCTTGCCGAGCGTGCGTGCCAGCGACTGCAGCGAATACAGGGCATCGAAGGTCGGAACACCCCAGCCGAGCAGGTAGGCGGAGGTGTCGTATTTCTGCACCTTGGCGAAGTACTGCGCGCGTGGCATGGCGTTGAGGTTCACCTTCATCCCGATGCGCGCCCACATCGTGACGATGGCCTTGCAGATGTCTTCGTCGTTGATGTAGCGGTTGTTCGGGCAGTCGAGTGTGAAGGCAAAGCCATTGGGATAGCCGGCCGCGGCGAGCAGTTCGCGCGCCTTCTTTTCGTCGTGTGGCGGGCGCTCATGCGCCTCCTTGGTCCAGCCGTTGACTGCGCGCTGGATGATGGCGCCGGTCGGGTCCGATGAGCCGCGCATCACCGCTTTCTGGATCGCGTTGATGTCGATCGCGTGGTACAGCGCCTGCCGCACCCGCAGATCCTTGAATGGGTTCTTGCCCTTCACGTCGCTGAACAGCAGCTCGTCGCGGAACTGGTCAAAACCGAGGAAGATGGTGCGGTTCTCTGCGCCCTCGACCACCTTGAGGTTTTGGTTCTGCCGCATCCGCGCCAAATCCTGCGGGGCCGGGTCGAGCACGAAATCCAGTTCACCCGACAGCAGCGCAGCGGTGCGTGTGGATTCGGACCGGATCGGGGTGTAGACGACTTCGGTCACATTGCCCTTCTTCTTCGCCTTCCCCCACCAGTTCGGGTTCTCGACGAACACTGTGCGAATGTCAACCTCGCGCGTCTTCAGCATGTAGGGGCCGGTACCGTTCGCGTTGCGCACCGCGTATGTCTCCTCCTTTGCCACATAGTTCTGCGGGGACGTGACCTTGTTCTTCTCCGACCATGCCTTGCTCATGATGCGCAGTTCCGGCAACTGCCGCAGCAACACCGGATTCGGCACCGTCGTGTAGATGATCACGCTGTGATCGCCGACCGCGCGCGCTCCCTGGATGCCGGTCGTGTAAACCTTGAAATTCGACGTCGGCGCCATCGCGCGCTCGATCGAGAACACGACGTCGGCGGCGGTTAAGGGCGTGCCGTCATGGAATCTCACTCCCTTGCGCAGCTCGAAGCGCCAGATCAACGTGGACTCCTGCTTCCAGGATTCCGCCAACGATGGTTCCAGCTCGAACTTCTCGTTGTAGTTGATCAACGGCTCGTAGATGTAACTGTTGGCTGTGTTGTTCAGCCCTTCGTTCTGCGCATGCGGATCGAAAGTCAGAATATCGCCCTGGCTGGCCCAGCGCAGGGTTTTCGCATCGATCGCCGGTGCAGCCGCCAACGTGGCGGTCGCGGCGATCAGAAGTGCGTTCGCAATGCGGCGCATCTTGGCTCTCCTTGGAATGGGTCGCGCGTCGACTGCGCGCGGCGCGCGGATGCTGCACCAAGCATGCCGCCAGGTCAAACCCGCGGGGAAACGAACGATCGAGGCGGCGGGCAATTCGGCAATCAGACCTTTAGGCGGGACGCCTCGAACAGCCGGCAGGTCACGGAGTCGTTCTCGTCGGCCAGCCCGCAGCGAGCGCGCGCTCGAAGATTTCCCGCGCCAGTTCTCCCAATGGACCGTCCGCACCGAGGTTGCGGGCCAGTTCGAGCGTTAGCGCAATGTCGTTGGCGAGAACATCAGTCCGCGCGCGAGGTTTGTATTCATCGGCATGGTGTCGGCCGACGCGGTCGACCAACATCCAGCTCAGAACGGAAGGAGCGCCGACCAATTCGTACAGGGCACGTGGATCGTCTTCGGCGCGGGCACCAAGCGCGAACGGCTCGGCTGCGTCGACCCGATAGATTCCGGCCAGCAGATTGTTGAAGAGATTGACGGCGGCAGCCTGTCCGGGGTTCCGACGGATACGGAACACCTGCGAACCCAACACGTCCAGTTCCGCACGGGCACGCGAGAAAGCTTGATGAGCACCGGCAACTATCTTCGACATCTGGCCAGCGCGCGACCGTCCGAACTGCCGGGGGCCTCTGCGATCTCGGGCCGACCGCGCTCAGATTGAGTGCTCACCACTTCTTGGCGGCCCCGAATCGACGGCCATGTGTGCTGTCGTGCAGAACCGAACCGGAGCGCAGAATACGTGCGACCGAACTGGATGAAACATGCCCAAGGCGCAGAGAATCGCCATCGTGGCCGGCGGCACAGGGCTCGTCGGCAGCGAACTCCTGACCTTGCTGGTTGCGGCGCCGGAGTATTCGCGCGTCATTGCACTGGCTCGACGGCCGCTGATCCAATGCCACGAAAAACTCCAGCAGCGCGAAGCAGATTTTGAGAAGCTCGATGCCGTTCTAGCCGATCTAGTCCGGGCGGGCACCCCGATCGATGTCTTCTGCTGCCTGGGCACGACAATCCGAGTTGCAGGTTCGCCGGCCCAGTTCCGTCGCGTCGATCACGACTTCGTGATCGCGCTCGGTCGCTGGTGTCGTGACGCAGGTGCGCGCAGGCTGCTCGTGATCAGTGCGCTGGGGGCGGAGGCGCAAAGTCACACTTTCTACAGCCGCGTCAAAGGTGAGATGGAACGCGACCTGGTGGCAATGGGGCTGAAGTCGCTGGTGATTCTGCGCCCGAGCCTGCTGGAGGGCGAGCGAAGGGAGATGCGCGTTGGCGAGCGGCTCGCGCTGCTGGCGACCCGGCCGTTACGCCGTCTGATTCCGGCGCGCGTGCGGCCGGTCAGTGCGCGCGACGTGGCAGCAGCGCAGCTGCAAGCAGCGCGCGCCGAGAAACCGCCATCCGTCATCGAGTCGGCGCAGTTGCAGGGGGTGTCGACGGCCTGAGGACGAGCGTCCTCGCGCTCGGACCTTTAATGTTCGGCAAGTCCCAAGGGATCGGCGCGTAGCTGACGCGGCGCCAGTCGTCGACGAAATTGGAGTATTGATCGGACAACGGGTGCCCGCTCTGAC